>JAUNED010000002.1 GCA_030525745.1 Lonepinella koalarum | reverse complement strand
TGCCTGCACCGTGAGCCAAGGATTTCAAGGCAATATCCGTGTCAAGCGGTTGCACCAAATAGCTATAACTGCCACGAGAGCCGGGAATCACCACCAAACCTTGATCGCTCGGCGCCGCCCCTTTGCGGTGTAACCAGCCGAGTTGCCCGTTGATTTCTGCTTGCTCGACAAAATTGTGCGGAATATCCGCCAACGGCACGCCCTCTGTTTTCAGATTTTGCAAAATCCGCGAGGCAATCAAACGGCGGTTTTGCTCGGCATAAGACAGGGCAAATTGGTGACGGTCGAGATAGTCCGCTAACGCCTCTGTTCCCTCATCCAATCCGTGATGCCCGAATTGGTCGATGTGTGAACGCAAAATCTCACCACCTATGCCTCGAGAACCGCTGTGAATTAAAAGTTGCAACTGTTTTTTCGAAAGCCCGATTTGGTGGGCAATTTCGGTATCGAAAATCTCATCAAGGCTCAACAACTCGGCAAAATGGTTGCCCAAGCCGATGGTACCGCTAGCAAAACGGCCGTCTGCAAGCGGTGTCATTTGCGGAAAATTTTGCAATATTTCCGTTTCAGATAACGGCTGATCGAGATTACCGATTCGTTTTTCGAGTTTATCTAAATTCAGCCCTGCCGTTTTCAGCGACGTTTGCCAAAGTGCCATACCACAGCCGATATCGCTGCCAATTAGAGCCGGATAGAGTTTGCCCAGCGTAAAAAATGCGGCACCAATCGGATAGCCTCGGCCGGCGTGTAAATCCGGCAGCCCAACAATTTTCTGCATTCCTGCAAGCTGTGCTGTGGTGTGAAGTTGTTGAATAGCGTTGCCTTCAATCCAAGTGTCGTTTGAGGCAACCAAAAGGATATTTTCAGCCAAATGCTGAATAGAATTGTTCATATTTTACCCATTCTTAGACAATGAAAAATGCTGTAGCATCCGCTACAGAAAGAATTGGCAGGCTCACGCCCAATATGAACAATCAGAAATGTCTATCGGGATAAGCCTGCAAAGAGAGAAGTAAATAATGACATAGCGTCCTCCTTGCAGTGTGTTGAATAAAAACCACCGCAAATTCTAACGAATTAAAATTCACAGTCAAGTTTTTGTTTATATTTATTAAACAGCCCGTTCAAAATACAAGTCAATCTGACTCAATTCCGCCATTTTATGTACATAAGCGGCAACGGTTTCCGGAAAAATTAAACCTTTCACGCAAGTTAAATTACGTAACATAGGGAACAGCATGATATCTTCCAGGGAAAGTTGAGTGCCGTTAGCTTTATCATCACTTAAAATTAAGGTCGAAAGTGCGGTCAAATCCTCATGAATTTTGGCAAGGTATTCTGCGGTTTTAGCGAGGTTTTCAGCAAAATCGCCGATATTTTGAGTTTTCTTTTTAATAAAATATTCCACCGCACTTTGGGTCGCATACTCTGCTAAACCAAGCTGAATAAAACGAGGTGTTAAGAGGTGGTTATAATAACTCTGAACATGGTTTATCCATTTTTCTAACTCGGGACGAACTTTCTCTAACAGTAATTTTTCACCGAAATTATCATCAATATAACGCACGATATCCAAACTTTCCGGCATCGCTGTACCATCATTTTTGATTAAAATAGGTACGGCTTTTTTGCCGATTAAGCGAACGGGCGTTTCCTCATCGTCATTCAGTAAGGTTATTTTTTCAACGTTTAATTTTTTTAATCCAAAAATCATTCTCGCACGTACACAGAATGGACAATGTTCGTAAATATATAATTTCATTTATTTTTCCTCTTTTACCAATTAAAAATCTCAAATAGTTGTTGCCATTGCTCGTCCATATTAGCATGAATATCAAGTGGCTGATGGGTTATGGGATGTATCAAAGTCAGTTTTTCCGCATGTAACATTAAGCGAGAAATGCCGGTATGTGTTGTTAAGGCTCTATTTTGGTGTAGATCACCGTATTGTGTATCGCCCAAAATCGGGTGAAAAATATGTTTTAAGTGACGGCGTAACTGATGTTTTCTGCCTGTTTTAGGGATTAGACGAACCAAAGAATAACGGGAAGTGTGATAACGCCCTACACCATAAGGCATTTCCACGGTGTTCAATCCTTGATAAATACTGACCGCACTTTGTGGTGCTTTTTCTTGACTGAATTTATCGGCAATTTTATCTAATTTGGGTTTTAATGGATAATCAATGATATCCTCACCGATTAAATAGCCGCGTACTACTGCTAAATAGTGTTTTTCCACTTGATTTTGTTCGAATTGTATACAAGCCAAATTTGCCATTTCACTACTTAAAGCAAATAATAATACACCCGAAGTAGGGCGATCTAAACGATGAATAGGAAAAACATGCTGACAGATTTGATCACGTAAGGTTTGCATGACAAATTGGGTTTCATGCGTATCCAGCCAACTGCGATGGACCAGCATGCCGGCAGGTTTATTCACCGCAACTAAATACTCATCTTGATATAAAATTTCTAACATTGATTTGTCAATAATGCCTCAATTGTGATGATCGGGTTTAATAATGCCGGCAAATAGGGTTCTTCTTTTAAGGCTTCTTCTAAATAAGGTGAAATCGCAATTTGTGTTGGTAAGGGCTGTTTGCTGTCAATTAATGCTTGCATACGGGGAATGAAAACCCATTGTAGCCATTCTGTCGCACTTAAACTGTCCAATCCAAAAGGTTGTGTACTTTGCAAGGCTTCGGGAGAAGGGGGGAAACTTTGCCATAATCCCTGTGTTTGCATTAACTTTTGCAATTCATTTAATTGTTCTTGGGTTTGCTTGCGTAGCAGCATAATAGATCTCATTGCTTGAATAGGTTATGATTGCCACATTCTAACTAAATTTTGACAGAAAATGTATCTTACTGACGTATTTTTCCAAAATGATCGTCCGGATTTGTGGCAAGAACAAGTGCCTTTATTGAATACTTTAATTGATCATTGGCGTTATAACGGGCAAATTATCGGGCGTGAAATCCCGTTGTTTTTTGCCGAACAAGAAGGATTATCGGGGTTTGCAATTCGGGTTATTTGTCCCGAACAAAGCGCATTATTGCCTGAAAATAACAATGAAAATGTGAAAAATGCCTTGTCAGAGGCGGAAAAGTGCGGTCTGATTTTGGAGAGTTTTCAAATCGTTGCAGAGGATCTTAATTCTGATGAAACAAATCAGCAGTATATTTCTTGGCAGCTTGTTTATACAACACATTTGCAGTCTTGTTCACCTTTACACAATGGCGAAAATTTAGCCCCTATTCCTCTTTATAAACAACTCAAAAATCAACCGCACTTAGCGATGGATTTAATTAAATGGCAGGAAAATTGGCAGGCCTGTGACCAATTGCAAATGAATGGTTCTACACTAGAAAAACAGGCCTTGGCAGAGATTTCCGATACGCAAACTCAACTGTTTAAACACGGTTATGCCTTACGTCAAGAAATAGAACAACATAGTAAAATCCCCACCTATTATTATCTTTACCGTGTCGGTGGCGATAGCCTTGAAACTGAGATCAATCGTCGTTGTCCGTTATGCAAAGGTAATTGGAAACAACCTAAGCCCATTTTGGAGCTATTCCATTTTAAATGTGATCAATGCCGATTAATTTCCAATCTTTCGTGGAATTGGCAATAAAAATAAGGAAATAACGTAAAATGAATTATCAAGGCGATAGTTTATCAGCCCTGAAATTAGGGCAAAAAACAGAATACAATGAAAATTACGATCGTACTTTGCTGCAATCCGTGCCTCGTTCTCTTCATCGTGACGGTTTAGGCATTACGCATATACAGCCTTTTTCCGTGGGAGCCGATATTTGGACAGCATATGAAATTTCGTGGTTGAATGCAAAAGGTGTGCCACAAGTGGCGATTGCCGATGTGGAAATTGATTTTCGCTCGTTGAACTTAATAGAATCTAAAAGTTTTAAACTTTATTTAAACAGTTTTAACCAAAGTAAATTCAGTACCTTAGCCGAAGTTCAACAGATCATGCAGCAAGATTTAAAAGATTGTGCTAAAGGTGAAGTTAAAGTGCGGTTAAATTTGTTGCAGAATTACACTCAGCAGCAAATTGCCGCTTTTGAAGGTGATTGCATTGACAATGTGGATATCGAAATCAATGATTACAACTTTAACGCCGCTTTATTGAAACATTGCACTTTAGATAATCAAATTGAAGAAACTCTAGTCAGCCATTTGTTGAAATCTAATTGTTTAATTACCAATCAACCTGATTGGGGTAGTGTGCAAATTCATTATGTTGGAAAACAAATTGACCGTGAAAAATTGCTGCGTTATTTGGTATCATTCCGCCGACATAATGAATTTCACGAACAATGTGTGGAACGTATTTTCTGCGATATTATGCACTTTGCCCGCCCTGAAAAACTTACCGTATATGCCCGTTATACGAGACGTGGTGGTTTGGATATTAATCCGTTCCGTTCCAATTTTGACTCCATTCCGACTAATTTACGTTTGGCAAGACAATAAGGTAATTTTATGAGCAATATTCATTACATCAATCCTAAAGGCAGTATGGATCAACTGTCTCATTTGGAAGTGGAACAATTAACCAAGCAAGCTCAATCAAATTTATATTCGCTTTATCGTAACTGCTCGTTGGCGGTCCTCAATTCGGGAGCGGTAACGGATGATAGTAGAGCTTTGCTCGGTAAATATCCTGATTTTGATATTAATTTGATTGCTCGTGAGCGTGGTGTGGCATTAGAGCTACATAACCCACCCGAAAGTGCTTTTGTTGATGATCAAATGATTAAAAATATCCAATACCATTTATTTGCCGTATTGCGGGATATTTTGTTTGTCAATGTGCTAAATCAACGCATTAATCCAAGCCAAAACCAAGACAGTAAATATATTACCAACCAAGTATTTTCTATTTTACGTAATGCCAAAGCCCTCATTGTAGGGGAATTGCCTAATTTAGTGGTATGCTGGGGAGGTCACTCTATTAATCAAATCGAATATCAATATTGCCGTACTGTGGGGGTGGAATTAGGGTTACGAGAGTTAAACATTGTCACAGGTTGTGGCCCCGGTGTGATGGAAGCGCCAATGAAAGGAGCAACTATCGGGCATGCCAACCAACGTTATAAAAACAGCCGTTTTATTGGCATTACCGAGCCTTCGATTATTGCCTCTGAACCACCAAACCCGATAGTCAATGAATTAATCATTATGCCGGATATTGAAAAACGCCTTGAGGCTTTTGTACGTATGGGGCATGGCATTATTATTTTCCCGGGGGGGCCGGGGACATTTGAAGAATTTATGTATATTTTAGGGGTAAAACTCAATCCGGAAAATCAGGCTCAACATTTACCGTTGATTTTAACCGGTCCAAAAGAAAGCGAGGATTATTTTGCTGCAATAGATCGTTTTATCGGCGAAACTTTAGGCGAACAGGCTCGGCAACAATATCAAATTATTATTGATGATCCGGTCAGTGTTGCTCAAACAATGAAAACGGCTATGAAACAAATTAAGCAACAACGTTACGATAATGCAGACAGTTACGGCTTTAACTGGTCACTAAAAATTGATCCGGAATTCCAACATCCTTTTGAGCCAAGCCATGAAAATATGGCCACATTAAATCTCAATTTAGCTCAAAGTGCGGTCAGTTTAGCAGCTAATTTGCGCCGTGCTTTTTCCGGTATTGTAGCCGGTAATATTAAACCGGAGTATCAGGATTTAATTGAGCAAAAAGGCAAATATCAGATTCACGGCGATAAAAAATTGATGGAAAAAATGGATGTCTTGTTACAAAATTTCGTGGAGCAACACAGAATGAAATTGCCGACCGGCGAAGCTTATGTGCCTTGTTATGAAATCGTAAAATAATTTAAAGCTGTAATAGGCTTAGCTTGTTTATCTGACCCTATAGGCGCGTATAGGGTTAGCTACATTTAACTGCGTAATCCCACGCCACGGCTAATGAGATAATAAACTGTAAAATACAGTAATAAAATAAATAATGCTAATACACCAAATGTGTAACTCAATTCTACATCTGTAATGCCCAAAAAACCGTAACGGAAGCCATTAATCATATACACAATCGGATTGAATTTAGAAACTATCTGCCAAAAATCAGGCAATAATGAAATAGAATAAAATACGCCACCAAGGTAAGTGAGAGGTGTTAAAACGAACGTTGGGATAATACTAATGTCGTCAAAAGAACGCGCAAATACCGCATTAATCAATCCGCCTAATGCAAAAGTGGCGGTGGTGAGTAATAAGGTTATTGCAACAATTGCCCAAGAATGAATATTGAAAGAAACAAAAAATAAGGAGACAATAGTAACTAATATACCTATACAAATGCCACGTGCCATACCACCGGCTACATAACCTAAAATAATATGCGGTGACGTGGGAGAAATGAGCAACTCTTCCACATTTTTAGCAAATTTTGTACTGTAAAAAGAAGATGCAACGTTAGAAAAGGAATTTGTCAATGATGACATCATGATAAGCCCCGGCACAATAAATTGCATATAGCTAAATCCGCTCATTTCACCAATTCGAGAACCGATTAATTGTCCGAAAATCACAAAATAGAGGCTCATGGTAATCACAGGTGGCACGAGCGTTTGTAGCCAAATTCGCATAAAACGGTGAATTTCTTTATGTAAAATTGTGGTAAATGCTACCCAAGCCAATGCCATTATTGTTGCTCCTCTGCGTTGTCTGATTGTGGTTTGTTTAATGACATATTCATAAATAATTCTTCTAATCGATTTGCTTTATTTCGCATGCTTAATACCTGAATGCCTTGTTGTGTGAGTTGGGTAAAAAGTTGGTTTAATCCTTGTTCTCGTTGCACATCGACTTCCAGAGTATTTGCATCAATCATCGTGGCGTTATAGTTTTGAATTTCAGGTAATGGGCTTTTTATGGCTAAATCCAGCACAAAAGTTTCGGTTTCCAATTTTGCCAATAAGGTCTTCATCGGCATATCTACCACTAAACGCCCCTGTTGAATAATACCGATATGACGACACAACATTTCTGCTTCTTCTAAATAATGAGTGGTCAAAATAATCGTGGTGCCTTGTAAATTTAATTCACGTAAAAATGTCCATAAAGAACGGCGTAATTCAATATCAACGCCTGCTGTGGGTTCATCTAAAATTAATAATTTCGGATTGTGCATTAAGGCTCGGGCGATCATTAAACGACGTTTCATTCCACCTGAAAGCCGCATTGATTGTTGATCACGTTTATCCCATAAATCCAGTTTCTTTAGCCAAAATTCTGCCCGTTTTAAGGCTTCTTTACGGGGAATACCATAATATCCTGCTTGATTTACTAAGATATTGATTACTTTTTCAAATTGGTGAAAATTAAATTCTTGTGGTACTAAACCGATTTGCTGCTTTAATTCTGCGAGATTTTTATCTAAATCATAGCCAAACACTTTCACTTCACCGGCTGTTTTATTCACGAGAGAACTAATAATACCTATAGTTGTTGATTTTCCGGCTCCGTTATGTCCCAATAATGCATAAAAATCCCCTTGTTCGACAGTTAAATCAATACCATGTAAGGCTTTAACGCCGTTTTTATATTCTTTAGTTAAACCTTTGATTTCAAGAGCAAACATATACAACCACTTAATAACATTTTGACTGAACAGCGAATTTCGCTATACTGAAAGCGATATATTATAACAGAATGAAAGGGATTCTGATGAAAAGAATTGAACAGCTTTTTGCCAATAACCATAGTTGGGCATTACGAATGAAAGAAGAAAATTCTGCTTATTTCAAAGAGTTGGCAGAACATCAAACCCCACATTATTTATGGATAGGCTGCTCGGATAGCCGTGTGCCGGCAGAAAAACTCACCAATTTAGAACCCGGCGAATTGTTTGTTCACCGTAATGTAGCGAACCAAGTGATTCATACGGATTTGAATTGTTTATCTGTGGTGCAATATGCTGTAGATGTACTCAATATTGAACATATTATTATTTGTGGCCATACCAATTGTGGAGGTATTAAAGCGGCCATGGCAAATCAAGATTTGGGGTTGATCAATAATTGGTTATTACATATTCGTGATCTTTATTTTAAACACGGTAGCTTATTAGGCCGATTATCGCCTGAAAAACGGGCTGATATGCTGACTAAAATTAATGTTGCCGAACAAGTTTACAATTTAGGTCAATCTTCAATTATTCAATCTGCGTGGAAAAACGGCAAAAAATTGTCACTACATGGCTGGGTTTATGATGTGAATGATGGTATTTTAATTGACCAAGGTGTATTGGCCACCAGTCGTGAAACACTGGAAATCTCTTATAGAGATACTATTGCACGTTTGCAAACAATGAATGATGAAGATATTTTCAAAAAAGAATAAAAAAGAAACCGCACTTTCAAGCGTTTACTAAAAGTGCGGTTTCTTTCTAGTTTGTTTTATTAGAAAATTGCAACAGATAATCCTACTACAATACTTAATGAGAAAATAACCATCATTATTGCATAGCTAAAATCACTCATTTTTCACTCCTTAATCAAATAACTCGCTGATATTCTAGCAATTCCATACCCATAAATCTATTTATTCATCTTCCTTTTTGCCTAATTTTTATTGTTATTGATTAAAATCAATTAAAACCTCAACAAAAAAGTCTATCTATTCTATAATATGTCAAATTTTGGAGAATATTATGGCAACAATTAAAGACGTGGCAAAATTAGCAGGCGTATCTACTACGACAGTTTCCCATGTAATCAACGATACTCGCCACGTGGCAGAAGAGACAAAAAAAGCAGTGTTATCTGCAATTCAACAACTCAATTATTCACCCAGTGCGGTGGCTCGTAGCCTCAAAGTGAATACCACCAAATCAATCGGTATGGTCGTTACTACCAGTGAAGCGCCTTACTTTGCCGAGATTATTCATGCAGTAGAGAACTATTGTTATCATCAGGGATATTCGCTTTTTTTATGTAATACTCAAAATGATCCGGAAAAAATTAAAAATCATTTGGAAATGTTAGCTCAAAAACGTGTTGATGGGGTATTGGTTATGTGTTCAGAATATCGGGACAATAGCCGTGATTTATTAAAAAGTTTTAGCTATATGCCTATGGTTGTTATGGATTGGGGGCCTCTGAATCCGGATACGGATTTAATTTTGGATAATAGTTTTGAAGGCGGTTACTTAGCAGCCAAACATTTGTTGGAAAACGGCCATACAGAAATTGCTTATTTGAGTGCAGACTTAAGTAAAACTACTGCACGTAAACGTCATGAAGGGTTTGCTAGAGCATTATCTGAAAAGGGGTTGGAGATTAATCCTAATTGGTTGTTTGAGGGAGCATTTGAACCGGAAGACGGTTATGAATGTATGAATAAAATTTTAGCCCAAGAACATCGTCCGACAGCTGTTTTTTGTTGTAATGATGTGATGGCATTAGGTGCAATTTCGGCGATTACCGATGCAGGATTTAATGTGCCGGAAGATTTTTCTGTTGTGGGTTATGATAATATTCATGCCTCACGTTTTTATGCACCTCCGCTTACAACCATTCATCAATCCAAAGCAAGGTTAGGCGAGAGAGCATTAAAATTATTATTCGAGCGAATTGAAAACAAAACAGATAAACGCGAAACCATAGAAATTCACCCTGAATTGGTTGTTCGTAAATCGGTTAAAAATATTAATTAATAAAAAACCTTCCGTTTGGAAGGTTTTGATTTTAGGGCTTATTCTACTTTATAAATCCAACCCTCAGGAGCCGGTTTATCACCAAATTGGATCCCGACTAATTCCTCATAAAGTTTACGAGTGATAGGACCAACATCGGTTTCTGAATAGAAGACATGGAATTTATCTCCGTATTGGATTCCGCCGATAGGTGTCACCACAGCTGCGGTTCCACATGCACCGGCTTCGGCAAAACGATCTAATTCATTGATATACACATCGCCTTCAATGGCTTCCATACCGAAACGTTCTTTCGCTAAATAGAGAAGAGAATATTTTGTGATACTTTCTAAAATTGAAGGTGAGCGAGGTGTGACGAATTGGTTGTCTTTAGTGATACCAAAGAAGTTCGCTGATCCCACTTCTTCAATTTTAGTGTGGGTAGTTGGATCGAGATAAATACAATCAGCAAAGCCGGCAGATTTAGCTAATTTCCCCGGATAAAGGCTGGCAGCATAGTTTCCGCCGACTTTAGCTGCACCTGTACCTTGTGGCGCAGCACGATCATACTCAGAAACCATAAAGTTCGTTGGTTTTAACCCGCCTTTAAAATAAGCGCCTACAGGGCAAACAAATATAGAGAAAATATATTCCGGAGCAGGGCTGACACCTACATTATCGCCAACGCCAATTACAAAAGGGCGCAAATATAAAGTTGCTCCACTGCCATAAGGGCCAACCCATTCTTCATTTGCTTTCACCACTTGTTTACAGGCTTCAATGAACATTTCTATCGGGACTTCAGGCATTAACAAACGGCGACAACTACGTTGCATACGTTTGGCATTTTCATCGGGGCGGAATAAATTAATTGATCCGTCTTTAGTGCGATAGGCTTTTAATCCTTCAAAACATTGTTGTCCGTAATGTAAAGCAGTAGAACCTTCGCTGATATGTAAGACATTATCCTTGACCAATTCACCTTGTTGCCATTCTCCGTCACGCCAATAAGCAAGATAGCGATAATCGGTTTTTATATAACCAAAGCCTAAATTTTGCCAATCAAGATCTTTCATTTTGTTATCCTTAATTTATTTACTGCGAAATGTGTCAAATTTACACGATAATAGAAGTCTTGAAAACAATTATTTATGATTTGGTCGAGCGATTATGCTAAAATTTTAATAAGAAAAAACACCGCACTTTTCAGTACGGTGTTGTAAACCCAAAACGGGTTAAAATATACAGGAAGTTAAATAGGTAATTAAACAGGAGTTACAATTACCCAGTTCGGTTTCCCGAACAATATGCAAACACAACATAATACTTAATTAAGTTAAAACACTTAATTATTTAAGGAATTACCAAATATTAAGTATGTGTATATGCTAAACTGGTTAGACAAGTATAACAAACGAGTTATTTTTATCTAATTTATAAAAAAAACTAATCTGAAGACTGGTATTAGTGAAATAATCTATAAACTCATTTATGGACAGAATAATGTATAAACGTTTGCCTCCCCTTAATTCATTAAAAGCTTTTGAGAGTGCAGCCCGCCATTTGAGTTTTACCAAAGCAGCTGACGAGCTTTTTGTGACTCAAGCAGCGGTGAGTCATCAAATAAAATTATTGGAAGATTTTTTAGGCATTCCCTTATTTAAACGAAAGAATCGAGCCTTGGAATTAACAGAACAGGGTTCTCAGTATTTTATACAGATTGCTGATATTTTGCATAAATTAATTGATGTCACTTCTCAGCTTAGAGAAAACCGCAAACCTTATTTGACTATTAGTGTGCCACAAACTTTTGGTATTCATTGGCTTGTACCTCGATTGAGTCGATTTAATGAGCAATACCCTGATATTGATGTTCGAATAAAAGGCGTTGATCAAGATGAAGGATTGTTAAATGATGAAATTGATATTGCCGTGTATTATGGTAATGGCAAATGGGAGCATGTGCAGGTAGAGTTTTTATCTAAAGCCCCTTTATTGATTCTGGCATCACCGAAATTATTGGCTAAAAAACCTATTCATGTAGCGGATGATTTAAGAAATTCGGGGCTTATTCATATTCATACAAGAGATAATTGGCAAAAAATGGCGAAACATTTGCAATTATCCGGATTGGACATTCAGCATGGGCCGTTATTTAGCCATACATTTATGGGATTACAAGCAGCTATTCATGGACAAGGTGTAATATTAGCCAATGCTGTATTGGCAGAGCAGGAAATTAAAAACGGAAATTTACAGATTGTCTTACCGACAGATTTACCCGATCCCAAGGCTTTTTATGTGGTAAATAATCCTAATCAGGAAAACAATCAGCCTATTTTGGCTTTTCGGCAATGGATTATTAATGAGATGAAAAAGGAGGAATAATGGGAAACCGATTTTGTATTATTGCCGCATTAAGCGGTTTTTTCACGGTTGCTTTTGGCGCATTTGCTGCACATAGTTTGGAAACAAGCCTTACAGCAAAACAAATTGAATGGATTAAGACCGGTGTACAATATCAAATGTTTCATACTATTGCCTTGTTAGCTTTGGGCTTTTTTATTTCTGTCGCAGCAGTTCAATCGCAACTTAAATACCATAAAATAGCGGTCAATATTATCGGTATTTTGTGGGCGCTGGGCATTTTGGGATTTAGTGGCGGTTTATATGCAATGGCGATATTCAATACAACTAAATTTGTGATGATTGTGCCTATGGGCGGTGTGGCCTTTTTAGTCGGTTGGTTCATTTTATTTTTAGTGGCAGTACGTTCGGCATTAGCGAAAAAACAAGGAGTTTCAGTTGAATAAATTAGCGCTTTATTGTCGTTCAGGATTTGAAAAAGAAATGGCCGCAGAAATCACTGATAAAGCAGCAGAATATGGTGTTTTTGGTTTTGCTCGCGTGCAAGAAAACAGCGGCTATGTGATTTTTGAGTGCTATCAAAAGGGAGATGCAGATCGATTGGCCAGAGAAATGCCTTTTCATCAATTGATTTTTGCTCGTCAAATGATTGTCGTATCCGATTTATTGGATAATTTGTCTCCTGAAGATCGTATTGGCCCAATTATTGAAAAATATCATGAAAATGCACCGCACTTTTACGATAAATGTGGGCTAAAACAAAGTACTGAAATTTTGGTGGAAACGGCGGATACTAATGAAGCTAAAGTGCTTTCTACATTCTGTCGAAAATTTACTGTGCCTTTACGTCAAGCTTTGAAAAAACAAGGCTGGTTAAATTTTAACGAAGTGAAAAAGAGTGGAATTACCTTACATTGTCTTTTTGTTCAATCGAACAGTTGTTATGTAGGCTATTCTTACAATAACAATCATTCCGCTCATTTTATGGGTATTCCACGCTTGAAATTTCCGTCTGACGCACCAAGCCGTTCAACATTAAAATTAGATGATGCGATTTTGACGTTTATTCCGAAAGAAGAGGAAAATAAGCGTTTTACTGAGAATATGATCGGTGTGGATTTAGGCGCTTGCCCGGGAGGTTGGACATATCAACTTATACGGCGAGGGCTTTTTGTGTATGCCGTTGATCACGGAAAAATGGCAGAAAGCTTGCATGACAGTGGTCGGATTGAACATTGTGCAGAAGACGGTTTTAAATTTCAGCCGCCGAAACGGAAAAAAATTGATTGGTTGGTTTGTGATATGGTGGAACAGCCAAGCCGAATTACGGCACTCATAGTAAAATGGTTGATTAACGGTTGGTGTCGAGAGGCAATATTTAATTTGAAATTGCCAATGAAAAAACGTTATCAGGAAGTGCGTTCATGTTTGCAAAAATTGGACGATGAATTATCTGCCAATGGCTTGAATTATCGTCTGCAAGCGAAGCATTTATATCATGATCGTGAAGAAATCACAGTACATATACAACTGAAAAGTGCGGTGTAATTTAGGAGTGTTTTAGATGAAAATTGCACTTGGTATTGAATATAACGGCAAAGATTATTTTGGTTGGCAAAAACAGGAAAATTTGCAAACAGTGCAAGGTGAGTTGGAAAAGGCACTATCTTGCGTGGCGAATGAAAATATTGAGGTGTTTTGTGCCGGTCGAACCGATAGCGGTGTACATGGCACAGGTCAGGTAGTACATTTTGAAACTAACGCACTTCGTCCCGAAAAAGCTTGGGCATTTGGTACAAATGTGCATTTGCCTGATGATATTGCAGTAAAATGGGCAAAACAAGTGCCGGAAGATTTCCACGCCCGTTTTAGTGCCATAGCCCGTCGTTACCGTTATATTTTGTATTGTAGTAAGTTACGTTCGGCGATTTTGCCCTATGGCATTACCCATACGCATTTAGAGTTGGATCAGGAAAAAATGCATTTGGCAGGGCAAGCGTTATTAGGCGAGAACGACTTTTCGTCCTTTCGGGCAGCACAATGCCAATCACATAGTCCTTGGCGAAATGTGCATCATTTGAATGTTATGCGTCAGGGAAATTATATTATTATAGATATTCAGGCGAATGCATTTGTGCATCATATGGTGCGTAACATTGTAGGGAGTTTGATTGAAGTGGGTTGTGGCAGGCAACCGACTGAATGGATCGCTGAATTGTTGGCAAAAAAAGACCGCACTTTAGCTGCCCCTACAGCTAAAGCTGAGGGACTTTATTTGGTTGATGTGCATTATCCGGAGCATTTTGGTTTGCCCAAAATGCCGTTAGGACCGTTGTTTTTACCTGAAATATTGTCCTGATCAGATCTGCTGTCGGAATATATAAAATAGTACAAAAAAGACGAAATTTGTGGTTAAATACGCAAGATTTTCATTTAATGAGATTAAAAAAGATGAGTTGGATTGACAGAATTTTTAGTAAAAGTGCCACTACACGTAAAGCAAATGTGCCTGAAGGTGTTTGGACAAAATGTACTTCCTGTGAGCAAGTATTGTATCGTGATGAATTAAAACGCCATTTGGAAGTTTGTCCTAAGTGTGGGCATCATATGCGTATTGATGCTCGTGAGCGTTTAGAGACTTTATTAGATAAAGACAGTATTGTGGAAATTGCTGCAGAGCTTGAGCCACAAGATATTCTGAAATTTAAAGATTTGAAGAAATATAAAGATCGTATTACTGCAGCTCAAAAAGAAACCGGTGAGAATGATGCGTTAATTACCGTTTCCGGTACGTTATATAATATGCCGATTGTTGCTGCTGCTTCGAACTTTAGTTTTATGGGGGGGTCAATGGGATCCGTCGTTGGTGCGAAATTTGTTAAAGCGGCAGAATTGGCGATTGAGAAAAATTGCCCGTTTGTGTGTTTTTCAGCATCCGGTGGTGCGAGAATGCAGGAAGCATTATTTTCTCTCATGCAAATGGCAAAAACCAGTGCGGTATTGGCAAAAATGAAAGAAAAAGGTGTCCCTTTTATTTCGGTTTTAACGGATCCGACTTTGGGTGGTGTTTCTGCCAGCTTTGCGATGTTGGGTGATGTCAATATTGCAGAACCAAAAGCATTAATCGGATTTGCTGGCCCTCGTGTAATTGAACAAACTGTGCGTGAGAAATTACCGGAAGGTTTCCAACGTGCGGAGTTTTTATTAGAACACGGCGCTATTGATATGATTGTAAAACGTGCTGAAATGCGTGAAAAATTAGCCGGTTTATTAAGTAAATTGATGGGACTACCTTCTCCTTTTATTGAACCTGAATTATTAGAAGAAAAAGCAGAATAAATAATGCAATATCATTTAAAAGCCACTTCGCCACTGAACCGCTCAACCTTGGCGGAGTGGCTTTCTTATTTGGAAAACAGTCATTTCAAAGCTATTGATTTGGGCCTAGAGCGAGTTAAATCTGTTGCGGAAAAACTGGAACTGCTTACTCCTGCGCCTTTTGTTATTACAGTCGGTGGGACAAATGGCAAAGGGACGACTTGTCGTTTATTGGAAACCATTTTACTTAATGCCGGTTATCGAGTAGGTGTGTATTCTTCACCACACCTATTACGTTATAATGAACGGGTTCGTATTCAAAATCAGGAATTGCCGGACGAACAGCATATAGCTTCTTTTTCTTTTATCGAGGCAAATAAAATTCACTCTTTGACTTATTTTGAATTCAGTACTCTATCAGCATTGCATTTATTTAAACAGGCTAATTTAGATGTCGTGCTTTTAGAAGTCGGATTGGGCGGACGTTTAGATGCAACCAATATTGTAGATAGTCAGCTAGCAGTGATTACAGGGATTGATATAGATCATGTGGATTTTCTAGGGGATACTCGAGAGAAAATAGCCTTTGAAAAAGCGGGAATTTTTCGTGAAAACTGTTCTGCAGTGATTGGCGATCCTGATATTCCTAAGACGATGATTGAACAGGCTAAATCGTTAAATTGCCATTTATCTTGTCGTGATAAAGATTGGCAGTTTATCCTTAATAATAGCAGTTGGATTTGGCAGAATACGAAAGTGCGGTATGAAAATTTGCCGTTTTGTCACATTCCACTAGCTAATGCGGCTACTGCTTTAGCAGTAATACAATTCCTGCCTTTTGAGATTTCCGAGCAAGTAATTCGTCAATCTTTAATAGAAGTTGAACTTATCGGGCGTTTTCAAACTATTAAACAGGAAAAATTGATCCAATTAGTTGATAGGATAGGTAAAAATATCAAGGAATGTCCTCGTATTATTATTGATGTAGGGCATAATCCACAGGCAGCACGCTATTTGGCAGAAAAATTGACCGAACTTAAGGCGGAATGTCAAGGAAATATCAATGCAGTTTGCGGTATTTTGAAAGACAAGGACAGTGAGGGGATTTTATCTCCTTTGTTACCTATTATCGATCATTGGTACTGTGCGACCTTAGGTGGATATCGTGGGCAAAGCGGTTCGGAATTATCGAAAAGCTTACAGCAATATGCAATAACACAATCATTCAATATATTGGTAGAAGAGGCTGATTCCGTCACTGAAGCAGTAAAAAGTGCGGTCAAAAATACTGATAAAAAAGATATTTTATTGATCTTTGGTTCTTTTTATACGGTCGGAGAGTTTTTATCCTTGATTGAGGGAAAATAATCCCTTTTTTAATCTAAATGTGCTGTATCATTGATTTTTTCAATGAAAAACTGACCGCACTTTTCTCCTTCTTTTTGGTGATAATGAACTACGGAAATTGACGTGTTTCGTAGAGGTTGACTTTTATTTTCTTCACGATGTTCTTGCCAACTATAACCACTCAATAAGGATAAAAGTAATCTTAAGGTGTGCCCGTGAGAGACAATTAAAATATTACCTTGATGATGAATTTGAATAATATCCTGAATGGCATTCATTGCTCTTATGGCAAGTTCTTCCCAAGTTTCACCATTATTACTCAATGCTTTGTAATTGGTTGGATCATTAATCATTTGTTGAAATTCATCAAATTCTCTTACTTTGTCTATTTTTTGACCCTCCCAATCGCCGAAACTATGTTCGTTTAACCCTTGATGTTGAAATATTGGAATTTTCCGTTCTGCTAAAATATGTTTTGCTGTATCAATTGTACGTTGTAGGCAGCTAGTATAAACAACAGAAAATGGAATTTCTTTTAATGCGTTTCCAGTTAAAATTGCTCCTTGAATACCTTCTTGGGTTAAATCAGAATTTCCACTACCTTGCATTAGGCCTTGTTCATTCCAAATGGTTCTACCATGGCGGATAAAATAAAAAGTAAGGTTTTTGTTCATTATGAGAAATCTAAAATAGGGTATAAATCAACTGTATTTTATAAAATAAAGATAAAAAAATTGCAAGCCTTTCGACTTGCAATTCCTTGAACACAATAACGCAAAAAGTCGGGTAGCGAAAGTACATTACTGCACCTCCGCCCCCTAAGAACTGTACAAGCAAATTTCTCTGCATACAGCTCAAGCCTTTCATCAGCTATATAGCCGGCTTCACAACCTCCAAGTTTAAAGTATGAATCTTTATGTGGCAAGTCGGGTGTACCAAACAGCGGTTGCTTAATGCGTCGCTTCCGCCTAACATTTTGTACACGATATGATGATCGTGCCAGCCTGTTTCTTTGGTTATTGGTAATCCGCATAATGCACATTTTCCACGTTGGTCTTTATACAGTGCCTGCCATTGTCGTCTGTGTGATTGCTCTTCATACAGACGTTCTTGGCTAAGTTTTTCTCCGTATAATTCCCATTCAGGCAAGAATGGATTATATTCGGACTTGATTTTAACGTGTCGTTTGATTTTAATGTAGCCACAGTAGAATAAATCTATCGGCTTAGTTTCTCCTTTTTCATTGGTGTAAACTGTGCCAAACACCCAATTTCGAGTTGCCGTAGTACAAAAGTATTTCTCTTTTATCCACTTAATACCCTTATTGTGATGACGGCGTTTACACCATTTCCAAAGTGCTTTCCAAACTAATGCGTCCATTCGTCCGAATGTCTTACTTGCAACTTGACTTCGATGATAGTTTGCCCAACCTCGTAACATCGGGTTTAGCACCATTATAAGCTCTTCCTGTTTAGCCATTTTCATTTTGGAAATTACCTCTTTTACCTTGTTGTAGAATGCTTTCACATTCTTTTGACTTGGTCTGTTCAGTATTTTTCCTTTGAAACGTCTCACATTCCAACCTAGAAAATCAAAACCTTGCTCAATATGTACCACTTTCGTCTTTTCTGTCGATAAGGATAGACCTCTTTCATTCAGAAAACTCTGGACAAGTGGGATAACTTGATTTTCAAGTAATTCTTTCGTTTTACCTGATATGATAAAGTCATCTGCATAACGTACTAAGTAAGTCTTGTTCTCTCGAATTGTCCGACTACCTTTTTCTCCAAAGTGAGTTTCCAGCAGTTTTTCCAATCCATCTAATGCCATGTTTGCCAGCGTTGGCGAAATAATCCCGCCCTGCGGTGTACCCTCCTCTGTCCGTTTGAATCGTCCAAATTCCACTACACCTGATTTTAGCCATTTCCGCAATATCCGTTTATTCATTGGAATATGCTTTAATAGCCAGTCGTGGTTTATGTGGTCGAAACAACCTGCAATATCCGCATCAAGTACCCATTCAACAGGTTGATTGGTTTTCCTCCCTTTATGCGAATAAATTTGGTGTATATGGGTAATAGCGTCCGCCGTTGAACGGTTTAGCCTAAACCCATACGAACCTTTATCTGCGGTTGTTTCTGCCACAGGTTGTAGTGCCAATAAATAAAGGGCTTGCATTGCTCTATCTCGCATTGTTGGAATGCCTAATGGACGTTTCTTTCCATTCGGTTTAGGAATATACACTCGTCTTAAAGGACTAGGTTTATATCCTTTTTCCATCAATGATAGTGCGGCTCGCCATTTTGTCTCTGGGGTGTCCCAAAGCTCTTTATCGACACCACTTGTTCGCTTACCTTGATTTTCAGTCACTCTTTTTACTGCCACTAGTTTGGCATAATGCGAGTGGGTTAGCATTCGTTGTAAGTTTTTAACCTTACGCCAATTGCCTTCCTGTGTTGCCTTCGCAATCCGAATTTGCATTCCTTTCACATACGTTTCAGCTTTATGCCAATCGACATAATGCCATTTAGAGATGTGCGAGGTCGCTGGATTGCAAGCAAACTTTTCAGTATAATACTTACGCTCTTTCATACCTACCTCTGATATTACAAGGTAAGTTAAAAGGTCTCGGTAGTGGGGTAAATTCCTCAGTGTAAACTTGGTCGTGTACAAGAGGAACTACCGTTTACCGATAGTTTTAACCGCTCTTGTAACCAATTGGGTTAAAGAGTACGGGCGTTAGGTGGTTAGGTATTCCTAACCTGACTGACTAATCAAGTTAATTAGTCCGCAAGCCTAACGCTCGCTTTCTTTAATTTGTTTACATTCGTTATTAGTTTGTTCCCTCCTCATAAAGACGAGAAAACTTTATAAATCGCCTTTATGAGGCAAACTAATACTAATAACCCTCAAAGGAAACGCTATTCATCTTGCGATGAAAGACCAGTTAGAAGTCTGCACCCTTTCGGATTAGGTCATATTTCATACCCTATCTACACCATTACAGCATAGCATTCGCTTTCTCTAACCTCCCTTACCTGCATTCCCAACAGTATTGCTTGCGCTTTACTTGCCTTTTCTTTTTTTTACTTTCGCCGTCTATTTCAAACGGTTTGAGTATTGTGGACAAGGCAGAAATACAGGCTTACCAAGTTCCGTTACTATCACACGAGTAGTGAAGATACAATCTGTCCCCCGATAGTGCTTATGATGGCGTATTCCCACGTTAAAGAGGAATATCCGACTATCTACCTTTTGGTCAGAGCCTATCAATAGCTTTGGCTCTTTCTCGATAACGAGGTTTATCAATTGTTCACTTACGTTTATCTTTCTACCCAGTCTAGCCCCTCAAGAGTATGCTATTTACTCTATCCCAATGTCTTCTCGCGATTTCATTGACTGATTTACATCAGGGGTTCATTGTCAGGAAGCTCCGCACCACACCATTGCTAGTATCGCGCTATCCCTAGACTACTGTTAGCCATATAACAGGTTACCTTGTCATTCAATCCGTACATCTTATATCTTCGTATCGTTTGACCGTAACAATGATAATAACAGCTTACGCATACTTACTAAGTCAGTATCCTATACTGCATAAATAAGCCCGAACCTTTACAAATTAAATTCACTTATGCAACTAAGTCGCTTTGTCTATATCCAAACTTCCCGCAAATAGCCTATAACCTATCCAATAGGCGAAGGTAGTTAACCCTAGCTAATATGAGTATTAGAGGTGATTTTAACGAGAATTCAGGGTATAATTATCCCTAGCTCATAAAAACGAATAAATAAAGTTTATTCTTAGTGTTTTTATTCACTATTGAGGAGCATTCTACGATTACCGTAGATTGCGAGTGTGAAAAGTATAAGTAAAGTATGCACTCCCTCCCTAAGATTTACCAAGTCTTAGTTCTGATGCCTTTTCTGAGTGCTGAGGCAATCTTGGGGACTTTATTTATAGTAGGAGATGATAAATCTTTTTCTAATCTGAGGTGTAGGTAACCTAACTCACTCCATATCGGAAGTGGTCTTTGAATTTACATTCAAACGGAGAGTATGGGTAACTCTGACAGCGGATCTTGCTTTCTTACTTTTCTCAATTCACGAAGTTTATTGAGTACATCAAAGTGAAGATCATACCTTACTGTTATTAGAATTGGTCGATTTACATTACCAACTTAGAACAAGATCTTGAGCAACGCTCCTTCTCTTGTCTGGCTTCCCAACCGCCTCCAAGAGGCGGTTGAAAAGTTGGAAGAGGCTGGCGAAACCAGCTTTCCAAGCAATAACTCCTTGATATATAAGGAGAAATTGCCATAAGTACGACACTTGTCGCACTTAACGTTTTGAGTATTGTGGGCGACGACGTGCTTTGTGTAAGCCCACTTTTTTACGTTCAACGCGACGTGCGTCACGAGTAACAAAGCCTGCCGCACGTAATGCGGGACGTAATGACTCGTCGTATTCCATTAATGCACGAGTGATACCATGACGGATTGCACCCGCTTGACCGGAAATACCACCACCTTTAACAGTGATGTAAAGATCTAATTTATCAGTTAATTCAACTAATTCTAAAGGTTGGCGTACGATCATACGAGAAGTTTCGCGACCGAAATACATTTCTAAAGAACGTTGGTTAATGGTGATTTGACCATTGCCCGGTTTGATAAATACACGAGCTGAAGAGCTTTTGCGGCGACCTGTGCCGTAGTTTTGATTTGCTGCTGTCATTTTGATGCTCCGTGATTAGATATCTAAAACTTGTGGTTGTTGTGCTGCGTGTTCATGTTGAGAACCTGCATACACTTTTAATTTACGGAACATTGCACGACCTAATGGGCCTTTTGGCAACATACCTTTTACCGCAATTTCAATCACTGCTTCTGGACGGCGAGCAATCATTTCTTTGAAAGTCGCTTGTTTGATACCACCTACATAGCCGGTGTGCCAGTAGTAGATTTTATCGCTTTCTTTACGGCCTGTTACTGCCACTTTATCTGCGTTGATAACGATGATGTAATCACCTGTATCAACGTGAGGAGTGTATTCAGGTTTGTGTTTTCCACGAAGGCGACGAGCTAATTCAGTCGCTAAACGACCTAAAGTTTTACCTGTCGCATCTACTACGTACCAGTCACGCTTAACTGTTTCCGGTTTTGCTACAAAAGTTTTCATTAATTTAATTACCAATATTAAATATTAATACCCGTACTCGAGTTTGAGTACAACCATTGATCTCAATCATCACCCCTTCGAGTGTGATCTCGATACTAATGAGAGGTGGGAAAACCGTCTCATTTACAGGGTCGGCGAATTATACCTAATTTGAACCTGTAATGCCAATCTTTTTTATAAAAGAAATGATGTTTTTATATTTAAAGTGCGGTCAAAAATAACAGAAATTTGTAAAATGATAAAAAACGTGATTTTTTAGTGAGTTAGTATTATGATTAGCAAGTTTTATCAATTATTTTCTTCAATAAATAAGGTTAGGTATGCAGGATTTAAATGAAATTACAGAAAAGGCTCGTGTGGCCTTAGAAAATTTACACGAAAAGGGATTAGAAGCGTTAGAAAATTTTCGGGTTGAATATTTTGGTAAAAAAGGACATTTTACTCAATTAATGCAAGGACTGCGTGATGTGTCTGCGGAAGAACGTCCAGCAATCGGAGCAAAAATTAATGAAGCCAAGCAAGTAATTTTAGATATTTTAAACAATAAAAAAGAGGCTTTAGAGAAAGCGGTATTAAATGCTCAATTAGAAAAAGAACGTATCGATGTGTCTTTACCTGGACGTAAAGTAGAAACAGGTGGTTTACATCCTGTGAGCATGACCATTGAACGTATAACAAAATTCTTTTCCGAATTAGGATTTTCAGTAGAAAGTGGCCCTGAAATTGAAAGTGATTACTATAATTTTGATGCCTTAAATATTCCGAAACACCATCCGGCGAGAGCCGATCATGATACATTCTGGTTTAATCCGGAATTATTGTTGCGTACACAAACATCCGGAGTGCAAATTCGTACTATGGAAAAAATGCAACCACCGATTCGCATTATGGCACCGGGACGGGTTTATCGTAATGATTACGATCAAACTCATACGCCGATGTTTCACCAAATAGAGTTACTTTATGTGGATAAAAAAGCGAACTTTACTGAATTAAAAGGCTTATTGCATGATTTTTTAAGAGCATTTTTCGAAGAAGATTTGCAAGTTCGTTTTCGTCCGTCTTATTTCCCCTTCACTGAGCCTTCTGCTGAAGTAGATGTGATGGGTAAAAACGGTAAATGGTTGGAAGTATTGGGATGTGGTATGGTACATCCCAATGTGTTGCGTAATGTAGGTATTAATCCTGATGAATACAGTGGTTTTGCTGTTGGTATGGGAGTAGAGCGTTTGACTATGTTACGTTATAACGTAACTGATTTACGTGCTTTCTTTGAAAACGATTTACGTTTCTTGAAACAGTTTAAATAATTATTGAGTGAGAAAGAGATAATGAAATTTAGCGAACAATGGGTAAGAGAGTGGGTAAATCCTACAGTTAATACTGAAGAATTATGTCATCAAATCACGATGTTAGGACTGGAGGTGGATTCCGTTGATGCTGTTGCCGGTGAGTTTTCTGGCGTTGTTGTGGCTGAAGTTGTGGAATGTGCCCAGCATCCTGATGCAGACAAATTACGCATAACTAAAGTCAATGTTGGTGGTGAACGTTTATTGGATATTGTGTGTGGCGCACCAAATTGCCGTCAAGGATTAAAAGTGGCTTGTGCCATTGATGGGGCAGTATTGCCGGGGAATTTTAAAATTAAGAAAACCAAATTACGGGGTCAGCCCTCTGAAGGAATGTTATGTTCATTTAGTGAATTAGGGATTTCAGAAGATCATAGCGGTATAATAGAATTGCCTTCTGATGCGCCGATTGGTATGGATTTTCGTCAATATTTAACCTTGGACGATAATACGATTGAAATTAGTTTAACGCCTAACCGTGCAGATTGTTTAAGTATTGCAGGTATTGCTCGTGAAGTTGCGTTAGTCAATAAATTGGCATTAAATGAACCGCACTTTGAGCCGGTAAAAGCCACTATTTCGGATAAAATTGCTATTGAAGTGTCTGCTTCCGAGGCTTGTCCACGTTATTTGTTACGTTCTGTAAAAAATGTGAATGTAAAAGCAGCAACGCCGATGTGGATGAAAGAAAAATTACGCCGTTGCGGTATTCGTTCTATCGATCCTGTAGTGGATATTACTAACTATATTTTGTTGGAATTAGGCCAGCCTATGCACGCATTTGATGCGGCAAAAGTGGCTCAACCTGTTCAGGTTAGAATGGCAAAAGAAGGTGAAGAGCTAGTTTTATTAGATGGTACGACAGCAAAATTACAGTCCAATACTTTACTGATCGCAGACCAAAAGGGAGCGTTAGCAATAGCAGGCATTTTTGGTGGTCAGGCGAGTGGCGTGAATGAGGAAACCAAAGATATTATTTTAGAATCCGCTTTCTTTGCGCCTTTGGCTATTGCAGGGCGTGCAAGACAATATGGCTTGCATACAGATGCATCCCATCGTTTTGAACGCGGTGTGGATTTTACTTTGCAACATAAAGCGATGGAAAAAGCGACCGCACTTTTATTAGAAATTTGTGGTGGTGAAGCCGGTGAAATTTGTGAAGTGGTGAGCGAAGAATATTTACCGAAAGTAAGAGAAGTTAGATTACGCCGTACAAAATTAGATGCTTTATTAGGTCATCATATTGAAACCGAAACCGTTACAGAAATTTTCACGCGTTTAGGTTTACCTGTGAAATATGAAAATGATGTTTGGACAGTCACTTCTGCCAGTTGGCGATTTGATATTGAAATTGAAGAAGATTTAATTGAAGAAGTGGCACGAATTTATGGTTATAACAGTATTCCGAATAATGCGCCTTTAGCGCATTTGAAAATGCGTGAGCATAGAGAAGCTGATTTGGATTTAGCTCGAATTAAATTAGCTTTAGTCGGAAATGATTTCCATGAAGCTATTACTTATAGCTTCGTTGATCCAAGAATTCAACAATTATTACATCCTGAGCAACAGGCGTGGATTTTACCGAATCCGATTTCGAGTGAAATGTCTGCAATGAGAGTCTCACTTTTAACCGGCTTACTGGGTGCGGTAGTTTATAATCAAAACCGTCAACAAAATCGAGTGCGTTTATTTGAAGTCGGCTTACGCTTTATTCCTGATAGCAAAGCGGAATTTGGTATTCGACAAGAACCTGTATTTTCTGCGGTCATGACGGGGACTCGTTTAAACGAACATTGGGCAGGTAAAGCAGAGGCTGCGGATTTTTTTGACTTAAAAGGCTATTTAGAAAATTTACTTTCTTTAACTGCTTTTGGTAGTGATGTTAAATTTGTCGCAAAATCTTATTCTACATTCCATCCGGGACAATCAGCTGCTATTATCTTAAATGGTGAGGAAATTGGATTTATAGGGCAAATTCATCCGAATATTGCGCAAAAAATAGGAATTAATGGTAAAGCCTTTGCTTGCGAAGTATTAATTGATAAAATTGCAAAACGCAATATAGCCGTTGCGAAAGAAATTTCGAGATTCCCAGCAAACCGCCGTGATTTAGCTTTAGTAGTAGCTCAAAATGTGGCTGCAAGTGATATTATTGATGCTTGCCGTGCTATTGCAGGAGAAAAATTAATCAATGTGAATTTATTTGATGTGTATCAAGGACAAGGTGTACCTGAAGGTTGTAAGAGTTTAGCCGTAAGTTTGACAATTCAGGATACAGAAAAAACCTTGGAAGAGGAAGATATTAATGCGGTGATTTCTGTTGTATTAGCCGAATTAAAACAGCGTTTTAATGCTTATTTGAGAGACTGATTATGACATTAACTAAAATTGAAATGGCAGACAACCTAGTTGAAAAATTCGGCCTAAATAAAGTCGAAGCTAAAGCTTTATTGGAAGGTTTTTTTGAGGAAATCCGTAAGGCGTTAGAAAACGGGCAAAATGTGAAATTATCTGGTTTTGGTAATTTTGAGCTTCGGGATAAATCCGGTCGTCCGGGGCGTAATCCAAAAACAGGTGAAAGTGTCCCGGTTTCTGCTCGGCGTGTAGTCACATTCAAATCAGGGCAAAAATTACGAGCCAGAGTACAGAAATCTAAAATATAAGACGTGTATTAATTATAAAAGCTATTCGAATCGAATAGCTTTTGTTTATCAACAAGGAAATGTATGTTGTTTAAATGGATTAAACTTTCTGCAGTATTTCTCGTAATATTGCTAAATGCTTGTTCAAATAATAATCTAGATAATGGTCATATTAAGTATAAAGGTCAATTGAATGATCCGATTATGGTTATTACATTACTCAGTGAACAGCAACGAGAATGGGCAGGAACTCCCTATGTATTAGGTGGAAATACACGTAGTGGTGTAGATTGTTCCGGGTTTACACGAACTACATTTTTAGATCGTTTTAATATTCAGTTGCCAAGAACAACCAAAGAACAAGCTAATTATGGTATTGAAGTTCCCCGCTCACAAATACAAACCGGTGATCTGGTTTTTTTTAAAACAGGCAGAGGACCTAATGGTTATCATGTAGGTATTTATGTGAAAGATGGAAAATTTCTTCACGCATCCACTAGCGGTGGCGTAATTTATTCTTCTCTTAATAGTCCCTATTGGAGTAAGGTATATTGGCAAACCAGACGAATTTAGCTAAATATTTGATAAATACTTGATTTAAATCAAGTAATATAAGGATTGGAATTTGCAGATACATATTTTTTCTGTATTATGCAATTATCAAGTGATTGCTTGGTAATTCATAAAGTTCCTAAATAAAATAATCATAAATTATAGCTAAACTACTTTCCTACCTCCCTCTTGGGAGGTTTTTTTTATTTCAAAAATCCGCTAAAATGCACCGCACTATTTATGAATAAATAAGGAATGAATAATGTCCACTCAATTTGTATATACGATGCACCGTGTCGGCAAAGTCGTGCCGCCGAAGCGTCACATTCTGAAAGATATTTCCCTGAGCTTTTTCCCGGGGGCAAAAATCGGGGTACTCGGCTTAAATGGTGCGGGTAAATCAACGCTTTTACGCATTATGGCGGGCGTAGATAAAGAGTTCGAGGGCGAAGCTCGTCCACAACCGGGAATTAAAATCGGCTATCTGCCACAAGAGCCGAAACTTGAACCACAACAAACTGTGCGTGAAGCGGTGGAAGAGGCGGTTGCGGAAGTGAAAAATGCCTTAACCCAGCTTGATGAAGTCTATGCAATGTATGCCGATGAAAATGCCGATTTCGACAAATTAGCGGCAAAACAGGCGGAATTGGAAGCGATTATTCAAGCCCACGATGGTCATAACCTGCAAAACCAGTTAGAGCGTGCTGCCGATGCGTTACGTCTGCCGGATTGGGACGCAAAAATCGAGCATTTATCAGGGGGTGAACGCCGCCGTGTGGCACTTTGCCGTCTATTGCTCGAAAAACCGGATATGTTATTGTTAGACGAACCAACCAACCACTTAGATGCGGAATCCGTGGCGTGGTTGGAGCGTTTCCTCCACGACTACGAAGGCACCGTAGTGGCCATTACCCACGACCGTTACTTCTTAGACAACGTTGCGGGCTGGATCTTAGAGCTTGACCGTGGTGAAGGTATTCCTTGGGAAGGCAACTACTCTTCTTGGTTGGAGCAGAAAGAAAAACGCTTGGCACAAGAGCAAGCAGCGGAATCGGCTCGTCAAAAATCCATTGAGAAAGAGTTGGAATGGGTACGTCAAAATCCAAAAGGTCGCCAAGCGAAAAGTAAGGCTCGTATGGCACGCTTTGAAGAGCTTAACTCAGGCGAATATCAAAAACGTAACGAGACCAACGAACTCTTTATTCCACCGGGTCCACGCTTAGGTGATAAAGTGATCGAGGTACAAAACCTGACCAAATCTTACGGCGACCGCACCTTAATTGATGACTTATCGTTCAGCATTCCGAAAGGGGCGATTGTCGGGATTATCGGTCCGAACGGTGCAGGTAAATCGACCCTGTTCCGTATGCTTTCAGGGCAAGAACAGCCGGACAGCGGTTCGGTCACAATGGGTGAAACCGTGGTGCTTGCAAGCGTAGATCAGTTCCGTGATGCGATGGACGATAAGAAAACCGTGTGGGAAGAAGTGTCGAACGGGCAGGATATTCTCACGATTGGTAACTTTGAAATCCCAAGCCGTGCTTATGTGGGGCGTTTCAACTTCAAAGGCGTAGATCAGCAAAAACGTGTGGGCGAGCTTTCAGGCGGTGAACGTGGTCGTTTACACTTGGCGAAACTACTACAACGTGGCGGTAACGTGCTGTTACTGGACGAGCCGACCAACGACTTAGACGTAGAAACCCTGCGTGCCTTGGAAAATGCGATCTTAGAATTCCCGGGCTGTGCAATGGTGATCTCGCACGACCGCTGGTTCTTAGACCGTATCGCTACCCATATTTTAGACTACGGCGATGAAGGTAAAGTGACATTCTACGAGGGTAACTTCTCCGACTATGAAGAGTGGAAGAAGAAAACCTTCGGTGAAGCCGCCACCCAACCGCACCGCGTGAAATATAAACGGATTGCGAAATAAGAAAACTTAGGGCGAACAAATCGAAAATTTGTTCGCTTTTTTTCATTTTTTAAGTATAATGCTTTCTCTCAAGTTTTACTTGAGTTTAATAGTGGAAAATACTGGGTCGCCTGTATTTTCTGAATTGTAAATTTTTAAGTAAAGAGAACAAAAAATGGCATTTAAATTTAACGCTGAAGTTCGTACTGCGCAAGGTAAGGGTGCGAGCCGCCGCCTGCGTCACAATGGTCAGATTCCTGCTATCGTTTATGGTGGCAAAGAAGAGCCAGTTTCTATCGTATTAAATCACGATGAACTAAACAATGCACAAATCCATGATTCATTCTATAGTGAAGTTATCACTTTAGTTATTGGTGGTAAAGATGTTGCTGTAAAAGTTCAAGCAATGCAGCGTCACCCGTTTAAACCAAAATTAGTTCATATCGATTTTAAACGCGTATAATCGTTTTATAAGGATTTAGCGTTGTTTTTTATTCCAGAACTTGAGTGATTTTATGATTTTTTAGATTAATAAAATCAATATGTTATAAAATAGTTTTGGTATTTTTAGAAGAGCCGTTTTGTATTAAGCAAGACGGCTTTTTGTATGAAATTCTCATATAATGTCTAATCTTTCACACATCTTTTAATTTTTTATACAGTATTTTGATGTATTTGAGATTATCTTTTTAGGATAAATCTATTTAATAAAGCGCTTGATAATGGTAAAACGGAAGAGATGATAGTCGAGAAAAGTGCGGTCAAAATTTTCGAGATTTTGACCGCACTTTTTATGTTTGAATGATTAACCTTTGGTTTTCATTGCAGGGAATAAAATCACATCACGAATTGAAGGAGCATTAGCAAATAGCATTGCCAAGCGGTCAATTCCCAAGCCTTCGCCTGCTGTTGGCGGAAGACCGTGTTCAAGAGCGACAACGAAATCTTCATCTTTGAACATAGCTTCATCATCGCCGGCATCTTTAGCGGCAACTTGGGCATCAAAGCGTTCAGCTTGGTCTTCTGCATCATTGAGTTCGGAGAAACCGTTACCGATTTCACGGCCGCCGATGAATAATTCAAAGCGATCTGTTACTTCCGGATTTTCATCATTACGGCGAGCTAAAGGTGAGATTTCCGCAGGATGAGCCATTAAGAAAGTTGGTTGGATTAAATGATGTTCGGCCACTTCTTCAAAAATCGCATTTACAATAGACCCCAATCCCCAAGATTTTTGTACTTCAATACCTAATTTTTTTGCAAGGGATTTTGCACGATCCAAGTCATATAAATCTTCTTTATCAATGCCTTTATCCGCACCATATTTGAGTATGGCATCGTGCATTGTGATTCGTTCAAAAGGTTTACCGAAATCGAATTCGTATTCACCGTAAGGGACAATAGTTGTACCTAAAATATCCAAAGCCAATTTACGCAATAACTCTTCGGTATTATCCATTAAATCGTGATAGTCGGCGTAGGCTTGGTAGTATTCCAACATAGTAAATTCAGGGTTGTGGCGGACAGAAACACCTTCGTTACGAAAGTTACGATTGAGTTCAAATACACGCTCAAACCCCCCAACAGTTAAACGTTTTAAATAAAGTTCCGGGGCAATACGCAGATACATATCAACGTCTAATGCGTTATGGTGTGTCACGAATGGGCGAGCAGCTGCACCACCCGGAATCACTTGTAACATTGGTGTTTCTACTTCTAAAAATCCTTTACCGATGAAATATTCACGAATACCGGCAACCACTTTAGAACGAATGATAAAGGTGCGACGGCTTTCTTCATTGGAAATTAAATCTAAGTAACGTTGGCGATAACGTGTTTCTTGATCACTCAGACCATGGAATTTATCCGGTAACGGGCGTAATGCCTTGGTTAATAATTGAACTTCTTGCGCTTTGACAGTTAATTCACCGGTTTTTGTTTTAAATAATGTCCCTTTCACACCTACAATATCGCCAAGATCCCAATTACCGACATCATCCGAATAAACACCTTCCGGTAGATTATCGCGAGCCACATACAGTTGAATACGGCCACTCATTTCTTGTAATGTAATGAAGGTTGCTTTACCCATAATACGACGGGTCATAATACGGCCGGCCACAGCGACTTCAATATGTTGTTCTTTTAAGATTTCGCCGTCAGTATTGTCATATTGATTGTGCAAATCTGCTGCGAGAGCAGAGCGGCGGAAATTGTTAGGGAAAGGATTACCCTTTGCACGGAGAGCTTTTAATTTTTCTCTACGAACTGCCATTTCGCCATGAAAATCTAATTCCGGAGTTTGAGATAATTGTTGTTCTGACATTTTTTTACCTTTTAATTAAATTATAAACCTGCTTTTAAGCTTGCTTCGATGAAAGGATCCAAATCGCCGTCCAATACGGCTTGTGTATTACGATTTTCTACACCGGTACGTAAATCTTTAATACGAGAATCATCCAGCACATAAGAGCGAATTTGGCTGCCCCAACCAATGTCGGATTTATTTTCTTCCATTTGTTGTTTTTCAGCATTTTTTTTCGCTAATTCCATTTCATAAAGTTTGGCTTTGAGTTGCTTCATTGCTTGATCTTTATTTTGATGTTGTGAGCGGCCGTTTTGACATTGCACTACGATATTAGTCGGAATATGCGTAATTCTGACCGCACTTTCTGTTTTATTGACGTGTTGGCCACCGGCACCAGAAGCCCGATAAACATCAATGCGCAAATCTGCCGGATTGATTTCAATATCAATATCCTCATCAATTTCAGGATAAATAAAAGCGGCTGCGAAGGATGTGTGGCGGCGGTTATTACTATCAAACGGACTTTTACGAACCAAACGATGAATGCCGGTTTCGGTACGTAACCAACCGAAAGCATAATCACCTGAAACTTTAATGGTAGCCGATTTCAATCCGGCCACATCACCATCGGAAACTTCTATCAGTTCTGTTTTAAAGCCTTTGCTTTCAGCCCAACGTAAGTACATGCGTAGTAGCATTTCTGTCCAGTCTTGAGCTTCTGTACCACCTGATCCTGCTTGTAAATCAACATAACAGTCAGCCGAATCATGTTCACCGCTGAACATACGGCGAAATTCCAGTTCGCCGAGTTGTTGTTCTAAATCATCAAGTTCGGCAACAGCTTCATCAAAGGTTTGTTGATCTTCACCTTCAAGGGCTAATTCTAATAAACCTTCTACATCTTCTAATCCTTGATCTAATTTTTTAATGGTATTCACCAAGGTTTCCAAGGTTGATCGCTCTTTACCGAGTGCTTGGGCTTTTTCAGGGATATTCCAAATTTCCGGTTGTTCTAATTCAGCATTGACTTCTTCCAAACGTTCAACTTTGTTATCAAAGTCAAAGATACCCCCTAAGTACTTTTGTACGTTCGGTAAGATCGGTAATTTTGTTTTTTATTGGGTTAATTTCAAACATTATAGTGTGTTATATCATCAAAAAATGAGCCTGAATTATAGGCTATTTCGATTTGTTTGGCTACTTGGTTTATTGCTAAAAATTAGGAGGATAATAGGGAATTAATGAATTTTTTCTTGCACTCTCAACCAATACTTTTATAATCCACTGCCAATCTTACTTTTTATAGGAAAAACTCAAATGAATAAAATCTTAACTACACTATCATTAGTGACGTTTTCTACAATGGCTTTAGCCGATGATGCCATGATTATCAATAGCCTAAAAAAATTGGGGGCAGGGCAGATTGAAGTAAAAAGCTCGCCTGTAAAAGGGTTAAAAACGGTGATTACCGATCAAGGCATTTTATATGCCAGTGAAGACGGCAAATTTGTTTTACAAGGTAAATTGTTTGAATTAACGGAAAAAGGTCCTGTTGATGTGTCGGCAAAATCATTAATGGGAGTATTGGAAAGTTATAAAAATGACATGATTGTTTATCCGGCCAAAAATGAAAAACATATTGTGACGGTGTTTATGGATATAACTTGCCATTATTGTCATAAATTACATGAACAGATGAAAGAATATAATGACTTGGGGATTACTGTGCGTTATTTGGCTTTTCCTCGTCGAGGTATGGATAAAACCGCACAGCAAATGGAAACCATTTTTACCGCTAAAGATAAAGTACAGGCTTTAAATGATGCAGAAAACGGTAAATTACCAACAGAATTGAAAACACCGAATATAGTGAAAAAACATTATGATTTAGGTGTTCAATTTGGCGTGCGTGGTACGCCGGCGATTGTGACAGAAACAGGTGAGTTAATTGGTGGTTATTTGCCTCCGAAAGAATTATTTGCGGCATTGAATGAAGCGAAGTAATGGTGAAAAAACACATTTTACGTCGCCCTATTGCAGATATTGCATCGGTTTGTGCCGATCCTTTATTGGATCGGCTTTATCGTAGTCGTCATATTCAAAATACACAACAATTAGACCGCACTTTATCATCTATGTTATCCCCTAATTTATTGGCCAACATTGAAAGTGCGGTTAATTTATTGACAGATTTTCGCTATCGAAACATTGTGATTGTTGGCGATTTTGATGCAGATGGTGCAACCAGTACCGCTTTGGTAGTGACGGCATTGCGTCAATTAGGGTTTAGCAAGGTACATTACCTCATTCCAAATCGTTTTGAGCAGGGATATGGTTTAAGCATTGCCGTAGCAGAAATGGCATTGTCACTCGGTGTTGAATTATTGATGACGGTGGATAACGGTGTCTCTTCATTTGAAGGGGTAGATTATCTGAAATCAAAAGGGGTTGCCGTATTGATTACCGATCACCATTTACCAGCAGAATCTTTGCCCGATGCAGATGTTATTGTCAATCCGAATTTAAGTCATTGCCATTTTCCGTCGAAAAACTTGGCCGGTGTAGGCGTGGCATTTTATGTAATGTTGGCGTTACGCGCTAAATTTCGAGAAATGGGTATTTTTGATGCCAAAACGCAGCCGAATTTTAGTGATTTATTGGATTTAGTTGCCTTAGGTACGGTAGCGGATGTTGTGCCTTTAGATCAAAATAATCGTATTTTAGTTCATCAAGGAGTGGCAAGAATCAATGCAGATCATTGTCGTTTCGGCATTCGTGCATTGGTGGAAGTCTCGAATAAAAACCTTGCTCAGCTCAAAGCGTCGGAATTGGGCTTTTCTATTGCCCCACGGCTGAATGCAGCAGGACGTTTGGATAATATGGCGCTAGGTGTAGAATTACTGTTGGCCGAAACGATGGAACAAGCCAGAGCTTTAGCATTAGAGTTGGATGAGCTTAACCAAACCCGCAAAGAAATTGAACAAGGAATGAAGCAAGAAGCTCTTGATATTTGTAAAAAACTGACCGCACTTCAAGAGGAATTGCCATTGGGAATTGCATTATATCAAGCTGATTGGCATCAAGGTGTACTGGGTATCGTGGCTGCCCGTTTAAAAGATAGGTTTCATCGTCCTGTGATTGCTTTTGCGCAAGATAGTGAGGGATTATTAAAGGGATCGGCTCGTTCTGTTGAAGGTATTCATATTCGCGATTTACTTGAACGCTTATATAATCGTTATCCTAACATGATTTTAAAATTTGGAGGCCATGCCATGGCGGCCGGGCTGAGTATTTTAGAAAGTCGTTTCAGCGAATTTCAGCAAGCATTTAATGTACTTGTGCAAGAACAAATGGGAGAGCAAGAGCCGCAAGGCAAATTATGGACAGATGGGGAATTGGTTAATGAAGAAATCAGTTTACAAACGGCTGAGAAATTAGCTATTTCAGGCCCTTGGGGTCAAGCTTTTCCTGAGCCAACATTTGACGGTGAATTTCGTATTTTACAACAGAGATTAGTGGGTGAACGCCATTTAAAAATGTTGCTTGAACCCAAAAACGGCGGAAAGTTAATTGACGCTATTGCATTTAATATCGACACTGCTTTTTACCCTGATTTATCCATAAAAGCCGCTAAAATGGTGTATAAATTAGATGTAAATGAGTTTCGTGGTAACCGTACAGTGCAGTTGCTGGTCGATTATATAGAACCTGTAGAACATTAAGGGGGATTTTTATGAAAATCGGTATTATCGGAGCGATGGCCCAAGAAGTTGAAATTTTAGCCGATGTTATGACGGAAAAAAGACAAACTCCACTCGGAAGTGCGGTGATTTTTGAAGGAAAAATTAATGGTAAACCGGTAGCTTTATTACAATCGGGTATCGGGAAGGTAGCTGCTGCCATAGGAACAACGATCTTATTGCAACAATGTGGTTGTGATATGGTGATTAATACCGGATCGGCAGGTGGTGTTGCATCAGGACTGAAAGTAGGTGATATAGTGATTTCGACAGAAACTCTTTATCATGATGCAGATGTGACGGCTTTCGGGTATGTCAAAGGACAGTTGCCGAGTTGTCCACCACGTTTTAAATCAGATGAAAAATTGACCGCACTTTCTGCCAAAATTGCAGAAGAACAAGGGCATCAAGTGAGATTTGGTTTAATTTGTTCTGGTGATAGTTTTATTGCCGGTGAGGAAAAATTGGCTCAAATTAAAATTGATTTTTCTGATGTTGTAGCTGTTGAAATGGAAGCGGCAGCTATTGCCCACGTCTGTCATAGTTTTAATGTGCCTTTTGTTGTTGTAAGGGCCATTTCAGATAGTGGTGATGGTAAGGCATCAATGTCTTTTGAGGAGTTTTTACCACTTGCAGCAAAAATGTCCTCTGAAATGGTGTTAGCGATATTAAAAGCGTTATAAAAAGTAAAAGTGCGGTCAAATTCACCGCACTTTTGCTGAATATGAACTAAAAATGCCGTCATTGATTTGACGGCATTTTCTGTTACAAATTAAGCTAAAATACGATCTAACTCTTGACTCACAGCGTCAACATTTTGAGTGCCGTCTAAGCGGAAATATTGTGTATTTCCGGCTTTAGCTTCGGCTTGATAGTAATCTACTAATGGTTTTGTTGTGTTATGATAAACTTTCAAGCGATCTAATACGGTTTCTGGTTTATCATCAGCACGGATAATTAAGTCTTCGCCCGTGACATCATCTTTGCCTTCCACTTTTGGTGGGTTGTAAATAACATGGTAAGTACGACCGGAAGGCTGATGTACACGGCGACCGCTCATACGCTCTACAATTACTTCATCAGGTACATCAAATTCCAGTACATAGTCAATAGTAATACCGGCAGATTTTAGCGCATCGGCTTGCGGAATCGTACGAGGGAAACCGTCTAATAAGAATCCGTTAGCGCAATCTGCCTGTGTTACACGATCTTTAACTAATGCAATAATGAGATCATCTGGGACTAATTGTCCTGCATCCATTAAGGTTTTAGCTTGTTTGCCAAGGTCCGTTCCGGCTTTGATTGCTGCTCGTAGCATATCTCCGGTGGAAATTTGCGGAATAGCAAATTTACTCATAATAAATTGGGCTTGGGTACCTTTTCCTGCGCCAGGCGCACCTAACAGAATAATTTTCATAAAAAACCTCGTAATAATGAAAAAACAATGTGGGATACCATACCCTGTCAAGGCGATAAACTCAAGTCTTGATTATGATTATTTTATGATGATTTATCATTTATTCATTTTTTGATGTAAAAAAAGTGCGGTATTTTTTCATGGATTTTCTGTTTTTTTCATTTTTTGATTGATTTTTAGATTTTTAAGATTAAACTTATTTTTCTTAAAAAAATAAGATTGTAATATGGATTTTTTATGAGAGATTATATGAAAACAGGAAAATCATCTTTTCCAAAAAGTTTGATTGCGCTTTTGGTGATTGCTTTTGTGAATGAGGCAAGTGCTTCGACACAACAAACGGAAGTGCTTGATGAAATAGTGGTTGAGACAAAAGCCGGTGGGGAATTTAAATCTTTTTCGACCAGTAAGGCATTGAAAGCCAGTGATGTGACGATTGAGGGTGAAAAATTTAAAACCCGTTCAGCTACCTTAGGCAATGCATTGGCTGGGGAATTAGGTGTGCATAGTAATCCTTTTGGTGGGGGGGCCAGTGCGCCGATTATTCGAGGTCAAGAAGGTGTTAGAGTGAAGATCTTACAAAACGGCTCAGATGTTGTTGATATGTCTTCTATGTCACCGGATCATGCAGTTGCAGCTGATACTTTATTAGCAGAGCAGGTTGAATTAGTCAGAGGTACGCCGACCTTATTATATTCAACTGCGTCACCTTCAGGTGTTGTTAATGTGATAGATAAACGAATTCCTGAAAAAGTGCCGTCAAAAGGCATTGAAGGAGAATTGGCAACACGTTGGGATTATGCCTCTAAAGAAAAAGCTTCTAATATTGGTGCGACTTTTGGCATTGGCGAGCATCTTGCCTTTCGGGTTGAAGGGCTCACCCGTAAATCTGATAATTACCGTGTACCCGGTGTGAAATTGGGGCAAACCTTAAATTATTTACCCGATACGCATAATCGTTCTACGGTGGGGACCTTAGGATTATCTTTCAGTGGTTCAAAGGGGTATATTGGGGTTTCTTATAGTAAAAGGCAGGATCGCTACGGCATTCCGGGACATAACCATCAATTTGATAAAGGGGCGTTTCATATTTTTAATATTGCTAAAAATCCCTTTGCACCGGAAAAAGAGTACTTAAATCTTTACCCTCATTTAATGAGAGATGTTGATATTTCCGATAATTTACATGATGCACATACAGGTACATCCCATGATTTTAATGCACCACATAGTCATGATAATCCTTATGGTCATGAACATGATCATAGTGGACCGGGGCCTTGGATTGATATGGTTTCCGAACGTTATGATATTCGAGGAGAGTGGTTAAGTCCGATTATTGGGATTGAGAAGTTAAAGCTGACCTTAGCTTGGGCCGATTATTATCATGATGAAAAAGATGACGGTAAGGCTTATATTGGGCCAAATATTACACAAGCACAAAGAGAAACTATTGAATGGGAAAGAAAACGTAATAAAGGTCGTCCGTCCGCTTTTTTTGGGAATAAGGGATTTAACAGCCGTTTAGAAATACATCATAAGGAATATAAAGGCTTAAGTGGGGTTTGGGGAATCCAATATCAAACACAAGAAAGTTATGCCAGTCGCCCCAAAGTCAACGGAAATGACTGTGAACCTATATTAGACGAACATGGAAATATCCAATATACCAGAGATGGTGATAGACGTGAACGCTGTAATTCGTTTGGTGAAAGATTACCTAGCCAACGACGACCATTAGTGCATAATACCAACAAACAACTGAGTTTATTTGCATTAGAACAATATCAATTAGGTAATTGGGTATTTGAGGGCGCTATTCGTTGGGAAAAACAACGTATTCCGATTCATTATGATTATGCGGAGTTGGAACGAGTAACACCACCGAAAAAGCCCCGTAATGCCAAACCTGATTTAACGGAATTTCAACAAAAAGCATTATCTTATTCAGGAACGATCTTATGGGATTTTCATCCTGATTTTCGTTTTTCTTTCACCCTGTCTCATAATGAACGTTTGCCGACACCGGTGGAACTCTATTATCATGGGAAACATTTAGCAACCAACTCCTTTGAATATGGTAATCGTGATTTAACCAAAGAGATTTCAAATAACTATGAATTAGGTCTGGTTTATACAGGAAGCCGTTGGGATTTTAAAATCAGCCTTTATCATAATCGCTTTAAAAACTACATCAATAATGAAACGATTTATCGTGAAGGGCATTTATATATGCGCCGTTATATGCAATCAGAAGCCAGATTTAGAGGGCTTGAAGGTGAAATAGGGTTTAATATAACGCCGGATCATAAATTGTCGCTCTTTGGTGATTATGTCAGAGGAAAACTATTTAATTTACCGAGCATTTATGGACCGGCAATAATTGAACGCTATAGATATTTAGATGAAGATGGCGATTGGATGTGGGGAAGAAGAACTATTGGATATGAAATGGTTCACAGACCGGATCGTAATGCAGCTAGAGTACCACCGGCAAGATTGGGTTTTCGACTAAACAGCCAATTTAACCATTCTTGGTCTGGTACGTTGGAATACACTCGAGTATTTACACAGAATAAAACCTCGACTTCGTTTTATTTGAAAAAGAAATCAGAAGATGATCCGACTAATGTGCCGGGTAATACGATAAGAGCCGTGCCAATTTATGAAGATTCAACGAAAGGTTATGATTTATTAAATCTTGGTGTACATTATCACGGACATTTCAATAAACTGGATTATACTTTGACCTTACAAGGTAATAATTTACTTAACCAAAAAATTTATTCGCATACTTCATTTTTACCCTATGTACCTCAAATGGGGCGAAATTTTATTTTTGGTGTAAATGTCAACTTCTAAGGGTATTAACAGTTAAAAGTGCGGTCAAATTGACCGCACTTTTTTCGTAGAGAGCCATTCTATCAAATTGATAGTTAGACAAACCTTGCTTGTTTTGAAAAAATACTCTCTAAATTAAAGGGTATCACATTAACAGATGAAAAAATTGCTTTTACTTTCTCTTTTCTTTACACCAATAGGATTTGCTGAACAGATTGATTTAGCCAAAGCTTGTGAAACAATTCCACATACAGCCTTTTACCGAACAGAGATTAAATTCGCACAGTGGCAGAAAAAATCGGATGAATTGCCTGAGCATTGTTTAGTGCAAGGCGAGATTGAAAGGCGAATTGGGGTGAATAATCAAGTTTACTCTATTCAATTTGAATTGCGTTTACCGAAAGATTGGAATGAAAAATTTTTATTTCAAGGTGCAGGTGGTATTGGTGGTGTGATTTTTCCGGCTATCGGGCAGATTTATCCTCATGGAGCTACATCTGTTAATGGGCTAAATCGAGGTTATGCTGTCGTAAGTAATGATAGTGGGCATCCTACCCGAGAATTAATTTTTACCGAGGATCAAGAAGCTAGATTGAATTATGCTTATGCCTCTATTGGTAAAGTAACAACAACCGCCAAGCAAATTATTCAGGCATTTTATGGTAAAAGCAGTAAACACCATTATTTTATGGGATGTTCTAATGGCGGGCGTGAAGCTATGATTGCAGCAATGCGTTATCCTCTAGAATTTGATGGCGTAATTGCCGGCAGTCCGGGGTTTCGAGTGTCTCGTTCTGTGTTGGCGGAAGTTTGGGATAATCGGGTATTGTTAAGCATTTCCCCTACTAATAATAAAGGACAGAAAATCTTGGCTAAAGCCTTTAGCCAAGAGGAGTTGGACAAGGTTTCCAAGGTAATTTTAGCGCATTGTGATAAATTGGACGGATTGCAAGATGGGTTGATTAATGCTTGGGAACAATGTGATTTTACCCCTGAAATGGTTGAAAAAGACATTGGTCGAGACAAAATGAACGCTTTAAAGCGGTTATTTGAAGGGGCAAAAGACAGTAAAGGAAATCTGTTATATTCAGCTTGGGCTTATGATTCGGGGATAAATTCCTTAGGTTGGCGACAATGGAAGTTGGGGGATTCCGACACGGAACAACCCAATAGTATCAGTTTTAATATGGGGTTAAAAAGTTTAACTCATTATTATTTAACTCCTCGCCAACCTGTAATTGATCCATTAAGTGTCGATTTGGATCAAATTGCTGAACAAGTTAAGGAAGTCGGTGGAATTCATGATGCCGATGATATGGATTTATCCACTTTTCGGCAAAGAGGAGGAAAAATGTTGATTTATCAAGGTCTTTCCGATCCGATTTTTTCAGCATTGGATTTGCGGGATTGGTATCAGCAATTACAGCAGCAAATGCCACAAACTTCCGAGTTTTCTCGATTATTTTTTGTGCCAGCAATGAATCATTGTGGACGAGGTGCGACAGTGAATAATTTTGATATGCTCAGTGTTTTGGAAAATTGGGTTGAAAAAGGGAAATCGCCGGAACGGATTATCGCCCAAGCCGGTGAATTATACCCTGAACCCAAAAAACAAATTCCGCTATGTCCTTATCCTCAAATTGCAATTTATCAAGGTGGAGATCCGAACAAGGCAGAGAGTTTTATTTGTCAGGAGAATAAGTGAAAAAAGTGCGGTGAAATTGACCGCACTTTTGTTATTTTTCTGCTTCTATGTTTTCTTTTCATTCCAAGGAGCAACCCAAAATAAACAAATCATGCCGGGAAGTGCCAACCAAAAACAAAGCCAGAAATAATCATAATAGCCGAGAGCTTTGATCCAAGCCCCGGCCTGGGTGTTGAGAGTGGCTCGAGGGAGAGCGGAAAGGCTGGTAAATAATGCCAGTTGAGTTGCGGTATAAAGTGGATTGGTTTCCCTTGCCATAAATGCAACAAAGGCTGCAGTACCTAATCCGACACCAATATATTCGGCAGCAATGACGGCACTTAAGGCAATTTTTTCATAAAGCCCGATGTGTTCAAAACGACCGTGATGTGCGAGCCAAGCAAAGCCTAAAATAGTCACAATTTGCACTAGACCGAAGAGCCATAAGGCACGATTAATGCCGATTTTAAGCATCATTATTCCGCCAACAATGCTGGCGGCAACCATTGGCCATAAGGAGGCATTTTTGGCGATAATACCAATATCCGATCGGCTGTAGCCCATATCTAAATAGAACGGCGAGATTAATGCCGTAGCCATGCTGTCACCTAATTTGTAGAGGAAAATAAAAGCCAAAATCATGAGAGCGGAAGCTGTGCCTTTACGCTGAAAAAATTCACTAAAAGGTTTGATGATATAATCTTGTAAAGTGCGGTTAGAATTTGGCGAAATTTGAGGTTCTTTGGCTAAAAATAAGGTCATTAAAATCCCTGGTAGCATAAATAGGGCTGTGATGAAAAATACAGTTTGCCAATCCATATAATCGGATAAAATCAGCGACAATGAACCGGGGATTAATCCCGAAATACGATAGGCATTAACGTGAATGGAGTTACCTAACCCTAATTCCACATCAGATAAAATTTCTCGCCGGAATGCATCCAATACAATATCTTGGTTCGCTGAGAAAAAAGAGCAAAGTACCGCAAGAGCTGCAATGAGAGTTAATCCTTGTTGTTCGGCAGGTGATATGACACCGAACAGCGCAAGGGAAATAATTAGCAAAATTTGTGAAATGAATATCCAACCTCGGCGGCGACCTAAAAATGGCGGCACATAGCGATCCAGTAACGGAGACCATAAAAATTTCCAAGTAAAAGGCAGTGTTACTGCAGTGAAGTAGCCGAGCGTTTCTAAATCGACTTGCTCCGAACGCAACCATACAGGTAATAAGGAAACAATGATGTATAGTGGTAAGCCCGAGCTGAAGCCGGTAAAAAGACAAATCAGCATATTACGGCTGAAGATTTGGGAAATCAGGGATTGTTGCATATCGTGTAGGGGCGTACTGCGTACGCCCGTAAAAATATCAGGAAAAATAGAGCGTATTCAATACGCCCCTACATTTTTTAGGTTATTTATACCCGTTCGGATTGTTTTTTTGCCAATGCCAAGTGTCTTTCATCATTTGTTCCAGACCTCGTTCGGCTTTCCAGCCTAATTCTTTAGCCGCACGGCTGGCATCGGCATAATTCATTGCAATATCACCGGCACGGCGTGGCGCAAATTTGTGAGGTATGACAATATCGTTGGCTTTTTCAAAGGCTTTTACCATATCTAATACTGAATAGCCTACACCCGTACCAAGATTATAAATATGTAAGCCACCGTCATTTTGATGACGTTCGAGGGCTTTTAAGTGCCCGATGGCTAAATCTACAACGTGAATATAATCACGCACACCAGTCCCGTCTTTTGTATCGTAATCATTCCCGAAAATAGATAATTCTTTCAGTTTGCCAACAGCGACTTGGGCGATATAAGGCATTAAATTATTTGGAATACCGTTAGGATCTTCGCCGATCAAACCACTTTCATGTGCGCCGACCGGATTGAAATAACGTAATAGTGTAATACTGAATTTGGAGTCGGCTTTGGCAATATCGGTAAGAATTTGTTCTACCATCAATTTTGATGTGCCGTAAGGATTGGTGGTACCACCCACTTTGCAATCTTCAGTAACAGGAATGATTTCAGGATCGCCATAGACGGTAGAAGAGGAACTGAAAACAAAATTATATACACCGGCTTTGCGCATTTCTTGGATTAAATTTAATGAGCCGACGACGTTATTTTGATAGTACTCGGCCGGTTTTTGTACACTTTCGCCGACTGCTTTTAGGCCGGCAAAATGAATAACCGCATCAATTTGATTTTCTGCAAAAATGTTCTGTAATAAAGCAGAATTTAAAATGTCACCTTGATAAAATTTAGCTTGTTTGCCTGTAATTTGTGCAACACGCTCAAGGGATTTTTCGGAAGAATTACATAAATTATCTAATACGACCACGCTTTTTCCTGCATTAAGTAATTCTACAACGGTATGAGAGCCAATATATCCTGCGCCTCCGGTGACTAAAACTGCCATAGTGGTTTTCCTTTTAATGTTCGTTATATGTTCAACCCCAAAGGGGGGAATTAGTACAGCTTGCACTATGTGTGCAAAATAGTTGAGATGATATAAGTATAAAACGTTTATGGATTAGGTGAAAGGCAAAAGTGCGGTCAAATTTAAGGAAGTTTGATTTTTTAATGTTTATAGAGTAAAAAAGCCCTTTCACAAGGAAAGGGCAAAATAATTTGGAGGTATATATACTTTTTGAGTACGAAACCAATTTTAATCTCTTGTTAAAATGATTGCAACAATTTTTTTACAATTTAATTATTATGTGGATTACGAGTATTGGTTCCATTGAGATTGCGCATTAGAAGAGCATAATTCAAATCAATGTCTTGCGGTACCTCTAAAAATACAAAATGACCATCACCGAGAGCAGCGTCTACGGCTTCATTTTTACGGTTAATCATTTTGTTAATTTTAAATACAATATTACCTTTTGGGGTCATCATTTCCACTTCATCACCGAGCAGGAATTTATTTTTTACGGCCACTTCCGCTAAACCTTCGGTATTGCGTTTACCGGTAAATTCGCCGACAAATTGCTGACGTTCTGAAATAGAATAGCCATAATCATAATTTTGATATTCATCATGGGTATGACGGCGTAAAAAACCTTCGGTATAACCACGATGAGCAAGGCTTTCTAAAGTATCCATTAAACTCTCGTCAAAAGGCTTGCCGGCCGCAGCGTCATCAATTGCTTTTCTATATACTTGAGCGGTTCTGGCACAATAATAGAAAGATTTAGTACGGCCTTCAATTTTTAAGGAATGCACACCTAATTGAGTTAATTTTTCAACATGTTGTACCGCACGCAAATCTTTAGAATTCATAAAATAAGTGCCGTGTTCGTCTTCAAAGGCGGTCATTTGCTCATTGGGACGATGAGGCTCGGTGTAAAGGAATACTTTATCTGTCGTTTGTCCTTCGCCTAAGGTAGGAGCCACATTTTTTACCTCAATTTCAGGCTGGTATTTTGGCACCTCTTCTTTCGGTACGATATTGCCCACCTCATCTGTAGTACCTTCTTCCATTTTATATTCCCAACGGCAAGCATTGGTACAAGTGCCTTGGTTCGGATCACGTTTATTAATATAGCCCGACAGTAAACAACGGCCGGAATAAGCCATACACAATGCACCATGCACGAAAATTTCCAATTCTATGTCCGGCACTTGTTCACGAATTTCTGCAATTTCATCAATGGAAAGCTCACGAGACAAAATTACACGGGTTAATCCCATTTGTTTCCAGAATTTCACGGTTGCCCAGTTTACTGCATTGGCTTGCACAGAAAGATGAATATCCATTTCAGGAAAATTTTCACGCACCAACATAATTAAGCCCGGGTCGGACATAATCAAAGCATCGGGTTTCATTTCAACAACTGTTTGTAAATCCTTAATGAAGGTTTTTAGTTTGGAGTTATGTGGAGCAATATTTACTACAACATAAAATTTCTTACCAAGGCTATGGGCTTCATCAATGGCGATTTTTAAATTGGCGTGGTTAAATTCATTATTACGTACACGCAAAGAATAACGAGGTTGGCCTGCATAAACTGCATCTGCACCGTAAGCAAAGGCGTAACGCATATTTTTTAAGGTGCCGGCAGGGGAAAGAAGTTCAGGTTTAAAGGTTGTCATAAAATTCTCTAGGGTCTGAGTTCAAGTCAGGCGTTTGATAAAAGCACATCAAACGGTTTAAAAAGACAGTATTTTAGCAGAATTTATGCTAAAGTGCGGTTAATTTTTTGCAGATTTTGAGAAGAGAAAATGTCTGAGCAACAATTAAACAATTTTTCATTAATTAGCCGTTTATTTGGTAACTTATTTTATCGTTCCCCGTTGGATCCTGTGTTAAACGGCGTATTCGATTGGTTACAACAAAAGGGGCTAGAACAGGTTTGGGCGTTGGAAAGTGATAAATCCGCTCAAGAGGCAATTAATGCCTTGCAAATGCCTGTGTCAAGAGAGGTTTTAGCCACAGAATATGAGGCTTTATTTGGCGCTGACAAAAAGGTTGCTACGGAAATTTCCGCTTATGGTATTTCTGTGGAAGAATTTATCGATTTTCGTCAGACGCGAGGAATGCCTGATGTTGAAAGTGCGGATCATTTCGGTTTGGTTTTTTTAACAGCTTCTTGGATTGAAGATAATTTAGATTCAACGGAAGCACAACAAACGTTATTTGAGCGTTTTCTATTACCCTCTGCAGGAAAATTCTTAATGAAAGTTGAAAGCCAAGCTTTATTGCCTTTTTATCGTTCATTAGCTGTTTTAAGCCGAGACATCTTGGCTGCAATGGCGGATGAATTAGAGGAAAGTGAATAAAAGAGCGGTAGTTTTTGGTAAAGTTTTGTTAAAATTATCTCATTTTGAAAAGAGGAAATTGAATGCATTGTCCGTTTTGTTCCACAGAAGAAACCAAGGTCATTGACAGCCGTTTAGTCTCGGAAGGTTATCAAGTTCGTCGTCGCCGTGAATGTACCTATTGCCATGAACGTTTCACTACCTTTGAAACAGCGGAATTGGTTGTCCCGAAAATTATTAAAAATAATGAAACCCGGGAGCCGTTTAATGAGGATAAATTGAGACGTGGCATTATGCATGCATTGGAAAAACGCCCTGTGAGTGCAGATGATATTGAAAAAGCAATCAGCCACATCATTTCTAAACTGAGAGCCACCGGTGAACGGGAAGTACCAAGTAAAATGGTTGGGCATTTAGTTATGGATGAACTGAAAAAATTAGATAAAGTTGCCTATATTCGTTTTGCATCCGTGTATTTAAGTTTTGATGATATTAATGAATTTTCCAAAGAAATTGAAAAATTGAAGGAATAAATAATGAGTAAGTTTTCTCCGCAGGATCACACCTTTATGCAACTTGCCATTGAACTGGCAAAACAAGGGCGTTTTACGACGTCGCCAAATCCCTGTGTGGGTTGCGTTATTGTGAAAAAAGGGGAGATTGTCGGTAAGGGATTTCATTTTAGAGCAGGTGAGCCTCATGCCGAAGTTATGGCATTGCGTGAAGCAGGCGAGCGGGCAAAAGGGGCAACGGCTTATGTCACCTTAGAGCCTTGTGCGCATTTTGGTCGTACGCCGCCTTGTGCATTAGGCTTGATTAATGCCGGCGTGAGCAAAGTGATTGCTGCAATGCAGGATCCTAATCCACAAGTGGCTGGAAAAGGTCTGGCGATGTTGGCAGAAGCCGGGATTGAAACTGCTGTTGGCCTATTGGAACAAGAAGCGGAAAATTTAAATAAAGGTTTTTTACATCGAATGCGGACAGGCCGCCCTTTTGTGCAATTAAAATTGGGTATGAGTTTAGACGGTAGAACGGCAATGGCAAATGGGGAGAGTAAATGGATTACAGGGGATGAAGCAAGAGCGGATGTCCAACAAGAGCGGGCTAAAGCCTCGGCTGTATTATCCACATCAGCTACAGTATTAGCGGATAATCCAAGTTTAAATGTACGTTGGGAGCAATTTTCCGATGAAATTCAACAAATTTATATGAAGGAAGATGTACGCCAGCCTGTGCGTGTTATTTTGGATTTTCAGCATAAAATTCAGCCTAAACAAGGGATTTTTTCTATTCCGTCAGCTATTTGGTTAGTAAGCGATAAGCCTCGTGATTTAGCGGATTTTCCTGAATTTGTTGAACAAATGATCATAGAAACGTATGAAGAACAGACCGCACTTTCAGCATTAATGCAGGCATTGGGTAAACGTCAAATTAACAGTCTTTGGGTGGAAGCAGGAGCAACTTTGGCTGGTGCACTGATTGAGGAAAATTTGGTTGACGAATTGATTTTATATGTTGCACCTAAATTACTCGGCAATGATGCAAGAGGACTATGTAAATTACCTCATTTGAACCGATTAACAGACGCTCCACAATGGGTATTACAAGAGGTATTACACATAGGAGAGGATTTAAAAATGCGCTACATAAGGAAAAAAAATGCTTAAAAAACTCATACAATCGGTAATCATCGGCTTAGCGTGTGCCGCATTAATTTTGTTTGTTTTTCCGAGAGTTAGCGGTGGAACGGCATTAAAATTCACTGCGGAAGTGATGTCATTTAAAGATGCTGTGCGTATAGCTTCTCCTGCGGTAGTGAATGTGTATAACCAGTCGTTTTCTTCAACCAATAATGAAATAACCACCCGAAATTTAGGTTCCGGTGTGATTATGTTGAAAAATGGCTATATTCTAACGAATAAACATGTTATTCAAAGTGCGGATCAAATTGTGGTTGCATTGCAAGACGGCCGCATTTTTGAAGCTTCGCTTATCGGCTCGGATAATTTGACTGACCTTGCAGTCTTAAAAATTCGAGCTGATAATCTTGCGACCATTCCACAAAACCCAACCCGTTCAGTCCATGTAGGTGATGTCGTTTTGGCGATTGGTAATCCTTATAATCTTGGACAAAGTGTTTCTCAAGGTATTATCAGCGCTACAGGTCGTAATGCCATTGGTGAGGCCGTCGGGCGACAGAATTTTATTCAAACCGATGCATCGATCAACCGCGGCAATTCAGGCGGTGCATTGATTAATTCATTGGGTGAATTGATTGGTATAAGTACATTAAGCATAGGCAAAAACAGCACTGAAATTGCTGAAGGTTTAAGTTTCGCTATTCCTATCAGTGTAGCCACTGACGTGATGAATAAAATTATTAAAGACGGGCGTGTGATTCGAGGCTATTTTGGTGTACAAAGTAATATTCTTTATAGTAATGGGGAAGGGCAAAGTCGAAATGGGATTTTAATTGAAAATCTGGTAGAAAACGGCCCTGCTGCGAAAGCTGGACTGAAGGCAGGTGATATTATATTGAAATTCAACGGAATAGAGGCGAAGTCTCCGGCTCAAATTATGCAAGTGATCAGCGATGTTAAACCTCATACAACTGTGAAAGTGGTGGTTTCCCGATTAGGCAAAGTGATGGAATTTGATGTAGTGATTGAAGAATATCCGGTGAATTAAATTATGAATAGATGAGTAAAGTGCGGTTAAAATCCGTATTGTTTTTTGACCGCACTTTTGATGAATATATAAGGTGTTATTTCGTTGCAAATTCCTCCGCAATTTCTTCCGCTTGTTGCAATACAAACTCAATCGCTTCCGCCTGTAAATCGGGCGGATATTTATAGCTACGCAGAGCAATGCGGATTAAGGTTCGCATTTTGGCACGCACCGAGTCTTTATATTGCCAATCTACGGTGACGGATTTGCGTAATTTGTCGGTGATGTCTTTGGCAAGGTTCATCAACACTTCATCGCCCATTTCCCGCACCGCACTTTCGTTGCGTGCTAAAGCATCATAAAACGCCATTTCCGCAGGGCTTAGTCCCAACGCTTCCCCTCGTTTTTGGCGGGCTTCAAACTCTTTGGCAAGGGCGATCAGCTCTTCTAAAATTTCCAATACGCTTAAATTGTGGTTGTGGTATTGGTTCATCGCCTCTTTGAGTTTTTGTTCAAATGCTTTTTTGGTGGCAAGATTGGCACCGCTTTGTTCACGCAGTTTGGCAGCAAGATAACGCTCCATTGCCGACAGCCACAAATCTTTGGTTGGGCTGTTTTTCACTGTTTCCAAAAACTCATCGGAAAGCAGGTTGATGTTTGGGCGGTCTTTTTTCAGCAAATCAAATAAATCCACCACGCCGTCCGACTGTACTGCACGGTTCATCAAGGCGGTAAGTTGCAACAAGCGGTCTTCACCCGAAGGATTGCGGGGGGAGGCGCTGTTTTTGATGATGGTGGCACGCACCGCATCATAAAACGCCAATTCCTGTTTATAGGGCTCAACTGCTTTCATTGCCCCACACAAAGCATAACCTTTTTTCGCCAAGCGTACCGACTGTAAAAAAGCGCTTTTGCGTGGGGTTTTGTCTTTGGCAGTGTTATCGGTTGGCTGAATGCGGTCTAGGGCAAGAATATGGTTGGCTGATGTCAAAATCGCATTGAGCAGTTTGGCAGGTTCGCTGATTTGCAAAATTTTGGCAATATCAACCGCTTGTCCGTCAATCGGCGTGGCAAATTGCCCACGAATGACCGTGATGTGTTCCACCATTTTTTCCAGCACCGCTGAAATGTCTCGCACCGGCTTTTCTTTGCCGCCTGCGTTGGTGTATTGCTTCATCGCTTTTTCCAGCTCATCGGTCAAGCCGACATAATCCACAATCAAGCCGCCATTTTCACGGCTTTTATTGCGAAATACCCGATTGACCCGAGCGATTGCCTGCATCAGGTTGTGTCCGCTCATTGGTTTATCAATATACATTGTGTTACAACAAGGGGCATCAAACCCTGTCAGCCACATATCCCGCACAATCACGATTTTGAGTGGATCGTCTGGGTCTTTAAAGCGTTTTTCTAAGGTTTTTTTGTCCTGATTATGTATTTGCCACTCGGCAGGGTCGCTGGCATTGCTTGTCATCACAATTTTAATGCTGCCTTGAAGCACATCGTTTGAGTGCCATTCGGGGCGAAGTGCGGTGATTTTGTCGTAGAGTTTGACGCAAATGGCACGGCTCATCACCACAACCATCGCCTTGCCGTCTTGCTGTTTGGTACGCTCATCGTAATGGGCAATAATATCTTCCGCCATTTTCTGCAAACGGCTATCCACGCTGTGCAGTTTTTCACGCAGGCGGAAGTTATAGCTGTTTTCATCGTCATCAATCAGTTGTTGTGCCTCTTCCATCACTTTGGAAAACTCGCCACTTTCGCCTAAGCTGATTTGGCGTGGCTCATAAATAATCGGCACGGTTGCCCCATCTTCCACCGCATCTTCAAAGTCATAAATCGAGACATATTTACCGAAGACTTCTTGGGTATCTTTGTCATCAAGGGCAATCGGCGTGCCGGTAAAACCAATAAAGGACGCATTCGGCAATGCACTGCGTAAGTGCTTGGCGTACCCCTCACGATACTCGCCTTTGTGGTTGATTTTTTGGCTAAAACCATATTGCGAGCGGTGTGCCTCATCGGTAATCACAATGATGTTTTCCCGCTCGTTTAATACAGGGTGGGCAAGCTCGCCCTCCATTAAGCCGAATTTTTGAATGGTGGTAAAAATCACACCGCCTGCTGAACGACTGGCAAGGGCAGAGCGGAGTTCGTCTCGCCCATCGGCTTGGATTGGCGTTTGTTTGAGCAGTGCCTCACCACCGCAAAAAGTGGCGTAAAGCTGACCGTCCAAATCGTTGCGGTCGGTAACGAGTACTAATGTCGGGTTTTTCAGGTAGCCTTGACTTAATACTTTGCCGGCATAAAACAGCATCGAAAGGGATTTGCCCGAACCTTGCGTATGCCAAAACACACCGATTTTGCGGTTGCCTGTGGCGGCAAGCAAGGTGCAATCCACCGCTTCATTCACGCCATAAAACTGATGATACGCCCCGATTTTTTTAATCAAGCGGTTTTTGCCATCTCGTTCAAACACCACAAAATTCTGCACATAATCCAGCAGATTTTGCGGTGTCATTACGCCTTGCAGTAGGGCGGTGAGTTCATCTTCAAACACAATGCGTTTGCTCTGATTTTTTTCATCAACCACACGCCAAGGGGTAAAACGGTCGAAATCGGCGGTCAGCGAACCGATACGGGCGACAATGCCGTCTGAAATCACGAGTGCCTGATTAAACACAAACAAATCAGAAATTTCATCTTTATAGGTTTGCAGTTGGGCAAACGCCTTGCCAATGTCGGCATTTTCTTTGAGCGGATTTTTCAGCTCAAATACCACCAGTGGCAAGCCATTAACAAAGCCAATCAAATCAGGAATGCGTTTGCCTTTTTTACCGCCAATATCCAGCTGATTGACAATGCGAAAATCGTTGTTTTCTGGACGCTGAAAATCAATCAGCTGCACCACATCAGACACCTGCTCGCCGTCTTGCTGATAAGTGATTTTGACCCCATTTCTTAGCCAATCATAAGCCTGACGGTTACGCTCCACCAAATCTCCACTGTCGGCACGGCACACCTGTGCCACCACATTTTCCACCTCACAAGCGGGCAAATTCGGGTTGAATTTTGCAATCGCTTCAGCAAGTAGCGGCTTTAAAATCACCTCAGCGGTTCGCTCCCGCCATTCGTGTTCTAAACCTGCCAAAATCGTTTTGCCGTAGGTGTATTGCCAGCCCAAGCTTTGCAAAGTCGCAATGGCGGATTGTTCAATGGTGTTTTCGTTGATCAGCATAGTGTGTCCTTTTTTATTTTTGGGATCTGGATCGAAAAAATAGCAATCCAATCGGATTTTGTATTTTGTTTCTGTTAGGTTGTTGAATATAGTCGTTGCATTTATTTTATGTATATACAATAATTATGAAAATTTACATTTGGGACGAAAACAAACGTCAAATCAATCTCGCCAAACACGGTTTAGATTTTGCCGATGCGGACGAAGTGTTATCTTCGCCCTACCGATTTGATGTTGAAACGATCCGCAATAATGAAGTCCGAACCCAATCATTCGCCTATTCTTTCGGGCGATTATTGGTGTTATCCCTAGCCCATACCGAACGAGAAAATTGCATTCGATTAATCAGTTTTCGCCCAGCGTCCAAAGCCGAAAGAGAGGCATATTATGAATACCTACAACAAAACCTTGACGAATAAAACCTTAACCAAAAAACAGCTGCTCGCCGCCGTTAAAGCCATTCCGGACGATCAAGATTTTGTCTGGGACGGCATCGATGAAGATGAACGCCCTGTTAGCCCAGCAGAATTTGCTACCGCCATCAAAAAACGAGGCAGACCGACAGGTTCACAAAAAGAAGCCGTCTCCCTCCGTTTGGATAAAAACGTGGTAGAAGGTTTTAGAGCCTACGGCAAAGGCTGGCAAAGCAAAATCAATCAAGTCCTCAGCGATTTTCTAAAACAGGCTGAGCGTACGGGAACATGATGTTTTATTTAGGTTTACCCTCTGGGATTTATGTTATTGTGGGCGTATGCAATACGCCCCTACATATGAGCATTATTCTTGCTCAAATATAAATTTAAAAACCCGATTGTTTGGGCGTACAGCGTACGCTTAAACGGAACATTATTCACGTTTATCCGTTGGGATTTATGTTATTGTGGGCGTATGACATACGCCCCTACATTCGAGCATTATTTTGGTTTAAATGTAAATTAAAATCCTGAAGGAACATTATTTTCGCTCATGTATAAATTAGAACTCCGATTGTAGGGGCGTACTGCGTACACCCATTTTATAAATTGAAAAATTCTTAATTTTTTAACCGATTATTGATTGTATGGGAAATTTATTATCCTAAGGATTTAATCATCTTTATTTGCTAAATACTTTAAACGAGCTTCACTTTCATAATCTCTATTTGGGTCATGTTTGTATCCACAAGTAAAACAAACCCCATCTATGACATTAACATCACCACAATCTTCATCATAGCAAATTGAACGAATATCTCCTCCTTGACGAATAACACGATGTGTAATTCCTAATAACTCATAAATGTCAAGATACTTACCTTTATTACACCCATAACAACTAAATTTTAAATTTGGGTAATTTCCATCTTCATATTTTATTAACGATGATTTACAAAAAGGGCATCTTGCATTTTCTAATAATACATCTTCAACATCATAAGTAGGATAATCATCAATTTTATTTAAACTATTTTGGCACTGCTTTTCTATTTCTTTATATGCTTCATCTATATCTAATAGAGTTTTATAGTATGTAGATGATATAAACTCTTCAAGTGTCCCTAGTTCAGATAAATATTGAATAAAAAATTCAGATAGTAAAATATAAGATTGATGGATAATCTCTATTGGGTTGGTTTCTTCTGGTAAGAAAAAGTGTTCTAAGTTATTTCTTGCAGAAATTACACTATCTAGCAAATTTTCATTGATTGTTATATTGAGAAAACTTAGTTTGCTCTTGATATCTTTTACATTAACAGTATGTACTGGTCTAGAGGTACTATTATTTCTTCTTGCTCGGATAAACTCATATGGGTCATCTCCTTTGCTTTCAATAAATAACTTGTATTTATAGAGAAGTAATAATCCACTGATAAAATTACGAACAGATGATAATCTTCTATTTTTATTTTCTTCTGAAAGAAGATAGTCATCAATTCCAAGCTGTAAAGACGAGCAAGCATTTTCCAGTAATGCTTGTTGCTCTTGTTTAATGATTTCTTTTTGGTTCATAATTAAACCTCCCCACTCAACAATTTAGGTAATAAAAAATCTCTTGTTTTAGCTAAATCAAAATTTTCAATTCTATTTGCGATAATTAAATCTAATACATTGCTGATAGAGTTGTACAAGTTTAAAAAATTATCATCAGGCACAGCACACAATGCTTGTGATAAATGCTCACGCTTAATATGTCCCATTGTTACTGCTTTATCTGCTGCAATTCGTTGAAATTCAGCTAAATGGTACTTTGTCCAAAGATAATAAAACCATTTTGGATAATGATTTGATGTAACTTTAAATAAATGCTGATTTAAGGCAGCCTTACCGCCACACCATATATCAACCATTAAGGTACCAGACCAAGAGAAAATAATATCTCCATTATCAATAATACATTCAGGTTTTATATCAGCACTTGCTTTTTCTTCTCCATCTGCATAACCTTGCCGTAATTGTGCAATTTTAACGACAGGCAAAAAAGTCTCATTATTTTCAGGTCGGAATTTTTGTAAAGCCAAACCATTTTGGTAATTGGCAATATTATCTAGCGGCTTCACTTCCCACCCCTTCGGCACTTCGCCAAATTGTTCATTTTCCACAAGCTCACTTGGGAAGGCTTCGGCGATTTGCCAAAGCGCTTTGTATTCGGTGTCGTTTAACTCGCTGGTGTCTTTGCCACAAATCACCGACATTGCCGCAAGGTTGGCTTCGTGTTCGCTTTTGCCTTCGCTTAGGGCGGCTGCTTTGGCACGCACAGGGTCAAAATCCACAAACCAGCTTTTGAATATCGCCTGTGCAATGGCTTCTAGGGTTTGGTTGGTTTGGGTGTTGAGTTGGATTTTTTGGTCAAAGGCAAAATAATTGGCAATACATTTTTTTTGATATTCAATACTTGGGATATTGAAAAGAAAATTTTTCATTGCATTTTTATCGCCGCGAGGCATTTTTGCCCCATTTGCTGATATAACTGTAAAGTTAATAAAATCATCAGAACGGATAAGTAAAAATAAATACTCATTTAATAAAATATCTGTATTTTTACTACGCATTACCAAAACATCAGGAGAACAACCACCTGAAAATTCAGCAAGCCAAACTTTTTTAAAGTAGGTTCTTATATTGGAAAACAAAATGTCTTTTTTGGCAAACCTATTGCAAGAATTTGAATTTGGAAGATTTTCAGCAGGTGTTATTCCGCCAAAATTAGGCAGCATATTATCTGTCGAAATATAGTTTTCTTTTTTTAAGTCTTTAATTTTTACTTTTTCGGATATTAATTCAACAATATCTGAAAATACATACTGATTAAATGCCATATCCCAATCCCTTTAAATTCTCTACGATTTGCTGTTCCAATTCCTGCCCCTGTTTAAATTGTTCATTTAATAAAGCAGTCAATTCCTGCATTTTTTCTGCAAACGGCACGCCGTCATCTTCTTCTTGTATCGCACCGACATACCGCCCTGCGGTCAGCACAAAATCGTTTTTGGCGATTTCGTCCAGCGTGGCACAATAACAAAACGCAGGGATATTTTCGTAGCCGTTCTGTTTTTGCCAGTTGTGGTAGGTGTCGCTGATTTTGGCGATGTCATCAACGGTGAAATCACGCAAGACGCGGTCTTTCATATAGCCGATTTGGGTGGCGTTGATAAACAGCACTTCACCTTTTCTGGCTTTGGCTTTATTGATAATCCAAATGCAGGCAGGGATTTGGGTGTTGGTGAATAGCTGATTGGGCAGGGCAATCATCGCTTCGACAAGGTCGGCTTGCACGATGTTTTTGCGAATGTCGCCTTCGCCTGAGGTTTGGCTGCTCATTGAGCCGTTAGCGAGCAGGAGTGCCATTTTGCCTTTGGGGGAGAGGTGGTAAATCATATGTTGCAGCCACGCAAAGTTGGCGTTGCCTTGCGGCGGTGTGCCGTATGCCCAGCGTGGGTCGTTTGCTAGGCTTTCACTCCACCACTCTTTTTGGTTAAAGGGCGGATTTGCCATCACAACATCCATTTTTCTGTCGATGTGCAGGGGGTTGAGCAGGGTATCTTCGGGTTTGTCGCCAAAGTCAAAGGGAATGCCACGAATTGCCATATTCATCACCGCCAGTTTGCGGGTGGTGGGGTTGGATTCTTGCCCATAAACGGAAATGGCGTTGCGGTTGCCAGCGTGAGCCTGAATAAAGCGGTCGGCTTGCACAAAAAATCCACCGCTGCCCATTGCCGGATCGTAAATCCGCCCTGAATAGGGTTCGAGCATTTCAACAATTAAGGTAACGATGGATTTGGGCGTGAAGTATTGACCGCCTTTTTTGCCTTCGGCAAGGGCAAATTGTCCAAGAAAGTATTCATAGACGTGTCCCAAAATGTCTTTGGCTTGCAGATGGACGGGTTCGCCATTGTGCATCGGCTGGGTGAAATTGGTGCGTGAGAACAGGTCAATCAAGCCTGTGAGCATTTCATCAGGCACGCCAAAGCCGGCAATGCGTTGGAGTACGCCTTTGAGTTTGGGGTTTTCTCGCTCGATGGCTTCAAAGGCATCATCAATCAAGCGGCTGACACCTTTAAATTTGTCTCCCCAAGGCAATTCATCGCCAAGATTGAGTTTGCTTAATGATTTGATGTTGTCCCAGCGGGCTTGCTCCGGCACCCAGAAGATGTTTTCGGCTGCATAGTAATCCCGCTGTTCCAACTCTTCGGCAAGAATTTGGCTAAATTCTTGTGCGTCAAATAGTGCAGGGTCAAGATAGAGTTCGCTTTCGGGCGTGGTGAGTTGGGTTTTTAGCTTGGCTTGGAAATCGGTAAAGCTGTCGGAGATGTATTTTAAGAAGATAAAGCCAAGAACGATGTGTTTGTAATTGGCGGCGTCTAGGTTTTTACGCAGCTTGTCGGCGGCTGTCCAAAGGGTTTGGTCGAGATCGTTTAAAAAGGCTTGACTTGTGGCAGCGTTGAGATCACGCTGTTGGCTGTTGGCTGTTGGCTCATTATTTATTCCTCAATATTGGATTGGTTGATTTTCATGAATTTTATTATATTTCATTAGATAAATGAAACCATAATTTTTATCGGGTAAGATATGTAGATTTGCAGAGAAGAAGAGATAAAAGACGATATTGACGATTGAATGTAAAAAGTGCGGACGAAATTCATTTTGTTTTATGACCGCACTTTTTATCAAGACTAAATGCTAAATGATGAGCCACATCCACAGGTACTGGAAGCATTGGGGTTTTGTACAACGAAGCGAGAGCCGTCTAAGCCTTCTGTATAATCCACTGTGCCTCCGATAAGATATTGTAGGCTCATGGGATCGATAACTAAATGTACTCCCAATTTTTCAATAGTCAGATCGCCGTCATTGATTTTTTCATCAAAGGTAAATCCGTATTGGAAACCGCTACAGCCGCCACCGGTGATATAAACCCGTAATTTTAAATTAGGATTTTCCTCATCACTAATTAAGGATTTCACTTTATTTGCCGCTGCATCTGTAAAATTCAACGGAATTGAAATATCTGACATATACTTTCCTAATTAAGAATAAAAAATTGGGGTTATTATCCAATAACCGACTATTTCATTCAAGGATATTTTCACATAAAGGCGGATTGGTGTTATCATAGACGGACAAATTTTGAGGAGTAACAAAATGGCAATTCCATTAAGAACAGAAGAAGAACTCATTAAATTGCGTGAATCCTGTAAATTGGCCGCAGATGTGTTAGTCATGATTGAACCTTATATAAAAGCCGGAGTGACAACGGGGGAATTGGATCGTATTTGCCACGATTATATGGTAAATGAACAAAAAGTGATTCCTGCTTGCTTGAATTATCACGGTTATCCGAAAGCCACATGTATTTCACTGAATGAAGTGGTTTGTCACGGTATTCCGAGCGATGAAAAAGTGTTGAAAAACGGCGATATTTTAAATATTGATGTGACGGTAATTAAAGACGGTTATTTTGGTGATAATTCCAAAATGTTTATTGTAGGTGAAACCAATATTCGTAGCCAAAAGTTAGTGGAAGCAGCTCAAGAGGCGTTATATGTTGGTTTGAGAGTAGTTAAACCGGGGATTCGTCTGCGTGAAATTGGTCGTGCCGTACAGCAATATACGGAGGCACAAGGTTTTAGTGTGGTACGTGAATACTGTGGTCATGGTATTGGTGATCAATTTCACAGTGAGCCTCAAGTGTTACATTACTATGGTGATGACGGTGGTGTGATTTTACAAAAAGGCATGGTATTTACCATTGAGCCTATGATTAATGCCGGTAAGAAAGAAGTGCGTTTGATGGGAGACGGTTGGACCGTGAAAACCAAAGATCGTAGTCATTCCGCACAGTTTGAGCATCAAATTGTAGTCACAGATAACGGCTGTGAAGTAATGACTATTCGGGAAGAGGAGATAGAATCAGGCCGGATTTCTCGAATAATGATTAACACTTAACTGGAATATTCACGGCAATTTGAATTTAAATTGCCGTTTTTACTTTAATAAATCTTTTAAACCTGCTTTCATCGCTGACATTTGATTTTCAAATAGAACCTTACTTTCACGTTCATCAATCATATAAGTAATAGTTTCCGATAAGGTCATATTCATTTTTCGTGAGTAGCGTGAAAGCCGTTGCCATACGGCATAATCCAAATTAATGGATTTTTTACGGGTATGTTGTTTTTCTGCATTGAAAAAACGTTTACGCCTTGCTCTGATTGCTTGATCTAATTTAACCACCAAAAATTCGCCCATATGTTCTTTAATCCATTGTTCTATTTCTGTGGGATTATTTTTGGCCAAAATTAATTGTTTGCTTTTATCTTCAGCTAAACTGCGTTCTTCATAGCGGGTAATCGGCTCGCCTTCACGATATTTTTTTGTGAGATAAAGCCATTTCCAATGGCTTTCCTGATTTTCTAATTTTTGGTATTTCATTTCTTATTATTTTGGTTACGTTGTCACTAATAACCTAAATATACGCTTTTTAATTGTGTTTTTCTACTGAATTTTATGGATTTTGTGCGATAATAGATTAAATTTCAAATTAAGGACTTAATGAAGCCGTGAGATCAACTGAATTACTTTTATCTGCTGAATTATTACAACCAAGACTAGAATTTACTCAGGCTACTCAACCTGTAAATTTCTTTGATTTACAACCAAGGGCGAGTAGTGCAATTCGTCAATTCTTGCAAAATTCACACCGCACTTTATTGATGTTGAAAGTGGATGATTTGGCGGAATATGCTAATGCAGTAGAAAATTTTGTAGAATTAAATCAAGCACTAAAGAGTGATATTTTTGGTGTGCATTATTTGATTGAACAGGCAGACAGTTTTTCTTTTCCGAAAATTTCGGCTCAACCTGCGACCTCTCATGCAGATAATTTTGCCTCTCAAAAAAAGGTGGCTACCGCATTATATTTCGACCAAAATCAATTATTGGGCTCAATCCGTATTCACCCGAGTTCAAAAGATATTCAATTAAATTCAGGTCTTGTGCATCAAGTGAATGGCGGTATATTAATTCTCTCCCTTGCAGGATTGTTACGCCAATTTGATTTGTGGGAACGTTTAAAACACATTTTAATGACAAAACACTTTGATTGGTATTCTGCTCATCCGTTTAAGGCGTTACCTTGCGATATTCCCTCTTTTCCATTGAATTTAAAAGTCATTTTATTGGGAAATCGAGAAGAGTTAGCCACTTTTTCTGAGTTGGAAACAGGGCTTTATCAATGGGCAGATTATGCCGAAATTGAAAGCTATTTCAGTTTGGAAAATGAACAAAATCAGCAAGGTTGGGCGAATTATGTTCGATGTTTAGGCGAACAACAAAAGCTGACATTAAGCGAAAATGCGATTGAAAAACTCTATCAATTATTCGTTCGTGAAAGTGAAGAGCGTGGTTTAGTCTCAATTTCACCAAGGGTTTTAACGGATTGGATTAGTTCGGCAGGCTTTAATCAGCCAAATTCTATCTTAAGTGCGGTAGATTTTGAGCAAGCTTTTCAGCAAAAACAGTATCAACAAGGCTTTTTGCAGGAACGTACTTACAGCGACATTTTAAATGAGCAAATTTACATTGATACTGATGGTGAAGTCGTAGGGCAGATTAACGGCTTATCTGTGATTGAATATCCGGGGACGCCGGTATGTTTTGGTGAACCTTCCCGTTTGAGTTGTATTGTACAATTTGGTGATGGAGAAGTTATAGATATTGAAAGAAAAAGTGATTTGGCCGGTAATTTGCACGGAAAAGGAATGATGATAGCTCAAGCCTGTCTATCTCATTTATTTGATTTTCCCTCTCAATTACCTTTTTCTGCAAGTCTTGTGTTTGAACAGTCTTATGGCGAAATTGATGGGGATAGTGCTTCTTTGGCCGCCTGTTGTGTCTTGCTCAGTGCATTATCTGATTTACCCTTACCGCAATCTATTGCGATTACGGGTACAATCGATCAATTTGGTTTAGTTCATTCTGTAGGAGGAGTAAACAGCAAAATTGAAGGTTTTTTTGACATTTGTAAATCCCGTGGTTTGACGGGTAAACAAGGTGTGATTATTCCTACAACGGTTATTCATCAATTATCTCTAACAGATGAAGTTAAAAGTGCGGTAGAAAATCAGCAATTTTTTATTTGGGCAGTCGAAGATATTCATCAAACTTGTGAGATTTTATTTGAACGTGATTTATTGGAACAGGAAGGTAAATCTTATAAAAACAATGAGTTACCATTAAATCAAGTGATTTCTAAACGCATAGAACAATATTCGGAAGCTGAGCGTTCCTCTGTACCGATTTGGTTGAAATGGTTTACTAAAAAATAACTGATCCGATAAGTTTAGCTAACAAGTGTTCGCTATTTACTTCCATGTGAAACTCTGTGAAAATGCTTATATCTCTTAGCTATTCGGCTATTTGAGAAAATGATATTTAACACAGAGAACAAAAAATGCAAAACACTTGTATTCCGAATCGTAAAAATGCCTATGATTATGAGGATTTATTAGCTTCTGGTCGTGGCGAACTCTTTGGGGAGAAAGGCCCTCAATTACCTGCACCGACAATGTTGATGATGGATCGTATCATTGAGATGAATGAAACCGGTGGTTTATTCGGTAAAGGTTATGTGGAAGCGGAATTAGATATTCGTCCGGATTTATTCTTTTTCGGTTGTCACTTTATCAATGATCCTGTCATGCCGGGTTGTTTAGGTCTTGATGCTATGTGGCAATTGGTCGGATTCTACTTAGGTTGGATCGGTGGTGAAGGAAAAGGTCGAGCATTAGGTGTAGGTGAAGTCAAATTTACCGGTCAAATTTTACCGACGGCTAAAAAAGTCGTTTACCGTATTCACTTAAAACGGGTGATTAACCGTAAATTAGTGATGGGGCTTGCCGATGGCGAAGTAGAAGTTGATGGGCGTGTCATTTATACCGCTACAGATTTAAAAGTGGGTTTATTCCAAGATACTTCAACCTTTTAACGAACAATAACTTACAACTCATTTAAAAATGGCCCGAATTCCCTTTATTATTCGGGCTTTTTTTATCGTTTTTGCATTTGATGTGTAGAAAATTGTGTGGCTAAATCTGTTACCCGATCACCGCAAGGTAAAATTAATTGTGGTGCAATTTCCAATAAAGGAATGATGACAAATTCCCGGTTTTTCATATCATAATGAGGAAGTGTTAAGCGTTCAGATTCTATCTGTAAATCACCATAGAGCAATATATCCAAATCAAGTGTGCGTTCTCCCCAGCGGCGTAGGCGTATGCGTCCTTGCTCATTTTCAATACGTTGTAATTCATCGAGTAATTCAAGGGGAGATAATGTTGTTTCTATACAGGCAACTGCATTCACATAATCCGGCTGATCTTGTGGTCCTAACGGTTTACTTTGATAAAAAGCACTGCAATGTGTAAGTTGAGTATGAGGTAAATCATGGATAGATTTTAATGCAGATTGCAATTGTTCTACCGGTGAGTTTAAATTGCTACCGAGAGCGATATAAGCAGTAATCATTATTTTACCGCCTTTTTAGGACTACGTCTGCGATAGCGTTTTTTCGGTTTTGGCGACTTTTGATTTTGTTCTTGTACCAAAATATCGCGCTGTTCTTGATTACTCAATTGATATTCATGCCACCAAGTAGCTAATTCAATAGTTTCCGAGCCTTCAAGTTCCGCACGCATAGCCAACAAATCATAACCCGCACGGAATTTAGTTTGTTCCATTGTGCGTTGTGGTGCTTTGCCATGTCGTTTCATCAATTGCAGTTGTAAAAACCAAATATCACGGATAACTGCGGTATGTCGGCGTGGTGCTGCAATAGTGGCACAAATCTGATCCAATAGCTCGTTTCCGGCTAAAGCATAAGCATCGTGGTTATTTAGACCACCTTCGTTTTTTAGTATTTCCACTTTTTCCCGTAGAGGATACCAATAAAATGCAGCAAATAAAAAAGCAGGATTAATCCGTAAATTATCAGCAATTCGCTCATCGGTAGAAGAAAGGGCTTTGACAATCATACGTTCTGCGAGACTGTCTTCTTTTTCTGTAAAAAAAGGCATTAACGTCGGGAAAAGCAGTTGAAATAAACCGTATTGACGCAATAAATGGTAGGTTTTAACCCCATTTCCTGATTGCAATAATTTCAAACTTTCATCGAATAAGCGAGCAGGCGGAATATTTTTCAATAAATGCGCTAAGGTTTTAATTGGTTTTTCCGTGTCTTTATCCAAGAACATATCTAATTTAGCCATAAAACGAATGGCGCGTAACATTCGTACAGGATCTTCCTGATAACGGGTAGTAGGTTCACCGATCAAGCGTAATTTACCTGCTTTTAGATCATTTAATCCATTATAATAATCCAGTAGGGTATTATTTTTCGGATTGTAATAGAGGGCGTTTACAGTGAAATCGCGACGTTCTGCATCTTGTTCCAAAGAACCATACACATTATCTCGCAGTAACATACCATCTTCATTTTGTCGAGATTGATGTTCACTGTGTTTTTCATTATGATTGGCTCGAAAAGTAGCGACTTCAATCACATCACGCCCAAACAGAATGTGTGCCAAGCGAAAACGTCGCCCCACCAAGCGACATTGACGTTGAAAAATGGCTTGAATTTGCTCCGGACGGGCATTGGTTGCTACGTCAAAATCCTTTGGTTGCTTTCCTAGAAGCAAATCACGCAAACAACCACCGACAATATAAGCTTCAAAACCGTTACGCTGTAATTTTTCTACAATAGTCAGCGCATTACGACTCATTTGACGGGCATTAATACCTAATTGGGAAGCGTTAATGACATATTTTGTTTTATTGATTTTTGATAAATTGAGTTCGTTTCTTTGGCTTTCTTGAGATATTTCTTTTTTAACGCCGGAAGAGGATTTTTTATCAAAAATTCTTTTTATGTAAGTTAAAATAGCTTACTCCTACATTCATTATAGACGACAAAAGTGCGGTAAAAATCACCGCACTTTTTCTTATTTAATTTTATGTTATTAGAGAAATTATATGCCCATTTGTTTTTCACGTACTTCTGCCAATGTTTTGCAATCAATGCATAAATCAGCTGTCGGACGTGCTTCTAAACGGCGAATACCGATTTCTACGCCACAAGAATCACAATAACCAAAATCTTCTGTTTCCAGCTTTTTCAGGGTACTTTCAATTTTTTTCATTAATTTACGTTCACGATCACGGTTGCGTAACTCTAAACTGAATTCTTCCTCTTGGGTTGCGCGGTCAGCAGGATCAGGGAAGTTAGATGCCTCATCTTGCATATGTGCAACTGTGCGGTTAGCCTCCTCACGAATTTGCTCTTGCCATGCCTGTAAAATTTTTTTGAAATGAAGAAGTTGATGTTCATTCATATATTCTTCACCTGCTTTTTCTTGATAAGGCTCTACGCCGGCCAAAGATAATAGGCTTAAAGAGGATTTTGCTGTCATTTGCACTCCTAAATTGGGGGATTTTTTCTTACTGGAGAATCAAAGGTATTTTTAAAGGCGCTATAAATAACAGAACTTGAATAAATAAGCAACTTAATTTATAAAAACTTTCGCATTTCAAGAGGAAAATTTTTATTTTTGTGATCCGGATCGTAAAAATTTGCAGAGGGATTTGGGAAAAGTTAAAAAAACAATTAAAGATAATGTATTTTTAGCGTTTTATGGTGTCAATAAATGCAAATTTTTCAGCTGGAAAGCTTGTTTGTCAGCGTGATTTTAGGGGCAATTTCTATTTATATTGCGCCTGAATTTTTATTGTTATCTTGGCAGAAAGTATTGCCTATAATGCTGTGTTGCGGATTATTGGGGTATAGTGCATTTTGCTGTAATAAAACCGGTTTAACAAAGTATTTTTTTGCCCTTGTTACATTATTAGCAATATGCGGTTATATGCACGATACCGCATTGAATGCATTATCTGAAGCAAAAGCTGTAGCTGCATTGCCGAAAAAAATGAACATGCGTTTTAAAATTGAGGAAATTCATCATCAGCAAGATTATCAAGCCGCTGTTATTCGTATCGATTTAATCACATTAAAAAATCAACGTATTTATGCCAGATTTTCATTGAAAGAGGAAATAAAACAGGGCGATATTTGGCAGGGGGAATTACAATTGAGAGCTATTTCGTCCAGACTAAATAAAGGCGGTTTTGATCGACAACAATGGTATTTTTCCAAAGGAATTAGTGGCTATGCAACGATTAAAAGTGCGGTCAAAATCGGCCAAGATTTATCTTGGCGAGACCGTTTATTTGATCAGGCAAAAAAACAAACCAATGAATTAAGCCAACAAGGTTTATTACTGGCATTATCTTTTGGCGAGAGAGCTTGGTTGTCTCCTCTTGATTGGAAAATTTATCAGAAAACCAATACGGCACATTTAATTGCTATTTCAGGACTTCATATCGGATTAGCCGCATTAATTGGTTTTGGGTTGGCCAGAGGTGTGCAATTTTTTATCCCTGTTAGTCAAATTTCGCCATTGTTTCCTTTGATTGGCAGTGGTTTATTTGCCTTGTTTTATGCTCAACTTGCCGGCTTTGCAATTCCTACATTTAGAGCGGTAGTGGCATTATTGATTGTGATTGGGTTGCATTATTGTCGTTATTACTTTACGCCCTGGCGATTATTTTTTATTGTGATCAGTATATTACTGTTGAGTGATCCTTTAATGGTTTTGTCCGATAGTTTTATGTTATCTGTTGGTGCGGTAGGTAGTTTGATTTTATGGTATCAATTGGTTCCGTTATCGTATTTTACTTGGACTAAAAAAGAACTGCCTAAAACGTTAAAATGGGGGATTGGCTTGATTCATTTACAAATTGGGCTGTTTTGGCTTTTTATGCCCCTGCAATTAACGGTGTTTAACGGTTTTTCTCTCTACAGCATTATCACTAATCTTATTGCGGTTCCCTTATTTAGTTTTCTGCTAGTTCCACTCGTGTTATTTGCGGTTTTAACTCAAGGTTGTTTTTATAGCTGGGAAATAGCCGATAAATTGGCTCAAGGGATTTTATCCATTCTCAGTATATTTGAGAGTGGTTGGTTGGATATATCCTATAAAACCCAAGGAATATTGAGCGTAGTTTTTGCTTTGATTTTACTGTACATGTTATGGAGGAGACGAATAAAGAACAAAATACCTCTTGGTATTTGGATTTTAGTCTTTGGGGTACTGTTTTACGGATTAGGCAAGGTTTCTTTCAGACTAGGTAAAAATGATGAATGGCGTATTGAAACCTTGGATATAGGACAAGGACTGGCCACATTAATTGTGAAAAATGGTAGAGGCGTTTTATACGATACCGGTGCGGCTTGGCAAAATGGCTCAATGGCTGAGTTAGAGATTTTGCCTTATTTACGACGTGAAGGGATCATATTGGATAAACTAATCTTAAGTCATGATGATAATGATCATGCGGGAGGTGCAAATGCAGTATTATCAGCTTTCCCTCAGGTTGAATTTATCAGTCCGTCTTATAAAAACTATAATAAAACTGACCGCACTTTTTGTAATAAAGGCTTGAATTTTCATTGGCAAGGATTAGATTTTCTAGCGTTATCGCCACTAAACAGCGTAAATGAAGCGAAAAATCCGGATTCTTGTGTGATTGTGGTGAATGACGGTAAGTCTTATTTGCTTTTAACCGGTGATGCTGATCTCGCCTCTGAACAGCAAATTTTACCGGATTTGAATAAAATTCATGTATTACAAGTGGGACATCACGGGAGTAAAACTTCTACAGGCGCAGCATTATTAACGAAAATTCAACCTAATATTGCGTTAATTTCCAGTGGTCGTTGGAATCCTTGGCATTTTCCTCATAAAAATGTTGTTGAACGCCTTGAAGCAGTAAAAAGTGCGGTCTATAACACAGCGGTTTCAGGGCAGATTTCGGTAATTGTTACGGCAGAAAACAGACGAATAGAAACAGCACGTCATCAATGGAGTCCTTGGTATCGCCAATTGATTATTCCCTAATATGGAAAATCAGAGTACAATGCGAGCCAATTTTTTAGCTCAAAGAAGAGAAATTATGCAACAAGACGTTTCCGTATTAAAAACTTTCAAACGCCTATGGCCGACAATTTCCCCGTTTAAAATAGGGTTGATTGTGGCAGCAATTGCTATGATATTAAACGCGTTGATTGATTCCGGCTTAATTTATTTATTAAAACCTTTGTTGGATGAAGGGTTTGGTAATGCGGATCACAGTTTCTTGAAATTAATGGCGGTATTAGTCGTCTTTTTTGTGTTATTTCGTGGGATTACAAACTATATTTCTGCCTATTGCTTATCTTGGGTTTCCGGAAAAGTAGTAATGGAAATGCGACGTAATGTATTCCGCCATCTTATGTATATGCCGGTCAGCTATTACGACAAAAATCCTACCGGACGTTTACTTTCTCGTGTGACTTATGACAGCGAAATGATAGCCAGTTCATCTTCAGGCGCATTGGTAACTATTGTTCGCGAAGGTACCTATTTAATTTCCTTGTTTGTAGTCATGATTTATACCAGTTGGCAATTGTCTGTGGTGTTGTTTGTGCTCGCCCCAATTATTGGTGGTTTGATTGGTGTAGTATCAAAAATTTTCCGTCATTTAAGCCGCCGGATTCAAGACAGTATGGGCGCATTGACGATTACCACCGAACAAATGTTGAAAGGTCATAAAGAGGTCATCTCTTTTGGTGGTCAAGCTGTAGAGGAAGCCCGTTTTGCCAAAGTCAGTAACGATATGCGTCGTAGCGCAATGAAAATTATCTCCGCAGACGGTATTTCGGACGGCGTGGTGCAACTGATTGCCTCCCTTGCGTTATCTGCTGTACTTTATGCAGCCACATTTCCTGAAGTTATGAATGAAAATTTAACAGCAGGATCTTTTACTGTGGTTTTTTCTTCTATGATGGCCATGTTACGTCCACTAAAATCCCTCACGGGTGTGAATGCTCAATTTCAGCGAGGTATGGCCGCTTGTCAAACCTTATTTGATTTCTTGGATTTAACGCCGGAAAAAGATGATGGGTATTATGAAACCGAGCGAGCTAATGGTGAAGTGCGGTTTGAAAATGTGGCGTTTACATACCAAGATACAGATAAACCGGCGTTAAAAAATATTTCATTTACGATCCCCAAAGGCAAAACCGTTGCATTGGTAGGGCGTTCAGGTTCAGGAAAATCAACAATTGCTAATTTAATGACTCGTTTTTATGATGTGAAACAAGGTCAAATTTTGCTTGATGGTATCAATATTCAGGACTATAAATTAGCCAATTTACGGGAACAGTGTGCGATAGTCTCTCAACAGGTTCATTTATTTAATGACACCCTTGCCAATAATATTGCTTATGCAGCAGCCGACAAATACAGCCGAGAACAAATTGAAGCGGCGGCCAAAGCCGCTCATGTAATGGAATTTGCAGAAAAAATGGAAAACGGCTTAGATACAATGGTTGGTGAAAACGGTGCCGGTTTGTCAGGGGGACAGCGTCAGCGTTTAGCTATTGCTCGTGCCTTATTGAGAGATTCTCCGGTGATGATTTTAGATGAAGCTACTTCCGCATTGGATACGGAATCGGAACGAGCCATTCAAAAAGCATTAGATGAAATACAAAAAGATCGTACTGTTTTGGTGATTGCTCATCGTTTATCCACCATTGAAAATGCAGATGAAATTATTGTGATGGAACAAGGTGAAATCAAAGAGCGTGGAAGCCATACCGAATTATTGGCGAAAAGTGGTGCTTACAAGCAGTTACACAGTTTACAATTTAATCATTAATATTATGGATTTTTGGTATCGTCATTCTATTCAAGCCTATTTATTATTACCGCTTTCATGGTTATTTGCCTTAATTACGGCTATTCGTCGAGGATTATTTAAATACGGCATACTGAAGTCTTATCGTCCACCTAAACCGGTAGTTATTGTGGGGAATTTGTCTGTCGGAGGAAATGGTAAAACCCCCGTAGTGATTTGGTTGGTAGAAAAATTGGCTGAAAGGGGAATAAAGTGCGGTGTTATTTCTCGCGGTTATGGGAGTAAATCAGAGACATATCCACTGCTTGTTACGGATAAAACCGATCCGATTAAAGGTGGCGATGAACCTGTATTAATTGCTAAAAGAACTCAAGTTCCGGTATGTATTTCAGCCAATCGACAACAAGCTATCGAGCATTTGTTATCCCATATTAATTGCGATGTGATCATTAGTGATGACGGCTTGCAGCATTATAAATTATCGCGGGATATTGAAATTGTGGTGATGGATGCCGAGCGTGGTTTGGGGAACGGATTGGTATTGCCGGCCGGCCCTTTGCGTGAAAGTGAAAAGCGTTTGACAACGGTTGATTTTATTATTGCGAATGGTGGAGAAAATACTTATTGTCACGCAATCATGAATTTAATTCCTAGTTATGCAATTAATTTAGTGACACAAGAAAGACGGCCCTTATCAGAATTTAAACAGGGTTCAGCACTTGCGGGTATTGGCAACCCACAACGGTTCTTTAATATGTTACAGGGTTTAGGGATTGAGTTATTGGATACCTATGCTTTACAGGATCATCAAGCTTTTACGAAAGAATTAATGACAAAATTTGATCAAAATCAACCGCACTTTATGACCGAAAAAGATGCAGTGAAATGTGTCGCTTTTGCACAGGATAATTTTTGGTATGTGCCTGTAGAAGCCCATATTGAAGGTCACAACGCAGTAGCATTATTAGATAGAATCCAACAATTAACCGAGAAATAACATGAATATAAAATTACTTGAGGTTATCGCTTGCCCAATTTGTCAAGGGAGACTGAATTATGACAATGAAAAAGAACAGCTGGTTTGCCGTTTCGATCAGTTGGCGTACCCTATCAATAATGGTATTCCTGTATTATTGGCAGAGCAAGCTATCCATCTAAATAGCGTAGAGGAAGATAAAAATGACTGAATTTAGTGTAATTATTCCTGCCCGTTTTGCCTCTACCCGTTTACCGGGGAAACCTTTGGCAGACATTGCAGGTAAACCCATGATCCAACATGTTTGGGAAAAAGCCCGATTATCCGGTGCAAAACGAGTGATTGTTGCAACTGATAATGAACAAGTGGAACAAGTCGTACGCCAATTTGGTGGCGAAGTCTGTATGACAGCGGCTACACATAATTCAGGAACGGAAAGATTAGCTGAAGTTGTCGAAAAATTACACATTCCAAATAACGAAATTATAGTCAATATTCAAGGTGATGAGCCTTTAATTCCACCGGTGATCGTGTCACAAGTTGCCGATAATTTATCGAAATTTAATGTCAATATGGCAAGTTTAGCGGTAAAAATTGAAGAGGCTGAAGAATTATTTAATCCGAATGCGGTAAAAGTTTTAACAGATAAAAACGGTTATGTGCTGTATTTTTCACGAGCGGTGATTCCTTGGAATCGAGATGAATTTGCTCAATTATCTTCTCAACCAATGAGCTCAAATACCTTGAATTTAGGTGAGCATTATTTGCGTCATATCGGTATTTATGCTTATCGTGCAGGCTTTATTAAACAATATGTGCAATGGCAACCAACCCTGTTGGAAGAAATTGAGCGTTTGGAACAATTACGCGTGCTTTGGTATGGTGAAAAAATTCACGTTGAATTAGCTAAAGAAGCCCCACCGGTAGGTGTGGATACGCCGGAAGATTTGGAAAAAGTGCGGTCAATTTTAGCGTCGTGTTGATCTTATTTTTATAGTCAATGGATTTCCCAGCCATGTTTGATGCTAAATCTTTTCTTAAAACCGTTAGTAGTGAACCCGGTGTTTATCGCATGTTCGATAAAACCGATACGGTAATTTATGTAGGGAAAGCCAAAGACCTAAAAAAACGCCTATCCAGTTATTTCAGAAATAATCTTAACAGTAAGAAAACCGAAGCCTTAGTCGCTTCCATTTTTCGTATTGAAACTACGATTACCACTTCTGAAACCGAAGCATTATTGCTTGAACATAATTACATTAAAACCTATCAGCCTCGTTATAACGTACTATTGCGAGATGATAAATCCTATCCCTATATTTTATTAACTAAAGAGCGGCACCCAAGAATTACGGCTCATCGTGGCGCAAAAAAAATTCAAGGCGAATATTTCGGCCCTTATCCTCATGCAGGCGCAGTGCGAGAAACCTTGTCTCTATTGCAAAAATTATTTCCGATTCGTCAATGTGAAAACTCTGTATACAACAACCGTTCCCGTCCCTGTTTACAATATCAAATCGGTCGTTGTTCCGCCCCTTGTGTTTCGGGTTTTGTGAGCGATGAGGAATATCAGTCGCAGGTTGATTTTGCCCGTTTATTTTTACAGGGTAAAGACAATCAGGTTTTAGCCCATTTGATTGGTAAAATGGAACATGCCAGTCATCAATTGGATTTTGAAACTGCAGCCCGTTTTCGTGATCAAATTCAAGCGGTACGTTCGGTAATGGAAAAACAATTTGTTTCCAATGAAGGAATGGCGGATTTGGATATTATGTCCTTCGCCTATCAATCAGGGATTGCTTGTGTGCAAGTATTATTTATTCGTCAAGGAAAAATATTGGGTAACCGTAGCTATTTCCCTAAAGTACCTATAAATACCGATTTAACCGAATTAACAGAGACGTTTGTGGGGCAATTTTATTTGCAAGCGCATCAAGGAAGAACTGTACCAAACAGTATTATCGTAGATCACAAATTGCCGGAAAAGAGCAGTCTGGAAATATTGATTTCTGCACAGGCAGGGAGAAAAGTGAGTATTCAAGATAATGTAAAAGGCACTAAAAGCAAATATTTACAATTGGCACAAATGAATGCTAAAGCGACATTGAACTTAAAATTGAAAGAAAATTCACTTATCAGCGAACGCTATCTGGCGTTAGAAAATTTATTGGGCATTGAAAAAATTGAACGGATGGAATGTTTTGATATTAGTCATACTATGGGAAATCAAACAGTGGCTTCTTGTGTAGTATTTGATCAAAACGGCCCTTTAAAATCTGACTATCGTCGTTTCAATATTGAAGGTATTACAGGGGGCGATGATTATGCAGCTATGGAACAGGTATTAAGAAAACGTTATGATCGTGATTTAGAGGCAGATAAAATTCCTGATGTCATTTTAATTGATGGGGGAAAAGGACAATTGAATCGAGCATTAGATGTCTTTGCCAAGTTGAATGTAAAATGGGACAAAAACCGACCGCACTTAATTGGCGTAGCAAAAGGGGTAGATCGTCGTGCAGGCCAAGAAACCTTAATTTTAAGTAAAAGTGGGCAAGAAATTAATCTTGAAACTGATAATTTAGGATTACATTTAATCCAGCATATTCGTGATGAAAGCCACAATCATGCTATTAGCGGACATCGAAAAAAACGACAAAAAGCCTTTACTCAAAGCGGTTTGGAAACAATCGAAGGTATAGGAGCTAAACGTCGCCAAGCCTTATTAAAATATCTTGGTGGAATGCAAGGGGTAAAGAATGCCACATTGGATGAAATTGCTTCTGTGCCGGGTATATCTAAACAATTAGCCGAAGTTATCTTTGATACATTAAAAAATGAATAAAAAGAACGGTTAAATTAGATTGGCTATTTTCAATACAGCTGAAATCCTTTAGAATAACTTTCACTTTTCTTTTTAGCTTTAAATCCAAATGAAACTTAATTTGCCCACATTTTTGACTCTATTTAGAGTCGTATTAATCCCTTTTTTTATTCTTTCCTTTTATTTACCTTTTGAATGGACAAATTTAGTCACCACAGCAATTTTCTTTATTGCATCAATTACAGATTGGTTTGATGGTTACCTAGCACGCCGTTGGAAACAAACAACCCGTTTTGGTGCATTTTTAGATCCGGTTGCAGATAAAGTAATTGTTGCCGCTGCGTTGGTTTTAGTGGCGGAGTATTACCATACTTGGTGGATTACCTTGCCCACTATCGTCATTATTTCTCGTGAAATAATCGTATCAGCCCTGAGAGAATGGATGGCTGAAGTCGGTAGCCGTACCAAAGTTGCGGTATCTTGGGTAGGTAAAATTAAAACTACGGCTCAAATGTTTGCTTTAGGCGGTTTATTGTGGCGTTATAATCAGCTTATGGAAATTGCGGCTATTATCTTGTTGTATATTGCGGCGATTTTGACTTTATGGTCAATGGTACAATATTTGAAAGCAGCTAAAACGTCGTTATTAGACGAATGATAGAAAAGTGCGGTGAAAATTAAGGCTATTTTATGAAATTGCCTTTTTTTTCATCACTTAAAATAAAAAGATGAAATTAGCATTTGACAGAAAACTATAAATCCGTAAAATGCAACCTCGTTAAAGGCAATCGCCGAAACAAAGCGGGAATAGCTCAGTTGGTAGAGCACGACCTTGCCAAGGTCGGGGTCGCGAGTTCGAGCCTCGTTTCCCGCTCCAATCTCAAATAAAAATTGCGTTGTGCCCGAGTGGCGGAATCGGTAGACGCAAGGGATTTAAAATCCCTCGCCTTTCGGGGCGTGCCAGTTCAAGTCTGGCCTCGGGCACCATCTTAGAAAAAGATAGCACCTCAAGGTGCTTTTTTTATGTCTATTTTTTACACATCAATTAATACCAAAATAGCAGCATCACCACCCCATTCTCGAGGTGCTTGGTGTAATGCTCTGACTTTCGGGTGTTGTACCAACCAGCGTGGAATTTGTTTTTTTAGTGTAAAAGTACCATAACCCGTCATAATACTCGCACAAAAAATATGATCACTTTCGCAGGATTGAATCAGTGCAGCAAGTTCCAATTTAGCTTGTTCTCTAGTTAAACCGTGTAAATCTAAGAAAATTTCCGGTGAAAAATCTCCACGGCGAAGCTGTTTTAGCAAATAACTGTCTTCCCCCTCTCTTAAATATTTGACCGCACTTTCTTCGTTTAATAAGGGCTCGTATTCATCGGAAAAATAAAACAAGGTATCCCGTTTTTCCTGTTCATTCCTCCTTTCTGCTTTCTTTTTTAAATTTGGTTTTTCTTTTGGTACAAAAATATCCTGTTTGATTTTTTTCGTCCCTTTAGTTTCAGCCCTAAATAACGCCAAATCTTCATCATTTAACATTAATTTCATTCCTTGTTTAAGCGAATTTCTATATACTAAGCACAATTTTAGCAAATATGAGTAAGGAAAAAATGACTTTTTTTCAAGAACAGGATGTAAGTTTAACCGAACCAAGTATTGAACAAGATTTACACAGTATTAAAGACTATTTGCGTTGGGCATATAGCGAATTTAATGGTGCAGATATTTTTTTCGGGCAAGGATTGGATAATGCGTGGGATGAGGCAATATTGCTGGTTCTTTCCAGTTTGAATTTACCCCTTGATGTGCCTACAGAATTATATAGTAGCCGTTTAACCTTTGCAGAAAAACAACAGATTATTCGATTGGTGATACAGCGTATCGAACAGCGAATACCGGTGGCTTATTTGGTCAATACCTCGTGGTTTTGCGGATTGCCGTTTTATGTAGATGAACGGGTATTAATTCCTCGTTCGCCGATTGGTGAATTAATTCAAAATGGTTTTGCTGATGTTATTAAAACTGAGCCAAAACGTATTTTAGATCTTTGTACCGGTAGTGGTTGTATTGCGATTGCTTGTGCCGACCGTTTTCCACAGACAGAAGTAGATGCGGTGGATTTATCATTAGAAGCCTTAGAAGTGGCGGAAATTAATATTGAACGTCACCAATTATCTCATCGAGTGATTCCGATTCAATCGGATTTATTTAATACTCTGCCACAAGATAAATATGATTTGATTGTTACTAACCCACCTTATGTGGATCAAGAAGACATTGAGGATATGCCTGCAGAATTTCATCATGAGCCGATGATGGCATTGGCAGCTGGTATTGATGGATTAGGTTTGGTTCGGCGAATTTTGGCACAATCAGCTGATTTTCTCACAGAGCATGGTTTATTGATTTGTGAAGTAGGTAATTCAATGGTGCATTTAATAGAGCAATATCCACAAGTACCCTTTAAATGGATTGAATTTAAACAGGGTGGAGACGGTGTATTTGCTTTAACTAAAGGCGAATTAATGCAATGGCGACATTTGTTTCAATAAAATCTGAGTAAATTGACCGCACTTTTTGTTTTCAGTGCGGTCAATTTTTATAGGATTTTAGGGATTTGATAGGTGGCTAAATGTAAACTCTCAATAAAATCTATGAATGCCCTTACTTTTGCCGGCAAGTGGCGACGGTTAGGGTAGATTAAATGTAAATCCAATTCTTGCTGGCGATAATCTGCCAAAATTTCTACCAACTCTCCCGATTGTAATTCTTTATCAATTAAAAAATAAGGTGAATTAATAATACCTAGCCCTGATTTAGCTAATTGAGTTAAGGTGAGCCCGTTATTGCAAATCAGTTTGGAATTCATTTTCACTTTTTCAATATGATGTTGATTATTGAATGTCCAATAAACTTGGTTTCCCAGTGCCTTATATAACAAGCAATCGTGATGTTCCAGTTCTTCCGGTATTTGTGGAATCCCGTGTTTTTTTAAATAATCAGGAGAAGCGGCAAAATGCATTGTTGAGCCGGCAATTTTTTTCGCTACTAATGTGCTATCTTGTAAATAACCTATTCGTAAGGCGATATCATAGCCTTCAGCAACTAAATCTACTTTGCGGTCGCTATATTCAATATCAATATGCAAATTAGGATGAGCTTGTACGAAGCGAGGCAAAGAGGGGGCAATAAAGCGATAACCAAAATCCATCGGTACAGAAACAACCAAATTACCCTGTAAAGCAGTGGAAAGGCTACTTATACTGGCTTCAGCATCATTTAATTCAAGTAAAATCGGCTGGCAACGTTGATAATAAAGAATACCGGCTTCGGTCGGTACAATTTTTCGGGTCGTGCGTTGTAATAATCGGACTTTCAGTGTTTCTTCCAATTGAGAAACCAATTTACTGGCCATGGCTACTGACATATTTTGCTGGGCAGCAGCCTGCGTAAAACTTTGAGTTTCAACAACTTTACAAAATACTGAAATTGCATTGAGTTTATCCATTTGTTGCCTCTTTTTGAAAAAACAGTTGCCGAAAACCTATTTGTTCGGCAATATAAAAAGCATTTTACACAGAATAAGACAGTTTAGGTATAAAAATGAGCAAATCTCTTGTGATCGTGGAGTCTCCGGCTAAAGCAAAAACTATTAATAAATATTTGGGAAGTGATTTCATTGTCAAATCCAGTGTGGGACATATACGTGATTTACCTGTGTCAGGTACAGGAATAGCAGAAAAAGCAAAAAGTACCTCCACCAAAGGATTAACGGCGGAACAAAAAGCGGAATTGAAAGCTGAAAAAGAGCAAACCGCATTGGTGAAACGTATGGGAGTTGATCCTTATCATGACTGGAAGGCAAACTACCAGATTTTACCGGGTAAAGAAAAAGTCGTATCTGAATTAAAATCCTTAGCTAAAAAAGCCGACCATATTTATTTGGCTACCGATTTGGATAGAGAAGGGGAAGCAATTGCATGGCATCTGCGTGAAGTGATTGGTGGTGATGACAGTCGTTTTAGCCGAGTAGTATTTAATGAGATTACCAAAAATGCTATCAAACAGGCTTTTGAAAAACCGGAACAATTAAATTTAAATCGGGTGAATGCACAGCAAACCCGTCGTTTTTTAGATCGCATAGTGGGCTTTATGGTCTCTCCTTTATTATGGAAAAAGGTAGCAAGAGGCTTATCTGCCGGGCGGGTGCAATCTGTTGCGGTGAAATTATTGGTGGAGCGTGAGCGTGAAATTAAAGCATTTCAGCCTGAAGAATATTGGGAAGTTGCAGTTGATACATTCACCGTAAATCAACAAAAAGTTCAGCTTGATGTAATGGAATTTAAAGGGGAAAAATTTGAGCCTAAAAATGAACAGGAAGCTCAAAGTGCGGTGGATTTTTTAAAGGTTTCGGATTTAATCGTCTCTGATTTAGAAACCAAACCGACGACATCAAGAGCTAAACCGCCGTTTATTACTTCTACATTACAGCAAGCGGCAAGTACTCGTTTGAATTTCAGCGTGAAAAAAACAATGATGTTGGCTCAGCGCTTATACGAAGCCGGCTATATTACTTATATGCGTACAGATTCCACCAATTTAAGCCAAGATGCTTTAAATATGGTGCGTGGCTATATTGAAAAAAATTATGGTGAACATTATTTGCCGCCTAAGCCGAATTTTTATTCGAGTAAAGAAAATGCCCAAGAAGCGCATGAAGCAATTCGTCCTTCTGATGTGAATATTTCTGCACAGTCATTATCTGGAATGGAAAAAGATGCAGAACGTTTATATGACTTGATTTGGCGACAATTTGTCGCTTGTCAAATGCCTGCAGCGCAATATGATAGTACAACTTTAACGGTTAGAGCGGGGGATTATATCCTAAAAGCGAAAGGGCGCATTTTACGTTTTGACGGTTGGACCGCGGTATTGCCACAATTCAGCAAATCGGCTGAAGATCAAGAATTACCCGCAGTGGAAGTAAATCAACCATTAAAATTGAGTACTGTATTACCAAGCCAACATTTTACCAAACCGCCGGCTAGATTTACCGAAGCGGCTTTAGTAAAAGAATTGGAAAAGCGAGGAATAGGGCGGCCTTCAACCTATGCGGCGATTATTTCTACTATACAAGAACGGGGTTATGTTCGTACAGAAAACCGTCGTTTTTATGCGGAAAAAATGGGGGAAATCGTCACAGATCGATTAAATCAATCTTTTGCCAATTTGATGAGCTATGATTTTACGGCTGATATGGAAACAATGTTAGATCAAATTGCGGAAGGAAATAAAAATTGGAAAACAGAATTAAATCAATTCTTTAAAGACTTTTCTCAACAATTAACAACAGCTGAATTAGATGAGATTGCAGGCGGGATGAAGCCAAACAGTCTTGTTTTAACAGATATTGATTGCCCGACTTGTGCGAGAAAAATGGCTATTCGTACGGCTAGCACCGGTGTATTTTTAGGCTGTTCGGGCTATGCCTTATCACCAAAAGAGCGGTGTAAAACCACTACAAATTTAATTCCTGAAGCGGAATTACTAAATGTATTGGACAGTGAAACAGAAACTAAAGCCTTAATGGCTCGTAAACGTTGCCCGAAATGTGAGTCGGCAATGGATAGCTATGTTATCGATCCTCAACGTAAATTACATATTTGTGGCAATAATCCAAATTGTGAGGGTTATTTAATTGAACAGGGAAGCTTTAAAATAAAAGGCTATGAAGGCCCGATTGTGGAATGTGATAAATGTGGTGCGGATATGCATTTAAAACTAGGGCGTTTCGGTAAATATATGGGTTGTACTTCTTGTGATAATACGCGTAAAATTTTGAAAAGTGGCGAAGTTGCTCCACCAAAGGAAGAGCCGACCCATTTCCCTGAATTAAAATGTGAAAAATCCGATGCTTATTTTGTATTGCGTGACGGAGCAAGTGGTGTTTTTATGTCCGCTCATAATTTTCCGAAATCTCGTGAAACTCGCGCACCCAAAGTAGCTGAATTGGCTTTATATCGTGATCGCTTACCGGAAAAATTACAATATTTGGCTGACGCACCAAAAACAGATCCGGAAGGTAATGAAGCTATCATTCGCTTCAGCCGTAAGGAAAAACGTCAATATGTGACATCTGAAAAAAACGGTAAACAAACCAAATGGATTGTACATTTTGTTGATGGAAAATGGCAGTCAAAATAAGATTATTTTAAATAACAAGCCATTCAGTGAATGGCTTATTCTTTTTTAGTTATGATACATTTATTCAAAAAAGGACAAGACTATGCCGATACTTGGGTATTACATCCCAAACTAGGCGCAATTTTTCCTGAAAACAGGATAATTAAAAGTACCAAATTTGCTCAAAAATACATGCCTTTTGTTGCGGTCTTTGCGATTGTTTGGCAACAATTTTCTTCTAAAGGAAATGAAATTGCATTTGCGGCGGCTGTTTTAACGGCTGTTTTTGCATTAGCCATTCCCTTGCAAGGATTATATTGGTTGGGTAAGCGTTCTACACAAGTACTACCTACACAAAGTGCGGTTAAATTTCATCAAATTGCCGAACAACTTGAAAAGCACAATATAATAATATCGAAAGTGGAAAAACCAACGTATTTTGATTTGGCACTATTATTAAAAAAAGCCGAACAATTTTTGTCGCCCGATTTCTGGGAAGAGCTATGAATAATAAGTTATATTTATTTTCATATAAACTGACGCAAACGTTTTCTTTTTGTCGATAATTTGGGTAGAATACCGCAATGAATGAAGTGCGCTTGCATGTTTTAGCATTTTGAGAAATGAGAGTATTCCATGATTGATTATATTATTATTGCAATAATTGCCTTTTCCGTGATTGTAAGTCTTTTGCGTGGCTTTGTACGTGAGGTTATGTCTTTGGCTAGTTGGGTGGTGGCTTTTATTGTTGCCAGCCAATTTTATCCTTATTTAGCAGTATATTTAACACAGATTGAATCTGAATATGTACGAAACGGTACGGCTATTGGGATTTTATTCATTGCGACATTAATTGTTGGCGGTATTGTCAATTATGTTTTATCTCAATTGGTGGATAAAACAGGTTTAACTGGCACTGATCGTGTATTAGGTGCTTGTTTCGGTTTGTTGCGTGGTGTGCTGATTATTGCCGCTTTACTGTTTTTTGTGGATACCTTTACTAATTTCAGTCAGAGCGAAGCATGGAAATCGTCTAAATTAATACCGCACTTTGGTTTTATTGTGGAATGGTTTTTCCAACAACTTCAATCCAATTCCAGTTTTTTAAATTTACCGACCAAATAAGGGGATTACATAATGTGTGGTATTGTAGGTATTGTCAGTCAGAGTCCGGTTAATCAATCAATTTATGATGCTTTAACCTTACTACAACATCGTGGACAAGATGCTGCCGGTATTGTGACCGTTGATAGCGAAAACCGTTTCCGCTTGCGCAAAGCAAACGGGTTAGTCAGCGATGTATTCCAACAAGTCCATATGTTGCGTTTAGAAGGGAATGCCGGTATTGGACACGTTCGTTACCCGACCGCTGGTTGTTCTAGTGTTTCAGAAGCACAACCTTTTTATGTGAATTCCCCTTATGGCATATCCTTGGTGCATAACGGCAATTTGACCAATGTAGATGAATTAAAAGAGAAATTGTTCAGATTAGCTCGCCGCCATGTGAATACTACCTCTGATTCAGAAGTATTATTGAATATTTTGGCTTATTATGTAGATAATTTACAGTCTGATCATTTGTCTTCTGAAGATATTTTTTATGCGGTAAAAAAAACCAATAAAGATGTCCGTGGAGCCTATGCTTGTGTGGCAATGATTATAGGACATGGTATGGTGGCTTTTCGTGATCCTAACGGCATTCGTCCATTAGTTTTGGGAAAACGGGAAGAAAACGGAAAGACAGAATATATGTTTGCCTCCGAAAGTATTGCATTAGACGTTGTCGGCTTTGAATTTGTGCGAGACGTTGCACCGGGTGAGGCAATTTATGTGACTTTTGACGGTAAATTTTATTCTGAACAATGTGCAGAAAATCCTAAATTAAGCCCTTGTATTTTTGAATATGTGTATTTTGCCCGTCCGGATTCCACAATTGACGGTGTATCTGTATATGCGGCTCGTGTGCATATGGGGGAGCGTTTGGGACAAAAAATTGCCCGAGAATGGAATATTGATGATATTGATGTCGTCATTCCTGTGCCGGAAACCTCTAATGACATTGCATTACGCATTGCTCATGTTTTAGGAAAACCCTATCGACAAGGCTTTGTGAAAAACCGTTATGTGGGACGCACCTTCATTATGCCGGGGCAGACCCAACGAGTGAGTGCGGTACGCCGTAAATTAAATACGATTTCTTCTGAATTTAAAGGTAAAAATGTACTTTTAGTAGATGATTCCATTGTACGAGGCACGACTTCCGAGCAAATTGTGGATATGGCTCGAGCTGCCGGTGCGAAGAAAATTTATTTTGCATCTGCTGCGCCTGAAATTCGCTATCCAAATGTGTATGGTATTGATATGCCGACGAAACACGAGTTAATTGCCTATGGGCGAGATGTGGAAGAAGTGGCAAAATTGATCGGTGTAGACCGCCTGATTTTCCAAGATTTAAGCGCATTAGAAGAATCCGTTCAACAAGAAAACCCTCATATTTTGGAGTTTGATGCTTCCGTATTTACTGGGGAATATGTTACCGGCGATGTAACGCCAGAATATCTAGATCGTATTGCGGAAAGCCGTAATGACAGTGCCAAGAAAAAACGTGAAAAAGATTCCGCTAATTTAGAAATTCACAATGAACGATAAACAACGCTTGATTATTGGTATAAGTGGTGCCTCGGGTGCCATTTATGCTATTCGCCTACTGGAAATCCTGAAAAATCTTCCTTATATTGAAACGCATTTGGTTGTCAGTCAAGCTGCCAAGCAAACTATTGCCGCTGAAACGGCTTATAGTATGCAAAAAGTGCGGTCACTTTGTGATGTGTTTTATGATGTGAGGGATATTGGTGCTGCCATTTCTTCCGGTTCGTTTCGCACAATGGGAATGGTGATTGTACCTTGCTCAATTAAAACCTTATCAGGCATAGCTCATAGTTATACCGATGATCTCATTACTAGATCGGCTGATGTGTGTCTGAAAGAGCGAAAACCCTTATTATTGTGTGTGCGGGAAACCCCCTTGCATTTAGGACATCTACGTTTGATGACCCAAGCAGCAGAAATCGGGGCGCAAATTATCCCACTCATGCCGGCGTTTTATCACAAACCACAAACCCTTGATGATATTATCAATCAATCCGTTAATCGCCTATGCGACCAGCTCGGTATTGAATTATCGCAAGATTTGTTTCAGCGCTGGGGGAGTTAATAATTAAAAGTAAAACTTAAGGAAAATTTATGCTTTTACAACTTGAAAAATATCTACACAATCTAGATGAAATTTCTCAAAAAGTACTTTTTATCAATAGTTCAAATGCTCATCCTGCTTGGGAAGATGCAAAAGAGGTATTGGAAAAAGCCGAAAAACAAATTCTAACAGATACGGCACAAAATATTTCAGGTGACGTTTTGGCATTTGTCGGTGTCCAAACCCCATTGCCGACAAGTTATAGTTTAGGTTTTCTGATTACCAGTCGATATATTTTTATTCAAACCAAAGCTTCCATGTTTAGTGCTACCGGCACTGCAGATTTAATAAAAATAGGTAGTGGAGAAGAGCATAAAGCCTATGAAATATTTGAGCAAAAATGCAAATTCATCATACCTGATGAGGTGAAATTAGCAATAAAGAATATTTTGGAAGATGTTTTACAAATTATTTCTGCATATATTATTGAAACCCCAGAAAGTGGCAGTCTGAACTTAGATGAACTTTTAGTGAATTTTTCCCTCGATGGCGTACTGTTAAAACCTGATACGGATACGAAAATTCTCAAAAAAGCAAACAAAGTATTTAAATTTTCAAATGTGAAATTATTCGCACTTGATGAAATGATTTTTTCATTAAGTAAGCCATTTGGTATCATTATTGATGAAAATGGTTTGGCAACCAGAGATCTAGGTGATGAGGCTGTTTATTCGAGTTGGGGAGAAATTGCTAATTTGAAGGCAAAAACTCACGAAGAGAATAGTAAAATACGGCTTGGAGAAACAATTCATTTTTTACCAAGCCAGCTAGAGCCGTTGAGAGAAAATTTCATCAACTTCTTAAATTTACTGTCAGAAAAAATAGTAAAAAATGAGATAAAACTCTAAACAGAAAATAAAGCACGCTTTGAGCGTGCTTTTTAATTTCTATTATCTCAATCCACAATATCCAAAAATTCTGCATTGAGTAATGTCGCCAAATCTTGAGGGTTGAGTTCTACACTTAATCCCCGTTTTCCACCGGAAACAAAAATTCGTTCAAAATCGACCGCACTTTGATGAATACAGGTTTTTAGCAGTTTCTTTTGCCCTAAAGGACTAATGCCACCCACTAAATAGCCACTGCTTTTTTGGGCTGCTTCTTTGTCTGCCATTTCCACTTTTTTCGCATTAATGGCTTTGGCAGCTTTTTTGAGATTTAACATATTAGCCGTTGGCAATACAAAACAAGCCAACTTCTTTTGATCTCCGTTTTCAGCCACTAAAAGAGTCTTAAAAGATTGTTCCGGCGGAATACCTAATTTTTCTGCTGCTTCATCGCCAAAGTGAGTATTATTCGGATCATGATCGTAGCTGTGCAAAATAAAAGGAATTTTATGCTTTTTGAGTAAATCTATTGCGGGTGTCATTGTCTTTTTTCACCTAAAAAATGTAGAATAGCACGTTATTTTATAATGATGAGATGAAAAAATGAATAGATTGAATATTGCGATTGCAGCGGAATTCGAGCTGTGTGAAAAACTGGCGGAATGCTTGGAAAACTCAGCATTGAAAACGGCAACATTACGCATTGTGGAAATTTATCCTTTTAATGAAGAACAAGGCATAAGATTTAACAATAGAACAGTAGAGCAGCTGCCTGTGGCGGAGGTGCAATGGTCTGATTATGATTATGTGTTGTTTGCCGGCGAAGTTGCTTTTGCCGAGCATATTGCCAATGCTGCGGAAGCCGGTTGTGTTGTCATTGATATGAAAGGAGTATGTGCGTCTGTTGCAGCCGTGCCATTGATTCTTCCGACAATCAATGATGATCTTTTAATGGATTTACCGCAGGCGAATATTTTAGCATTACCTGATCCACAGGTAAGCCAAGCGGCGTTGGCATTGGTGCCTTTGTTGGCTCAATATCCTTTATCACAAGTGTTGGTAACTTCGTTGTTGCCAGCATCTTATTCGAACGCTGAAACGGTAAGCAAATTAGCGGGACAAACGGCTCGTTTGTTGAACGGTATTCCGTTGGAAGAGAACGAACAACGTTTTGCGTTTGATGTGTTTCCAAAAAGTGCGGTGAATTTAGCGGCACAATTGCAAAAACTTTTTCCGACCTTGAATGTGGTATTTCATTCCGTTCAAGTGCCTGTATTTTACGGAACGGCACAAAAACTGACCGCACTTTCTGACTATGAAATAGACCCAGATTTATTATTGGAACAATGGAAAAATCATTCTTTGATTTGTTTGGAAGATAATCTGATCACTCCGGTTTCCAATGCAAATGTGGAAACTGAAAATGCTGAGCAGGAAGCTAAATTGCATTTGAGTAATTTAACTGCTGTGGAAAATGGCGTTGAATTTTGGACGGTAGCAGACGAACAACGTTTTACGTTGGCGATATTAACGGTCAAATTGCTGGAAAAAATTTGTCAAAAAAATCATTAAATTTTTTATTAAAAATAACCCTTTATAAGGAAAAACTATGTTAGAAAAACTTTTTCAACTGAAACAAAAAGGCAGTAATGCCAAAACGGAAGTGATCGCCGGGATCACAACCTTTTTCACGATGGTGTATATCGTGTTTGTCAATCCGTCAATTTTAGGCGTAGCTGGAATGGATACCCAAGTGGTTTTTGTCACCACCTGTTTAATTGCGGCATTTGGTACTATTGCCATGGGCTTATTTAGTAATTTACCGATTGCTCTTGCACCGGCAATGGGCTTAAATGCATTTTTTGCTTTTGTTGTTGTACAAAAATTGGGCTATTCTTGGCAAGTGGGTATGGGGGCAATTTTCTTAGGCTCCGTTGGTTTATTCCTTTTAACGGTTTTACAAGTCCGTTATTGGTTTATGTCTGCAATTCCATTAGGCTTGCGTGTAGGAATTGGCGCAGGGATCGGCCTATTTATTGCCTTGATTGGCTTTAAAAATATGGGCTTGGTTGTGGCAAATCCGGCAACTCTTGTAGCATTAGGTGATTTGCATGATCCTAAAATTTTAATGGGGATTTTAGGCTTCTTCATTATTGTGGCATTAGCGGCTCGTGGAATTCACTCCGGTGTATTAGTTTCTATTGCTGTGATTACTGCTTTAGCATTAATCTTTGATCCAGCTGTTAAATTCAGTGGCGTTGTTTCCATGCCACCAAGCCTTGATGCAGTCGTTGGACAAGTGGATATTGCCGGTGCTTTTGATATTGGATTGGCCGGTATTATTTTTTCTTTCTTATTAGTGAATTTATTTGACTCTTCAGGTACGTTAATTGCAGTGACCACAAAAGCCGGTTTTGCCGATGAGCAAGGGCGTTTCCCAAAAATGAAACAAGCATTATTAGTGGACAGTACAGCAGCAATGGCCGGTACATTTATGGGGACATCGGCCATCAGTACCTATATTGAGAGTGGCTCAGGTGTTTCTGTGGGGGGGCGTACAGGTTTAACAGCGGTAGTTGTAGGCCTATTATTCTTACTGACCATTTTCTTCTCGCCATTAGCAGGCTTAGTACCGCCTTATGCTACAGCCGGTGCATTAGTTTTCGTCGGTATTTTAATGGCATCAAGCTTGATTGAAGTAAAATGGGATGATTTAACCGAAGCAACACCGGCATTTATCACCACTGCAATGATGCCTTTCACCTATTCTATTACGGAAGGTATTGCATTTGGTTTCATCAGTTACTGTGTAATGAAAGCCTGCACAGGTCGCATTAAAGAAGTGAATGCTTCTGTTTGGGTCGTTTCTATTTTATTCTTAATTAAATTTGTGTGGGTTGGCTAATTCACCATTAAATTTTTCTACGTTCTGTGATAGGCTAACGACATCGGTCGTTAGCCTTTTTCTTTTTCAAAATTATGCAAAAACCTACCGCACTTAACCCCGTTACAACCCCATTAAATTCAGTCGTATTGATTGAAGCCTCTGCCGGCACAGGTAAAACTTATACCATAGCCTCGTTGTATTTGCGCCTATTATTGCAAGCAGGAGAAAATCACTTTTCTCAACCCTTATCTGTTGAGCAAATTTTAGTGGTGACCTTTACCGAAGCTGCCACCCAAGAACTAAAAGAGAGAATTCGCAGCCGGATCCATTTAGCTAAAAAGCAATTGTTGGTGTATAGAGAGAAACAAGATAAATCTATTTTTGAGAATTCGGACAATATCATTTTGGCAGAATTGGTGGAAAGTATTTCTGATATTAATGAAGCTATTCATCGTTTGCACATTGCCGAGCAAAATATGGATTTAGCGGCAATTTATACTATACATGGCTTTTGCCGACGGGTTTTAATGAAATATGCTTTTCATTCCGGCATTTCCTTTAATTTAGACTTAGTCAAAGATGAAACCGAATTGTTACAACAGTTCTGTCGAGAATTCTGGAGAGAATTTTTTTACCCACAACCATTGTTAATGACACAATTCTTAAAGGAAAAATTTAAATCGCCCGATGAAGTATTGAAAAAGATTAAAAAATACGTTGCAGGAGAGCCTTTAAATGTTGCTTTAGATAACAAATTGTTTCATCAATCCTTGCCTGATTTTCTACAGGCTTTTTTACATAGCGATTTAATGAAATTCATAGCGTTAAAGGAAAAATGGCAACAAAGTGCGGTAGAAATTCGGCAGATTTTATTAAATGAGATAAATAAACCAAGTAAAGAAAAACGGGTAAAAGGTACTAGTTTTAAATCAAATACTGTACCTAATTGGTTGGATCAAATTGATCATTGGGCGGGAAATTCCCTTGATTTAACTTTACCCAAATGCTTAACCCAATATTTTTCACAACGGAATTTAATCGAACAATATACCCCTGAAGGTAAAATGCCTTTAGTTCATCCTTGTTTTGAATATGTTGATGAAATAGGCAATACGGATTTTCTTTTAGCTGAGAAAATTATTTTACATCATTATATACAATGGGTTAGACAAAAACTCATTGATTATAAAACAACTCATACAGAAAAAAGTTTCTATGACTTATTGCGTTTAGCCGATGATGCTTTGAAATCTGCACAAGGCGAGGACTTAGCAGCCTTAATTCGTCATCAATATCCTTTTGCTATGATTGATGAATTTCAGGATACCGATGTCATGCAATACCGTATTTTTAGCAAACTTTATGCTCAAACATCGGATACCGGTTTTATTATGATTGGCGATCCGAAACAGGCGATTTATAAATTCCGTGGTGCAGATATCAATACTTATTTACAAGCGGCTTCAGAGGCAAAAGTGCGATTCACTTTGGATAAGAATTTTCGTTCTGAAGGTCGGTTAATTAAGATGGTTAATCAGATGTTTGGTTTTACGCCAAATCCTCCGTTTTTATATGATGAAATTAGCTTTTTACCGGTAGGTGCAGGGCGGCCTAATATGGCAGAATTTCAGCTTAATGGGACTTTACAAGCGCCATTGAAAGCCTATATTTGTGAGGATAAAAACTTAATAGCGGAAATTTGTGCCGATTCTATCTACCGACTTTTGAGCGAAAAAGCCGGATTTGTAGATAAGGATTTTCAGCCTTTGTTAGCAAAAAATATTGCTGTATTGGTGCGAAATCGTTATGAGGCTGATGAGATTAAACAAGCCTTACAAAAACGCAATATTGCTTCGGTCTATTTATCTGATCAAAGTTCGGTTTTTGAAAGTGCTATTGCGCCTAGCCTTATCGAGATTTTGAAAGCCTGTTTGCAACCGCAATCAGAAAAAAACGTACTTGCTGCCTTATCATCATTGGCATTGGGTTTAAATGCCACACAATTGATTCAAATTAAACAAGGAGAAAAACAACTAGAATCTTGGCTTGAGGTTTTTGAAGATTGTCATAAAGCCTGGAAATTCAAAGGAGTATTGCCTATGTTGCATCAGCTATTACACCGAAAAAACGAGGGATATTCTCATTCAATGGCAGAACGTTTGATGCACTTTGCTAATGGAGAACGACTTCTGACAGATTTTCTTCATTTAGCCGAATTATTGCAACAAGCTTCCGTCAACCAAGAAACGGAAGCAGCCTTAATTGTATGGCTGGAAAAACAATTACAAAAACAGGATTTCAACGCTGAAGAACAACATATTCGCTTGGAAAGCGAACAAGATTTAGTCAAAATTGTTACCATTCATAAATCTAAAGGGTTGGAATATGATGTGGTCTGGCTACCTTTTATCAGTAAAAGTACGAAAAAAATAGGGAACAACCAAATTACCACTTATTACCATGCTGAAAATAAACAAATTCAATGGGATATACAATCGCAGCAGGTTGATTTAGTTCAAAAAGAACAATTTGCTGAAGAAATGCGTTTGCTCTATGTTGCACTGACAAGGGCAAAATATCATATTTCTTTAATTTTACCGACAGAATTTAAAGCTTCCGGCAGAGAGATGGAGAGTTGGAATAGTTTGTTATATGCGATGACTGAAGGTGAAATCGGTACAGATATTGCGCTTAAAAAACCTTATTGTTCTGTTGAATTATTGCAAAAATTACAGCAAAAAGTCGGTGAACATAACATAGAAATTATTCAATCTGTGCCTATTTCAAAGGATAAATATATTACTCATTATGATAATGTCACCTATTTTGCTCATCGATTTAATGGCAATATTGAAAAAAATTGGCATATCGCCAGTTTTACAGGCTTGCTTAATTCACATTTACGCCATACTGAATTAGGGAAAAGTGCGGTTGAAAAAAATGCGGTTTTGCTTGGTGGTAATGATGAAAATCATTCAGAGGTAAACATTGAGCAAAATACCATGAGTTGGCAAGATTATCCTGAACATTTTTCACCGGTAGATTTTCCACATGGCATGAATGTGGGTGTAATCTTGCATAAATTCTTTGAAAAACAACCTTTTAATCAACCAATAAAAGGGGAGTTAATTGAAAAAATAATCCGCCGACTACAACTTGACGAACAATGGAAAATACCTTTAAATCAATGGATTGAAAATATTTTAACGACAAAATTAAATTCAGAAGGCATAACATTAAAACAAATTTACAATCATCAGCTTTTGAAAGAATTGCAATTTTATCTCAAAGTGAAACCTGATTTTTCGGTGAAAAAATTCAATGATATCTTGCAGAAAGATGCTTATTTTAAAGAATCCTCTTTTTCTTTCGAGCAACTGCAAGGAATGCTTCAAGGATTTATTGATTTAGTATTTTATCATCAAGGAAAGTATTATTTAGCTGATTATAAATCTAACTTACTCGGTAACAATATAGACGATTATGCAGCCGATAAACTCCCACAAGTAATGAAATCACAATATTACGATTTGCAATATTTACTTTACACAGTGGCACTGGATCGTTATTTGCAATTACGTCATAAAGAGTATAATTATACTCAGCATTTTGGTGGTGTTTTTTATTGTTTTTTGCGAGGAATGAACGGTAAAACGATAGGTCAAGGGGTCTATTTTCATCAACCTGACAGTGGTTTAATTCAGGCTTTGGGAGAATTATTTTATGCTTAATCTTCTTTACGCATTAAAACAGAAAAAGGTTATCAGCCAAACCACTTATTATTTTGCAAAGTTCATTTCAGATAAACAACAAGGGCTGAATTATAGCAAGCCTGTAGAAAACCTTGCTGTTTTGTTGGTCGCCCTTTGCAATCACGCTCATCAACAAGGGCATAGTTGTATTTTCTTAAATCGTTTTTTGGAAAAATGTCTATTTAATTTGTCTTTTAAAGGTCAAGAAGGGCAAATGCTATTGGCAGAAATTCACAAAAAAATTGATTTTTTACCGGCTTCACAATGGCAAGAAGCGTTACGTTATCACATTGCATTTACATTTGAACCCACCAAAGAAAATAAGCCTTTTGTTTTTCAATATAATTCACTTTACTTATATCGTGTGTGGCAAGATGAATTTCGTGTTGCTAATTTTATTCAGCAGTCTATTTGTCAAAGCGAAAAAAGTGCGGTAGAAAAAACAGACATTTGGGCATATAAAATGGCTGATTTATTAAATCAATATTTTGAGCCGAATGTTGAAAATAAAATTAACTGGCAAAAAATAGCGGTAGCAACAGCGTTACGCCAACAATTTTGTTTAATTTCAGGTGGGCCGGGTACGGGAAAAACCTATACTGTTGCACGCTTGTTGATCGCATTACAGGAAATGCAAATGCAAAATAAAGCGCCTTTTTTGCAGATTAAATTGGCAGCTCCTACAGGTAAAGCAGCAGCCCGTTTAACAGAAAGTATTGAGAATACCTTTAATCAACTCGAAAGCCAGATTGCAGAAAAATCGCTGACCGATCAACAAAAATTTGCTCAATTACGCCATAGTATTAATACCGAAAGCCAAACTCTGCATAGATTACTTGGCGTTCGGCAATTCAGTGAGGAGACTCAATTTAATCCACAAAATCCGTTACCTATTGATTTGCTGGTGATTGATGAGGCATCCATGGTGGATTTATCTATGATGGCAAAATTAGTACAAGCCTTAAAAAAGAAGACAAAATTGATTTTAATTGGTGATAAAGATCAGCTTTCCTCTGTAGAAGCCGGTGCAATTTTGGGGGAGTTGGGGCAGTTTTCTGAGCAAAATTATAGTGAGGAATTAACCCGTTATTTAGCTCAAACAACAGGACAACAATTGCCAAGTCATACTCAAGGCGATCCCGTTCGGGATTATATTTGTTATTTACGGGAAAGTCGCCGTTTTGACGGCAATTCGGGGATTGGTATATTAGCAGAAGACATTAATAATGCACAGGGAGAGGAAAGTTGGCAAAGGCTAAAATCAGAGAGCTTTACAGATTTAACGGTTTACGAAAATACCGATCCTCAAATAACACTCAAACAGGTGATGCGATGTGCCATAGAGCAATATCAAGATTATTTGATATTGGCTACATCAGATTCCCCCCTGAATAAGGACAAATTAACTCTAATTTTCGAAGCATTCAAAAAGCAACGATTTTTAACCGCACTTAGAGTTGGCTTGTTGGGCGTAGATAATTTGAATAAAGAAATTGCCAATACATTAAAAAATAAAGGGCTTATTTCTTTTAGACAGGCGCGTGAATGGTATAACGGTAAGCCGATCATGATTACGGAAAATGATAGTCACGTTAATTTATACAATGGCGATATCGGGTTATATTTGGTTGATGAAAAAGGTGAAGGACGAGTTTGGTTTGAATTAAAAGCCGGTAAAATCGTGCAAGGAAAAGTACAAAGTACGGGTGAATTTCGAGCTGTTTTGCCTAGTCGTCTGCCGAAATCTGAAACGGCCTTTGCAATGACGGTACATAAATCACAGGGGTCAGAATTCTCTCATACGTTTTTTGTACTACCTTCGGAAAAAAGTGCCATATTAAGTAAAGAATTAATTTATACCGCTGTAACTCGGGCTAAAGTGAAATTAACTATTTTTGGTCATAAATTGGTATGGATTTCTGCAGTAAAAACACCAACAAAACGTTATAGTGGCTTAAAAAATTTGTTATCGATCAAAAATTTCACATAAAAAGCGACAAAATTTCACAAAAATTGAGCCAGCTCAAATTTTCCCTCTAAATAGCTAAGTAGAATGCGTTGGAATATATTAAAGAGGGTATTAAGATGAGTTGCTTTTTTGTTACCGGCACAGATACAGGCGTGGGTAAAACAGTAAGTAGTCGGGCAATTATTCAAGCTTTACAGAAGTCGGGAGTGCAAATAGTGGGTTTTAAACCTATTGCCTGCGGTTGTAACGAACCAGTTTATTCTGATCATATTTCAAGACAGGAAGGCGATTATTCATCACAAGATAATGCAGATGTAATGACGTTACTCAATTCAACCCAAGAAAATGTCACTTATGAGGAAATTAATAGTTACACTTTCAGCCATAAAATGCCAATGCTAACAGAAGATAGCCGACTAATTAACATTGATAAAATCAATCGAGATTTAGAGGCATTAAATAGTCGCTATCAATCTGTTTTGGTCGAAGGTTCTTTTGGCTGGCTTACACCAATTAACCGTTCATATAGTTTTGCTGATTGGATTAAAGAAAAAAAAATGCCTGTGGTTCTTGTTGTAGGGATTAAAGAAGGCTGTATTGACCATGCTTTAATGACCACTGAATCTATCCTCGCCAAAGGCGTACCTTTATTAGGATGGGTGGCAAATCGTATTAATCCTTGTCTTAGCCACTATGCTGAAATTATCGAGGTGCTACAGCAAAAAATTAACGCACCTTTGCTTGGTGAAATTCCTTATTTACATAAACCGGAAGAACGGGATTTAGGAAAGTATCTCAACAATATTGATCGATTGATGTATATGAAAACAATTCACGAATAAAAAAGGTTAATTTGCCTTTTTTATTCCTTATTTTTTCCAAATCACATGAAATTGCCGTTCTTCCGCTTGATGAGATATTAGGAATTTAGCAAACACATCATCCATTTCATCTTGTTCATTAATTAAGCCAATCCAAACTTCCGCATAAGCATCAGGATCAATGAGAACACCGATTTCTTCTTCCCAGTTGTCAGCGGTTTCCACAAACTCTACACCACCACGATCTTCAAATTGCAAATTAAATAACGTGATATCAGCGGGATCGAGATTTTCTCCGGCCATTTCAAGAAAAATATCATACGCCATATCAATGGCTTCATCTGGGGAGAGCCTTGTATTTTCAATCATTCTTTATTCCTTTTTCATTAAAAAGTGCGGTGATTTTTACCGCACTTTTGAGTTATTGATTTCTTTTAGACTATTTTGTTGGTTTAATAGCTAATAAATTGCATTTTAATCGACTAATAACATGCTCTGCGGTATTACCTAGTAGAGCAGCAGATAAACCGGTTCTCCCCACGGTGCCAAGCACAACTAATTCAGCTTCAAGCTCTTTTGCTACTTGTGGAATCACTTCCTCAGGGAAACCTTCACGGACATGGGTATGATCCTCATTAATACCGAATTGTTGTCGCAATGCTTTCATATTAATTAAATGCTGGCCACGAATACCGTTAGTGTATTCTGTGTTATGAAATTCAGGTAAGTCAATTGCCATATTGACAGGTGTTGGCGGATAAGCTGCCACTAAATGAATATTACCACGTTCTAAATTAGTGGCTAAGTCAATACCGATAGATGTCAGCGATTTGTTAAATTCCGCATGATAATCTTCATCGCCGGATACATTCACTGCCACTAAAATACGGCGTTGATGTTTCCAATCACCATCACGCACCATCAACATAGGCACAGGGCATTTACGCAATAATTGCCAATCCATGGGTGTAAAGATTAGCGAAGCAAGACTTTCTTCCTCTTTTGTGTATTTCACTACCAGATCATATTGATATTGTTCAAATTCGGCAGCAATAGCCTCTGCTTCATTACTGTTCCATACTACTTTTGCATCAAATTCGATCAGTGGATGGGCATATTTTTCTATATAAGGTTCAATTTCTTTTTTCCGTTGTGCAATTACCGTATTCAACATTTCTTGTCGCTCATCAGAAGAGAGAAGCGCTGACATTTCATAGGAAAGTTCATAAGCTGTTAAAAATAAAGTAATTTTTACGGACGTTTCACTTTTTTGTTCATCCACCAAACGAACTGCTCGAGCTAAAGCATATTGTTTATCATTTTCCGGATTTAAAATAACAAGAATATGATTAAATTTCATTAGGTTGCATTCCCATAAGTTAATTATTTGGGCGTAGCATAGAGTAGATCATAAAAAATGACAAGATAGAAAAGTGAAAACTGTGAAGTAACGCACGTTTTTTTAAATTACTTCACAGTAAAAAATGAAAAGTATGGTGAGTTTAGACCGAGCTTTTGGTTTTTGGTTTGGTAGAATGTGCCATTTCAGATAGCGCATTCATATCATTAATCGTGATATATTTCCCCTGCACAGAAATCATTCCACTTTTTTGAAAACGGCCAAGTAAACGACTGATCGTTTCAACGGTTAAGCCTAAATAATTACCAATATCACCTCGGGTCATTGTTAAACGAAATTCTCGAGCAGAAAAGCCTCGAGCCGAGTAGCGTTTAGATAAATTATGAATAAAAGCGGCTAAACGTTCTTCTGCGTTCATTTTAGAAAGTAATAAAATCATTTCCTGATCACTTTTAATCTCATTACTCATCAAACGCATAATTTGCTGGCGAAGTTTTGGCATTTTACCTGAAAGATCATCTAAAATATCGAAAGGAATTTCACATACCATAGCGGTTTCTAATGCTTCTGCAAAACTTGGATGTTCCATATTCATAATGGCATCAAAGCCCACTAAATCACCCGGTAAGTGAAAAGAAGTAATTTGTTCTTCACCTGTTTCACTGATCGTATAAGATTTAATGGTGCCGGAACGAATAGCATAAATCGAATTTAGTTTATCACCGGCTTTGAATAAGACTTGTGATTTTTGAATCGGTTTTTTCCGTTCGATAATGTTATCAAGCTGGTCAAGTTCATGTTCATTGAGCGTAAAAGGAATACAAAGTTGGCTGATACTGCAATCTTGACAATGAATAGCACAACCACCGGATTGAATTTTACGACCAATTTTATTGGGTTCGAGATTTAAAACTTTCATTTTGTTCTAATAAAATGTGATAATATTGATCTAACTCAATAAATAATACCATTAAACAGGCTGTTTAAGAAGTAATAAATGTGTTTAGGAGTAAAAAATGGCCGCAGAAAAACTGACTAAAAAGCGATTGCTACAGATTTTAATTATGCTGATTGTTTTACTCAGTGCATTCACCTATCGTTCCTGCCACTACGAAAAAACAATAGAAAAAATACCTCAATTACAATCTACCGAATAAAAAGTAAAAAAATTTTGTGATCTATGTAGCATTTTTAAATATTGGTAGTTGCATAATCTCAGGTTTTATACCAATATGCCGACAGTGATAGGGCAATTGCCTTATTTTGTTGTAAATCTATTTAACCATAGAGGTATAGTATGGAAGTTGGTGTTGTAAAATGGTTTAATAATGCAAAAGGATTCGGCTTCATCAATGCAGAAGGGAGTGATGTAGATATTTTTGCTCATTATTCTGTAATTGAAATGGATGGATATCGTTCATTAAAAGCCGGGCAAAAAGTCAATTTTGATGTTTTACATGGCGAAAAAGGCTCTCATGCGACCAAAATTATTCCTCTTGTTGAATAATCCCCCTATTAGCGAGTTGTGAAATTCCCTCTTAATTTAAAAATTTAAAAGTCCAATAATGCAAAAAGACAAGGTTTTTACCTTGTCTTTTTTAGTCTTTAGACACTTGAATACTATGTTTTATATGCTTTAAATTGGCAATAATAGTGAATGTCATAATGACTAATAATGCCCAAGAATTCCATTTACCTAAATGTACCATAGACCAAGCACCAATCTGATTTGGATAACGCCAAATACCGGCAATTGTGCCAATATTTTCAGCCAGCCAAATAAAGAAACCGATTAAAACAAAGGAAAGCAATAATGGCATTTGGCGATGAACATCATAAGGTTTGAAACTTACTATTGTACGAGCATATAACCCTAAAACAAAGGCTGTAAAATACCAACGATAATCGCCAATATAGTGATGAGTAAAGAAATTTAAGTAAATTAATACCGCACTTAATGTTGCCAGCCAATAGGGGGGATGGCTATGAATTTTTAGATCGAATAATCGCCATGCCTGAATAATATAACTGCCTACCGCTGCATACATAAAACCAGTGAATAAAGGAACGCCGCCGATTTTGGTATAGGCAAAATCAGGATAAGCCCAAGATTGAATAGAGGCTGAGGTTTTAAAGAGTTCTAAGGCAAAACCTACGATATGAAATAAAGTGATAGATTTTATTTCATCCCAAGTTTCTAACTTGAAATAAAACATGGCAACTTGTACCGCAAGAGCAAATATTAATAAGACATCGTAACGGGGTAATCCTAATATACCGGCTTTAGGAACCATAAACATTGCAATAAAAAATAATCCGGCAAATAAACAAGCTCTTGCTTCTTTCAGTCCAAAAAATAAAAATTCGATTAAAAAGCGTTTTATGCCTTTCAATTCTGGATTTATTGTATGATGAATGAGCCAATAATCAAATTTATTTAACATTGATATAACCTAAAAATGCGCTTTAAAAAAGGCTGTAAAACAGCCTTTCTATGATGTTTATTTTACTTTGTGGAGTAATAGCCACCCATTGAGCTATAAATGGCATTTTCATTTTGGATTAATTGATATTTGGCATTCAAAATCGCCAATTGTGAGGCTTTTTCCGTATTGGCGGCAACCAGCCATTCTCTTAACTCGGAAACACCTGCATTATAACGATTACGATAATATTGGGTAATACGTTGATCATATTCGTATTTTTGTTTCAAATTCGCAAAACTTTGGCGTGCTTGGGTATATGTAAAATAATTGGTATCAATATCATTTAATGCGGTTGTGATACCTTTTTCATAGTTCAAACGGGCTGTTTCATAAGCCGCTTCAGAAATTTTTACATTCCATCTCACATGATTCCAATCCAAGAAAGGCAAGCTGATGCCTAAAGTACCAGCCGCCATCGGATTTTCAAAGGCATTATTGACTTTATTACCTGAAGAAGAAATCGAGCCACCTAAACTGATCGTTGGGAACCAAGATTTTTGCATAGCTTTTGTATTATTAAATGCGCTGCTTAAACGGAATAAATTTGCTTTTACATCAGGACGATTGGCAATAGTAGAAACAGGCACATTTAAATTTACTTTAGTTTCTTTTACATCCAAAATATGAGGAAATTGAATATTTAATGATTCATTTGGTTTTAAATTCAATAAGTTACGCAAAGTTTTTTCGGCAGTTTTCCGTTGTGTTTCATAATTGATTAAATTATTACGAGCAGCTAAAACAGCTTGTTGTGCTTGATCTGCACTTGCTCTATCAGCAACACCTTGTGCCATACGATTTTGCATAATCTGATTGATTTGAGTGTAATATTTGATACTGTCATTGGTTGCAATAATAGCATCATTTAAATATGCCATTTGATAATAACTGAGTACGACAGAGTTTATTAAAGATAAACGAGTAGCTTCTAAATCTTGTTCGGTAGCTGCGTGAGTCCATTCCGCAGCCGAAGCCATATTGGCCAAACGGCGCCATAAGTCCAGTGTATAGCTGACTTGCAAGGAGCCTGTATGACGAATAGTTGAATTGGCTGAGGTATCAATCGGGCGAGAAGCAGTTGAGTTGGATCCCGATTGTGTGCCACTGAAATTTGGTACTAAATCTGCACCCAATAAGTTTGCATTGTATAAGGCTTGGTTTACTGCAATTGCGGCTTTTGCCAAGTCTTTATTATTAGCTAAAGCTTGTTCAACCACTTTATTTAATTGCATATCGCCATATAGCGACCACCAATCTTCTTTCACTTGATATTGCCGGGTCAATTCTGCATATTGGTTGTAATCTTCTTGACTAGTCTTATAACTGTCACTAATGTTTGCACAACCGGCTAATGCGCTGGAAATCAGTAGACCTAAAGCAATTTTATTGAGTTTTAGCATAAATTATCCTTATTTACTAAGAAAGTGCGGTCAGAAATTCGATAATTTTGACCGCACTTCTTTTTTATTCTATTTTTCACTAAATGAACGTTCGTTCATTTTTAATTATTTTAACAGAAATTTTGTTTTTTTCTACCACAGAAACAAAATTATTCCCGAGCCAATGCTATAATTGGATCTAACTGAGCAGCTTTTTTTGCCGGCATATAACCAAACATAATACCAATCAGGCTGGAAAACAAAATAGCGGCCACCACTGAAAAAGTTGAAAAAGCCATAGGGAAATCTTGAATAAACAAATTAAAAAGGCTACCTATAATTAATGAAAGCAAAATACCGGACACACCACCAATTACACAAATTAATACAGCTTCAATTAAAAATTGAAGCAAAATATGCCGTTTTCTTGCTCCAATAGCCATACGCACACCAATTTCTTTTGTCCGCTCAGTCACAGAAACCAACATAATATTCATCACCCCGATTCCGCCTACAATCAAGGAAATAAATGCGATGGAAGAAATAAGCAATTTCATTGTGCCTGTTGTACTTTCTACGGTTTGCTTAATAGTATCCGTGTTCATAATAAAGAAATCTTTTTTACCGTGACGAGCAGTTAAAAGTTCGGTAATGCCTTTTTCAGCGACTATTGTATTTACATTATCAGCAATTTTGACTGTAATTGAATTAATTTTATTTCCCCCTGTAATTTTATGCATTAGCGTAGTATAGGGAATATATATATTCAACGTGCTGTTAGGTGAGGACATTTGACGATCTGAAACGATACCAATCACTCGTAATGGTCTTTGAGCAAAATGCACAATTTTTCCGATAGGATTTTCATTGGGAAAAATCGCCCTTTTTGATTTTTCATCTAAAATAGCCACGGAACCACTGTCTACAATGTCTTGTTCGGAAATTAACCGCCCTTGAGTTAATTTTTGCCCTTCTACCGAAAAAAATTGTTCACCGACACCACGCATATTAGAAGATGCAAAGGATTGATTTCCATATACTATTAAACCACTGGTTGAATTATTAGGCGTAACATATTGAATATAGCTTTGTTGTTCTAAAGCAGTAGCATCGGCAACAGTTAAATTTTGCATATGCGCAGCCCAACGATCACCAAATCCCGTGCCGTTAAAAATAGTCATGGTATTTGTACCTAACCCATTAATATTAGAAAGAATTTTCTGCTGAGAACCATTACCTAATGCAACAACGGACACCACAGAGGTAATCCCAATAATAATACCTAACATAGTTAATAAGGAACGCATTTTATGGGCAATAATGGCACTGACGGACATACGGAAAGCTTCAATCAGTTGATCTTTGCTAAAACCCACAGCTTTTTTTAAAACAGGGGTATTTTCTACCGCACTTTTTACTGTATATTTTTGTGTATCAGCAATAATCTCACCGTCTTTAATTTCAATAATGCGATTCGCTTGATCTGCAATCTCTTTATCGTGTGTTACCATAATAATGGTATGCCCTTCACGGTGTAATTCATGTAGAATAGACAGGACATTTGCACCGCTATGTGAATCTAATGCACCGGTTGGTTCGTCGGCTAAAATAATTTCACCGCCATTCATTAGGGCTCTCGCAATACTCACTCGTTGCTGTTGCCCTCCGGAAAGCTGGTTAGGTTTGTTTTCCTGTTTATCATTTAACCCTAATTTTTTTAATAATTGAGTAGCGCGAGCCAAGCGTTCATTTTGTGATTGACCTGCATAAATCGCCGGTAAAGCGACATTTTCTTTAGCAGAGAGAGTAGAGAGCAAATTGTAACGTTGAAAAATAAAGCCAAATTTTTGACTGCGTAAATCAGAAAGTTCATCTGAATTTAGTTTTGCTGTTTCTCTCCCATGAATTTTATAGGATCCGCTACTTGGTGTATCTAAACAGCCAATGATATTCATTAAGGTGGATTTACCTGAACCTGATTGTCCAATAATCGCAACAAAGTCGCCTTTTTCTATATGCAACGAAATATCTTTTAGGATATGAACTCGATTTTCTTCCTCACCGAAATAGTGGTTTAGTTTATTGATTTCAATAATGTTCATAAATCTACCACAGGTTTAAAATAATCTTGGAGTACGCATTGGTGTACCGACTTTTTCGCCTGATGAAACCTGTGACAAGATCACTATTTCACCTTCTTGTAATCCCGATGTAATTTCTGTTCTGGCATCATTGTGTATGCCAATATTTACAATACGTTGTTCTACCTCATCCTTTTCCTTTAATACTTGCACCACATATTGTTCATCACGACGTTGTAATGCCATATTCGGCACGGATAGCACATTTTTTGCTTCAGCAATTTTAATGGTATTTTCCGTTGTCATGCCTATTCGTAACGCTCGATTGGGATTATCAATTAACATATTGGCATAATAATAAACCGCACTGGCAGATGAAGAACTTGCTGATAAACTTGATGTTGTTGAACTTGCATCCGTTATCGTGGTTGTCGCCGGATCAACACTTTCAATAATGCCTTGATAAAATTGATTATTATCCGATAAAGTTTTAAACCTGACTTCCTGACCGGCTTTGACCTGAATAATATCGCCTTCAGCAATTTGTGGCTTAATCCGCATTTTGTCTAGATTAGCGACGGTGACAATCGTTGGGGTTGTTTGATTGGCATTAACCGTTTGTCCTTCCGAAATAGGCGTTGAAATAATCGTACCATCAATTGGTGAGGTAATTTTCGTATAGTTTAAATTCGTTTCCGCAGTATTGACCTCAATTTCCGCTTGTTTCACATTTTCCTCTAAGACTTTAACCTCCGCTTTTGCCATTTCCAAACTGTTCTTTGCAGAATTAATACTATCAAGGGAGGTTGATTTTTGTGCGTAAAGTTTAGATTGGCGTTCATATTGAGAAAGTGCAGTCTGAAAAATCGTATTTTTAGCTTGAAGTTGAGCTTTATAACTTGCCAATGCCGCTTTTTTTGTATTTAACATATTCATTTGAGTCGTTGAATCAATTTGAGCAATGAGATCACCTTGTTTAACTTCCTGACCTAATTTCACATAAAGACGAATAATTTTGCCGGAAACTTGAGAACCTACATTGACTTTATTAGCACTCTCAATTGTGCCTGAGGCCACAACGGTTTTAAAAATATTAGTTCTTTTTACTTCTTCAGTTAAAAAAGTAGGGGATTGTGTTGTATTTGGCATAAAAAAATACGTAGATGAACCGGCAATTAAGAGAGCCAGAAGAATAATGATTGGTTTCTTTTTCATTTTTTGGATAATCAAATTGAATTAATATAAATTTAGATGAAAAGTGCGGTCAATTCTAACACAGTTTTGTATACGCTTTCTGCCTACTTTTAATCTGGTCACAAAAAGGGTAGAATAAGCGTAATTTTTTTCAACTAATTAACACCTTTATGACAACAGAACACATTGAATTATCAGAAGAAAATCGCCCGACAAACTTTATCCGTCAAATCATTGACGAGGATTTAGCCAATGGAAAACATCAAAAGGTTTACACTCGTTTCCCACCGGAGCCAAACGGCTATTTGCATATTGGACATGCAAAATCAATTTGTTTAAATTTTGGTATTGCTCAAGATTATCAAGGCAAATGTAATTTGCGTTTTGACGACACCAATCCGGTTAAAGAAGATGTAGAATATGTGGATTCTATCAAGCAAGATGTCGAATGGTTAGGATTCAAATGGGAAGGAGAGCCTCGCTATGCTTCCGATTATTTTGACCAGCTTTATGGCTATGCCATTGAATTAATTGAAAAAGGCTTGGCTTATGTTGATGAATTATCGCCGGACGAAATGCGTGAATACCGTGGTACATTAACTGAACCCGGTAAAAACAGTCCTTATCGTGATCGTTCTGTGGAAGAAAATTTAGCATTATTTGAAAAAATGAAAAACGGTGAATTTGCCGAAGGAAAAGCCTGTCTACGCGCCAAAATAGATATGGCCTCGCCGTTTATTGTCATGAGAGATCCGGTACTTTATCGTGTTAAATTCGCCAGCCATCACCAAACCGGTGACAAATGGTGTATTTACCCGATGTATGATTTTACCCATTGTATTTCCGATGCCATTGAACGTATTACTCATTCAATTTGTACATTGGAATTCCAAGATAATCGACGTTTATATGATTGGGTTCTGGATAATATTTCTATCGAGCGTCCGTTACCACATCAATATGAATTTTCCCGTTTAAATTTAGAAGGTACGTTAACGTCTAAACGTAAACTATTGAAATTAGTTACTGAAGGTGTAGTTGATGGTTGGAATGATCCTCGCATGCCAACTATTTCAGGCCTACGTCGCCGTGGTTACACACCGGCAGCATTGCGCGAATTTTGTCGCCGTATTGGTGTAACCAAACAAGATAATTTAGTGGAATTCAGTGCTTTAGAAAGCTGTATTCGTGATGATTTAAATACCAATGCCCCTCGTGCAATGGCCGTAATTAATCCGCTAAAAATTGTGATTGAAAATTTAGAAACCCGTGAAATTCTGACCGCACCTAATCACCCGAATCGTCCGGAATTAGGCGAACGTCAAATGCCGTTTACCAAAGAAATCTATATTGATCAAGCAGATTTCCAAGAAGAAGCCAACAAACATTATAAACGTTTGGTTTTGGGTAAAGAAGTCCGTTTGCGTAATGCTTATGTGATTAAAGCCGAACGGGTTGAAAAAGATGAACAGGGAAATATTCGCACCGTTTATTGTACTTATGATCCGGAAACTTTGGGTAAAAATCCTGCGGACGGACGTAAAGTGAAAGGTGTCATCCAATGGGTTTCTGCTACGGAAAACTTACCGGCAGAATTCCGTCAATATTCCCGTTTGTTTAATATGCAAAATCCGGGAGCGGAAGAAGATATTATTGCAGCAATTAACCCTAATTCTTTAGTGATTAAACATGGGGTAGTGGAAGTCAGCTTAGCGAATGCGGAACCTGAAAAGGCTTATCAATTTGAAAGAGAAGGCTATTATTGTGCAGATAACAAAGACAGTCGGGCAGATCATTTGGTATTCAACTTAACTGTCAGCTTAAAAGAAGGATTTTAAATGAAAAAAACAATTTTAATCTTATTTACGACGATATTTTTAACTGCTTGTGCTGGAAAAGATATTTATTTTAATGGTGCTGAAGGCTCTCATTCAGGCTTAAAAATAGATAAACACAGCCGAGAAATCTCCATTAATCGTTAGAGAATACTAAAAAGTGCGGTCAATTTGATCGCATTTTTGTTTAACACAAATGATACAAGAACGATTTTGGGAACAAAAATCCCTACTAGAAATGAATGATGCCGAATGGGAAGCATTGTGTGATGGTTGTGGCAAATGTTGTTATCGGAAATTTATCGAGGGTAGAGGAAAGCGACAGAAACTTTATTATACGCGAATTGCCTGTAATTTACTGGATTTAGAAACAGGAAAGTGCGGTAATTATTGTGAACGTTTTAATTTAGAGAAAGAGTGCACCAAACTCACCAAGACAAATCTACCGGATTTCGGCTGGTTGCCTTCAACTTGTGCATATCGTTTATTATATGAAGGAAAACCTTTATTTGATTGGCATCCTTTAATATCAAATAACCTAAATTCTGTCAAAAATGCAAATATTTTAATTCAAAATGGTATTCATGAAAAAGATGTGATTGATTGGTTTAAATTTGTCATTGATGAGCATTAAAAAAGTGCGGTAGAACCCGCACTTTTTTAGAATAAGTTATTTTTCTTTTTTGCTTTATAAACTTTAAAAATGATAAAACCAGCTAATAATACAAGGACAATATATAATCCAGTCTGTCCTGTTTTAATTTGTTCTATTAACCATTCACGATTATTAGCTCCATGGAACCCCAAATAGACCCAAATTGGCACTGAAATAATTGCTGCAAAAAAATCAATAAGAACAAAGCGAGTATAACTGACGCGACGTGTTATGCCTGAAATCATATAAATTGGAGCTCTTAACCCAGGTAAAAAGCGGGCAATAAATAAAACACGATTACCGTATTGATCAAATTTTTGGCGTACCATTCTCAGCCGTTTTAAATTAACAATTTTACGAATTGGTTTAAATTTTAAAATTTTTGCACCGTAAATTCGACCAAGCCAATACATCACACTATCACCAAATAATACACCGAACATACTGACAAATAACATAATATGTACATTAACATTATCAGGGTAGAGGCCAGCAATAATACCACCAGAAACCAAAGTAATATCTTCAGGAATCGGCACACCAAAACCACAAATAATTAAGACAAATAAAACAGCCCAATACCCATAATCAGTAAAAAAACTCACTAATAAATCCATTTTAATTCTAAACCTATTATCTAATATTCACATATATTGTGCCTGTTTTCTCTCTAAATTGCCAGTTTTTATCATAGATAATAGCGTAATTTACTCTAAAAAAGTGACCTCATCACAATAAATAATAAAATCAATTAATTAGCTAAAAGTAGGATTTTAAAAATTCTCTCGTTTTTTCATTCATTTTTCAATTTTTAATTTCGTGCAAATTCTGTGCATGCAATATTATTCGTCTTTCCCAGAAAATTGCGTGTTTAAGTGTGACTTAATCTATGGTTATATTTAACATAATATACATTATGCGAAATAAGTTATATGGTAAGTAAAAACTACGTAATAATAAAATCACAGACTTATACACAAGTAACAAATACTTTTAAAGCAAGACAGCAACTGTGTTTATGCAAGCTTATCACTTAATTCCATTTCATTTTATTAACTTTATTTTTGATATTTAGGGCTTTTGTAAAGATGGATATTCTAAAAAGTAAAACTGATATAACAATTTCACATTGACAACGCTATGTAAAATCTGTGTGATTTAATGGGGATTTTCTTTGGAGAATAAAAAAAGAAAAGCAAATTTAATTTAGCTTTTCTTTTTTATATTGTTGTGACAAGATCACTATAATTTTAATCTAATAATTTAGAAGCATATTCATAAACTTGTTGCAGTAAATGTAATGCTTTTTGATTTCCAGAGTATTCTTCAGCCAATTTTTGCAAACTTTCGCTAAAAGCTAGCGCACTTTTTTCTAATCTACAGCGACGATATTTTTCCCATTTTAGTTGTTCTGCTCGGCTTAGAGTTTTGTAGAAATGTCTTGCACGATAATGAAATAATAATTCTGTTATGCGTGGATCTTCAAAACTCAAATTATGTTCGCTAAGTTTTTCAGGCGGTAGCTGACGTAATATAGCCATATTGTTTTTATCATTTGAACTAAAGAAGCCTTCGTATAAGCTCGCTTCAACATTATCGCTTTTTTCAAATTGACGTTCATCTTTAAAAATCTCCTCCACTTTTGACCGCACCTCAAAGGAATTTTTCAGTTTCTTGAGATTTTCTAAGCAAAATGTTCTATCAATGCCCAAACGTTGTGCATTTTCAGGTAATAAGGTTTTTGCAGGTGCTAGAATTGGGCATTTATTAATATGCACTAATTTTAAGGGGACAGGTAAAATACCTTGTTCTTCAAGTTCTGATTTTTTGGTATATAAATTTTCTTTTAATTCCACCGCACTTTTATTCAATAAATCTCCAATATTTTGCGATAAATCACAAACAATTACCGCATTTTTATTAGTTGGATGCCAAGCGATAGGAGCAATCCACGTACAATTTCCACGATAATTACCAAGCATGCCGGAAACATGCACCAATGGCATCATTTCTGCGGTATCAATTAACTTCTCCACTTCCCTCTTCCCACGATGTTCAAAGAAAAATTGGAATAATTTAGGTTGTTTTTCCTTAATTAATTTTGCCATTGCAATAGTTGCATAAACATCGGACATCGCATCATGCGCATTTTCATGTGCAATACCATTAGCTTGAGTGAGTTTTTCCAGACGAAAACTCGGCATTCCCTCATCATCATAAGCCCATTCAATGCCTTCCGGGCGCAATGCGTAACAAGCTCTAACCACATCTAACAAATCCCAACGGGAATTACCATTTTTCCAACTATATTCATAAGGATCAATAAAATTACGGAAGAATGTATAACGGGTCATTTCATCATCGTAACGAATATTGTTATAGCCCATAACACAAGTATTAGGCTGGCTAAATTCGGCTAATATGGCTGATGCAAATTCGGGTTCTGATAACCCTTTTTGATTACTTTCTTGTGGCGTAATTCCAGTCACTAATACGGCTTCCGGCGAAGGTAAATAATCATTGGTTTGCTTACAATAAAACATCACAGGTTCACCAATAATATTAAAATCTTTATCTGTACGGATACCGGCAAATTGAGCCGGTCTGTCCATGGACGGATTTACGCCAAAACTTTCATAGTCATAAATAAAAAAACTGAAATCATTTTGCATACACAACACCTTAAAATTGTGCGAAATTCTTTATCGATCATTTAAAAATGATAATTTATTGACTGCACTTTTTATTCAATTTATTCAAAGTGTGGTTATTTTAAACCCGCAACAATAAAATAGCGATAAGACCCAATAAAATCCCGAGTCCATTAAATTTGCTGATTTTTTCTTTAAATATTGCGGCTCCGACTAATGTACCAAGACAGATAACCCCAAGATCCATAGTAGCAAATACAATTGTTGGGTTTTCTTTGAAGGATTGATGAGCATAGATGTAAAAAAGAATATTACCAAAATTTAAACAGCCTAAAATAATACCCGCAATAAGGCTGGATATCGTCCATTGTGTACGTTTTAAAAGCAGATAGATGAACATAATTATGGCCGCTAATACAAAGGTGATAAATAATGTGGTTGGGAATACGCCCCCCATTAAGGCAATTTTCTTAAATAAAATCCCTGTTGTTCCCCAAATTAACCACACACCGGCAAGAGCTAAAGCAACTTTAGAAGCATTTTCAAGCGCTCCGGCCGGTTTACTTAATAAGAAAAATAAGGCTAAAAATGCCACAACTACACCGGCAATTCGCATATCACTCAAAGTTTCCCCAAAAATGACTACAGCAGCAATAATTTGTAAGAATAAGGCTAAACGTTGTGCTGCATCTGTTCGCACAATACCACCATATTCCACTGCTTTAGACATCACAAGAAACCCTACAGGTAATAAAATCCCCAAGCTGATAAAAATGGATTTTGCATCACTTTGTGCAAAAAATTCTGTAAAAGTTAAACCGTTAAAATTCGGCGATAGCAAAAAATAGCTCAATGATAATGCGACAACATACCCAAAAGCGATCATTTGTGCGGTGATAATTTGATATTTTTTAGTTAATTTAAATAAGACAGAAACGGAAACGCTACATAAAATAGCTAATATTAAATAATGCATTAATGTCCTCCTAAATAAGCATTTTCATATCATGAAACCATAAAAGTGCGGTCAAAAAATACATTTTTTTAACCGCACTTTTTCTTTTAGTTAACTACTCTGTTGCACCAAACCCACGTAATCCGACAACATGAACTTGTTCTTGATTGCCTGAAATTTTACGTACCAGTTTGTAAGTTGTGCCTTTTTCCGGACTGATATTTTCAGGTGCAGCAATTAATAATTGCATATCTAAACGCTCGCACAACTCAAATAAGGTGGAAATGGATTTGCCGTCCAAACGCGCTGCTTCATCAAGGAACAATAAGCGACAAGGCACAATATCTTTACCTCGAATACGACGGCTTTCTTCTTCCCAGCTTTGCACAACCATTAATAAAATCGACATACCCGTACCAATGGCTTCACCGGTAGAAAGCGCACCACTTTCAGCACGCAACCAACCATCTGCTCCACGATAAACTTCTACTTCAAGATCCAAATAATTGCGGTAATCCAACAACTCTTCACCAATGGTTTGAGCGGTACGATGGCCCATATCAATATGCGGATTTAAGCGTTGATACAATTTAGCAATCGCTTCCGAGAAAGTCATTTTGTTATCAGTAAAGAGATCTTGGTATTCGGTTTGATTACCAGATAATGCATCTAACAGCATTGCGTGCGTATCACGAATATTCACTACTAAACGAACGGATTTAACTTGACCAAAAGCAATATTTTGTAGGCCTTGGTTAAGCATACGAATACGATTTTGTTCCCGTTGAATGGTTTTCCGCATAATATTCGCCACACTTTCCGAACTGATCGCCAATTTATGTTCACGACCGGTCAATTCATCGGTTAAACGGGAAAGCTCAATTTCCATTTGCTCGATTGCATCAATAGGATCATCTGTTTTCACAATATCTTGGCGAATACGTTCACGCAAATGTTGATACACGGCAATAAAGAATTTTACTTTATTTTCCGGCTTGCGACTGTCTTCGGAAAGACGCAGGCTATCACGCAAATATTCATTATCCGCTACTGCTGTACGCAATGCACCTAAGGCTTTATCCGACATAGAGCGCAATTCATCGGCAGATAAATAAGCCAATTCACGGCGATTTAAACGTTTTTCTACATCGGAATGGCGAGATAAACGCAACACCACACACCAACTGATTTTTGCTGCTACGACAATTTCACGTTGTTGTTTATAATCACGTTCTGCTTTACGAATACGACGGTTAAGGTTTTCTGCTTCACTTTCGATCAACGTCAATTGTTTTTCCACATAAGAACGGCGTTGGCGGCTGGTTGAAAGTTGTTGATATAATTCATCTTTTCTGGCTCTTGCACGTTCTTCCGAACCTGCATCGGCACGCACACCCAATTCATTCACTTCTGTAATCAGCTCTGACAACATTTGATTTTTACTATCAAAAGCACTTTGTAATTGAATATACAGCTGATTATATTGAGCAAATTGTTGTTGTTTTTGGCGTAATTGTTCCCGTTGTTGCTCTCGTTTTGCTTGGGTTTGCTCTAAGCGAGAACGCAATTTTTCATTTAAATCATTACTTTCCTTCGTTACAGTTTCTTCATAACTAAAATGAGCTTGTCGCTGAATGACATCAGCTAATGCAAAAGCTTTCTGTTGAGCTTGTTTTTGACGTTCAATAGCCTGATACAATGTATTTTTTAAGCGTTCATAATTCTCCGGATCGCTTTGCAATGTATTAGCTATAGGCTCTAATTGTGACAGGCTCACACCATGCTGACGAATAAAAATTTCATCTTGTTCTGCTAAATCCAATTGTTCCCGACATTCTTCAATACGGTCAAGCAAACTCTCATCCGCCAACAAATGCAATTGTGGAATTAATTTATTCAACAACTGCATTTGCTCTTTGGCATTATCTAATTTCAAACGAAGTTGCTGTTCGCCCGTAGAAAGTGCGGTCAATTCGCGCTCAATTTCATTACGTTGTTGATTAATTTCACGAATTTGTTGTTCGGGATCCGGCTGGAAAGCCAAGGCTAAATGTAAGCCGACAAATTGACTAAATTGCTGGTGCAAACGTTGGCATTTTTGTACATCAAAGGCACGTTGAGCATAGTGTTCCGCAACTTCATCGCGCTGTTCTTCCAATTCAGCTAAATGTTTTTCTCTTGCCGCACGGCCGAATAAGGGAATTTCAGGGAATTTAGAATAACGTAGCTCACGATCTGAAACCTGTACTACAACGCCTTTTTCTAATTCTTGAGCGGAAAGCACGCTGTCATCAAATTCGCTTGGATCACCTTCAATTAAATATAAATCGTCAGGACAATCTTCCAACTGGACCAACTGCTCTTTCACCACATCTAAATCCCGCACCACAATAGCGTGGCGTGCCGGGCCGTAAAGTGCGGAGAAATACGGTGCATCTTCAATAGGTACATCATCATAAAGTTCAGATAATAATACTCCCCCAAAACGTTCGGCAAGTACATTTAATCTAGCATCCTCAGAACCATCGGGCTGACTTAAACGGGAAATTTGCATGTCTAGTTGCTGGCGTTTTTGTTCTAACTGATCACGAGCCATAGTCAATTCACGCTCTTTTTCCAGCAAAGATTGCATACAATTCATGACATCTTGACTATCATTAAATTGCTCGCCACTTTGTTCCATCAAACGTTCTAAAGCAGATTGAGCAGCTAACCAACTTGGTGCAAGACGTGATTTTTCCGCTAAAAGTGCGGTCAATTGTTCTCGTTTTTGGCGTAGCTCTGAACGGTTTTCCACTTGCTCGGACATCTCCGCACTATAATCTTCGATTAAAGCTTCTTGTTCTGTATAATGCTGCTCGATTTCATCGGTACTTTCCAAATCCAAATCAGCACGTTGATTAAAATCTTTCAGAATTTTAACCGCACTTTGCTGCTGTGCATAACGTTGTTCAAGTTCATGTAATTTAGCTCGTAATTGTGGTGTTTGCTGTGCTTGAACTTTTTGAGTCGGATATTCACGTAATAAGGCTTTGGCACTTTCCCAAGCTGTAGAACGTGGGACTTCACCCGCAATTTTACAAACTAACTGATAAGCCTTATCAAACTGTGTCTTTGCAGCTTCAGAGATAGACATTTTTTGTTCTAAATCCAACACATTATCCGTTAAAGCCTGTGCTTCGGATTCAAATTCTTCGTGATAGGCTTCCGCATTTTTAACCGATAAATCTGCTAAACCACATAAGTTCTTTGCTTTTTCTAAAGCCTGAATTGCTTGTTGGTATTGTAATGCGCGAGTTTGTTGAGCATCTAAGGCTTGTTGATAATCTGCCAATTGGCTACGAATCTCATCCACTTCCTGATCATATTGTTCAAATTGAGCTTGGCTTTCCTCCAATAGCTCATTCGCAGTTTCAACCACGATTTTTTGTTCTTCCAATTTTTCAGTAAGCTCATTCACATCTTCTTGGTAACGTTCAATACGCTCTTGATGACGTAAGGCATTCAAGACTAAATTTAAATGATCTAAGGCACTTTGGTGATCCACTTCCAGTGATTTTTCATTTTCCGCCAATTCTGCCGCTTCACGACTTAAATCGATCAAACGATGTTGGGATAAATACTGCTCTGATTTAGCTAAATACCATTCTTTACGGAAATTTAACGCAGTTTCAATATTATTTTGGCGATCATTAGCATTACGCATATAGTCTGAAGCCACATAATTAGTGGATTCAGTAATTAAATGCTTGAATAAATCCCGATCTGCTTGGGTCATTTTAATCGCTTCAAGGGTCATTCGGTTTTCACGTAATGCACTTTCCATATCTTGGAAAGCTTTACGTACGCCTAAATTTTCCGGCAACAAATAATCACGCAGGGATTTAGTAATCGCACTGGAAATCCCTCCGTATAACGAGGCTTCAATTAATTTATAAAACTTACTACGGTCGGAAGAAGAACGTAAACGGCGTGGAATGATTCCAAGATCAAACATCATGCCATGATAATCGGCGACAGAATGATATTGTTTAAATTGAGCATTTAAGGTATCTACTCTATCTTTTAATTCGGTTAAACCTAAAACCCGTGCTTGGCGTTCTGATATACTTTCGGTCAATAAAGCGGTTGGTGTAACGGATAATTCCAAGCCTTGAATAGAAAAAGTTTTAATATCCACTTTTTTATCACGACCGGCTACTTGTTGAAGACGGACACCGACGATAACACGTTGATGACGAGAATTCACAACATCTAAAACAGCATAGCATACTCCCGGGCGTAATTTGCCGTGTAAGCCTTTATCACGAGAACCACCTGTTGAACCGGCTTCAGTCGTATTACGAAAATGTAATAAAGTTAAATCCGGAATTAATGCGGTAACAAATCCTGCCATAGTTGTGGATTTACCTGCACCATTGCCCCCTGAAAGGGTAGTAACCAATTCATCTAAGTCGAAGGTACGGGCAAAAAAACCATTCCAGTTAATCAGTGTCAATGAGCGAAATTTACCACGTTCTACTTCAGTTTTTACAAAAGGTGAAAGTGCTGACAGATTTTCATTATTCTCTTCACTTTCGTCCATGCCCGCTACAGTATTTAAATCTTCCACATTATCTTGCTCTAATTCAAATTCAGCCATTATTCCGCTCCTTCATCATCAAAATCTTCTTCATTTTCTACCGCACTTTCCTCTGTGGCAGCCTGTAAAGATTGCGGTGTTGCCGCTTCTCCGTCACGAATTAAGCGTAATTGCGCCTCTCGTGGATCATCACCTGTACGGACTTCAGCACCAAACCGGAAGACTGATTCGGAGATAGTAAATTTACCGCTATGTTGCTCACCGACAGTATGTAACATACCTAAACGACGTAAACGCCCTATAGCAGCACGTACTTTTTCAGCTAATTTTTGTTTATCCAAATCCGATCCGCCAGCACGTAAATTTACTGCTTTCAATAATTTGCTTTCATCAGCTAAATTCAATAATTCATCATAGACTTCTTGAATAGAAAAAATGCCTTGCTGTGCCAAACGTTCCGGGCTTAAATATAAATAACACAAAACTTTGCCCACCAGCATTTCTAATTCACTGAGCACAGAACGAGAAATTAATGTTGTTGCTTTCGGGCGCAAATAAAAAAAACCTTCAGGGGCTCTAATCAACTCTACATTATAACGACGATAAAAACCGTCTAATTCTGCTTGAAAATCAGCTAAAAAAGCAAAATTATCCAAATGTTCCTGACCAATATGGCGGCCTGAACGCAATAAACTATCTACTTCAGGAAACAACGGATTGGCAATGGCGGCCGCTAATTTAGTTGAAATAAGATCTTGCATATTTTCTGTCATCTTTTTGCCTTAATTATTTATATTCGTCAATAATATGGGCTTGTACTTCTGCCCCTTTGTTATTAATTTCCTGCCATGGCGAATATTGTCCTGACAAATCAGCGCTCGCCATACCTAATTTCACAGCTTGATCTACAATTATTCGAGCCACATCAAAATGACGTGAAAGCGGATAATTTTCCAACTGTTCTTTCAACACCAAACTTAAATCAATCGGTTTATGTTTCTCTCGATATTGAATTAACAAACCTTGCATAGTATCTACAATTTGATCATGTAAATCAGAAAGTTGTTCGTATTGCAATTCTTCAGGTAACTCTCCCAACGCCTCATCGCCATGTAACGTCATTTCCTCATCTCGTAAATCTATCAAACGTTCTGCCTGTGCTGTCCATAAATACCAAGGCGCATCAAAATAATGATGAATAGATTGCCGTAACCGTTGAGAAAACACACGATTTTTATCCATATCAATAGCGGTACGGATAAATTTATGCACATGGCGATCATAACCAATCCACAAATCAATAGCCTGCTGTCCCCAATTCATAATACGGTCAAGTTTAGCTTGCAAATCCACGATCAATTGCTCGATAAAATACAAGTCATCTCGTTCCATCACACAATCTTGAATACGCAGCAATTGTGCCTGTAATTTATCACCCGCAGCATTTAAAGTATCCTGCAATTCTCGTAAATTACCTGAAGTTTCATCTAATAATCGTTCACAACTGGCAATTGCAGCCTGCCAATCTTGAGTTAATAACGCAGCAATTTCCTCTTTAATACTTTGCTGATTTTCATCCATAACTCGCTGTGAAAAATCTATACTGTCAAAAATTTCTGCTACCGAATATTTCAACGGCGCAAAGACATTACGCCGCCAATAATATTCGTCTTCTTGCTTCTCCAACCCTTCTTCTGCCGATGCCGATGCGCGTTGAATTTCATCAGCCACAATGGCTAGTTGAACAGATAAACGTAACGCAGAAAACTCACGCTGACGAATATAATAATCCGAGACACCAACGCCTAACGGCGTTAAACGATAAATTGCCAATCCTTCAGTAAATTCACTACTGAAACGATTTAAAAAACGCTGTTTGACCAATTCATTAATCGCATTATTAGCCCTAATAGCCACAGTCTCATTAGATTGCTCAAATGCAACTGAAATATGGCGATAAATATCCACTAGATCAGTCTCAAGCATTTCACCATCAAGGCGCTCATTGTTATACAGGGAAATTGCCAATAAAAAGGCAAGGCGTTCCGTGTTTAAATTAAGGGAAAATTCGCGCTCCCTCGCCCACGAAACCAATTCGGGAATGGTTTGTGATGTTTCTGACATGAAAAAATTCTCACAAATCGATAATAAAAGACAAAATTTATGTTGATTATACAGGATCTTTCTAGGTTATAACAGTGCAAAACTGAAGTGAAATCGACCGCACTTTCTATTCAAAATGATTGCAAATTTTGATTTAACCTTTACTATACGCAATCAAAAATAACTTATAACGAAAATTACCAATGGAAAACACAGAAAAAGAGAAAAAACAGATCTATAACCTGAATAAATTGCAGAAGAAGTTACGCCGTAACGTAGGTAACGCCATTGCCGATTTCAATATGATTGAAGAGGGCGATAAAGTGATGGTTTGTCTCTCTGGTGGAAAAGACAGTTACACTTTGCTGGATATTTTATTAAATCTCAAACTAAATGCCCCGATTAATTTTGATATTGTAGCGGTTAATTTAGACCAAAAACAACCCGGCTTTCCTGAAGATGTGCTACCAACCTATTTACAACGTATCGGCGTAGAATACAAAATTGTAGAAGAAAATACCTATGGCATTGTGAAAGAAAAAATTCCCGAAGGGAAAACCACTTGCTCTCTTTGCTCTCGCTTACGTCGAGGCATTTTATACCGCACCGCCACAGAATTAGGTGCGACTAAAATCGCTTTAGGACACCATCGAGATGATATGTTAGCAACATTATTTCTCAATATGTTTTATGGCGGTAAACTCAAATCTATGCCCCCAAAACTTATCAGTGATGACGGCAGACATATCGTGATTCGTCCATTGGCTTACTGTAAAGAAAAAGACATTGAAAAATATGCTGTTGCCAAACAATTCCCGATTATTCCTTGTAATTTGTGTGGCTCTCAACCTAATTTACAACGTCAGGTTGTCAAAGACATGCTGAATAATTGGGATCGCCAATATCCCGGACGTTTAGAAACTATGTTTAGCGCAATGCAAAACATTGTCCCTTCTCATCTATGTGATCCACAATTATTTGATTTTAAAAATATTAAACATGGACAGCTCATTGATGGCATTGAAGGCGATCTGGCTTTTGATAAAGAAGAGTTACCAACCTATTTATCTCTTGATGAAGATTTAGATGAACAACCAGATTTTTCTCAAGAAAAACAAATTAGTTTTAAGGCGGTAGATTAAAAAATAAAAAGTGTGGTAAAAATTACCGCACTTTTCCCATATTTTTTATGCCCACTTATCCACTGCAATTAAATCACTCTGGCGTTCTTCGATCCAACGCTCGCCTTTTGAGGTTTTTTCTTTTTTCCAAAATGGGGCTTTGGTTTTCAGATAATCCATTATAAATTCATTAGCGGCATAGGCATCGCCACGGTGAGCAGAACTGACACCGACCAGCACAATTTCATCACCAATATTTAGTTGTCCGATACGATGAATCAAGCTGATCCTTTGAATATCCCAACGTTGCTTAGCTTCAAAAACAATTTCCTGAAGAGCTTTTTCCGTCATAGCAGGGTAATGTTCCAAATATAAAGATGAGATTTCATCGCCTAAGTTTAAGTCTCTCACTTTACCGACAAATATCGTGGTTGCTCCCACAGAATGATTTTCAGATAACCAACGATATTCCGCATTTTGATCAAATTCCGCTTGTTGCACGGCAATTTTAATCTCGCTCATTTATCCTCCCGTTACCGGTGGGAAAAAGGCAATTTCATCACCTGATTTAACCGCACTTTCTAAAGGAACTAAAGTTTGATTGATAGCAACCAGTAATTTACCGGCTTGTAATGCTAATGCCCATTTTTCACCTTTTTCACTTAAATATTGGCGAACTTGTTCAGCTGTTTGGAAATCAGCAGGAAGTTCTAATTGTTCGATACCGATTAATTCTCTGGTTTGAGCAAAAAATAATACGTTTAACATTTTTTCTTAATCCACTTTAAAGTGACCTGATTTTCCACCGCTCTTTTCCAATAAACGTAGATTGGAAATCACAATGTCTTTTTGCACTGCTTTGCACATATCATAAATAGTCAATGCTGCTACACTTGCTGCGGTTAAGGCTTCCATTTCTACGCCGGTTTTTCCACTCAATTTACACAAACTTTCAATCCGAACCTGATTTTGTTCGGGAAGTGCGGTCAGTTTCACCTCCACCTTGGAAAGCAATAAAGGGTGGCATAAGGGAATGAGCTCCCAAGTACGTTTTGCCGCTTGAATACCTGCAATTCTGGCGGTGGCAAATACATCGCCTTTATGATGATTGCCTAACATAATCATTTTCAAGGTTTCTGGTGACATTATCACAAAAACTTCTGCTCTGGCTTCCCGAACCGTATCCTGTTTAGCAGATACATCGACCATATTGGCTTCGCCGTTGTTATTAATATGGGTGAATTCTGTCATAATTTTTCCTTAACCGCCGATAGTGGATAAATTGGTTCTAACGCCACTATTACCTTGATGTAAAAAATGATGTTCTCGTTTTCCTTGCAATGCCGAGAAAAGATGAGATCGTAGTAATACTTGTTGATCGTCCGATTGTAATAAATGCCGTAAATCAATGCCTTCTTCGCCAAATAAACAAAGATGTAATTTCCCTTTTGATGAGACTCTTAAACGGTTGCAACTGGTACAAAAATTCTTCTCATAAGGCATAATTAAACCGATTTCGCCCACATAATCAGGGTGACGGAATACTTTTGCCGGTCCGTCTGTAAGGGCTTTTTGTTGTAATTGCCAACCGTTTTTTAATAATTTATCGGCTAACACCTGCCCTGAAAGATGGTATTTATCAAAAAAACTATCCATATCACCGGTTTGCATTAATTCAATAAAACGCATTTGAATCGGGCGATATTTTACCCAAGCTAAAAATTGGTCAAATTCTTTATCGTTTAAATCTCGCATTAATACGGAATTAACTTTGACTTTTTTGTATCCCACATCAAAAGCGCGATCTATCCCTAACATCACATCATGAAATTTATTTTCACCGGTAATACTATGAAACATTCGCGGATCGAGACTGTCTACACTAACATTTAAAGAAGTCACTCCTGCTTTTTTCCAATCAGCGACATCTTTCGCCATACGATAACCATTTGTTGTTAAAGCGATATTTTTAACGCCCTTAATTTGTGACAAGGTATCTATAATGGGTAAAAAATCTTTCCGTAATGTTGGCTCACCGCCGGTAATTCGAATTTTTTCCGTTCCCATAGCTGCAAATGCAGTAGCTACTCTACGAATTTCATCAAGACTGAGAAATTTATCTTTTTCAGGATGAGGCTGATAGCCGTTGGGCAAACAATAGGTACAACGAAAATTGCAAACATCGGTAATCGACAATCGCAAATAATAATATTGACGTTGGAAAGCGTCCACCAAACGATCACTTCCAACATTTTTGATTGGTATATAGTGCATATTAAACCTTTCTAAGATGGAGAGGACAAACCGTTTCCCGTTTATCCCTGAGTAACTGGATGTTACTGGCTAAGTCACCTTATTTTTCAATCTGATAAACAACGTAGGCGAAATAGCTCGGTATGATGCTTGAACTGAATTTTAAAGGTTTATTCAATATTTTTCACGCAAAAAATTACTTTTTCTATGCTTTTAACCCTAAATAAGTAGATTTTATAACCAACAAAGTGCGGCCAATATTTATGGAGAATAACGGAAGCAGTTTAATTTCGCCGAAAAAAATGCTAAATTACACCGCACTTTTTCCGCTTACAGGCTAATGTATGTCAGATTTAACCCGTCACAGCCAATATGAATATTTAGATGAAGTCAAACACATTGTCGCCATTGGTGGAGGGCATGGCTTAGGGCGTGTTATGTCGGCATTAAGTTTTATGAAAGAACGTTTAACCGGTATTGTGACGACTACAGACAACGGCGGTTCAACAGGTCGAATTCGTCATGATCTCGGTGGCATTGCTTGGGGAGATTTACGAAATTGTTTAAATCAAATTATAACCGAACCCAGCACAGCATCAGCGTTATTTGAATATCGCTTTAGTGGAAGTGGCGAACTGGCTGGGCATAATTTAGGCAATCTAATGCTAAAAGCCTTAGAAAATATGCAAATTCGCCCTACTGAAGGAGTGAATTTAATTCGTAATTTGTTAAAAGTGAGGTCGTTTATTGTGCCGATGTCAGAGACCCCCGTGCATTTAGCCGCCACTCTTGCCTCAGGAATGACGATTGTGGGTGAGGTCAGCGTGGATAATTTAGAAGAAATGCCGCAATCTATTTCTCTTATTCCACAAGTAAAAGCCACGCCTGAAGCCGTAGAATCCCTGCAAAAAGCCGATGTGATTTTATTTGGCCCGGGCAGTTTTTTAACCAGTATTATGCCACCATTATTATTACCGGAAATTATCGACACCTTACAACAAAGCCAAGCCAAGAAAATTTTCATTGATAATTTGGCGATGGAACACAGCCCTGTGGCTGCTCTTTCGCTAAACGAACGCATTCAATGGATTCATCGTACCATCGGTAAACATATTATTGATGGAGTCATTGTGCCACCTGAACATGCTTATTTGGTAGGAGAGGATTTAAATGTAAAAATTATGGCTCGCCGTTTAAATGCGGACGACATCGCTTACCGACACGACCGCACTTTATTGGCAAAAGCCATTGATTATTTAGTGGGAGAATTGACTAATTAATTATTCGCATTTAAATAGGATTCTACCTCTTTCCAAAGATAGCCCCAAATGTGTTTTTTATAGCTTAAAATATGATTTTTACGTTTTAACAATTCAGGCAAAATAATTGATTTTTTAGAAACATTATCAATAAATAATGAGCATAGAGCTGAGGCAATAATGCCTCTCTTGTGTTCCAAAAACTCTTGACTATCAAACCCTTCTAATAATAAATTCAAATTATCCATATTAGAGAGAAATAAATCTTCATCTTGCTCTGAAAAATAGTAATCTTCATTTTTACCCCAAATCCATAATAGTTCATTATCCAATGGCGGTTTATCTAATGCACTATTTTGAGATTTAACTTCACCACAGTAAATACAAGACATATAATCTGAACCAACCAGCTGAAACGCAGCCTGCTTTTTTGATAGAACAGTTTCTTTCTTATAGCCACATTTGCAGGTTTGTACAAAACGATAACTATGCTGTTTTTCCATACTTATTTTACTTTTTCTTCGCAAAGACGCTCACATTGGTAAAACCGCTGTCTTTAAGATACAAAGCTTGTAATTTACTCATTACACCACGTTCACAATACAGCACATAGTTTTTACGTTGATCCAATCCGGCAAATTGGGAAGAGAGTTTATAAAACGGCAGTAATTTTACTTCATAATTTTCAATCAACAGTGGATTTTCATCGGTTTCTTCGGGGCTTCGAATATCTAAAATCACATCATTGGCAGATAACACAGACACGGTATCAACTTCAACTACCTCTTTTTCTGTTTGCTCCGCAATTTGGCGAATATCTAAATATTGTGCATTTTCCACCGCACTTTCCAACACGGAAAAGTCAAAATTGCTCTCTTCTGCCTCAATTTTTTCCCGAATAGCTTTGACGGTCGGATTTTTGGAAATCACGCCACAAAATTCCGGCATAGATTTGGCTATATCGTCCGTACCAATCTCTTTTGCCATGGCGATAATTTGTTCTTTATCATGAGTAATCAATGGGCGTAGCACCAAGGCTTCGGCGGCTTCATCAATTAAGCGTAAATTGGTTAAAGTTTGGCTGGAGACTTGCCCTAAGGCTTCGCCGGTCACAATGGCTTCAATGGCAAAACGTTGAGCCACTTTTGAGGCTGCTCTCACCATCATACGTTTTAGCACCACACCCATTTGTCCGTTATCCACTTTTTCTAAAATTTCCCCCACTACCTTTTCAAAATTAATGGCGATAAAACGTACTTTGTGGGAACTACTGTAACGGCTCCAAATGTGATACGCCATTTGTTTTACACCGATTTCGTGAGCCGCACCGCCGAGATTAAAGAAACAATAATGTACTCTTGAACCACGGCGAATCAGCATATAACTGGAAACACCGGAATCAAAACCACCGGAAATTAACGATAATACATCTTCTTGAGTACCGATTGGATAACCACCGAGGCCGCTGTAACGAGCTTTAATAAATAATAATTTATCGTGGTCAATTTCAATTCTGACGGTCACATCAGGATTTTTTAATTGCACTTTGGCAGTTTCAATATGTTGATTTAATCCACCGCCCACATAACGTTCGACTTCTAACGAACTAAAGGAATGATGTCCTTTACGTTTCGCCCGCACACAAAAGGTCTTACCATTCAAACTGTCACCAACATGTGATAATGTCAGCTCAAAAATATGATGCAAATCGGTAAAAGGTTTTTCTTCTACTTCCAAGAAATGATGAATCCCCGGAATACGTTGTAACAATTCAATTAAGTGCGGTCGAGTTTCTTCCAGTTTTGAGCGTACTTCAATAAAATCCCAATGGCGTACCACTGCAATGGTATCATCGTGTTTATCCAGTACATTACGAATATTACTGGTTAGGATTTTAATGAAACGTTTGCGAACCGAGTCGCTTTTAATCATAATTTCAGGGAACAGTTTAATAATAAATTTCATAATAAGAGCGAATAGAATAAAAAATTTCGGCTATTGTAACGAAATTTACGCCATAAAGCGAAAAATAAAGTAGAATATCGCCTTATATGTTTGTGTTATCGAGGATAATATGGCACGCAAAACAATAGAAGCAGATTTCGAGACTATCTTGTCACAATTGGAAGGCATGGTTTCCCGTTTGGAAAGTGGGGATTTGCCTTTGGAAGAGGCATTAAAAACCTTTGAAAACGGCATTCAGCTGGCTCAACAAGGGCAACAACGCTTACAACAAGCAGAACAACGTATTCAGATTTTACTACAAAAAAATGATCAAGCAGCTTTAAGTGATTATCAGCATAATGAAGACTAATACATACGATTTTCAGCAGGATTTAACCCAATATCAAAAACGGATTAACAGCTTTCTTGAAGCACAATTTGTGCCTATTGACAGTAATCCTTCGCCTTTAGCAGAAGCCATGAAATACGGCTTATTGTTAGGAGGAAAACGTATTCGCCCGTTTTTAGTGTATGCCACTGGGCGTTTATTAGGGGCAGATTTAAGCCAATTGGATTATGCGGCTGCGGCAATTGAATGTATTCACGCCTATTCCCTAATTCATGATGATCTGCCTGCGATGGACAATGATGAATTACGCCGTGGGCAACCGACTTGCCATATTGCCTTTGATCATGCCACTGCGATTTTAGCCGGCGATGCTTTGCAGGCATTTGCCTTTGAAATTTTAACAAAATCCACCGCACTTTCGACGGAACAAAAACTCCGTTTAGTGCAAGTATTAAGCCAAGCCTCCGGCGTGCAAGGAATGTGTTTGGGGCAAAGTTTGGATTTAATTTCCGAGCATAAGCAGGTTTCACTGAATGAACTGGAAACCATTCACCGTAATAAAACCGGTGCTTTGCTTTCTGCGGCTTTAACAATGGGCTTTATTTGCTCTCCTCATTTCACTAATCCAGTATTAGAACAACAATTTAGCTTTTATTCTCAAGCTATCGGCCTAGCATTCCAAGTACAAGACGATATTCTGGATATTGAGGGTGATCAAAGGGAAATCGGCAAGCCGGTGGGCTCTGATTTAGATTTAGATAAAAGCACTTATCCTAAATTACTTGGGTTAGCCGGTGCCAAGCAAAAAGCACAACAACTCTATGAAAGTGCGGTAAAAAGTTTAGATGAAATTCCTTTTGACACTACCGCACTTCGAGCCTTAGCCGAATTTATCATTACAAGAAAAAAATAATATGGAAAACTATCCTTTACTTTCACTGATTAATTCCCCTGATGACTTGCGAACAATGGAAAAAAGCCAATTACCGCAAGTATGTGACGAGCTACGCCAATATTTACTGGAAAGCGTAAGTCAAAGTAGTGGCCATTTGGCTTCAGGTTTAGGTTGTGTAGAATTAACTGTTGCCTTACATTATGTGTATAAAACCCCTTTCGACCAATTAATTTGGGATGTAGGCCATCAAGCTTATCCTCACAAAATTTTAACCGGTCGCCGAGATCAAATGCCAACAATCCGCCAAAAAAATGGACTTCACCCTTTCCCTTGGCGTGAAGAAAGTGAATTTGACGTATTAAGTGTCGGCCATTCCTCCACCTCAATCAGTGCCGGTTTAGGAATTGCCGTGGCCGCCGAAAAAGAGAATGCCGGGCGTAAAACCGTTTGTGTGATCGGTGATGGTGCAATCACTGCAGGTATGGCATTTGAGGCGTTAAATCATGCCGGTGCCTTACATACGGATATGTTGGTAATTTTGAATGATAATGAAATGTCAATTTCCAACAATGTGGGCGCATTAAAAAATCACTTAGCCCGTATTTTTTCAGGCTCCATTTATTCCGGTGTACGCGACAGTAGCAAAAAAATTCTCAATAAAATGCCAACGGTAAAAAATTTTATGAAAAAAACCGAAGAGCATATGAAAGGCGTGATGTTTTCTCCGGAAAGTACATTGTTTGAAGAGTTGGGCTTTAATTACATCGGACCGATTGACGGCCATAATATAGAAGAATTAGTAGCAACATTAAGCAATATGCGTGAACTGAAAGGTCCACAATTCCTGCATATCCGTACCAAAAAAGGTAAAGGATATGCGCCTGCAGAAAATGATCCTATCGGTTATCACGGCGTACCCAAATTCGATCCAAACACCACAGAATTGCCAAAATCCAATACCAAGCCAACCTACTCTCAAATCTTCGGTGATTGGTTATGTGAAATGGCAGAACAAGATCCGCTATTAGTTGGTATCACACCGGCCATGAGAGAAGGTTCAGGCATGGTGGAATTTTCCGAACGTTTTCCACAACAATATTTTGATGTCGCCATTGCCGAACAGCATGCCGTCACCTTTGCTGCCGGATTGGCCATTGGTGGTTATAAGCCTGTGGTGGCCATCTATTCTACATTCCTACAACGAGCTTATGATCAATTAATTCACGATATCGCTATTCAAAATTTACCCGTATTATTTGCGATTGACCGAGCCGGTATCGTCGGTGCTGACGGTCAAACCCACCAAGGGGCATTTGATATTAGTTTTATGCGCTGCATTCCGAATATGGTGATCATGACACCAAGTAACGAAAATGAATGTCGGCAAATGCTTTATACAGGCTTGCATTGCGGTAAACCGGCAGCAGTGCGTTATCCTCGTGGTAATGCCATTGGAGTAGAATTAGAGCCATTACAAAAATTGGTGATCGGTCAATCAAAATTGATTCGTAAAGGGCAACATATTGCTATCTTAAACTTTGGTACGCTATTACCTGCAGCTCTTGAAGCCGCAGAAAAATTAGATGCGACTGTGGTGGATATGCGATTTGTGAAACCATTGGATATTCAACGTATTCAACAACTTGCTGAAAGCCACAATTTGATCGTCACCTTAGAAGAAAACGCTATTCAAGGAGGGGCTGGCAGCGCCGTTGCAGAAGTATTACATTCTCTGCAAAAAACAACCGCACTTTTACAACTTGGCTTGCCTGATTTCTTTATTCCACAAGGTACTCAACAGGAAATTCTCGCAGATCTACAATTAGATGCTATAGGAATTGAAATTCAGATCACAAATTTCTTAAAAAAATCTTAATTTTTTTCGGAATTTTTTGAACTATTTTAAAAGAGGCAGGTCTGATAAGTTGCTAGTGCAACGTTATGTGCAAGTTTTTTTCAATTTATTTGTCTGTTAGACTCACCGCTATTTAATTTGAATAGCGGTTTTTTCTTAGCGACTATTGGTTTTTAACGCCAATAAGCAACCGAAAATAATGAGGATACCACTAACAATTTGCCAAACACCAATGGTTTCATTAAGCCACAAATACGCAAATGCCGTTGCAGAAAAAGGCACCACGAGTTGCAACAAATTATAAGTCACAATGCCCTGCTTTTGCACAATATGAAACGACATAAACATACCTGTTACAATGCCATAAATGCCGGTGAGAACCAAACCTATCAGCAATCCCTCTGAAACCGCTGAAAGTTGAGTAATTTTATGAGTAGAAATGCTGATAAATAAATTGAATAATGCAGCTAATAACGCAGTAAAAGTACTGATAACGACAGCATTTACCTGATTATTCATTGACTTAATGATTAAACTTTGTATTCCTTGAATGGTGATTGCCAAAAATAGAAATAAAGTCCCCCACAAAAAACTCGGATTAAGTTGTGTTCCGCCGTTTTTCTGTAATACAAAACATAAAGATCCGAAAATAGCAATCAAACTACCGACATAAAATCTTGGTTGCTTCACTCTTTCACGCTCATCAGTATAAAAAAATGCCGCTAAACCAATGGCAAGCGGCATTGCAATAATAGAAAAAATACTGCCGGTAACCGCATTTGTCACACTTAATCCCTGAATAAACAGATACATATTCGTGGCCATCAAACTACCCAACGCCAATACTTTTACGCTCAATTTTTTGCTTTTTAACACAAGGCGATATTGCGAGCGATATTTCCATAAACCATAAGCAAAAAGCACCGCACTTCCGGCGAAAAAACGTACCATATTGTTATTATTTGCATCAAATTGTTGGCTCATATAACGCAAAAGGGGAAATCCTGCACCGAGCAATAAAATATAGGCTGCATTATAAAAAAATGAGTGACTGAATTTCATTATTTATTAATAAGCGTTAAAAATTCTTTACGGGTATCTCTATCATCAAGAAATACTCCACCAAAAGCCGAAGTGACGGTGTAACTGTTAGTATCCTTAATCCCACGGCATTTCACACAAAAATGGGTTGCTTTAACATACACAGCCACATCCTCTGTCTCTAAAATAGTTTGGAAAGCCAATAATATTTGCTCGGTTAAACGTTCTTGTACTTGTGGCCGTTGAGCAAAGAAAGAAACTACACGATTAATTTTGGATAAGCCTATCACCCATTTTTTCGGATAATATGCAACAGAAACTGTCCCATCAATAGTGACAAAATGGTGTTCACAAGTGCTGGTTAAGGTAATATCATTTACCAACACCATTTCACTGACTTTCATTCGGTTTTCAATATTGGTAATTTTCGGGAAATTGGCATAATCCAACCCGCTGAAAATTTCATCAATAAACATTTTTGCCAAACGGTGCGGTGTTTCTTCAATGCTGTCATCATTTAAATCCAAACCAATTAATGCAATTACTTCTCGCATTTTTTGTTCAATTTCATCACGTCGCTCATCTTTGGATTTTTGCGGTCTAATCATCGGCGTTTCAATACCTTTTGCCAATAATGCATCACGCACTTTACAGGCTTCCGCTGAAATCTCTGTCATAACTATTCCTCTTCGGTTTATTATGAGCTTTATTCTATCAGAGTCCCTTTGAATAATAAAATGAGAATAATCGTTAGTTAATATGAAAAATTTGTGTATTTTGGTATAAAATAACGCAAATTCAATTACATAAGGATCTCTATGCTATCTCTTTCTGAAGCTCTCAAACAAATTCAATCTACTCTTCCATCACCATATAATGTGGAAATCCTCAACATTGAAAATGCCGTAAACCGTATTTGTGCGGAAGATATTATTTCGCCGATTAATGTTCCCTCTTTTGATAATGCCGCCATGGATGGCTACGCCGTACGATTAGCGGATTTAACCGAAAGTCTCACTTTATCTGTCGCAGGAAAATCCTTTGCCGGCAATCCGTTTTCAGGAGAATGGCCGGCCAAAAGTGCGGTCAGAATTATGACCGGCGCTATGATTCCTAAAAGTGCTGATGCAGTAATCATGCAAGAAGAAGTACAACTCAACGCAGACGGCACAATCACATTACAACAATTACCTAAAGCTCATCAACATATTCGCCGAATCGGTGAAGATGTTAAACAGGGAGATTGTGTATTAAAGTGCGGTTCAAAATTAAACAGTATTTCACTTCCTCTACTCGCCTCTCTCGGTATTGACAAAGTGAAAGTATTCCCACGCTTAAAAGTTGCCATACTTTCCACCGGCGATGAACTTGTGCCTGTGGGAAAACCTTTGCAAGCAGGACAAATCTACGATACTAATCGTTTTACGGTTAAATTAATGCTAGAAAAGTTACATTGTGACATTCTGGATTTCGGTATTTTGCCTGATAAAGAAACTGAATTTGAACAAGCTTTTTATCAAGCCCAACAGCAAGCGGATCTGGTTATTACCAGCGGTGGCGTGTCTGTCGGCGAAGCAGATTTTACCAAAAAAATATTAGAAAAATTAGGACAAATCAATTTCTGGAAAATCGCAATAAAACCGGGGAAACCTTTTGCTTTCGGCAAATTGGAAAATGCATGGTTCTGCGGTTTACCCGGTAATCCGGTATCTGCGTTGGTGGCGTTTTATCAGCTTGTACAACCAGTGATCGCAAAATTATCGGGCTATTCCGAATATCAACCACCAAAACAACTACAAGCCGTCGCTAAAAGCACATTAAAAAAAGCCTCTGGACGATTGGATTTCCAACGGGGCTTTTATCAATTAAATGAAAAGGGGCAAATTGAAGTTGAACCAGTTGGATTTCAAGGTTCACACCTATTTAGTGCCTTTGTAAAAAGTAACTGTTTTATCGTCCTTGAACAAGAGCGAGGAAATGTAGAAGCCGGAGAAACTGTTACTATTGAGCCTTTTAATCACTTATTGGGGTAAATAATGGCTGAGCTCAGTTATCAAGAAGAATTACGCTACAACCGTCAAATTATAATGAAAGCCATTGATTTTGATGGGCAAGAAAAACTGAAAGGCAGCAAAATGTTGATTGTCGGTTTAGGCGGCTTAGGTTGTGCCGCCAGCCAATATCTTGCCGCCGCCGGCGTGGGACATTTGACCTTATTGGATTTTGATACCGTGTCACTTTCTAATTTGCAACGCCAAGTGTTACATAACGACAGTCGTTTGAATATGCCCAAAGTAGCATCAGCAAAATTAGCATTACAACAACTCAATCCTCATATTCAAATTAACACTATTAATGAAAAATTAGAGGAAATAAAACTCGCCGAAATCATACCGCACTTTGATTTGGTTTTAGACTGCACAGATAATGTCGAAATTCGTAATCAACTGGATCGTTGTTGCCAACAAGCCAAAATCCCGTTAATTTCAGGGGCCGCCATTAGAATGGAAGGGCAAATTTCAGTTTTCACTTATGAACCTAACACACCAACCTATCGCCATTTGAGCCAATTATTCGGCGAAAATACGCTAAGTTGCGTTGAAGCCGGCGTACTCTCCCCGATTGTTGGCATTGTCGGTTCAATTCAAGCCTTAGAAGCGATCAAAGTGCGCTTAAATATCGGTACGAATTTATGTGGCAGATTATTAATGATTGACGGCTTCAACATGAATATCAGAGAAATCAAACTGCCAAGCTAAAAATTTATACAAAAAATCCCATAGCGATAAAACCATGGGATTTTTAGCATTTATTTCACTTGAATAATATGCTCTAAATCTGAATTATGTAAATAACCGACTTCAATCAACTCAATATCTTGAGCTTCAGCAATTGCTCTCAATTCTTTCTCACTATTGGAATTTACTGCCACGAGCAATCCCCCCGACGTTTGAGGATCACATAATACGGCTTTTTGTAGATCCGTGAGCAAAGAAATTTTATGCCCATAACTGTCAAAATTACGATTTGTCCCACCGGGAACACAACCTTCAGCAATATAATCAACGACACCATCGAGCGTTTTCAATTCTGTAAAATTGACTACCGCCCTTAATCCCGAACCTTCACAGATTTCCAATAAATGTCCTGCCAATCCAAAGCCGGTCACATCAGTCATTGCTGTAACACCCGATAATTCGGAAAATGCCGAGCCGATTTTATTTAATTGACACATTACATCACGAGCTAAACCTTGATGTGCCGTTTTTAATTTGCCTTTTTTCTCTGCAGTCGTTAAAACGCCAATACCCAATGGCTTAGTTAAAAATAATTTATCACCATGTTGAGCTGAAGCATTTCGTTTAACTTTTTCCGTGCTAATTATACCGGTCACTGCCAAACCAAAAATGGGTTCAGGTGCATCAATTGAATGCCCGCCAGCCAAAGAAATCCCTGCTTGACGGCAAGCAAAACGCCCCCCTTCAACAATCTTCTGTGCCACTTCAGCTGGTAGTAGATTAATAGGAAAACCTAAAATCGCAATCGCCATAATCGGCTTTCCACCCATTGCATAAATATCGCTAATCGCATTAGTCGCCGCAATTCTCCCAAAATCAAAAGGATCATCAACAATCGGCATGAAGAAATCTGTGGTGCTGATAATCCCAACACCATTACCTATATCATACACAGCCGCATCGTCAGCAGTATCATTACCCACTAATAAATTCGGATCAACAAAGGGTTGCAACTGGCTTTGTAAAATTGTCCCTAACACCTTAGGCGAAATTTTACAACCTCAACCGGCCCCGTGACTGTATTGGGTTAAACGAACTTGTTCAAGCTCAAGTGCGGTTAATTTTTCAGCCATTTTCTCTCCTAACAAAATTCCGGATTTTGATGTATTATAACGATATTTAATATTAACGAACAGTTAAGATTTTAGGCTTAGAAAGCAATGAAAACCAAACGCCCTACTCTTCAACATATTGCCGATCATTTGGGTATTACCAAAATGACTATCAGTCGTTATTTGCGTAATCCAACTTCTGTTGCAGCGGAAACAGGGCAGCGTATTGCAGTAGCCATCGAGGAATTTGGTTATATTCCCAACAAAGCCCCTGAGATGCTGTCGAATGCCAAAAGTCGGGCAATTGGTGTGTTGCTTCCATCCTTGACCAATTCGGTGTTTGCCGATGTACTAAAAGGTATTGAATTTATTGCCGATAATGCCGGTTATCAAACGATGTTGGCTCATTATGGTTATAGCCAAAATAAAGAAGAAAAGCGTATAGAAAGTTTACTTTCTTATAATATTGACGGTTTGATTTTGGCAGAAAATCAACATAGCAAACGTTCATTAAAAATGCTGGAAGTGGCGAATATTCCTGTGATTGAAATTATGGATACCACTGAACCCGGTATTCAGCAGGTGGTGGGATTTGATAATATTTCAGCGGCACAATCTATGGTGGAAACGATGATCCAACGTGGATATAAAAATGTAGTGTATTTTTCTGCCCGTCAAGATAAACGGACTCTGTTAAAACAACAAGGCTATGAAAATGCGATGCTGAAAAACCGTTTAACGCCCGTTATTATTGGTAATAAAGAGCCTTCTTCTTTTACCTTAGGTGCAAAATTGTTGCAGCAAACACTTCAACAATATCCTCACACGAACGGTATTTTTTGCACAAATGATGATTTGGCTATCGGGGCATTGTTTGAGTGTCAGCGAATTGGTATCGCCGTTCCCAAACAAATTGCCATAGCAGGTTTTCATGGCCACGATGTAGGGCAGTCCTTAACCCCTAAATTAGCCAGTGTCATTACGCCACGTTTTAATATCGGTAAAATAGCCGCCCAAGAACTACTCAATCGCCTCAATGGCGTTGCGGAACAAAGTCGTATTATTAATTTAGGCTATGAAATTTATTTGGGCGAAACAGTTTAAACAGAGAGTGCGGTCAAAACTTCGTGAATTTTGACCGCACTTTTCTTTGAACCTGAGTAATTAGATATAAGGTTTTAACGCCTCAATACAACGTTCTACAACCTGTTCAAAACTGCCGTTAATATCCACAGGTAATACATCTGTTTCCTCAGATTGTGGTATTTCTAATGTATCAAACTGACTTCTAAGCATTTCTTCTTTCATATAATGCCCTTGACGTTGTCGCATACGTTGCAAAACCAACTCAAAATCGCCCTGTAAAAATAGGAATTTCACACTGTCATTCCCTTCGCGAATTAAATCACGGTATTGTTTTTTCAAGGCTGAACAAATGATAATACCTTTTTCGCTTTTTTGTTCCAAACTAAACGCCGCATCACGAATACGTTCTAGCCAAGGTGCTCGATCTTCATCATTCAGTGGTTGTCCTTGCCCCATTTTGATAATATTGGCCCGAGGGTGTAAATCATCACCATCAATTAATTTTAATCCTAAACGATGTGCTACCTCAGTACCTACCGAGGTTTTCCCTGTACTGGAAACCCCCATTAAGATAATACTTTTCCCTTTTGACATTTTTCGCTCCTCCCATAAATAAATTATTAAACTTAGTGTAACTGAAAAAAAATCAAAACGTTACCAGTAACAATAAATTTTGTGATCTTTATCACAAAATTTTCATTTTCAATACCGCACTTTTGAGTAAAACTGATCAAATCCACGAAAAAATGTGAAGAAGATCACAAATATAAGAGAGATAACTTTACCCAATTTTAAAAAATTGGTATGTTACCAGTAACAAACTATATAGGAGTTTTTTATGCCAATCACGACCTTATCTTGTGTTGTAAAAGGTGCTAAATCTGTCGATATTCTTTCACAAGAAATTGAATTTGATGAGCAAAACCAAAATCAAACCTTAATTCAAATTACCCGAGGCGGTATTTGTGGTTCAGATTTACATTATTACGAACATGGAAAAGTAGGGAATTTTGAAATTAAACACCCGATGATTTTAGGCCATGAAGTCATTGGTAAAATTGTGAAAACCAATGCCCCCCACTTATTTGAAGGACAAAAAGTTGCAATTAATCCAAGTAAGCCTTGCTTAAATTGTAAATATTGTTTGAGTGGCGACACTAATCAATGTGAAACTATGCGTTTTTTCGGCAGCGCTATGTATAACCCACATGTTGATGGTGGTTTTACTCAATACAAAATCGTGGATAACGCACAATGTATCCCTTATCCGCAAGAGGTTTCCGATGACATTATGGCCTTTGCTGAGCCTCTTGCTGTGACGATTCACGCTGCTAAACAAGGCGGTGATTTACAAGGCAAAAAAGTGTTTGTTTCCGGTGTCGGCCCTATTGGCTGTTTAACCGTTGCGGCTGTAAAAGCCTTAGGTGCAGAAGAAATTATTTGTGCAGATATTAGCCAACGCTGTTTAAATTTAGCCTTAGAAATGGGAGCTACCAAAGTGTTACACGCTTCAGAAGGCGATTTTTCCGACTATTTACAACACAAAGGCGAATTTGATGTGTCTTTTGAAGCTTCCGGACATATTTCTTCGATCGAACGCTGTTTAGCTGTCACCAAAGCAAAAGGGACTATCGTACAAATTGGAATGGGGAGTTCAATTCCTCAATTTAATATGATGCCTCTTATTGCAAAAGAAATTAATTGGAAAGGTTCTTTCCGTTTTGTGGAAGAATTCAATACGGCAGTAGAATGGTTAAGCTCAGGTAAAATCAACCCACTTCCATTGCTTTCTGAAGTTTATCCTTTTGAACAATTAGAAGCAGCACTTCAACGTGCAGGTAATAAAAACGAAATTTCAAAAATCCAGCTCAATTTTGCATAAGAATATAAGGAAAACCCAAATGCGTGATTTATTTTCTTTACAAAACAAACGAATTTTAATTACGGGATCTGCCCGTGGTATTGGGCGTTTATTAGCAGAAGGTGTCGCTGAACAAGGCGCAGAAGTGATTATTAATAGTACAAACCAAGAAAAATCTCAATGGGTTGCTGATGAATTGGTTGCCAAAGGTTACAAAGCTCATGCCGTAGCCTTTGATGTGACAAATACGCAAGCAGTTCATCAAGCCATTGATCATATTGAACAAAATATTGGTGCAATTGATGTTTTAATTAACAATGCCGGAATTCAACGTCGCCACCCATTCTGCGATTTTCCGGAAAAAGATTACGATGATGTGATTAACGTCAATCAAAAATCAGTCTTTATTGTTTCTCAAGCTGTAGCGCGTTATATGGTGAAACGTCAAGCAGGAAAAATTATTAATATCGGTTCAATGCAAAGTGAATTAGGGCGTGATACCATCACACCTTATGCCGCATCTAAAGGTGCCGTAAAAATGCTGACCAGAGGTATGTGTGTAGAATTAGCCCGCTACAATATTCAAGTAAATGGTATTGCACCGGGTTATTTCAAAACCGAGCTTACTCGTCCCCTAGTAGAAAATAAAGAATTTTCAGATTGGCTGTGCAAACGCACACCTGCCGCCCGTTGGGGAAATCCTGAAGAACTCATTGGTGCAGCCGTATTTCTGTCCTCTAAAGCTTCAGATTTCGTCAATGGTCATTTATTATTTGTTGATGGCGGTATGCTTGCTGCCGTTTAATTTTATTCATAAGGAAATTTTATGTTAATCTTTATTTTGATTGCTTCCATAGCATTACTTCTCCTCCTCATTATTAAATTTAAGGTTCATGCTTTCGTCGCCTTAGTTTTAGTGAGTTTATTGACCGCACTTGCCACAGGTATGCCTGTGGATAAAATCCTCCCCACCCTCCTAAACGGCTTTGGTAGCACCTTAGCATCAGTTGCTTTATTAGTTGGTTTAGGTGCAATGATTGGTCGATTATTGGAAATCACCGGCGGTGCAAAAGTGCTTGCAGACACTCTAATCAATAAATTTGGCGAGAAAAAAGCACCTTTTGCCTTAGGTGTTGCCTCTCTCTTATTTGGTTTTCCGATTTTCTTTGATGCCGGTTTAGTCGTCATGTTGCCGATTATCTTCAGCGTAGCCAAACAATTTGGCGGTTCTTTATTCCGCTATGCTTTCCCTGCTGCAGGTGCATTTGCCGTTACCCACGCCTTCTTACCTCCCCATCCGGGCCCGGTTGCTGCCGGTGATATTTTAGGTGCAAATATTGGATTATTGACAATTATTGGTGTCATTCTTGCACTTCCAACATGGTATTCGGCTACCTATTTATATGGGCTTTATTTAGGTAAAAAATTCAATTTACCTTTACCAAAATCCTTCTTAAATTCAGCACCAATCAATGAAACTGCGGTACAAAATCCACCAAGTTTCAAAAAAGTCTTAGTTATTTTGTTACTTCCGCTTTGTTTAATTATGTTGGATACCGTATTAAATACCTTAGCAGTAGCAAAAGTCATTGACGGTTCAGCCGTATGGGTGCAAAGTTTACGATTAATCGGTAAAACGCCTATTGCGTTATTAATCAGCTTATTAGTCACTATCTTATTACTGAAAGAACAACGTAGTTTTGAGCAAATCGAGAAAATTTGTGACAACGCTTTAGGTCCGATTTGTGCCATTGTACTGGTAACTGGGGCAGGTGGCATGTTTGGCGGTGTATTGCGTACCAGTGGAATTGGTGATGTATTAGCCAAAATGTTTGCCGATACAGGTATGCCGGTCATCGTAGCAGCATTTTTGATTTCAACCGCACTTCGTATCGCACAAGGTTCCGCAACTGTTGCTCTTACAACAACTTCAGCTTTAATTGCCCCAATGGTCGCTGCAACTACAGGCTTAAGCCAATTTGATTTATGCTTTATCGTGATTGCGATTGCTTCCGGTGCAACGGCATTCTCTCATGTTAATGATAGTGGATTCTGGTTAGTCAGCCGTTTCTTAGAGATGGATACTAAAACCACATTGAAAACTTGGACTGTAATGGAAACCTTAATCGGCATAGTCGGTTTCACCCTTGCGTTAATCGGTAGTATTTTGCTCTAAAATAAGGTGAGCCTTATCAAAAAGTGCGGTCAAAATTCAATGTGTTTTGACCGCACTTTATTCACTATCTAATTTTTCGGTACAAATCTCAATAACCTGTTCGCATTAGTTGCCACCGTTATCGAAGAAAATGCCATTGCCGCACCACCGAACATCGGGTTAAGCAATATACCAAACCAAGGATATAACATACCGGCAGCAATCGGGATACCTAATACATTATAAACAAAAGCAAAAAATAGGTTTTGTTTCATATTTTTTAATGTCCCTTTAGATAACGCCAAAGCATCAACAACAGTATGTATACTCGGCCGCATTAATGTCATCTCAGCCGTTTCAATAGCAACATCTGTGCCATTCCCCATTGCCATACCCACATCCGCTTGAGCTAATGCAGGCGCGTCATTAATTCCATCCCCAACCATTAATACTTTTCGTCCTGATTGTTGTAATTTTTGGATTTCAGCGGCTTTTTGTTCAGGTAATACTCCCGCAATCACTGTGGAAATTCCCACTTCAGCGGCTACAGTTTGCGCCGTACTTTCCTGATCACCTGTCAGCATGATTACTTGGTAGCCTTGCTCTAATAGATGTTGAACTGCTTCTCGACTATCCTCTCTCAATGGATCACGAATCACAAAAAGAGCTGCTAATTGTTGTTCTACCGCAAGTAAAATCGCAGTAGATCCGATCTTACTTTGCTCTTCAACATCTGCATTTGCCTGAATAGTCTCTATTTGATATTGATTTAATAAGGCTTGATTACCTAACAAAACCTGTTTTTCCGCCATATAACCGGCTAATCCCAATCCACTAAGTGTGGAAAATTTCTCAATCGAACATAGTTCAATTTGACGAGATTGGGCAAAATCCAGAATTGCTTTACCTAATGGGTGATTGGAATGTTGTTCAAGACTTGCAGCATATTGCAGGGCTTGTTGCTCAGTTGTGCCATTAAACAGAAAAAGTGCGGTAACTTTGGGCTGACTTTTGGTTAATGTACCGGTTTTATCCAAGACAATCGTATCTACAGAAGATGCTTTTTGCAGCACATCAGCATTGCGTATTAATACGCCGAATTCAGCTGCCCGCCCTACACCGGCAATAATGGACATTGGTGTGGCCAGCCCTAAAGCACAAGGGCAAGCAATAATTAACACTGTCGTAAAGACTACAAAAGAATAAGAAAAATCCTGTTTGTATATATACCAAATCATTGCTGCCAATAATGCAATAAGCATCACTGTAGGAACAAATACCGACGCAATGCTATCTGCCAATTGCCCGATCTTAGGTTTACTACTTTGAGCTTGGCGAACTAACCTAATAATATTAGCTAAACGGGTTTGAGCACCAATTTGTTCCACTTGAAAAATCACAGCGCCATCATTAATTAATGTGCCGGCACTAAGCTTATCGCCTTTCTGCTTCTCTAATGGAAACGGCTCACCGGTAAGCATACTTTCATCTACCCATACCGCCCCTTCAATAATTTTACCATCCACCGGCACACGGCTACCGGTGTTTAATCGCAATTTCATACCGATTTTGACATCATCTAAAGGCAAAACTTTATCACCTTCTTCTGTCACCCAATTAACTGTTTTCGGTGCAAGATTCAATAAGCGATCCAAAGCCTTAGAAGAACGTTGTTTCGCTTTAGCCTCCAACACTTTCCCTGCATTAATCAAGCCAATAATCATCGCACTACTTTCAAAATATAAATGACGGGCATGTGACGGAAAAAACTCGGGCATTAATACAACAAACATGGAATAAAGCCATGCCATTCCAGTACCTAGAGCAACTAATGTATCCATCGTGGTATTTAACTTACGCAAACTTTTAATTGCATTGCAATAATAATGTCCACCACTGAATATCATAACCACAAATATAATTACCCCAATAATCAACCAATAAAAGCGATTATCTGCTGTTACATTCATAGCTCCGCCAAGCAATCCCCAGCTCATTAACCCAAAACCGGCAATTAATGCCACAATTGCCTGCCGTTTTCGCTGAGCAATTTCATGTTCGGATTGAGTTTGTTGTTTTTCTCGGCAGCTTTGCTCGTCCTTGATAATTTCAGCCTTGTAGCCTGCATTTTCTACAGCATAAACTAAACAACTTGGTTCAATATTCCCCCAAACCAAAGCCGTTTGTTCGGCTAAATTCACTTGCACTTTGGTAACATCGGGCACTGCTTGTAAAGCATTTTCCACCTTTCTCACACAGGCTGCACAATTCATCCCATGTAATAGTAACATCGTGTTTTCAGTTAAAACCGGCTCAATTTCGACCGCACTTTTTAAGGAAGCCGTTTTTTCTGCCGTCGCAAGACTAGCCTGCAACAGCAATTCAGACTTTGGGAGCGTATTTTCCTCTGCCAAACTTGCGCCATAGCCAGCGTCAATAATCGCATCAATCAGCACTTGAGGATCAACATAGCCTGTAATTTTAGCCGACGTCAGTTCCACTTCTGCTAATTCTACTCCCTCAATATTTTCCAGCACCTTTTTCACATTTTTTATACAATGTCCGCAAGATAAATCCTGTAAATTTAAGCTCGTTGTTTTCATCATTCACTCCATTAATTAACGCTGAAATAAAATTTAGCTTATACCGCATTCTATTGAATATCAACCCTATAAAAAATGTCAGATTGATATAAAACTTGTGTCAAATTACACCGCACTTTTTATAACGAAAATGCAACAAAAAATAGAAAATTTAAACTTTTTTTGATTTTATCTATTTTTTTGCGTTTTCTTAATTTATTTTGAACGCTAAAAAGTGTATTCTATAACACATTGCGGTATTCAATTTATTTACTCTGCTTCGAGTAAATTCCGTGTAACTTCAACCCTCAATATAGGTTAATTTATGTCAAATTTAGTTCTTATTCTTAACTGCGGTAGTTCCTCCTTAAAATTCGCTGTATTAGATCCTGTCTCCGGCGATGAAAAATTATCCGGTCTTGCCGAAGCATTAACGCTTTCTGATGCACGCATCAAATGGAAATTAAACGGTGAAAAAGGCAATGCTGATTTAGGTGCCGGTGCAGCTCACGATGTTGCGCTAAACTTTATCGTCAATAATTTATTAACTCAAGAATTAAAAGAGGGAATCGCTTCTATCGGTCACCGTGTTGTTCATGGTGGTGAAAAATATACTCAATCTGTTGTTATTACAGATGAAGTGATTAAAGGCATTCGTGACGTTGCGTCTTTTGCTCCATTACATAACCCGGCTAACTTGATGGGTATTGAAGAAGCATTAAAAGCGTTCCCTCATTTAAAAGATAAAAACGTGGCTGTGTTTGACACTGCATTCCACCAAACTATGCCAGAAGAAGCCTATTTATACGCAATTCCTTATAGTTTATATAAAGAAAACGGTATCCGCCGTTACGGTTTCCACGGTACAAGCCATTTATTCATTACTCAACAAGTTGCTGAATTATTAGGTAAACCACAAGATAAAGTAAATATTATTAACTGCCATTTAGGCAACGGTGCTTCTGTTGCAGCAATCAAAAACGGGCAATCTATCGACACATCTATGGGATTCACGCCGTTAGAAGGCTTGGTGATGGGAACACGCTCAGGTGATTTAGATCCGGCGATTATTTTCCATTTACATAATCAATTAGGCAAATCAGTGAAAGAAATTGAAGAAATTTTAGTGAAAAAATCCGGTTTACTAGGCTTAACCGAGGTGACTAGCGATTGTCGTTATGCAGAAGACAATTATGATAAAGAACCAGCTGCCAAACGTGCTATGGACGCCTTTGCATATCGCTTAGCAAAATATATCGGTGCTTATATGGCAATTATCGGTGAGCTTGATGCAATTACATTCACCGGTGGTATTGGTGAAAATGCCGCTCCAATTCGTGAATTAACCTTAAACCACTTAAGACTATTCGGTATTAAAGTAGATTCTGAAGCCAATTTAGCTGCTCGTTTTGGTAAAGACGGAAAAATTACTGCAGCTGACTCTACATTCCCGGCTTTTGTTATTCCAACTAACGAAGAATTAGTAATTGCAAGAGACACAGCTCGTCTGTGTGCTTAATTCTTATTTTGTAACTGCCGAAAATTTCGGCAGTTTGTTTTTGTGTCATTTAAATAAATTAGTAAGGTAAATTATGTCTCGTACTATTATCCTTGTCCCAATCAGTGCTGGCGTCGGTTTAACCAGTGTTAGCCTTGGTCTTGTTCATTCTCTTGAACAAAAAGGGGCTAAACTGGGTTTTATGAAACCTATTTCACAACCGAGTTCCGGTGAAGATAAAATCGACCGTTCAACATCCATTATCCGCACCAGCACATCTATCGAAACCGCTGAGCCACTTATGTTAAGTGTGGCAGAAAACTTAATCGGTCAAAATAAAACTGATGTTTTGTTGGAAAAAATCGTTGAACATCATCAACAATTAGCTAAAAATAATGAAATTGTTGTTGTTGAAGGCTTAATTCCTACCCGTAAAAATTCTTATGCAAACCGAATTAACTACGCCATTGCAAAAACACTGGATGCAGAAATTATTTTGGTTTCTGCTCCTGCTACAGAAACTCCTGCAGAATTAAAAGAACGTGTAGAAGCTGTAGCCAGTTCATTCGGTGGCAAAGATAATCCAAATTTATTAGGTGTTGTCATTAATAAATTTAATGCACCAATTGATGATTCAGGCCGTACTCGCCCTGATCTCACAGAAATTTTTGATTCTTTCCAACATGCACATGCTAATGTGGCAGAAATCTATAAATTATTCGAGAAAAGCCCTATTCGTGTACTCGCTTGTATTCCTTGGTCATCAGAATTAATTGCGACTCGTGTGGTCGATTTAGTCCGCCATTTAGGTGCTGCAATTTTAAACGAAGGGGATATTAATACACGTCGTATTCGTGGCATCACATTCTGTGCAAGAAGTCTACAAAATATGCTGGAACACTTCAAAACCGGAAGTCTTTTAGTCACTTCTGCAGACCGCCCAGATGTATTAGTAGCTGCAGCACTTGCTGCAACCAGTGGCATTGAATTAGCCGGTATTTTATTAACCGGTGGTTATAAAATTGATAAAGATATCAATAAATTATGTAACCCTGTATTTGAAAACACCAAATTACCTGTATTCCGTATTGAAGGTAATACTTGGCAAACAGCATTAAATCTACAAAGTTTCAATTTGGAAGTCCCTGTTGATGATAAAGAACGAATTGAAAATATCAAACAATACACCAGCCAACAATTTGATGTAGAATTTATTGATTCCTTAATTGCAGCTTCCTCTCGAGCTCGCCGTTTATCACCTGCAGCATTCCGTTTCCAATTAACGGAATTAGCCCGTGAAGCAAAAAAACGCATTGTATTACCTGAAGGCGATGAGCCTCGTACCATTAAAGCCGCCGCACTGTGTGCAGAACGTGGTATTGCCGAATGTGTGCTACTGGCTAATCCTACCGATGTACAACGGGTTGCAGACGCACAAGGCGTTGTATTAGGTAAAGGTATTACTGTCATTGATCCTGTCACTGTACGGGAAAATTATGTTGCCCGTTTAGTGGAATTACGCAAAGCCAAAGGGATGACAGAAGAATCTGCGCGTGAGCAATTGGAAGACACTGTCGTACTTGGCACAATGATGTTAGAAGCAAATGAAGTTGATGGCTTAGTCTCAGGAGCTGTGCATACTACAGCCAATACCATTCGTCCACCAATGCAAATTATTAAAACAGCACCGGGCAGTTCTATTGTCTCTTCTGTATTCTTTATGTTATTACCGGATCAAGTGTTGGTCTATGGCGACTGTGCTGTAAATCCAGATCCAAATGCGGAACAACTTGCAGAAATCGCAATCCAATCAGCAGATTCCGCCAAAGCTTTCGGTATTGAACCAAAAGTAGCAATGATTTCCTACTCTACAGGAAGTTCCGGTTCAGGTGCTGATGTGGAAAAAGTGAAAGAAGCAACACGAATTGCGAAAGAAAAACGCCCAGATTTACTCATCGATGGTCCATTGCAATATGATGCTGCTGTCATGGAAGATGTTGCTCGTTCCAAAGCACCAAACTCACCGGTGGCAGGTAAAGCAACTGTCTTTGTATTCCCTGACTTAAATACAGGTAATACAACATATAAAGCCGTACAACGTTCAGCGGACTTGGTTTCTATCGGCCCAATGCTACAAGGTATGCGCAAACCGGTAAATGACTTATCTCGTGGTGCATTAGTTGATGATATCGTTTATACCATCGCTTTAACTGCAATCCAAGCAACGCAATAATCATAAAACCTTACCAAACAAAACCGCACTTTTTAATTCATAGAAAGTGCGGTTTATTTTTGAAGAAAATTGAGCATAAAAAAAGTGCCTTAAATAAGGCACTACTCGGAAAGCAAAATATGTCGGTTATTTGAAATAACACTTTATTCTTATTGCTCTAAGATAAAGAAATAATTAAAATTAATCAAATATAAATTCCCTATTTTGTGATATATATCACATTTATTATGGTATTTTATTCCATTTCCAGCTTATTTGACTAAAAATCCATAACTTCTCAGGATTTTTTTAGCAGTTTCCGATTTTAAATAATCAAAAAATCCTTGTGTTTCTGTATTTTTTTGTTCCTTTATAAGTGCCATAGGGTATTCTACAGATTGATAGGATTGTTCGGGAAAGACAGCGACAATTTTGACTTTTTCACTAGCTTTAGCATCAGTAGAATACACTACACCAAGAGGTGACTCGCCTGTTTCAACCAAAGCTAAAGCACCACGAACATTATTGGCAGCCGCAATCTTATGTTCAATCTGCGACCATTGACCTAAATATGTGAAGGCAGTTTTCGCATAAATACCGGCAGGAACATGATTAGGATCACCAAGTGCCAAATAGGTATTATTCAATAAGCTTTGCCATTGCGTATTAGATAAATCCACTTTGTCAATTTGATCGGATCTCGGTGCAATCATAACCAAAGTGTTACCAGCTAAAATAGCTAAACTACTTTCTATCACTGCATTTTTTTGTGCTAAATAATCCATCCATCTCCAATCCGCAGAAATAAAAATATCTGCCGGTGCCCCCTGCTCGATTTGTTTTGCTAAGGTCGAAGAAGAAGCAAAAGAGAATTGGATTTCCTCTGTTGGTTTTGCTTTTTTATATTCTTCTGCAATGTGCTGAAGTGCATTCGTCATCGATGCAGCAGCAAAAACCGTCACTTTTGCGACCGCACTTTCGGCTAATAACAAGAAAATCCCCATAGCAGCCATTTTTTTAAATCGTGTAATCATTTTATATCTTAGTACTTTTAATTTATTTATATAAAAAGGAAATACACCTTTTTCAATTTATCGCCTTACAGTCCTAATGCTGCCTTAATCCGATCCGCAAATATGCCAACGCTTAAGGCATAATAATTGGAACGATTCCAATCTAAAATAGTACGGAAATTATTGGTCACCAAAAAGACTCGTCCCACTTCCTTGTCCGGTCGAACCAACCATAATTCAGTACCACTCAAAGCAGTTAATTTTTCGACCTCATCCGGATTAATTTGTATACCCAATTGCTGCCAAGCTTGCAGTGAACGAGATTTTTGTTTTTCTATTCCACTTAATGCCAAATCCATTGACTGAGTTAAGCTGACTTCAACTCCCCAAGGTAAATTAGGGTTCCAGCCAACGCTATGCAAATAATTTGCAATAGAGGCAAACACATCAGCCTGATTTTTCCAAATATCCTTCACACCATCACCGTCACCATCTGCGGCATAATTCAAATAAGAAGTCGGCATAAATTGCGTTTGCCCCATTGCTCCTGCCCAAGAGCCAAGCATTTTAGAACGAGGTAAATGACCTGAATCAAGCATTTTCATTGCATTAATAAATTCTTGACTGAATAATTTTTCACGACGGCCGTCAAAGGATAAAGTCGCTAAAACGGAAAGCACATCAAAATTACCTTGATAATGACCAAAACTGCTTTCCATTCCCCACAAAGCTAAAATAAATTCAGGTTGAACACCATAAGTTCGAGCAACATTATTCAATGCTGATTGAACAATACTATATTGTTGCACAGCTTTATTTACTTTCGCTTGGTTTAAATGCTTAGCTAAATAATAGGTTGCACCCATTGGATTTGGTGGTGTTGGTGGTTGATTTTTCCTGCGTGCCAAATCACCGGCTTGTTTCTTATCTAAACGTATAGCACTTTCTACATAATTAATTTGTTGTTGAGCATTCAAAGTGGCTTTAGAAACTCCCTGCCCTTCTGCTTTATTCTTTAAAAACTGTACATAATCTTGGAAATTCTCCAAGGTTCTCTCATTCCTATATTCCGCAAAATCGGGTAAAGGTTGTGATTTTTGTGTGGTTGCAGCACAACCTGACAGCGTTAAAATCACAATAAGTGCGGTCATTTTTATCGTTGTTTTAAACATGCTTCCTCATTATTTACGTAATAGTTTATATAAGGTTTTAACCACAGAAACCGGCATTAAACGCGGTAAAGTCCGAAGTAAAAAGGTCATTAACCCATTAATAGGCGATTGAATTTTTAACGCTTGTTTTAATTGATACAATTTCCATTCACTTTTGGCATAAATCCAACCTCGACGACGACTAAACATCGCATTGCCGGCAGTTCTTGCGTAAAGCAATACTTCTGATAAATTACCGACCTTATAACCTTTCGCAATAATCCGATTCCATAAATTATAATCTTCCAAAAATAAATGATGCTGATAACCGCCTACCTCCTCCAAAACGGATTTTTTATACGCCACTGTCATATGGTTAAACGGCGAACGCAATTGATTAAATTTCACAATAGCTTCATAACCTACAGGCACTCGACGTTCTGCAATAATTTGCGTTGGATCTTGGTCAAATTCTGCAATTTGCGTACTAAACAACACCACATCGGGGTTGGTCTGAATAAATTCCACTTGTTTGGCAAAACGATCCGCATAACAAATATCGTCTGTATCCATACGAAATAACCATTCATTACGGGCAACTTTAATCCCCTCGTTTAACGCCTTACCCAATCCAACATTTTGCGGTAAAGGCACAATAGTAAAAGGTAATTTCTCTTGAAACGCTTGTACAACTTGTTTTAACTCATCACCAATTTCCCCGTCAAAAACTAACACTATTTCGTCAGCTTGTAAGGTTTGATCAACCAAACTTTGCAAACTTTCTCTCAAATATTCTGCTTTTTCCTTATAATATAGGGACATTAATACTGAAAATTTCATTTTATTTTCCTAAATAAATCGTTTTAAATTAATTGCCAATTTTGGCGAAATAAAGGTAATGATTGCAACCATTAAATATTTAATATTTTTACTTAACTTAAACATTTTAAAATAATAATAGGCCGTTTTTCGTGATAAATTCATTGCATTCGGATAAGCCAACATATACAAAGAATTAATCGAAAAATTATAATTCTGTACTTCTGTTTTCACATATTGCCTTTTAATAATTTCAATGGCTTTTTGCGTATTTTCCGTATTGGTTGAAACACTGGATCTTTTAGTGTGAAATGCACATAAACTTAATGGCTGATTAACATAGATTGCATTTAAATGGGGATTGGAAACTAATTTTAATACAAAGTCATAGTCTTCTAAGGATTTCAACTCGGTAGATAATCCACCCAGTTCAAAGAAAAATGTTTTTTTAATGGCCATCATCGGCATACCACCTATTTTATTTGCCAATAACATATTTTCTAAAGTTAAATTCTCCGGCATTGTTGGTTTGGTTACATAAGCAAACCCTTCATTTATCATTGTACATTTTGCTGGGTGATAGATAAAATTAATCCCTTGATGATTATAGATAATATCAGCTAATACTTCACATTTCTTATCCGAAAAACGATCATCATCGTCTAAAAATAATAACCATTCATTTGTTGCATTTTCAGCACCGATATTACGACTTCTGGCCGGACCTGAATTTATTTCATTACGAATAAACTTTACCGGAAACGAAAAAGTGCGGTCAATTTTAATCGGGTTTGGAGAACAATCATCAATTACAATCACTTCAAAATTTTTAACACTTTGATTTTCTAAACTAATCAACAATTCATTCACTTCCAGATTACGATTATAGGAAGGAATAATAATACTAAACATCATTCTTTTTTCTCAAATAACACTACTTGTTTTCCCTTATGACCAAATAAGGATAAAAACATGATTAACACAAACATAATCCCAGGAAAAGCATAAGTATCTGCTTTAATATTTAAAATACTGAGCAAAATTAAAGTAGATAACATAAATTTCCAACTTCCATCAAACCAATTATCGGCAATGCGTTTAATAAAATAAGCCGTAAAAACCAAACAAATCAACATATAACCAATTCCACCATATAACACCTGGCGAATAAATCCGGAATCTGAACCGCCATAATAGGTTTTGTCCGGCATATAATAAAGCCCATCTCCTATCATGAGTTGTTTCATTTCAGGCATAAATAAATGTTTCTGCATCAAAGTATCTGTAGAAGAACTTAGGCGATCTACGCCTTTAATTAAGTTGATCACAGGTTCTAAAGCATGTTCTACATAAGGATGATCGGAATAAAAAATAGCAAAAAACAATACACCTATAATAAATAATAACAATACGGGAATATAACGCAATTTAAAATAAACCAATAGACTTAAAACAGAAAACATAAAAAATGTTCTACCTGAAATTAAACCAATAAATAAAATTAAAAGAATATAAACCCCATTAATTTGATGATATTTTTCTGCATAAGCCAATAAAAAATGTAATAGAATTAAATAAAATGCACTTAACTGAAAAAAAGCCGAAGAGGTAAAATTATATAAGCGATATTCCTGTTCAGAACCTTGAAATTGCGGTAAAAAACTATTTACATTCGTTCCCAATGCAATATCAATTGCCAATGGGAAATTCAATAATGCCAATAATCCAATCACTGCCTGTAAAATAATGCCCCATTTCAGATCTCGAATTAGTTGTTGTTTTCCTTGGTTATGACGATAATACAGATTGTAAATCATAATACCGAATAAAAATAACAGCAGTGATTTTACATACATAGCAATTACGCCAATTTCTGTGGTTTGATTAACCAGTAAAGGAATAGTTGAAAGCAAAATCAGTCCAATCACTATGGCTATACTGTCTATAGAAACAATTAATTTATCTTCTTTTTTATAACATTTATATAAGAAAAAAATTGAACATAACAGACCAATAAATAAGCTCATTCTAAAAAAATGAAACAACCAAGGATCATAAATATAAAATAGATTTACCAATGCAGACATTATAAGTTTCTCTTAATTGCCAATAATTTTTTCAACGGAAATTTTAATAATTTTTTAGCTAAATTATGATTTAAAGATCCTCTTAAAGCTTCCAAATTACTGGTGAGATTAGGGTTTTCAATTGCCATTAAAGGGCGTACCACTAAAATATCCAAATCAAATAGCTTACCAAAAAGAATAAAATCATCAGCTAACCAATAAATACCTTCGGGTTTATTCATTTCCAAATAAAAACGGCGACAAGCAGATTTTTTAATTAAATATGCCACCGTACCTGCAAAATAATTCTTATAAGGATAAGAATAATAATAGCCTGTATCTGCAATGGGTTTTTGTGCAAACTTAAAGGTTGTCGGATAAGTAATACAAAGTTCTTTATCATTAAATGCTGGAATTTTTGATTGACCTACTAATATAATATCAGAGGTTAAATTTTGGGCTAAAAGTGCGGTCAAATTTTGCTGAAAATTATCAGCAAGTAATACATCATCTTCACAAACTAATACATAATCATTGTCTGCAATATTTTCATCATTAATAATTTTTTCATATATCGTTAAATGACTTAATGTACAACCAATTTCTCCTTTTGTAACAGTTCGATGATAAGATTGTTTAAATTTTTCCATATTAAATTTAGTGGCTAATTCATCACCGGATAAGTTCATTGTATTAATTGCTGTAAACACAACAAAATCAGATGTATCTGGTTGAGAAAAAAACAATTCCCGTCTTTGACTGTCTTTTTCTAAGGAAATTAAAAACTTTTTCATATCACACCGCACCTTGTTCAATAATCGGGTATTTAAAATAATAAAATAAAGAAATCAGTAATTTTACTGTATTCCCTACTAAAAAGGCATAAGCAACTCCATAAAGTTGCTGCTCTTTTAAAAGATAAAATAACAATATAAACACTAAAATAGATAGCGTTTGAGGAATAAACAACAATACTTGTTTTCCTTGCATTAATAACGGTTGAGAAAACACCCAAGCTAATCCTGCTAAAATAGCATTTAAAATAAACCAAATTAAAACAGATGAAACCTCTACATATTTTTGACTAAAGAAAAATCCGATTACGGTTTCAGCTAATAAAGGCACTAATAAAACTGCTGCTACACTCATTAATAAAATAACTGCCAACACTGCTTTTAATCTATTTAAGTGGTTTAATAAACCGGCATAATAATAATCTGCCAGCATATTTACAAACTTAGTCACTAAAGAATCAAAAGCAATACAAACCGTATAAAGCCCGAGAGAATAATTCCCCAACAGAAAAACAATTAAAAACTTATCAATGCTGGAGGCTGTTGCACCAAAAATTTGTAATATATTTTGTTTAAACCAAGTGCTAAAAAAGAATTTGTTATTAATTTTTTCCACATCAGGATTTTTAGCTAAAAAAGACTTTTCTGTTTTATATAAATAGAACAAACAAGATACGGCTTGAAGCAGGCTATATAGGCTTAATAAATATAATGCAATCTTTAACGGCTGTTCATTTAATAATAAATAAGCAACTCCATAAACTGTCACTAATAAAATCGGTTGTTGTAAAGTTAAAATACGATATACTTTTAATTGCGGATCGATTTTCACTTTTTCTAATGTCATTGTTAAAAGTGCGGTAAATAATACGTTAATTATGAATAATTGCGGGTAATCGGTAAAATCAAATAACAATAAGCCTAAAATAGCAATAATCACTGCAAAAATTAAAAATAATAAAAAATAGGATTTCCAATGGCGATATTGCTTCTTTCGCATTGACAACGCCAGAGCGAAACCGGAACCGGCGGTTGCAAAAGTGACAGCGTAAGAAACAGCTGTAACAAAAAGCTGGTGTAATCCGCGATCTTCTACTGATAATAGGCGAGCCAGTACAAAAGAACTGACTATCGTCAGTACCATACTCAATAAGGTTATTGCAATTAATTTAATTAAATGGATATTCATTTAAAACTCAGCATAAAGAAGAGTGAAAAAACGGTTTATCATAGCATTTCAGCTTTCTATTTAGTAGTATTTTAATCATTGAGTTACAAGAATATTTCGGCAATAATAACGGATTATTTAACTATAGGGAAAATACCCATGTTTGAATTCACCAAATTAATTTCTGCTATGATTTCGCCGCCATTTAATACAATGATTTTGTTGATTATTGCTCTATTTTGTTGGCTGCTTCGCTGTAAAAAAACCGCTTTTTTGACCGCACTTTTAGGATTAGGTTCCCTTTACCTTCTTAGCATTCCCTATACACAACAAAAGCTCGCAGACAGTTTAACCGTGGAAGACAATCTAACCATCAATGACTATCACCAAGCGCAAGCAATTGTAGTTTTGGGGGGCGGTTTACGGGATAATAAGGAACTTTATCACAACCTTACAGTTCCGGGATTAGTCTTGGAACGCATGCGCTATGCTGCTTATCTACATAAAGAAACCGAACTGCCTATATTAATTTCCGGTGCCAGCCCCAACGGTAATTCTGAAGCTCAAATTATGGCACAAGAATTTTTCAGTTTCTTCGGTATTCAAGCCAAATGGTTGGAGCAACGGGCAGTAAATACTATTCAAAACGCCCAATTTAGTAAAGAAATGTTAGAACGGGAGAATATTAATAAAATTATTTTGGTGACAAATCAATGGCATATGCAACGGGCTAAATTATTGTTTGAACGTCAAGGCTTCATCGTCTATCCTGCCAGCGTAGGAAGCGGTATTACGCCTGAAAGCTATGGGTTAAATTTTATGCATTTTATCCCTCAAGCCGGTGCATTGGCTGCTAATGCTCAATTAGTAAAAGAATGGATTGGCTACTGGAAAGCGAAGTTTTAAATGCGTTCTAAACATTGATTAGATTATCTTTTTCCTCCGAGTATTATCCTACAAAAAATGCCCGATGTGACCATCGGGCATTGAATTTTAATATTCCATTTAGAATGTATAGTTTACACCAACACGATACTCTCGTCCTGCACCATAAAGCGCAGTTGTAACACTACCACGCTGTGCGTGAGATTGATATTTTTCATTTGTGATGTTATTAATCGCAAAGTTTACATTCATCTTATCGTTACCGAATGGTTTCCAATTAGCAGTAATATCAGTGATTTTATAACCATCTTTACCCGCAGAGGCCGGCGTAATTGTATCTTTAATCACAAAAATATTATCTTCTTTTTTCACGCCTTGAATATGGCGGTGATGAATACCGATTTCTAAATTTGGTTTGTCAAATTGGTAAGACAACGATGCGGTCCAAGTACGGCCAATCACAGACGCATAATCCGGATCCGCTTTAAAGTTGTTACCATAGAAACGAGGTTTACTTTGAGCAACACCTAAACGGGCTGTTAAACCTTGATATTGGTAAGATCCGGATAATTCATAGCCTCTATTTTTAATTTTTCCGTTATTGATATGTTCAACATAACATCTATCACTAGGTGAATTACAAGCATGTGCGGCAGCACGTGCATCACTTCTCACTAATGCATCTTTAATATTTTGCCAGAAATAGCTACCTTCAAAAGCAAATGTCCCATTATTAAAGTTAAAACCTATTTCAGTATTACGGGCTTTTTCAGCTTTAGTATCATTACCGATAGAAACAACACTACCGATACCTTGTGATAGCACAGCATCTGCCATACGAGGGCTACGTGTTGCATAGTTATGACTGATACTGAAACTTAAATGTTGAATCGGTTCATAAATGATACCAAAACTAGGGTTAAAGGCACCATCGCCGACTTTTTTACCGTCCATACCTTTGAAATTAAAATGATCATAACGTAAGCCTGTTGTCAGTGTCACCTTATCAATAATATCTGTGATCCCTTCTATATAAAAGCCTAGATCACGTTTTTGTTGATTAACCACATTCGCTCTAAATAAAGCAAATGGTTTAACTTCTTGCTGACGATAATTAACACCATACTTCAACAAAATACTCTTCGTTATTTGAGAATCTAAATTTATATTTGCGCCATAAGTATCCACTTTGGTTTTCGTTGAACCCTGTACATTAAAAGGATTGTTTCGACCTACAGCATAACTGTTACCAGAATCATCCTCAGACCAACGACTATGTACCAAATGATATACATTTGCTTGTATCTCTTGAGCAAATGCTAAATTTTTCGCTGTCCATTCTAAATTCGTATTGCTCACGGTCATTTTACGGTCTCTTGGGAATTGACTAGCTAACCCTAATCTTCCGGAATTTTCAGCAGAAAATTCCTCACGTACCGTACGAACACCATGATGTTCATCATTCATATGGCTTAATACAAAACGATGATCACCTGCATTGATACCGACTTTGACTAAATAACTTTTCTTATCCATTGCACTGTAAGGGACACGATCACTGCCGTCAATGCCGTTTTTAAAGCCTTTTCCAGCCTCATAATCACTAGATTTCACACGATTTCCGGCAATCACAAAATCAGCCATATCGTTTTTACCGAATAAAGATAAACCATAATTATGTTCGTGATTGCTGCTGATACCGGTATTGATTTTAGCACCAAAATTCGGGTTGCTACTGTTTTTCAACAAATCTTCGGCATCAACTGTTTTAGCAACAATCGCCCCATTGGTTTGGCCAATACCTGCTGAAGCGCTACCTGCACCTTTTTGTACGGCAACAATTTTGACTAACGCAGGATCCAACATATGGCGACTTTGGTGATAATGAATTTGACTGTCGGAATAAGCATTATCCACTTTAACATCTACAGAGTTCTGCCCCATACCACGCAAATAAAGGAATGTTGATGTACTTGTACCACCACCCATCGCAATAGCCGGCTCATTTTTAAACAAACCACGTAAATCCGTTTCTACGCTTTCGTCTTTTTTCGATATTGTGACAACATCACTTTTTACTTTTGTTCCTTGGCGATCCGTCACCGTGATCGTATCCAAAGTTTCAGAATTAGCAGGTACTGCTAATGCAGGCGTAGCCTGCATTGCCAACATCACTGCAGCAGACAAAGGCAGCAATTTAAATCTATTCATAATTAAAGTTCCTCAAAGTTAAGATAAATAATGTTATCTTGAAGTGAAATTATCCTTGCCAAAGCTTGAATAATAAAAACAATTCTCAATAACAAATCTGGCACGAATATTAAAGTAGTTCCAATTTGTTGTCAATGCTGACATAACATGATTTTGAGATTAAAGTGCGGTCGATTTAACCGCCCTTTTTTGTTACAATCCGCTTGATTTTTACTACTGGAGTAATCCCCATGTCTGATTATATTATTGAAATTAATGAACAAAATTTAACGGAAACCTTACAACTTTCACAACAAATTCCACTTGTCATTGTGTTTTATTCGCCAGTTCACGAAACCTCACAAAAACACACCGCACTTTTAGAACGCCTTACAGAACAATATCGAGGGCAATTTTTGTTGGCAAAAGTCAATTGCGAAACGGAACAAATGATCGCTATGCAATTTCGTATTCAGGCATTGCCGACCACTTATTTATTTAAAGAAGCTCAAGCCATTGATGCATTTCAAGGAGAATTGCCCGAAGTACAAATTAAACAGCGTTTAGCCGTTATTTTACCCAAGGAAGAAGAAATCAAATTTAATCAAGCGTTGGATTTTTTAGCGACAGAAAATTATGATGAGGCTCTCCCCTTGCTCAAATCCGCTTGGGAATTATCCGATCATAAAAACAGTGACATTGCTTTACTCTATGCTGAAACCTATATTGCGATGAAAAAAACCGAACCTGCAACAGAGATTTTAAACAAAATTCCGTTACAGGATCGCGACAGCCGTTGGCACGGATTACAAGCTCAAATCGAATTATTGCTTAAAGCCGCAGACACGCCTGAAATTCAACAATTACAAGCAGATTTTGCAAAAAACCCGACCGCTGAAACCGCCTTGAAACTTGCTATAAAACTACATCAAGCCAACCGTAATGAAGAATCCTTAGAATTATTGTTTAGTATGTTAAAAAACGATTTGAATACGGAAAACGGCGAAGTGAAAAAACAATTTTTAGAAATCTTGGCAGCTATCGGCAATAATGATCCACTCACCAATAAATATCGTCGATTGCTTTATTCGCTATTGTATTAAACAAAATTTGCTTATAATGCACCACACTTTCAACCCTATACGATCCGTATCGAGGTCAATTAACCAAGCCACTCTGTGGCTCAATCTTGCCATTAAAGCCATCACCAAAAAGGCTTGGCTTATGAACCTAGCACGGCTCGTGTTAGGTAATTAAAATATAAGGAATTGATTATGTCAGACATCAAACACGCCAAATTATTAATTCTAGGTTCCGGCCCCGCAGGCTACACTGCAGCTATTTATGCAGCTCGAGCCAATTTAAAGCCGGTTTTAGTCACCGGTCTTCAACAAGGCGGACAACTTACTACTACCGATGAAATCGAAAACTGGCCGGGTGCCTTTGAACACACGACAGGCACGGGTTTAATGGATCAAATGCTCAAACACGCCGAAAAATTTGAGACCGAAATTGTCTTTGATCATATTAATAAAGTGGATTTATCTTCTCGCCCATTCAAGCTTTTCGGTGATGTTCAAACTTTTTCTTGTGATGCCTTAATCATCGCCACAGGTGCTTCTGCAAAATACTTAGGCTTGCCTTCCGAAGAGGCTTACAAAGGTCGAGGTGTTTCTGCTTGTGCCACTTGTGACGGCTTTTTCTACCGTAACAAACCTGTTGCGGTTATTGGCGGTGGTAATACAGCCGTAGAAGAAGCTTTATACCTTGCCAACATTGCCTCTGAAGTACATTTAATTCATCGCCGAGATAGTTTCCGTGCGGAAAAAATCTTAATCGACCGTTTATACAAAAAAGTAGAAGAAGGCAAAATCATTCTGCATACCCACCGTACTTTAGACGAAGTTTTAGGTGATAATATGGGTGTCACCGGCGTACGTTTAAAAGATACTCAATCCGAAATAACCGAAGAATTGAAAATTGACGGATTATTCGTCGCCATCGGCCATGCGCCGAATACGGATATTTTCGCAGGACAGTTGGAGTTAAATAACGGCTATATCGTAGTGAAATCCGGTCTTGAAGGCAACGCCACTGCAACATCTGTCGAAGGCGTATTTGCCGCAGGCGATGTCATGGATCACAACTACCGCCAAGCCATCACTTCTGCCGGCACAGGCTGTATGGCAGCATTAGATGCCGAACGCTTTTTAGACGCACAATAATTCATTCACCGCGTTGGGACATTTCTCAACGCTTTTTTATTTCAATAAAAATGACTAAAACAAAAGAACATTTATTTAGCAAGGCTCTTCGCCGTTTTTGCAAACTTTCTACGCTGATTTTTCTATTAGTTGTCTTTTTATTAGCTTGGTTCGGGCATTATCAGCTTGAGAAATTACTGCCTTAAAACGTAATTTTCGGTATAATTCCGCTTTCAAAACTCGGAAAAAATTAACCGCACTTTTGAGTGCCTGATAACAATAAGCAAAATATGGAAAAACAGCGTCAGAAATACCTTTTTAAATGGCTAAAAGAACAACAAAAACCGGTGAAAAAATGGCTGGTATTGAATATCTGCTTAGCCACCATTTCCTCTTTCATTCTCATTATTCAGACTTGGTTACTGGCAACCTTGTTGCACAATTTGATTATTGAACAGACAAATCGCACTGAATTATTACCGCACTTTTTGGGATTAATTGCCTGTTTTTCTCTGCGTGCGGCAATTTTATATGCCCGTGAAAAAATCGGCTTTAAGTGCGGTCAAAATTTACGTCAATTTATCCGCCAACAAATTTTAGACAAAATTCATCAAGTGGGACCGGCAACTATTCAAAGTAAACCGGCAGGCAGTTGGGCAAGCTTGATGTTGGAACAAGTAGAAAATCTACATAATTTCTACGCCCGTTATTTGCCGCAACAAATGTTGTCTGCCATTGTGCCGATCATTATTTTAATCGCCGTACTTCCGCTCAACTGGGTTGCTGCAGCGATTATGGCTGTCACAGCACCTTTAGTGCCGATTTTTATGATTTTAGTCGGTATTGCTGCGGCAGATAAAAGCCAATTGCATATGGATACTTTGGCTAAATTAAGTGCTCAATTTCTTGATCGCTTGCAAGGCTTGGAAACTTTACGTTTATTTAACAAAACCCATGAACAAACAGAACATATTGAAAATGCTACTCAAGACTTCCGACACACAACAATGGATGTGTTGAAAATGGCCTTTTTATCCTCTGCCGTGTTAGAATTTTTCACCTCTATTTCCATTGCAATTATGGCGGTATACTTTGGTTTTAGTTATTTAGGACAAATTGAATTTCAAGCTTTCCCCACTTCAATTAGTCTCTTCACCGGCTTTTTTTGCTTAATTCTTGCACCGGAATTTTACCAACCCTTACGGGATCTCGGCACTTATTATCATGATCGCGCCGCCGGTATTGGGGCGGCAGATGCCATCGTGGCGTTTTTAGAGGGCAATTATCAAATTGAACAACATAATATTCAACACTCTTCAATTCCAAAACAAAGTGCGGTGGAAATTCAAGCTGAAAATTTAATTGTATTATCACCAACCGGTGTGCCATTAACAAAACCCTTAAATTTCCATATTTCGGCTCAAAGCCATATTGCTATCGTCGGGCAAAGCGGTGCTGGGAAAACCTCTTTAATGAATGTGCTTCTAGGCTTTTTACCCTATCAAGGTAGCCTTAAAATTAATGGCATTGAACTCAATCAAACCGACCTAAATGAATGGCGAAAACAGATTGCTTGGGTGGGACAAAATCCACTGTTATTACAAGGCAGTATTAAAGAAAATCTCTTATTAGGCAATATCCAAGCGGACGAGCGGCAAATTGAACAAGCCTTAATCCAAGCCAATGCAAAAGAATTTACCGATAAAATCGGCTTAAATACGGAAATTAAAGACGGTAACCTAGGTATTTCTGTAGGCCAAGCACAACGTCTTGCTATTGCACGCGCATTGTTACGCAAAAGTCATTTATTATTGCTTGATGAACCGACCGCCAGCCTTGATGCCAAGTCGGAGAACCAAGTATTAGATGCCTTAAACCAAATCAGCCGACACCAAACGACATTGATGATTACTCATCGTATTGAAGATTTACAACAATGTGATCATATTCTAGTAATGAAACAAGGCGAAATTGTTCAGCAAGGACATTTTGAAACATTGTATCATCAAGGTTATTTTGCCGAATTATTGGCACAACGAAACCGAGATATTTATTAATAAAAAATCTCCCAAAGTGCGGTCAAAAAAGAAAGGATTTTAGACTATGAGGGCATTACTCCCTTTTTTACAATATTTCACTCATTCTAGAAAAGCCTTATTTTTAGGCATTGTGTTAATGATTTGCGGACTTGCTGCCAGTATCGGATTATTAACGCTCTCGGGCTGGTTTTTGGCAGCAACAGCCATCGCTGGTGCCGGTACATTATTTAATTTTTTCTACCCTTCAGCCAGTGTTCGTGGTTTGGCTATTGGCAGAACCGTCGCCCGTTATGTAGAAAAAATTGTCACTCATGATGCCACATTCAATGTATTAGCCAAATTACGAGTTGCTGTCTTTAGTAAAATTATTCCTCTGAGTCCGGCAGTTTTAAGCCGGTATCGTAATAGTGATTTACTCAATCGTTTGGTCGCTGATGTAGATACCTTAGACAGTTTATATTTACGACTCATAGCTCCTTTTATCAGTGCGATTGTCGTCATCAGCTTGATGGTTCTCAGCTTAGGTTTATTTCATCTGCCGTTAGCACTATTAATAGGCAGCATTTTACTCACCTTATTGTTGTCCATTCCGACGATTTTCTACCGATTAGGACGAAAATTCGGACATAAACTCACCGCATCAAGAACACAATATCGCACCGAGTTTGTTGAATTTATTCAAGCACAAGCAGAACTCTTATTATTCAATGCCGAAAATCACTTAAAAACAAAACTTAATCAAACAGAACAAAAATGGCAATCTTATCAAGCCAAAGAAAGTCGATTGAGTGGATTATCTAGCACATTGATTATGCTGGCAAACGGTTTATTGGTTGTGCTGACTCTATGGTTAGTAGCTCAAATCGATTTTGGTTCAGATAGTTATCGTTTCGCCTTTATTGCCCTTTTCACTATGTCTGCTCTTGCTTCTTTTGAAATTTTAATGCCAATAGGATCAGCTTTTTTGCATATTGGTCAAGTCATTGCCTCTGCAGAAAATGTCACTGATATTATCGAACAACAGCCTTCAGTAGTATTTAAAGGAAATATGAACGTCGAGACTAAAAGTGCGGTAGAAAATACGGATACTTTGATTGATGTGCAAAAAGTCAGTTTTCATTATCCTAACCGACAAGATATAGCATTAAAAGAGTTAAGTTTACAGATTAATAAGGGTGAAAAAATAGCCGTTTTAGGCAAAACCGGTAGTGGAAAATCCACTTTATTACAGCTTTTAGTAAGAAACTACAATCCAAGCCAAGGCAATATTTTATTAGCAAAACAGCCCATCGAAAATTATAGCGAAAGTGTCTTACGCCAACATATTTGCTTTTTAACTCAACGTGTCCATGTTTTCAGCGACACACTACGCAATAATTTGCAACTGGCAAATCACAATCTTATTAGTGATGAAAAAATGAAAACCGTGTTATGCCAAGTAGGATTATCAACCTTGTTAGAAAACGGCTTGGAACAATGGCTGGGCGATGGTGGTAGACCTCTTTCGGGTGGTGAACAACGCCGTTTGGGATTGGCTAGATTATTATTAAATGACGCACCTATTTTATTATTAGACGAACCAACCGAAGGCTTGGATCGCGATACAGAACGCAATATTTTAGAGTTAATTTTTAAGCATTGTCAAAATAAAACTCTCATTATGGTCACTCACCGCTTAACCAATATTGAGCAATTTGACCAAATTGTTATAGTTGATAATGCCGAACTGGTAGAGCAAGGGGATTTTGCAACTCTTGCTAATAGACATGGTTTTTTCTATAGGTTATTAAATCGAATTTAATCTAAAACAAACCGCATTTTTACTCTTTTATGCTCTCCTCGAACAAATCACCCGGTACAACTCGTATAGGGTGATTTTTTTATCAGTTCAATCCGGCTAAAATTTTACTTTCAAATTGATCATAATCAACTAAAAATGCATCATGTCCATAATCAGACGAAAATTCATAATACTGTAAGTTCACGCCGGCTTGTTCCAATAAACTTTTACTTTTATGTAAATCAACCAACTTAAACAATTGATCATTACTGACAGAAACCAAGGTATAACGTGCTTTAATTCGAGATAGCGCCGTTTTAATATTTTCATAACCCATCGCAGGATCATACAAATCCAAGGCTCGTAACAAATGCAGATAGCTATTGGCATCAAAACGATCTAGAAATTTCTTACCTTGGTAGCTCAAGTAACTTTCCACTTGAAAATAATCACCCCAATATTGGGTTTCTGCTTTTGTTGCACGACCAAAGGCTTTCGCTAATTGAACATCTGTGCGATAAGTCAGCATACCTAACATTCGGGCAATAGCCAGACCTTTTGAAGGCGATTCCCCCTCATAATAATCTCCATTATTGAAATGAGGATCATTAATAACCGCTTGACGCATCACATGATTAAATCCAATAGCTTCAGCTCCTAAGGTGAGAGAAGAACATAAATTCACCACATTATCAACAAAATCAGGATAATCAATCGCCAATTGTGTCGCTTGCATTCCGCCAAAGGATCCTCCAATGACAGCATATAGATGAGTAATTTCCAAAGCTTCCAATAAGGTTTTTTGCACAATAACCATATCTTTCACTGTGATTGCCGGAAATTGGCTCCCATAGGGCTTACCTGTATTGGGGTTAATAGAAGAAGGGCCGGTAGTACCTTTACACCCACCTAACACATTAGAACAAATAAAGAAATATTTTGATGTATCAAACGCTAAACCTTCACCGATAAAATTCTGCCACCAACCTTCTTGTTTCGTATTATCAAAATAGGGTTCTGCATCACCGGTCAAAGCATGGCAAATTAGCACTGCGTTAGATTTTTCCGCATTGAGTCTTCCGTAAGTTTGATATGCCACATCCACAGGAGAAAGTGTCCCTCCGAAAACCAAATTCAGTGGCTGTTGCTCAAAAAGACGAATTGTTTTTACTGTCATACTAATGAAACACTCAAAACGAAAAACTCAGGAAATTATGTTATAAACTACATTCACTCCCTTAACTTGTCAAGCAACATTTAGACGTTTAGACGGCTAAAAAACAAAATATTATCTACTTTATTTTCTGTCTATTTCTTGCCTTATCCTTATGCTATATAAGTCATCATAACAAATTTCCTCTTTAAAATAATAAAATTTCCCTCCCCCACTAGCAAACGTTTGCTTTTTATGTATAATGCCACCCCGACTACTTATAGTAGCGGACTTAAAAAACTAAAGAGAGTTAAATATGACTACAGAAAATATTAGTACCCCCAAACAAGCCTTCATCGGCTTACAAATGCTGTTCGTTGCCTTTGGAGCCTTAGTTCTCGTGCCGTTGATAACAGGATTAGATCCTAACGTTGCACTTCTTACTGCCGGTGTCGGTACCCTTCTTTTCCAATTTATTACAAAATTCCAAGTTCCCGTTTTTCTTGCTTCCAGCTTCGCTTTTATTGCCCCCATCCAGTTTGGTGTTCAACAATGGGGTATTCCTGTCACTATGGGAGCATTACTCTGCTCCGGCTTTGTTTATTTCGCTATCTCTACCTTAGTCAAATTGAAAGGTGTAAATATCTTACATCGATATTTCCCACCTATTGTAATCGGCCCTGTCATTATGGTTATCGGTTTAGGCCTTGCACCGGTTGCAGTAGATATGGCTACAGGAAAATCAGCTAATATTGAATATAACACAGCTATTATAGTCTCTATGGTAACATTACTTACGACATTAATTGTTGCTGTCTTTGCTAAAGGTTTACTGAAATTAGTCCCTATTTTAGCCGGCTTAACTGTGGGTTATATTCTCTCTATCTTTATGGGATTAGTGGATTTTACCAAAATTACTCAAGCACCTTGGTTCAGCATCCCTAATGTCAGCGCACCACAATTCCAACTAGATGCTATTCTTTATATTTTACCTATCGCCTTGGCTCCTGCCGTGGAACACCTAGGCGATATAATGGCAATCAGCCAAGTAGCGGGAAAAGATTTTATGAAAAAACCGGGATTACATCGCACATTATTAGGTGATGGTCTTGCAACTTCTGCTGCGGCTGCTCTTGGTGGTCCACCTAACACTACTTATTCTGAAGTTACCGGTGCTGTGATGCTAACTAAAAACTTTAATCCTAAAATTATGGTTTGGGCAGCTTGTTGGGCAATTCTGTTCTCTTTTTGCGGAAAAATTGGTGCATTTTTAAGCACTATTCCAACAGTTGTGATGGGGGGAATAATGATGCTCCTATTCGGTGCTGTTGCAATGGTAGGAATTAATACTCTGACCAAAGCCAATGTAGATTTAAGCCATCCTCGCAATCTTTGTATCGGCTCAGTAGTAATGACTTTCGGTATCGGTGGCATGCTTATCAATATCGGTGAATTTTCGTTGAAAGGCATTAGCCTTTGTGCAATTATTGCTATTGTATTAAATCTCGTTCTACCAAGAGAAAAAACAGACAACTCAGTTTCATCATAATTAAAACGGACGCTATTGCGTCCTTTTTATTAAAACATCAAGCAATATTAAGGAATTTATTATGCAAAAATTAACCATGAATCCACCACTTCTCAATACGCCTTGCCCTTGGTGTTCCGAACTGGAAAATCTAAGAGAACTCTATCATTGTCAATATACCGGTGCTGTAACAACCCGTACATCAATGCTAGAACCTTATCCACATAACTGGAATTTCAATCAATATGTCTTATTTGACTCAGGCACTCAACAAATCGCCGGTGTCAATACACAAAACGCCAATGCACAACAAACATCCAGTCTCAACACTATTGGCTTAAGCCCAAATAACTTAGCTATAACAATAGATTTTATTCGTACCATTTCATCAGAATTAACAACAAAATCTGATAAGCCTTTCATTATTTCTGTATTTGGATCTCCGGAAGAAGTTGGACTATGTTATGAACAAATTACCGCATTACAAGAAGAAGTAAATATGCCTTTGGCTATGGAAATTAATATCTCCTGCCCTAATATCCCCGGAAAAGTCTCTCCGGCTTATGATGCAAAAGAATTATTACCTTATCTTAATGCACTACAACATACGTTAATAAAACTAAATCAGGGCGAAAAGGCATTACCTATAGGCATTAAAATTCCACCCTTTACCTATCAAAATCAGTATGATGAGTTACGCCAAGGTTTATTAGATTCTACCCGTAACCCTAATTACCCTAAACTTCCTCTGAGCTTCATCACCTCCACCAATACATTAGGATCATCCTTACTCATTCAGCAAGAAAAATCCGTGCTGAATTCCGAGGTAGGAACAGGTATCGGAGGTATGGCCGGAACAGCCATTCATGCTCTTTCGTTAGGAAATGTCTATAGTCTTCGTCAAATGCTCGATCAAGAACCGGCATTAAAACATCTACAAATTATTGGTGTGGGTGGCGTAAATGATGCCGGTGGATTTGCCAGAATGAAGTCTGTCGGCGCAGATTTTGTCGGCTTGGCTACAGCACTCGGAGTCAAAGGTATTGGCGTTTTTGAAGAAATTATCCAAAATGATACTTCTAAATAAAGTTGAATCTGCTATTTACTTCCACAATTAGGACTATTCAATTTGTTAAATAAAAAAGAGGCTGATAAAACATTCAGCCTCTTTTATTTGCTTACCAGTGGTAACCTATACTACCACCTAAGTTTACATCACTATTTGTATTCACACTTGCACCAAATTTCAGTTGAATTTTATTATTATCCGAAGAACGGGAGTAACCTACCGCAACAGCAGATTGCCCTTTGAAATTTGCTACCGCAGCAGAGACAGAACTCTTACCGGGGCCATTTGCCGACTGCAGCATACCTAAGGCAGAAGCGCCGGCAATTCCTGCCCTCGTTTCTCGGTTC
>JAUNED010000011.1 GCA_030525745.1 Lonepinella koalarum | reverse complement strand
AACATGGAACCGGAGTGAGAAAGAAAATCAAGCACAGGCTTATTTCGGCACACACTTTATTCAAACCTTAATCGGCAGAACCAGCGAGGTGAAAGTTGGTCAAGACCGCGTACAAGAAAATATGGGTGGTTTAGTTGTCGCCTTTGACTTAGGCGGACAATATCCGATTGCGAAAAACTTGAGCCTCTATGGTGATGTACGTTATCAAATCTCATTAGACAAACATCGCAATAGCGTTTATCGCGACAGCCACTTGGCAAGAGAGGGTTATAACGGACGTATTGGTTTGCGTTATACTTGGTAAGATTAGAGATAACCAAGTAATTAAGGGTAAAAGCAGTTCGGGAAGAACTGCTTTTTTATTATCACGATAAAACAGTAAGATACTTGTTTGGATTGTTGTAAAATTTTCAGAATATCCGGAAAAAGTTGGCTATTTGATAAACAAAGAGTATAATTTGCACTCTTTTTGAGAAGGAAAGTTATGTTGAATAAAAGCAGAAAATGCTTGATGATTGGCTTGATTTTTTCCCTGTCAGCTTGTTCATTGTGGCAAGGAGAGAAGAAAGTGATCAATTTAAGTAAAGATCAATTAGATCAAAAATCTTATGCCGTCGCATATGAAACGACTGTAGCCAGTTATCAAGGTAAGGTTAATCAAGACTATGATGTGAATTCCTTTGCCGGCGGTGTGCAAGACTGGTTTTCTCAACGAATTCTTGTATCAATTGCCGATATAAAAACCAAATTAGGAAAAGGACTAAATAGCGATATTCATGCTTATTATAGTGGTGTTGTCTTTGCTTATGATTTACAACAGAATTTTTCCCGTTTAGGTAAAAATTGCTGGGAAAAAATTGAGCGCCCGAGTTTATCACAAGGGATTTATGATGCAATGTTAGATTTACGTAAAGGGCAAGATCGCAGTCAAGCGGATAAGTATATTATTCAAGGTTCGGAAATGTTATTAAAGGTGTGCCAATAACTGATATTGGCACGTTTTTTTATTTTCACTGAAGCTGAAAGCATTAAGCTATCAAATTTTTGTTAAAAATGAGGATTAAGAATGTTTAATTTATCAGAACATAACATTCATTTATCAGCTCAAGCTGATAATAAACAGCAAGCTATCGAGTTGGTGGCAAAGTCACTAGAGCAAGCTGGTTATGTGGAAAGCGGTTATTTACAGGGAATGTTGTCCCGTGAATTGCAGACTTCCACCTTCTTAGGCAATGGTATTGCGATTCCGCACGGAACTTTGGACACTCGTTCTATGGTGAAAAATACCGGTGTGCAAGTTTTTCAATTTCCACAAGGCATTGAATGGGGCGAGGGAAATACTGCTTATGTAGTCATTGGTATTGCCGCACGTTCAGATGAACATTTGAGTTTGTTACGCCAATTAACGCAAGTGCTGGGTGATGAAGAAAAGGCTGCTAAATTAGCCACATTGCAAGATATAACGCAATTCCGTGCTATTTTAATAGGTGAAGAAAGTTTGACAATTTCTGCCGATAATCTTCATTTAGATGTGGAAACCAACAGTTTATTGACGCTCACTGCGATCAATGCAGGTAAATTACAGCAACAAGGTGCGGTTAATAATGACTTTGTTTCAGAAGTGATCGCTTCGCCAGCATTGCCTTTGGCTCAAGGTTTATGGATTACAGACAGCATGACAGGTAATTTGAAAAACGGCTTAGCCTTGAGTCGTGCAAAAAATACGTTTGAAATTAATAATAAGGCTGTTAAAGCCGTGATTACAGTATCTGCGAAAGATGACGGCATCCATGAAGTACTCTCCCGTTTACTGGATAAACAGGTTCAACAGAGCTTATTAACGGGTTCTGTTGAGCAAATTTTAACGGCGTTGAATGGAGAAACGACAGAAAGTGCGGTGCAAAATTCAGCTGATCTCAGTGGTGAAAATAGTGTGGTTGGTACATTCACTGTGCGTAATGAGCATGGTTTACATGCTCGCCCGACCACTCATTTAGTCAATGTGGTTAAGCAGTTTGAAGCCAAAATTACGGTGCAAAATTTAAGTCGTGGTAGCGAGCCGGTCAGCGCTAAAAGCCTAATGAAAATTGTGGCATTAGGGGCGGTTTGCGGTCATCGTTTACGTTTTGTTGCTGAAGGTGTAGATGCAAAAGTGGCTATTGAAGCAATTCAACAAGCAATGATGAACGGATTAGGTGAAAATGTCTCCGCAATTCCACCGGTCGAAGCAGATAGTATTGAAGTACAATCTTTTGCTCCGCAAGAAAATTCGTCAAAAAGTGCGGTAGAAAACGCAACAGAAAATATGCCTCAAAGCGTCGAAGGCATTTTTGTGGTGCAAAATGAGCACGGAATTCACGCACGCCCGGCGACAATGTTGGTGAATGAAGTGAAAAAATATCAAGCTGCGGTCACTGTGCAAAATTTAGATCGTGAAACTGCTGCGGTGAGTGCGAAGAGTATGATGAAAGTGGTGGCATTAGGGGCGGTGAAAGGACATCGTTTGCGTTTTGTTGCTACCGGCGATGATGCTCAAAATGCAATTAATGGCATTGGTGCAGCCATTGCTGCCGGATTAGGGGAATAAAATGGCAAAAGTAGCAACGATTACGTTAAATGCTGCCTATGATTTAGTCGGGCGACTACCACGAATTGAATTAGGCGAAGTCAATCAAGTGGAAACCCTTGGAATGTTTCCTGCCGGTAAAGGTATTAATGTAGCAAAAGTGCTGCATGATCTGGGCATCAATGTTGCAGTGGGTGGTTTTCTTGGTGAAGATAATGTAGGTGATTTTGAGCATTTGTTCCAAAGCCTCGGCTTGGAGGACAAATTCCAACGGGTCAGTGGAAAAACCCGTATTAATGTGAAAATCACTGAAACTGAAGCCGATGTAACGGATTTAAATTTCCTAGGTTATCAAATCAGCACAGAGGCATGGTCAAAATTTGTAGAAACTTCCCTGAATTATTGTAAAAGCCTTGAGTTTGTTGCCGTGTGTGGCAGTTTGCCTCGTGGCGTTAGTCCACAGCAATTTGCTGATTGGTTGGCACAACTTGGTCATCAGGGCGTAAAAGTGGTATTGGACAGTTCTAATGCGGCTTTAGCTGCCGGGTTACAGGCAAAACCTTGGCTAGTGAAGCCTAATCATCGCGAATTAGAAGCTTGGGTTGGACATAGTTTGCCAACATTGGCGGACATTATTACCGCAGCCAAACAACTGAAATCCCAAGGTATTGCCAATGTGATTATTTCTATGGGAGAAAACGGCTCATTATGGATCAGTGATGAAGCTATCATTCAAGCCAAGCCACCGAAATGTGAAAATGTGGTGAGTACCGTAGGTGCTGGTGATTCTATGGTGGCCGGTTTAATTTACGGTTTAAGTAAGGGCTTATCTCAACAACAAACCTTATCATTCGCCAGTGCAGTCTCTGCGTTTGCGGTATCACAAAGTAATGTGGGCGTGAGTGATATGAGCTTACTCGACCCGATTTTAACACAGGTTCAACTTACTCAACTTGAAGGATAATTTATGCATATTTTTCTTACTTCTTCTCCAGATCTTGGCAATGTAAAAGCGTATTTATTGCATCAGATTTTCTCCACCTTGGTGAAAGCTCAGCATAATTTGGTGGAAACTGCAGAACAAGCGGGTTTGGTTATTGTATTTGGTAAAACTCAGCCAAATTTGACCGCACTTCGGGGCAAACAAGTCTATTTTGCCGATGTAGAACAAGCCTTTCACGCCCCTGAACAAGTATTGGCTACAGCCTTGACAGAAGCGGTAATCTATCAACCTACAGAACAAGTGGAACAATCTACAGTTGCCATTGTTACAAATAACAAGGTGAAAAATATTGTAGCTGTCACCGCTTGCCCAACGGGGGTTGCGCATACCTTTATGTCTGCGGAAGCCATTGCCCATTACTGCCAACAGCAGGGTTGGAATGTGAAAGTGGAAACCCGTGGGCAAGTGGGTGCCGGCAATATTATTTCTGCAGAAGATGTGGCTGCTGCGGATTTGGTCTTTATCGCTACCGACATTGAGGTTGATTTAAGTAAGTTTAAAGGCAAGCCGATGTATCGTACTTCCACAGGCTTAGCTTTGAAAAAAACCGCTCAAGAATTTGATAAAGCCTTTGCCGAAGCCAAGATTTATAATGGTGAAACGGTTGCGAGCAAGAACACCAATGAAACGTCCGATGGTGAGAAAAAAGGTTTCTATAAACATTTGATGACAGGGGTTTCACATATGTTGCCTCTTGTCGTGGCAGGTGGTTTATTGATTGCTATTTCCTTTATGTTTGGTATTGAAGCCTTCAAAGATGAAACCATTGCCGGCGGATTACCAAAAGCCTTAATGGATATTGGTGGCGGTGCGGCATTCCATTTAATGATCGCTGTATTTGCAGGCTATGTTGCCTTTTCTATCGCAGATCGTCCCGGGTTGGCGGTCGGTTTAACCGGCGGTATGTTGGCGGCGAATGCCGGTGCAGGGATTTTAGGTGGTATTGTAGCCGGTTTCCTTGCGGGTTATGTTGTGAAATTTTTGAATGATAACATTAAGTTATCGCAAAGTTTTAATTCGTTAAAACCGATTTTAATTTTGCCATTATTAGGCTCTGCAATTGTAGGCTTGGCTATGATTTATTTAATCAATCCACCAGTAAAATCCATTATGGATACTTTAGTTGCTTGGTTAAACAATATGGGGCAAACTAATGCGATTATTCTTGGTGCAATTTTAGGTGGAATGATGTGTGTTGATATGGGCGGTCCGGTGAATAAAGCAGCTTATACCTTTGGTGTTGGCTTAATTGCCTCCCAACAATACGCGCCTATGGCTGCAGTAATGGCCGCCGGTATGGTGCCGCCTATCGGTATGGCGATTGCAACTATCATTGCTCGCAATAAATTTACGGTAAATCAACGTGATGCGGGAAAACCTGCCTTTGTATTAGGCTTATGCTTTATTTCTGAAGGGGCTTTGCCATTTGTGGCGGCCGATCCTGTACGGGTTATTGGTACATCTATTATTGGAGGGGCAGTTGCCGGTGCCATGTCTTTGGGCTTAGGTATTACTTTACAAGCACCGCACGGCGGTTTATTTGTTATTCCGTTTGTTTCTCAACCCTTAATGTATTTATTAGCCATTGCTATCGGTTCATTAGTCACCGGCGTACTTTATGCCATGATTAAACCAAAAGCAGACTAATCTGCGTAAAAAAGTGCGGTCAAAATATTATTAGTTTTTAACCGCACTTTTGAATAAATTAAACCTGATATTTCGTTTTATCTCCAATATCAAAATGAAACGGCATTCGCCATTTTTGGATCGCCAACACCAGAAATAATATGGCGCTGATTGCACTTATCACTTGTAGCAACAGATTAATGTGCAATACGAACGCCAGCCAAATGAGAGATACAAAAATAGGTTGAAAATTAAGAGCAAAAATACGGAAGCAGAAATATTCTTTGAAAGCCAATCCACCTAATGTGAAAAAGGCTCCGCCCAAGGCAAGTGTCGAAAATCCAAATAAAGCAAAAAGCAAGGCAACCCAAGTAGCAAATTGTAACGCAAAGCGGAAATGCTTGACATAAATATGCAACGAGGAAGCACAGCAAGCCGCTGCCACTAACACTCCTAATTGCGCTTGTATGGAATAATAAGGCAAAAGTGCGGTAAAAATTGCCGCTAAAATAAAACCGATACGATAAATGCACACCGTAGCATAATCCCAAAAATCCATGGGAGATTTGATATGTAGATCCGCCATGTTTCCGCCTAGATTAACCCTGTTTTTTGTAAAAAATGAGCAATACCGTGTGATTCGATATGATCGGTAACATGTGTTGCGGCCTTTTTGACATTTTCATGCGCATTCCCCATAGCTACGCCGACCCCAACAGATTTCAGCATTTCAATGTCATTTAATCCGTCACCGAAAGCCATTGCATTTTCCATGACTAACCCAAAATGATTGAGTGCATCTTGAATCCCTCGTGCTTTCGAGCCTTGGGCATCGAATAAATCCACAGAATTTTCATTCCAACGGATCACCTGTAACCCCTCTAAGATACCCGAATTTTCCACTAATTTATCTTGCTTGACATCGTAAAACGGGAGAATTTGAAACACATCATGTGATAAATAATAATCTTTGTCTTGTTGATAATGGGTGCGTAATGGATCTAATGCGCCGCTGACTTTTTCTGTGATATTTGAAACAAAAATACCACTTTCAGACACAAATCCATATTCAATGTGATGAGCTTCTAAAAAACGGATAATTTGTGCGATTTTCGCTTTAGGAATCGGATATTTGGCAATCACTTCACCTTGATAATGTACTCGCTGACCATTCATAGTAACAAATAATTCAATACCAACCTCTTCTACCAACTGTTTGATTTTAGGTGGGAACGTATTGTTAGTTCGTCCGGTGGCAATAGCCGGAGTAATCCCATTGGCTTTTAATGCTTTCAAGGCAGGTATCACCGAGCTGGGAATATAGTCCTTATCTTTCACAAGTAAGGTTTCATCAATATCAAAAAACACGATTTTAATTTGATCACGATAATTAAGGCTCATAGTGTTCTCCAAGTAAATTTATATTAATTCCATAGTAACATGTGCGATAGATTTTGAGCAGAAAAAAATCATTTTTGCGATCTCTGTTCCAAAAACAATTCAAAAATCTACCCCACTTTGATAGATTTCATTACCCTCCCTAAACCTAATAAAATAAGGATAATATGATGAATTTTTGGGGAGCTTGTTGTGTATTATGCCATCAGCCCTTAGCGATAGCTAAACATGGGTTGTGTAGCAATTGCAACAAAACTATTCGGCGTTTCCATTATTGCGGTTGCTGTGGTACAGAGCTGGCACGAGATGAATTGCATTGCGGAAACTGTTTACAAAATGAGCCGGCTTGGGAACGAATGGTCATCGTAGGCCGTTACAATGAGCCGTTATCGGTCTTAATTCATCGTTTTAAGTTTCAAAACTTGTGGTTTTTAGACCGCACTTTAGCCCGCTTATTACTATTAGCGGTGCTTCAGGCAAGGCGAACTCACGGACTAACACTCCCCGATGTCATTTTACCTGTACCGCTACACCATCGCCGCCATTGGCGAAGAGGCTATAATCAAACCCAATTATTAACGGCACAGCTATCCCAATGGTTGCACATTCCCACACATAAGGATTTGATCAAAAAAATCAGAAATACGCCCAATCAACGAGGATTAACCTCAAATGCTCGGCGGCAAAATGTTAAAAATGCCTTTAGAATTGACCGCACTTTCTCCAATTATGGCTATCGCTCAGTCGCATTAGTCGATGATGTTATTACCACCGGTTCAACACTTAACGAAATAGCTAAAGCCTTGCGAAATACCGGCGTAGAACATATTCAAGTATGGGGGCTTGCCCGTACATAATAAGGAGCGTATTTTAGGACTGAGGATAATTCCTAAGAAATAGTGGAAAAAAAAACGAACTCGGCGTATTATGCCTGACAATATTACTCAATTATTGATTTTAGGATAATTATGCAACATATTAGTATTTCTGATGCTGCACAGGCACATTTTCGTAAACTCTTGGATCAACAAGAAGAAGGTACCAATATTCGAATTTTTGTCGTTAACCCCGGCACTCCCAGTGCGGAATGTGGCGTATCTTATTGTCCGGCTAACGCAGTGGAAGCCACAGATACGGAATTTGAATATAAGGGCTTTTCTGCCTTTGTAGATGAAATTAGTTTACCCTTTTTGGACGAAGCGGAAATTGACTATGTTACCGAAGAATTAGGCGCACAACTTACCTTAAAAGCCCCTAATGCGAAAATGCGAAAAGTAGCAGATGACGCACCATTAATTGAGCGCGTGGAATATGTTATTCAAACTCAAATTAACCCTCAATTAGCCAGCCATGGTGGAAAAATCACCTTATTGGAAATCACTGATGATGGTTATGCTATTTTGCAATTTGGTGGCGGTTGTAACGGCTGTTCAATGGTAGATGTTACCTTAAAAGATGGTGTAGAGCGACAGCTTATCGAATTATTCCCTGAACTTAAAGGGGCGAAAGACGTAACTGAGCACCAACGTGGTGATCATTCGTATTATTAAACTTCTCTCAACAAAAACGGAAAAGCCCAAGCCTTTCCGTTTTCTTTTTTAAGCATTCAAAATATTCTGAATTTCTACCGCACTTAAGTGATATTCATGTGGGCAGGCATGCAGTGTATCAAGCATTTTGCTGTATTTATCCCACATTGGCGTTTGGGCATCACAGCTGTTTTCACATGCCATTAAACCTTGATATTTACTGTCTGTATCAGCAATAAAACGCAGGTAATTCAAGTATTTTCTTTCCCGTACTGCACAATAACCTAAGAATTTTAAACGGTGTTCGGAAATTGCCGATTTATCCGCTAAATTGTTATAAGACACTTGCAATGCATTATACATTTCCAATGTATCACGCACAATTCGACATTCCTCTTCGGATAAATCTAAAAACTCTTTGCTGACGTCTTTCAATTCCAATTCAAATCCGCCTTTGACAATGCGTTCTAAACGTTGGTATTGCGTTGCATTTTCTGCATCTAATAACGCCATTAATTTATATTGATTAGCTAAAATCAATCGTTGGGTGGTGGTCATTTCCATTTTTACTACCTCACAAAATTAATCAATTTCTTTTAAATCATCTTTAGATAGAACTTCTTCTGCAACCTTTGCTTTACCATCACTGACACGGTATTCCAAGTTTTGATAATAGGCTTCACGGAATGTAATGTAGGGATCTTGAGCCTGTTCTAACAAGGCTTCTTTATCTATGGCTTTAGCTCGGCTGTCTATCCCTTGTATCCCAAATTTAACCAACGACCAAGGTCCACCGACCCATTGCCAGAATGGATAAGTATAAGCGGAATCAACAATATCTCCCACGCCCTGACGAACAGTGGTTGCGCCATAAGCCGGCAACATAATATAGCTACTTGCATCAACCCCATAACTACCGAGAGTTTCACCAAAACCACGGTCATAATCAATTTTCAGATTATCATCATAGCTTGCCCAGTCAATCAAGCCCCCTAAACCAAAAGTGGAATTAATAATAAAGCGGTTCAAATGCACAAAGGCTTTTTGCACTTCACCTTCAAACAGACGGTTGACAAAACTCACCGGCTCATCCAAGTTATTTGCTACATTTACCAAACCTTTGCTCACCGGTGCCGGTACATATTCTTTCCAGCCTGTAGCTACCGGCTTTAACACATAAGGATCCAACACTTTATAGTTAAAATCCCACATTGTGCGGTTAAAACCTTGCAACGGATCTTTACGTTCGCCTGTTTGTTTATCAATTGTTGTACAAGCGCTTAAGCATATTGCTGCAAGCAAAATCGGCACCAACCCTTTATTTTTTTTCATTATATATTTCCTGATAGTGAACACGGATTTCATTGTAAATCAGTTGTGCAAAATCTCCAAAATTTTCACCGCACTTTTTGATACAACGCAAACTTGCTGTTTCTTGACTACACTTTGGCGGTTTTTTTGACGTAATACCCTTTTTCTCTTATTATGCGTGAATAAAATTTCATCTATATAAAAGGAATAACTATGGCTGATTATATTTTAGCCCGTAACGAGCAAGGGCAAACTTTCGGGATTACCGCCAAAATGGCTAACCGTCACGGCTTAATCGCAGGTGCAACGGGGACCGGAAAAACCGTTACCTTGCGCAAAATGGCTGAAGCTTTTAGTGATGATGGTGTACCCGTATTTTTGGTGGATGTAAAAGGTGATTTATCGGGGATGACTGTTAAAGGCACTATGCAAGGCAAAATTGCCGAACGAATCGAACAATTTGAATTGGGTGGCAATGACTATTTAAGTAGCTATCCGGTATCCTTTTGGGACGTATTTGGTGAAACCGGTATTCCACTTCGTACCACCATTTCAGAAATGGGGCCATTATTGCTTTCTCGTTTATTAAATTTGAATACAACACAAGAGGGGCTACTCAATTTAGTGTTCAGAGTTGCAGATGATAAGGGGCTGTTACTGATTGATTTAAAAGATTTGCGTGCCATGCTGAAATTCGTAGCTGAAAATGCCAAACAATTCCAAGTGGAATACGGCAATGTGTCCGCTGCCAGCGTGGGAGCAATTCAACGTGCATTGTTAGCATTAGAAAATGAGGGGGCCGCCAATTTATTCGGTGAGCCGGCGTTAAATTTGGAAGATTGGCTGCAAACCCGTGAAGGGCGTGGCGTGATTAATATTCTCAATTCAGAAAAACTGATTAACTCACCTAAAATCTATAGCGCATTTTTACTGTGGCTCATGGCGGAATTATTTGAGCAATTACCTGAAGTAGGTGATCCTGAAAAACCCAAATTTGTGATGTTTTTTGATGAAGCCCATTTATTGTTTGATGGCGCACCTGCGGCTTTAGTAGATAAAGTCGAACAAGTTGTACGTTTAATCCGTTCGAAAGGTGTCGGGATTTATTTTGTGACACAAAATCCGTTAGATTTACCGGATACTGTACTCGGACAATTAGGTAATCGTGTGCAACATGCGTTGCGAGCTTTCACTCCTCGTGATCAAAAAGCCGTCAAATCTGCCGCCGAAACCTTCCGTGCCAACCCCAACGTAAATGTCACAGAAACCATTTCTACACTTGGTGTAGGGCAAGCGTTAATTTCATTCTTAGACGAAAAAGGTATGCCGACACCGGTGGAAGTTGCAATGATTTACCCACCTAAAAGTCAGCTCCCACCATTGAGCATAACAGATCGCCAGACTTGGGTGAAAGACGATGAGCTTTATGCCTATTATCGTGATTTGGTGGATAACGAATCAGCCTTTGAAGTATTGCAGCAAGCAGATTTAGATGCTGTAGCAAAAAAACAGGCAGAACAAGCTGAAGAAGGTGGATTAATGGATAGCCTGAGCAGAATGCTTTTTGGCACTAAAAAACGCGGTGAAACCCTAACAGTTACCGAACAAGTCGTCAGTAGTGTCGCAAAATCGGTAGGACGTAATATACGAAATCAAGTAACCAAGCAAATTATGCGTGGAATTATGGGAGCGTTAAAGCGATAATCCTTAAAAGGAGGCACATATCGTGCCTCTTTCATTAGCTTGCCAACCAAAATGTCACCGGACCGTCATTCGTTAAACTCACCTGCATATCGGCGGCAAATTGTCCTGTTGCCACTTTAGAACGCCCCAATTTTTCACCGCACTTTTGGCAGAAATAGGCGTAAAGTTCATTAGCCTGTACTGGCGTTGCACCTTTGGAAAAACTGGGGCGCAAGCCTTTCTGTGTATCTGCCACAAGCGTAAACTGAGAAACAACTAAAATTTCCCCCTCAATTTGTTGTAGATTGAGGTTCATCTTGCCGTTTTCATCACTAAACATACGATAATTTAATACTTTTTCCACTAATTTGTCTGCATTGCTTGATGTATCCGTTGATTCAACTCCAAGTAACACCAGTAAGCCTTGTCCGATTTTGCCAATAATTTTTCCGTCAACGTCTACTTGTGCTTGACTCACTCGTTGAATTAATCCAATCATTTTTGCTCCTTAATATCAACTACACTTAACTCACCTTGTGCTATTTTCTGCATATCTCCAAGCACTGCTGCCAATTGAGCACCTAATAATACAAACAACCAACTCAACTGAATCCAAAGCAGCATTAAAGGCAAGGTTGCCATAGCGCCATAAATCATTTCATAGGACGGAAAAGTCACGATGTACCAAATAAAGGCTTGTTTTCCCAACGTAAAAAAACCGGCCGCAACTAAAGCACCGAATGCAGCGTGTGTTATCTGAATCTTAGTATTCGGTACGAGTGCATAAATGAAGGTAAAACATAACCAAGTGAGGATAAAAGGAACAATACTTAACATTTTCAAGCCAAAGGGCAAGGATAGTTCACCTTCAAAAAAAGAAATGGAAGAAATATAACCGTTAATTGCAATACTAGTGCCGATAAAAACAGGGCTAAGCGTGAGAATAGTCCAGTATACTGCCATTGATAAGGCTAGATTACGGGTTTTCGTTTGCCAAATCGCATTTAATGCACTGTCAATAGATTGAATTAGCATTAATGCAACCATAATCAAACTGATCAAGCCGACCGCACTCATTTTTTTGGCATTGCCGACAAATTGATCTATATAATTGCCGACAGCATCACTGGCAGCCGGCGCAAAGTGGGTAAATAGGAATGCTTTAACGCTTTCTGTTGCTTCAGCAAACATCGGGAAAGCGGTGAAAACAGAAAATATCACCATCACCAACGGTACAATAGCTAACATTGTGCTATAAGTCAGTGAACCGGCGACCTGAGATAATTTATTTTGTTGAAAACGATACCAAAACAGTTGGAAAAATAACCGCACTTTTTTCATAAATAGGCTCCACAACAATGTTTAAATTTTTTTCCGGAACCGCATAAACAAGCTTGTTTCATTGTCGGTAAATCCACTGTGGGATCAACAAAATACCAACGTTTTTCGATGGTCACAAATAATGAATATTCTCGATGAGTTTGTCGCCCTTCCGGGGTATTAAAAAACGCTTCAAATTCTACAGCACTATGTATTTTACTTAGATGAGGAATATATTTTTGAATATTTAGCCCAAGCCATTGGGTTTCTGCGGCCCAATTTGCTAAAGCCTCTACATTCAAGCGTTTTTGTTGTAATGGTGCAGTTGTTTTTACAATATAATCAATCTGTTGCAATACAAAGGCGGTATAACGGGAACGCATTAATTGCTCTGCATTAGCAGGATATTGATAAAATTGATGAAAAGGTGCACAACAATCTTGATAAGTATTGCCGGATTGACAAGGACAATCCGTTTCTATGGATAAAAGTGCGGTAAAATTTTCTGCTGTTTTCTGCATAAAAGTCCTTGAAAAACAACCGCACTTCTAGTTTTGCAAGCCTAAAAGGACGGCAATAAAAATGATCAATCCGAAGTAATTATTGCTCAAAAAAGCGCGAAAACAATCTTGGCGTTCACGGTGTTGAGTAAGCTTGCCTTGATAAATAAAAATCCCAATCGAGCCAGTAAGGAGAATAAAATAACTGATATGTAATTGCGCAACAAAACCTACTGCAATTAAAAACGCCAACGCAATCATTTGCAGCAATGCGATAATTTTATTGTCATATTCCGCAAATAAAATAGCGGTTGATTTCACACCGATACGAATATCGTCATCTCGGTCTACCATGGCATATTGTGTATCGTATGCGACTGTCCAAGCTAAATTCGCAAAAAATAAGAGCCAACATTCCAACGGTAATTCAGCTAACACCGCACCATAAGCCATGGGAATTGCCCAACCGAAAGCCGCACCTAATACAAATTGGGGAAGATTGGTATAACGTTTCATAAAAGGATAAATGATCGCAAGGAAACCACCCATAAAAGACAACGCAACCGTAAATACATTGAGAAACAACACTAAAAGAAAAGAAAAGCTCAGAAGTAACGCAAACAACATTTTGGCTTCACCTGTGGTCACTCTACCTGTAGCCAAAGGACGCTGTGAGGTGCGCTTAACTTGTCCATCAATATGGCGATCCGCATAATCGTTAATCACACAGCCTGCAGAACGCATTAGAAATACACCAAGAACAAAAATGCCTAAAATAAATAAATCAGGTACTCCATGCGAGGAGAGAAACAATGCCCATAGTGTTGGCCACAGCAACAGTAACGAACCAATGGGTCTATCCAGCCGCATCAGTTGCCAATAAGCTAACATTTTTTCCTGAGAAAATAACATACAAACGCATCATTTAAGGCAAAAGTGCGGTTATTCTACCGCAACTTTTGCTCACTGTCCTTACTAATTTACCTCAAAATAGGTGGCTAAATAACCTCAAAATAGAGCATTAAGCTTGTCGTCAAGGCCTCTTTTACCCTCTTTTGGTATTGTCGGATAATGAAAAACAGATATAATTACGAATAAATCTTATTTAGGAATAACGACCATGCTTAAACAACAAATTGCAGATTATATTACCGCACATCCTAATGCTATTACCTTGGATATGGCTGATCATTTTAATTTGCCGGAAGGACAAATTATTACTGCTTTGCCTGAGCAATTCGTCACTTTATATCCGAAAGAAGAAGTGGAAGCCATTTTAACCGAAATTACCTCTTGGGGAACCTTTACCACCATTATCGAAAAAGAAGGGTCGATTTTTGAAATTAAAGATCGCTTCCCCACTGGTATTGTTGGTCGAGGCTATTACAACTTAAATATGAAAGGCGAAGAAGGTGCATTACATGGCCATTTAAAATTAGATAACATCGCTTCTGTTGCCTTTGTAAGTTTGCCTTTCCGAGGTAAAGAAAGCTATAACATTGCTTTTATTGCTCCAAACGGTAATACGGTATTTAAAGTGTATTTAGGGCGTGATGAGCAACGCCAACTTTTTCCAGAGCAAGTGGAAAAATTCAAACAATTCATTATCAATCAGTAATTGCAGGAAACGTTATGACAACCAATCGCCAAGAAGTGTTACAAAACCGTTTAGGCCCTGAAATTCAGGAATTAAAAGCGCAGGCTTTAACCATTATGCTTTCTACTGTGGATAAAAACGGTAATCCAAATGTAAGTTATGCACCGTTTGTGATCAATAATGGTGAATATCAAGTACTGATTTCCACCATTGCACGCCACGCCCGCAATTTATTAGAAGTGCCTAAGGTATCTTTGATGATCATTGAAGATGAAAGCAAAAGCCGCCAAATTTTTGCTCGCCGTCGCCTTTCCTTTGATGCAAGCGTACGCGTGCTAGAACGCCATAGCGAAGAATGGCAACAAGCTATTGATGCTTTAAAAGCACGTCAAGGGAATATGATCGATGAATTAGCCAAAATGCAAGATTTCAAATTATTTGCTTTCAAACCTGAACAAGGACTGTTTGTAAAAGGTTTTGGGCAGGCATTCCAAGTAAGCAACGATGATTTAGTGAATTTCGTTCATTTACAAGAAGGTCACTTGGAAGACAAAGGACACCAAGAATAAAGCTAATCAATAAATTGACATAAATAAAAAGCAGCCAAAACATTACGTTTTTGGCTGTTTTTCATAAAGTGCGGTCAGTTTTTTAAGTAAAATCACAAGAGGTTTTTATCATTTTTCTCTTGCTGATGAAATGCTGGTTCTATTCCCTTTTTTGGGGTTTAATGTTTAATTTTAGTTTAAAAAAGATTTTAAATCTAAAAAATACAATTTTAATAGTTTTTTATTTTAATAAAATTCTATTTTCACAATAAAAACCGCTTTTTATTCTTATAAAATAATTGACTGGCAACATATTTTAGGTATATGCTAACCTCACTTCTCGGCAATTTTCTGAGGATAGTGAAAAAACGGCACGTTTTAAGTAATTTGTGCCGTTTTATTTATTTTGAGTATGTTATGAGGATGTAAAGATGACACAGTCAGTAAAACGTGAAACATTTGCAGGACGTAGCGCTTTTATTTTAGCGGCTATCGGTTCTGCTGTCGGCTTGGGAAACATTTGGCGTTTCCCTTATACTACTTATGAAAACGGCGGTGGTGCCTTTATTATTCCCTATTTAGTCGCACTATTGACAGCAGGAATCCCATTACTTTTTTTAGATTATGCTATTGGCCATCGTCACCGTGGCGGTGCTCCTTTGTCTTATCGTCGCTTTAATAAAAACTTTGAAACGTTCGGTTGGTGGCAAGTGATGGTAAATGTCATCATCGGTGTATATTATGCGGTGGTATTAGGCTGGGCAGCCACTTACACCTATTTTTCCCTCAGTAAAACTTGGGGAGAAAAACCCATTGATTTCTTCGTGGGAGAATTCTTAAAAATGGGCGATATTACTCAAGGTGTAAGCTTTGAATTTGTCGGCATGGTTGTCGGGCCACTCATTGCTGTATGGATTGTAGCCTTGTTTGTTTTGGCATTAGGAATCCAAAAAGGAATCGCAAAATCCTCATCTATCTTAATGCCGTTGTTAGTTATCATGTTCTTGGTACTGGTTGTTTCTTCCTTATTCCTTCCGGGAGCAGCAAAAGGGTTAGATGCATTATTTACACCAAACTGGTCTAAATTATCTGATCCAAGTGTTTGGATTGCGGCTTATGGGCAGATCTTCTTTTCACTCTCCATTTGCTTTGGCATTATGATTACTTATGCGTCTTACTTGAAGAAAGAGGCAGATTTAACCGGTTCCGGATTAGTTGTCGGCTTTGCGAACTCAAGCTTTGAAATTTTAGCCGGTATTGGTGTCTTTGCTGCTCTTGGCTTTATGGCTACTGCTGCCGGACAAGAAGTCAGTGATGTAGCAAAAGGTGGTATTGGCCTCGCTTTCTTTGCATTCCCAACCATTATTAACCAAGCTCCTTTTGGCGAAATTCTAGGAGTATTATTCTTTGGTTCCTTAACCTTTGCCGCATTAACCTCATTTATTTCCGTGATCGAAGTCATCATCTCTGCAGTACAGGATAAATTAACGATGGGCCGCGTAAAAGCGACTTTTGTTGTCGGACTCCCGATGATGGTAATTTCCGTCCTCTTATTTGGTACAACTACGGGCTTGCCAATGCTTGATGTATTGGATAAATTTGTCAATTACTTTGGTATTGTGGCAGTAGCTTTTGTTTCTTTAGTAGCTATTGTGGCGAACGAGAAATTAGGTGTATTGGGCGATCACATTAATCAAACATCCAGCTTTAAAGTCGGCTTCTTATGGCGTTTATGTATCGTATTAACGACTGGCATCCTTGCCTTTATGTTGTTAAGTGAAGGAGCAAAAGTATTTACCGAAGGCTATGAGGGTTATCCAAACTGGTTTATCAATACCTTTGGTTGGGGTATGGCAATAGCCTTAGTTGTTATTTCTTTCCTACTTTCCCGTTTAAAATGGAAAAACGAAGCATTAGCCGAACATAAAGGAGAATAAAATGAGCACAACAGCAATTATTATGATGACGATTTCTTTTGTAGTGGTTTGGGGCGGCTTGTTGGTCTCAATTTTAAGACTACCGAAAGAATAAAGCTTTCACAAAAACAAAATTCACCAAACTTTTAAAAAGTGCGGTTAAAAAAATCCGAGTTTTAACTACTCGGATTTTTTGTTTTTTCGATTAATGTTTATGGTCATGTTTCGGATGATGTGCAGGTTTTTCAAAGCCCTTGTCTTTCATACAGGCTTCTAATTTAGCCTGATCGTGGGTTTTACCTGTCGCTTCATAACATTCTTTCATCGCTTTATTCACAGCAGGGTTACTGTGTTGGTGGTGATGATGTTCGTGAGCAAAGGCAGAAGTCGCTAAAAGAAGACTTGAAAGTAAAACTAATTTCTTCATAAGAATCTCCATAAAAGTAAAAATGAGGGGAAAATAAATAATTAGGAAAAAAAGGAAAAATCAGCCTGTTTTGGCAGACTGATTTTACACATTAAATCAGATTAAACATCATAAGTGGTTGATGCCGTATTGCCACCACGCCCTGTCCAGTTGGTGTGGAAAAATTCGCCACGCGGTTTGTCTGTACGCTCATAGGTATGTGCGCCGAAGTAGTCACGCTGCGCTTGGAGCAAATTAGCTGGTACTTTCTCGGAAGTATAACCGTCTAAGAAAGTAATTGCTGATGCCATACAAGGCATTGGAATGCCCACTTCAATAGATTTCGCCACCACTTTACGCCAGTCTGCCATGGCATTTTCTAAAATACCTTTGAAGTAATCGTCAGAACCTAAGAAAATTAAATCCGGATTAGCTTCATAAGCATCACGAATGTTGCCTAAGAAACGACTACGGATAATACAACCTTCACGCCATAAAAGTGCGGTCGCACCGTAATTAATATTCCAACCAAAGTTTTCGGAAGCTTCACGGATTAGCATAAAGCCTTGAGCATAAGAAATGATTTTAGAGGCCAATAATGCTTTACGCACGGCTTCAATCCACACTTTTTTATCGCCTTCCACTTTACCGATGGTTTTGTTGAATAATTTAGAGGCAGCAACACGCTGATCTTTAAAAGAAGAAACACAACGAGCAAATACGGATTCAGTGATTAAAGTTAATGGAATACCGAAATCTAAGGCATTGATACCTGTCCATTTACCTGTGCCTTTTTGACCTGCCGTATCTAAGATTTTTTCGACTAACGGCTGACCATCCGTATCTTTATAAGCCAAAATATCCGTTGTAATATCAACTAAATAGCTGTCAAGTTCGGTTTTTTTCCACTCTTTAAAGATTTCGTGCATTTCATCATAGCTTAAGCCCAAACCCTCTTTTAAGAATTGGTAAGCTTCGCAAATTAACTGCATATCGCCATATTCAATACCATTATGTACCATTTTCACGAAATGTCCTGCACCTTCTTTGCCTACCCAATCACAGCAAGGCTCACCTTTATCGGTTTTAGCAGAAATGGCTTGCAGAATAGGTTTAACATGTTCCCAAGCATCAATATTACCACCGGGCATAATAGAAGGTCCGTGACGCGCACCCTCTTCACCACCAGAAACACCTGTACCGATAAAACGAATACCTTTGGCCGCTAATGCTTGTGTACGACGGTTAGAGTCAGGATAGTTGGAGTTACCGCCGTCAATAATAATGTCACCCTCTTCTAAGTGCGGTAATAATGCGTCAATAAATTGATCCACTACATCACCGGCACGCACCATTAACATTACTTTGCGTGGCTTTTCCAATTTGGCAGCCAGATCTTCTAAAGAATAAGCCCCAATAATATTAGTACCTTTGGCCGCACCTTCCAAGAACTCATCCACTTTTGCAGTAGTACGGTTATACGCAACCACTTTAAAGCCGTTATCGTTCATATTTAAAATTAAGTTTTGCCCCATTACGGCTAAGCCGATGACGCCAATGTCGCCTTTTACTGACATTTTTTTCTCCTGTTTTTTTAAATTAATTATTTAATGTGTTTAACAACGCTACCTTTTTCATCTAAAAGAATACTCTCTATGACGGTACCGTCTTTATATAACACTTTTGTTCGTAAAATGCCTTCTGGTGTGTAACCAAAAGACCAGCCTTGTGCAATACCATCAATTAACACCGTATGAGAATGTAATTTTCCATTTGGGTGGTAAATATCAAAGTATTTATCAATATAACCATTTTTAACAAAGGTTTTAAATGTTCGTCCATTTGAACTGTGAGCTCCAGAAAATTCGCCATCAGGCGTACCTTGGGGGACTTTCTGTTTAGCAATCACACGACGTTGCTTAATTATTTCAGATTGCACTGCGATACCTTGCTGTTCAGAAATCCCCTGTGTTGAACAAGCAGAAAGTAGAGTAATTAATAATATAGAAAGCCATTTTTTCATTTTGTACTCTTGAATAATTAAAACAATCTGAAACTCAGCCGCACTTTATCCCTTGATAGAATTTTTCTTAAAAATCAATGCCACTGTCGCTAATAACATTACTGCTGCAACGGCAATATAAAGCTCCTGTTTGGATAAGCCGCCGTCTAGTAACATTCCTGCAATAGTTGGTGCAAGAATTGAACCTGCACGACCGGCTCCTATCGCCCAACCTACACCTGTGCTACGGATTTCGCTGTCATAGGTTGCCGGATTAATAGTATATAAACCGCTAATACAACCATTCACTAACGCACCAACTACAACACCCATCAACATGGCTACAGCCAGAGAATCAATTGATAAAATAAATGCAACGATGGCTATTGCGGAAATCACTGTAAAGAAAATCAACACTGCTCTTGCCGACCAACGCGTAGCCAATAAACCATATAACAATGAACCGCCGGCCCCACCAAGAGAAATCATCATTCCTACTTGAATGCTTTGCTCTACTGTCATACCTGCTTCTTTTAGTAACGCCGGCGTCCAAGAAGCAATAAAATAGAAACTAAACATAATGGCGAAAAATGCCGTCCATAACAATAAAGTCGGACGCAAATATTGTTGGCTGAATAAGTGTGAAATCGGTAATTTATTTGTCGATACTTGTCTCTTTTCGCCCAATTCCCATTCACCGGAGAAACCTAATTTTTGAGCAATTTGATTTAAGCGCTGTTTTGCATTGACAGGTTGCTTAGTGGTTAAGAAATCAATAGATTCCGGCAACCAAACCAATAAAATAGCAAAAATAACCGCTGTCATAGCGGCACCCGCAAAATAAACTGCATGCCAAGAATAGGCTGTTTGTAATTCCTTAGCAATCATACCGCCAAACATTGCACCAATACCAAAACCGGCGGCATACACACTAATTGCGAAACTCCGCCATTTTTTTGAGGAATACTCACTGGTAATGACGTTAGTCCCCACCAAAATACCGCCTACGCCCAAACCTGTAATAAAACGCGAAACACCCAAAATTTGAGGGCCGGTGGAAAAACCCGATATCAGCAATCCAATGCCGGATAAGGCTAATGAAAGTAATAAAATCGGACGGCGGCCGAATTTGTCGGCCAGTGGTGCTAAAAACAATGAACCCATCGTCATACCGGCTAAGCCAACGCTTACTAACACACCAAATTCAGTTTTAGACAACGCAAATTCTTTAGAAATATTAGTTGCTGTAAAAGCAATAGCTAACACATCGAAGCCGTCCAAAAAATTCATAACGGCAGCCATGATCACAATTGCCCATTGATAGCCACTCATTGGGCTGTTATCGATTTTTTGTCGTAAGTTCATAAAAAATGTTATTCCTTTAAATTATCAATGCCCCCTAAAAAGAGCGGTCATTTTTATAACAGTTTTGCAGCTGCTTGATCCAAATACCATTCGGTTTCGCCGTTTAGGGCTTTAATTTTAGCTGCCGGATAAGGCAGATTTTCTGAAGACATCGTTTGGATCTCTTTGATGATTTCTGCTTTAGCTTCACCTGTGACTAAATAGGTAATGCGTTTTGCCTGTTCAATCAGTTTTGCAGTTTTGGAAATGCGTAACTGTCCTGTTTCAGGGTGTTTTGCAATCACAGCCCAATTTTCATCAGCAAAATCGGTTTGATATGGGAACAAGGAAGCAGTGTGTCCATCATTCCCCATACCCAAAATAATCCAATCAAATACACCCTTTGGCAACTCGCTTTTTAATTCTTGCGTAAACCGTTCAAGCTCTTGTTCCACTGGATTTTCGCCACGAATACGATGAATATTTTCTGTTGGAATTTGAATATGATTGAATAACAATTTTTGCACTTCGCCGTAATTACTTTCAGGATCTTCAGGATCCACCATACGATCATCCCCCCACCAAAAGTGCAGATTTTCCCACCGCACTTTTTGTTGATAAGGTTTAGCTGCCAAGGTTTTAAACAACAATTTGGGCGTGCTGCCACCGGATAAAGAAATATGCACGGGACGATTTTCTAAGCTATATTCCACAAACTGATCGGCGATTTTTTCCACCGCACTTTGGGCGTTTTCAAAAATAACAGTCTTCATTTTTATACCTTTTTCTTCATTTGTCCGCTTGGTTTACGCCAAACCCGCCCACTTTTTGCAATCAGTTTATCCGCTTCTTTCGGCCCCCAGCTACCGGCTTCATACTCATAGACACGACCGCGATTTGCTTTGTAATTTAAGATAGGTTGCACGAATTTCCAGCAAGCATGTACAGCATCTGTACGAGCAAATAAGGTAGCATCGCCTTTAATAGCATCTAATAACAAACGCTCATAGGCGGTCAGCAAACTCGCGGAACTTAAATCCGAGTAACGGAAATCCATAGAAACCTCTTTAGCTTCAAAACCGGCTCCCGGTTTTTTCAAGCCAAAACGCATAGAAATACCTTCATCCGGCTGAATACGAATAATGAGTTTATTTTCCGGTGCATTTTGACTAAAGACCGGATGAGGCGTGGTTTTAAAGTGAATGACAATTTCAGTCACACGGGTTGGTAAGCGTTTACCTGTACGTACATAAAACGGCACGCCAGCCCAACGCCAGTTGTCAATTTCACAACGCAATGCCATATAGGTTTCCGTGTTGGAATCCGCAGGCACGCCTTTTTCTTCCAAATAACCTTTTACTTCCTCATCACCAATAGTCGCTGCAGTGTATTGCCCTAACACTAAGTTATGCTGTAAATCGTCATCGCTGATTGGATGTAAGCAATGCAATACTTTGGCCACTTCATCACGCATGGAATTAGCATTAATAATCGCCGGTGGCTCCATTGCCACCATAGCCAATACTTGCAATAAATGGTTTTGAAACATATCACGCATTGCGCCGGAGCCGTCATAGTAACCACCACGATCTTCAACACCAATGCTTTCTGCACCTGTAATTTCCACATAGTCAATAAAATTGCGGTTCCAAAGCGGTTCAAATAGGCCATTGGAAAAACGCAAAACAAGCAAATTTTGTACTGTTTCTTTACCTAAATAATGATCGATACGGTAAATTTGATGTTCCTCAAAGAAGCGATGGATTTGAATATCCAATTCGTGTGCGGTTTTTAAATCATAACCGAAAGGTTTTTCAACGATAATGCGTTTCCAGCCATATTCTTCAGTATTCAAACCGTGTGCAGCAAGGCATTCCGGAATAACGCCATATAAACTTGGCGGTGTAGAAAGGTAATATAATGTATTGCCACAAGTTTGATATTTATCGTGTAATTCGTCTAAACGGGGAACGAGTTTGCCATAATCGGTGGAATCGGCGGTATTGACCGCTTGATAATATAAATGAGCAATGAAATTATCGAGACTTTCTCCACTGGCTTTTTCATGTTTCACCAATGCCTGACGCATTTTATCACGAAACTCCTCATCGCTCATATCGGTTCGAGATACACCTAGCACGGAGAAATGCTCGTCCAAGCGCCCGATTTTGTATAAATTATACAGAGCCGGAATGAGTTTACGGTGAGTTAAATCGCCGGAGGCACCAAAAATCACAATACAATTATTTTCCGTTTTCATAAAAATTCCTAATATGGTGTTGCAAGTCGTCTATAATGCCTTAATTTACAGGAATTGCAAGATTTTACGGGCTAAATTTCAGGATATTTCGCCAGTCAATTTCTCGATCTGCCACCATAACAAAATGGGGGTTTGCAAAATCAGCCCGTTGGTTATACGTCAATGGGCCAAAAGTGCGGTCAAAAATTGCGCCGTTTGTTTCCGCCAATAAAATTTCACCTACTGCCGTATCCCATTCACCTGTGCTACCCAGCCTGATATAACAATCCGCTACGCCCTCTGCCACCAAAGCACTTTTTAACCCGCTTGAGCCCATAATCTGAAATTCGTATTGCCATTTCTCACTCAAAACTGACCGCACTTTTTCAAGTTGTTTTTCCGAACCAATGACAATTTTTAGTGGTTGGGTTAAATCTAATCGGCGTTTCTGCAAGTGTTTTGTGCCTTCAGCAGTGTGTTTAAATGCACCGAAATGCTGCATGGCATAGTAAGTCCACCCTAAAATCGGGGCATACATCACACCAAGCACAGGACGATGATTTTCAACCAAAGCAATCATTACCGCAAAATGCCCTGTACGATTAATAAAATGCTGTGTGCCATCAATAGGATCGATTAACCAATAACATGACCATTGTTGGCGTTCATTGAGCGGAACTTGACAATTTTCCTCGGAAAGAACAGGTAATTGAGGCGAAAGTGCGGTTAATTTTTCTGTTAAAAATTGACTGACAAAAACATCCGCTTCAGTCACAGGCGTATTGTCACTTTTTATTTGAATATCAATAGGTTGAGAATAAAATCGACGTAAATGTTCACCGGCTTGGTGCGCAATATCAATAACAGAATGTAAAAGTGAGGTTCTCAGCACGCCAAATCCTTGGTTAAAAATAAGACTTATTTTACTAAAAATCACGAAAAAAGAGAGGTAAAACCACATCTTATGCTAAGATAATGACAAATTTTTAACAAAGGAGCAATTTATGGCTACTCATCTCACCCCTGCGGAATTACAGGCAGAAACCCGCGAAATTATCACGGAGTTATTTAATGACGGCAGCGATCCTGAAGCACTTTATATTATCGAACATCATATCGCTCATCACAATTTTGATAAATTGGAAAAAATTGCCGTGGATGCGTTTAAAGCAGGTTATGAAGTCTCAGAAGCGGAAGAATTTGAAGATGATAACGGCAAAATCATTTTTTGCTTTGATATTATTGCCGAAGTGGAATTAAAACCGGAACTTATCGATCAACAGCAAAAAGAAATTGTGCCGTTAGTCGCCAAACACGGCGGCATTTATGACGGCTGGGGAACCTATTTTGAAGATCCGAACGCTGATGAAGATGAATATGGCAATGACGGCGAATTTTTTGATGATTATGATGATGAAGATGACGAGTCAGACGTTCAAAAATAACAGAAAAACTTACCGCACTTTGAGGCTTAAAAGTGCGGTCAAAAAATCCAGTGTTTTTGATCCTTTATACGGAGTTTCACCATGAAATTAAAATCCCTTTTCTTATGCTGTTTAGCCTTTCCTTTTGCAGTTCAAGCTAATACTTCTAATCAAAGTGAACCTAAAAATACCGTACGTTTTAGCGTAGAGGCAGAAAAAGAAGTTGATTTAGATATACTGCAGGTGAAATTATTTGTGCAAGAAGAGCATAATGACTTGAAAACCTTACATCAGCAAATTTCTACTAAACTCAATGCTACTTTAGCCAAAATTAAAGCAAATTCGGCAATTAGTATTAAAAGTAATGATCACACCACAAGGATTCGTTATAACAATCAAGGTCGTAAAAACGGTTGGATAGAGCGTGCTGATTTTGTATTGGAAAGTAAGGATTTCTATGCTTTATCGCAATTAGTCGATGAAATATCAGGGCAACTGTCAATCGAATATATTACGGCTTTTTTATCTGCAGAAGCCAAAGAAAAATTAGATGATGAACTTTCTCAAGCTGTATTAGCTAAATTTAAACATAAAGCCAACTTAATTAAAAATGGGTTACAGATGAAAGATTATCGGATCTTATCTTTGACTACTATAAATCCGGAAGAAAAATATGGTATTGAAGCACGTAGTTATATGGCGTATGAGGCAGAATCGAAAATGAGTACAAATACTGCAGTACAGATTGAAACAGGCAAGACAATTGTAAAACAAAGTCTTGATGCTGTAATTGAACTTATTCAAGATTAGCTATTTCAGAAAAATTCTTATAGAATAACCGCACTTTTATCATTAGGAGAAAACAATGAAAGTAGCAAAAAATGTTGTGGTAAGCATTGCTTATCAAGTGCGTACCCAAGACGGCGTATTGGTTGATGAAGCGCCGGCAAATCAGCCCTTAGAATATTTGCAGGGCCATAATAATTTAGTGATCGGATTGGAAAATGCATTAGAAGGTAAAGCCGTCGGTGATAAATTTGAAGTGCGTGTAAAACCGGAAGAAGGTTACGGCGAATATAACGAAAATATGGTGCAACGTGTACCGAAAGAGGTATTCCAAGGCGTTGATGAATTACAAGTAGGGATGCGTTTTATTGCAGATACCGATATTGGTCCATTACCTGTAGTAATTACCGAAGTGTCTGGTGATGAGGTCGTAGTTGATGGTAACCATATGTTAGCAGGTCAAGAGTTACACTTCACAGTTGAAGTCGTTGCAACCCGTGAAGCAACATTAGAAGAAATCGCTCATGGTCATATTCATGGCGACGACCACGGCTGTTGCGGTGGTCATGATGAAGATCATGGCTGTGGTTGTGGCTCTCATCACCATCATCATGAACCTGCTCATCATGGATGTGGTTGTGGTGGCCATCATCATGAAGAAGTTCATGAAGGCTGTTGTGATGAACATCATCACCATCATCATCATGGGGAATGCTGTGATGAAAATCACCACCATCATCACTCAGCAAACGAAGAATGCTGTGAAACTGCCGGTGAATGCTGTAATGAAGTACATCATCACCACCACAATGGCGTATGCTGTGATGAACACCACCATCACCACCATTCGGCTGATGAGAAATGTGCTAAATAATACAACTCAATTAAATCGTATAAAAAGGAGCTTAAGCTCCTTTTTTATTGGTTTTGTTTTACTTAAAGTGCGGTTGCTTTTTTATCCGTTTAGACAAAAGTCAGCCAATCACCTTATTTCAGTTAATTGGGTTATAGGAATACATTCGCAAATAATAAACCGAAACCTAAGCTAAATCCCATACTCAATAAGCCCGGCAACATAAAGCTGTGGTTGAAGATGAATTTACCGATTTTCGTTGTCCCTGTGGTGTCAAAGTCAATCGAAGCAATAATCGGGCCATAATTTGGAATGAAGAAGTAACCATTCACTGCCACAAATACGGCAATTAAAATCGGTGCAGGAATACCTAAAGCGATAGCTAACGGAAACAATGTAGCCACAGTTGCGCCTTGACTATTCACCAAAACAGACAGAATAAATAACGCCAATGCAAATGCCCAAGGTGCAGTATTTACCAGACCGGACACCATTTCTTTCACTTCACTCATATGTGCTTGCATTAAAGTATCACCAAGCCAAGCAATACCAAAAATCGCAATGACCGCTCGCATACCGGCATGGAACACGGAACCTTTAGTAATTTCATTACCGTCCGGCTTACAGGTTAAAATAATCAATGCGCCCATAGTCAGCATCACAATTTCAATAGTATGAGCCATTCCCATTGGTTTACCGTCAAGCACTGGGCGCAAAGACGGCATAGCCCCCATAATAACCACCAACAACGCACCTAATAAGAACAAGCCCACAGACAACTTAGCTGTTGGTTTCAGCTTGATTTCATCAATTTTGACATCTGTATGGTTATCTTTCACATAATTCGGATCCTGTAAACGGCGGAGATATTCTGGATCCTCTTTTAATTCTTTACCCATTTTATTGACAAAAACACAAGCTAAACCAATACCTAAAACGGTAGCGGGAATAGTCACGCTTAACACATTGCCTAATGTAATGCCTTGAGGCTCCAAATAATTCACCACGGCGACGACAGCCGCCGCAATCGGGCTGGCAACAATGGCAAATTGTGAAGCAATAACTGCCATTGATAGTGGTCTCTCCGGACGCACACCATTATGGCGACTGACCTCAGCAATGACCGGCAAAACAGAATACGCAACGTGGCCTGTTCCGGCTAAAACGGTAAATGTCCAAGTCACCGCCGGTGCAATAAAGGTAATATATTTAGGATTACGGCGTAAAATATTGGTTGCAATTTTAATCATATAATCCAAACCACCCGCTGCTTGCATTGCTGCCGCTGCCGCAACTACCGCCATAATCATAAACATAACGTCAATCGGTAACCCTGCCGGTTTTAAGCCAAAACCAAAGGATAAAATTGCCAATCCCAATCCACCGAAAACCCCTAAGCCAATCCCACCGACTCTCGCACCTACAAGGATACAAAGAAGCACAATAGCAAATTGGAGAAGAAACATTGCAGACATAGAAATCTCCTTATCTATTCAAAATACTGCAAAAAATGACCGCACTTTGAACATAACATCGCTACAAAATGCGCTAACAGCCCCTCTTAAAGAGATTGTGTGCATTATAGTGGGAATTGCTTAAGCAAACTACGAAATAGATCAATTAATTTATCATAGTTACTTTGAAAGTTCGTAAAAGTGCGGTTATACTTAGCACTTGTTTTTATATCTTAACCAAAGAAAAAGAGAGAAAAATGGAAGAATTTATGCCGATGGCAATACAATTTGCCAAAAATCATACACTGATGGTCGCAGGTTGGGTTGGGTTGTTTGTGGCAACAATTTATGTCTTTATGCGTGATAATTTCAGCAAAGTGAAAGTCATCAGCAATGCAGAAGCCGTTGCTCTAATGAATGGTCAAAATGCGGTAGTTTTGGATTTACGCACTATCGATGAATTCCGAAAAGGACACATTATCAATAGCCAACAGGTTGTGCCGTCAGATATTAAAAAGCATAATTTAGGCAAATTAGAACAGCATAAAGATACACCTGTTATTTTAGTCTGCAATACAGGCATGACTGCACGTTCCAGTGCAGATATTCTTGTAAAACAAGGATTTAGCCATGTTTATAGCCTGAAGGACGGTATTTCAGGTTGGGCAGGTGCAAATTTACCATTAGTCAAATAATTGAATATTAAGGAAACATTATGAGCGAACAAACTCAAGAAAATGCAGTCGCCGGCGAAGAACAAAAAAGCCAAGAAGCGGTATTACAAATTCAACGCATTTATGTCAAAGACGTATCATTTGAAGCCCCGAATTTACCTCATATTTTTCAACAAGATTGGAAACCGCAATTAAACTTCAATTTAAGTACTGAAGCTAAAGAACTGGGCGACGATTTATACGAAGTGGTATTAAATATCTCTGCGGAAACTACATTAGAAGACAGTAACGATGTTGCATTTATCTGCGAAGTAAAACAAGCAGGTGTATTTACTATCAGTGGTTTGGAAGACATTCAATTGGCTCATTGTTTAACTGCGCAATGCCCGAATATGTTATTCCCCTATGCTCGTGAATTAATTGCCAGCTTAGTAAATCGTGGTACATTCCCGGCACTCAATCTTTCTCCGGTCAATTTCGATGCCCTCTTTATGGAGCAATTACGCCGTTTAGAGGAAGAAGAGAGCAAAGAAACACCTGCAACCCACTAATTTCATCAACCTCACGTCCCCTTGTTGCTAAGGGGACTTTTTTGGGGATTTTTTATGACGATTTCATCTGATTTCCCAATTTCCGTCATTGGTGCCGGTTCTTATGGCACAGCATTGGCAATAGCACTTTCTCGCAACGGTTTTCCCGTCTATTTATGGTCACACAATAGTGAACATTGCTATCAAATGCAGAACACACGACAAAATGACCGTTTTTTACCCGACATTCCCTTTCCCACCAGCTTACACATAGAATCTGACTTAGCAAGTGCGGTCAAAAAATCACGAGATTTATTAATTGTTGTGCCAAGCCATGTTTTTGGTGATATTCTCGATAAAATTCGACCGCACTTAACGCCCCAACATCGGATTATTTGGGCAACTAAAGGGTTGGAACGAGATACCGGGCGTTTATTGCAACAGGTTGTTGAAGAAAAATTGGGAACACAATACCCACTTGCCGTGTTATCCGGCCCAACATTTGCCAAAGAACTTGCTGCTGGTATGCCGACAGCGATTGCATTAGGTTGCCAAGATCCTGAATTTGCCGAACAATTACAGGCACGTATTCATTGCAGCAAACATTTCCGCGTTTACGTCAATACCGATATGATTGGGGTTCAGCTTGGGGGGGCAGTCAAGAATGTGATTGCAATTGCTGCCGGTATTGCTGATGGAATGGGCTTTGGTGCCAATGCAAGAACCGCCTTAATTACCCGTGGATTAGCGGAAATTTCTCGTTTAGGCCTCTCTTTAGGTGCAAAAGCCAATACTTTTATGGGCATGTCCGGTTTAGGTGATTTAGTATTGACTTGCACGGATAACCAATCTCGTAACCGCCGTTTCGGCATGATGTTGGGGCAAGGTATTAGCAGTGAGCAGGCGATGGAACAAATCGGACAAGTAGTGGAAGGGTTTTACAATACAAAAGAAGCCCGTTTGCTTGCGGAACGCCAACGCGTTGAAATGCCTATCACAGAGCAAATTTATCAAGTATTATTTCATCAAAAATCCGCTCAGGATATGGCAAAAAGCCTACTGGGTCGAGATCGTAAAGGAGAATAAGGGGAGAGAAAATGCCGTTGCAGGTATGGAATACTATTCGAGATGAAGCCAAAAATTTAGTGGAAAAAGAGCCTATGTTGGCGAGTTTTTTCCACTCAACAATATTAAAGCACAAAAATCTGGGTGGTGCATTAAGCTATATTTTAGCAAATAAACTTGCAACGGCTACAATGCCGGCCATCACTTTGCGTGAAATTATCGAGGACGTATATCAGGCTAACCCCAATATCATTCAAAGTGCAGCCTGTGATATTACTGCTGTTCGCCAACGCGATCCTGCTGTTGAATTGTTTTCTACACCACTGTTATATTTAAAAGGCTTCCATGCTATTCAAAGCTATCGCATTACGCATCACTTGTGGAATGAGGGTAGGAAACCGCTGGCAATTTATCTGCAAAATCAGATTTCCGTTGCTTTTGACGTTGATATTCACCCAGCCGCCAAAATCGGTTGTGGTATCATGTTTGACCATGCTACAGGCATTGTCGTAGGCGAAACCTCCGTTATCGAAAATGATGTGTCTATTTTGCAGGGCGTAACCCTTGGTGGCACAGGTAAAGAAACCGGCGACCGCCATCCAAAAATTCGTGAAGGTGTGATGATTGGCGCAGGTGCAAAAATTCTCGGCAATATCGAAGTAGGCAGATTTGCTAAAATCGGAGCGAATTCTGTCGTATTACAAGAAATTCCTGAATACGCCACTGCAGCAGGTGTACCGGCACGCATCATCGGTAAAGATAAAGCTGCCAAACCAGCATTTGATATGAACCAAAATTTTATTGATGATGATTTGATGCTAAATATTTAATAAAAGTGCGATTAATATCCGGAAGCCTATCCAACTACTTAACTTATGTTGAAATAACTACCTTAAGTAGGACAAAATTAAATAAAATGAGAAAATAATGGCAACCTGTTGCCATTAACATAGCAGTTAATTTGTTCCTGTGAGTTTAAATTTGAGCAATTCTCTTCTCTCCTTTTTATTCGGGCGATGTTCTGAATGAATTGGCTGCATTTTTCTGGCCATAGTATTTTTTTCACGTTGTTGAATACTTTTTTCGGTTTCTATATAGAGTAATTGTGCTTCTGTTGCTCCTCGGCGCTGAGTAGAAAGTGCGGTGACTTTTACTTCTTTTTCGTTATTACCTTGACGAAGCTTGATAATTGCACCAATTTCTACTGTTTTATTAGGTTTAGCCCGATTACCATTGTAATGTACTTTACCGCCATCAATCATTTCTTTAGCCAAAGTACGAGTTTTGTAAAAGCGGGCTGCCCAAAGCCATTTATCCAATCTGATGTTATCGTCGATATCATGTTTTAGTGGATTTTTTGCCATAAAATTTCCTTAACTGGTCATTGGCTTTATGTTATCGTTAAAGTGAAGATTTGTAAAACGGAGGTAAAAATGAGCCAACACTTACCTAAGATTTTAAATGTTTCGGTTGTGGCGAAAAGTCGGATCTTTGAAATCCAAGCAGTAGATTTACAATTTTCCAATGGCGAATTAAGAACTTATGAGCGTTTTAAACCTGCAAGCCGTGCCGGAGTAATGGTATTGCCTATTGAAGATGGCGAACTGATCATGGTAAAAGAATATGCGGTCGGTACAGAACGTTATGAATTGGGATTTGTAAAAGGATTAATGGAAGTGGGGGAATCTATCGAGCAAAGTGCTAATCGTGAATTACAGGAAGAAATTGGTTTATCTGCAAAAGAATTTGTGTTTTTACGCACAGTACAGACCGCTGTAGGGTTTATGAATACGCAAATGCATATTTTGTTGGCAACCGATTTTTCTGCCTCTAAATTAGAAGGAGATGAACCAGAGCCCTTACAAATTGTACGTTATCCTTTAGCAAAATTAGATGAGTTATTAGGCGATCCTCATTTCTATGAAGCACGAAATTTGACCGCACTTTATTGTTTAAGAGATTATTTGGCGAAGAAATAATTCGATTTTATGAAAAAAGCAACGATGGTTTAAACGCCTCTTTTTGTATTTTTATTGCATAAATATGATCTACATCGCTAAATTTTTAACGGAATTGGAGTATTATTTCAATATATTTTAATAACTAAAAAGGGAAATTATGTTACATAATCAACCAGCATTAAAAGAACTGACATTCCGTGGAATGTTTTTAGGAGCGCTGATCACCGTAATTTTTATGGCATCTAATGTCTATTTGGGGCTAAAAGTGGGATTAACTTTTGCTTCCTCTATTCCGGCAGCGGTTATTTCAATGGCGGTACTCAAGTTTTTCAAGGGGGCAAATATTCTTGAAAATAATATGGTACAAACACAAGCGTCTTCTGCGGGTACATTGTCAAGCGTGATTTTTGTGATTCCGGCAATGCTTATGATGGGCTATTGGCAAGGCTTTCCATTTTGGCAAACATTGTTAATTTGTTCGTCAGGTGGTATTTTAGGCGTGATTTTTACTATTCCATTACGTCATTCAATGGTTGTAAAAAGCGATTTGCCTTATCCTGAAGGCGTTGCTGCAGCGGAAATTTTGAAAGCGGGCAATGATGAATCAGCCGATAGTGGTGTAAAAGAAATTGCAACAGGTGGGATTATCGCCGCTGTGGTTGGCTTTGCCACAAACGGCTTACGTTTAATTGCAGATAGTGCGAGCTTGTGGTTTAAAGGCGGTAATGCTATTTTTCAAGTACCGATGGGGTTCTCACTGGCATTATTAGGGGCCGGCTACTTAGTTGGAATGGTAGGTGGTATTGCAATGTTGCTGGGTATTTTCTTTGCTTGGGGAATTGCAGTACCTTATTTTACCTCGAGTGCGCCTATTGCAGCTGATGCTGATATTATTTCTCATGCCATGACGATGTGGAAAACTAAGGTACGCTTTATTGGCGTAGGTACTATTGGCATTGCTGCGATTTGGACATTGCTTGTATTAATGAAGCCAATGGCTCAAGGCATGGCAAAATCTTTCCGCACCCTAAAAGATCCAAACGCTCAAAATAATGACCGCACTTCTCAGGATCTATCACCAAAAGCAATGATTTATATCACGTTAAGTAGTGTAGTATTAATTATTTTAGCGCTATATAGCTTCTTACAACCTGTTGATATTGCCCCTACTACAGCATTATTGTTGATTGTAGTTTGTACCTTATTATCCTTTGTTATCGGCTTCTTTGTGGCCGCAGCCTGTGGCTACATGGCCGGCCTTGTAGGATCGTCATCCAGCCCTGTTTCAGGAATCGGTATTATTTCTGTAGTGACTATTTCCTTAACCTTAATGATGATTGGTAATTTAACCGGGTTATTAGATACAGCAGAAGGACAGCGATTCCTGACCGCATTAACTCTTTTCACCGGTTCAATTGTAATCTGTATTGTGGCCATTTCTAACGATAATCTGCAGGATCTAAAAACCGGCTATTTAGTAGAGGCAACACCTTGGAGACAGCAATTTGCCTTGATTATAGGTGTCGTAGTTGGTGCTTTGGTTATTGCACCGGTATTAGAGATTCTCTACCATGCTTACGGTTTTACCGGAGCTATGCCGAGAGAGGGTATGGATGCAAGTCAAGCATTATCTGCTCCGCAAGCAACCTTGATGATGACTATTGCTAACGGTATTTTTTCGCATAATCTAGAATGGAGCTACATTTTCACCGGAATTGGTTTGGGTGTCGGATTAATCATCATCGATACTCTGCTGAAAAAATCTTCCGGTAACAAAATGGCGTTACCGGCATTAGCTGTGGGAATGGGCATTTACTTACCTCCGTCAATTAATGCACCTATTGTAATTGGTGCAATATTATCTTGGTTAATCAATCGTCATCTTGAAAGTTATGCAAAACATCATAAAAAAGATACGGGGGAAATCAAGAAAAAAGCAGAGCGTTATGGCACATTATTTGCTGCTGGTCTGATTGTAGGAGAAAGCTTAATTGGTGTCATTATGGCATTTATTATCGCTGCCTCTGTCACTTCCGGAGGGTCTGAAGCACCTTTAGCCTTATCCTTAGATAATTGGGGAACAACGGCAGAAATTTTAGGTTTAATGGTCTTTACAGCCGGCCTATTGATCTTTGCTCAACGTGTATTGAAGGCGAAAAAAGAGTAGTTTTACCTCATAAAGGAAAAAGTGCGGTCAAAATTTATGAAATATTGACCGCACTTTAAGGACAATAAGAGAATGCTTTTTTATTGTTTGTTTTCTCAACGCTTTGCATATTAAACCACCAACTGAACGATATTTTGTAAAATTTAAAAAAATAGTTATTGACTTGGATCGTAAAAAACGGTTTAATACGCCCCGTGTTAACGCAATAGCGTGCGCCTCGATAGCTCAGTCGGTAGAGCAGGGGATTGAAAATCCCCGTGTCGGTGGTTCGATTCCGCCTCGAGGCACCATCTATTCCTCCTTAGTTCAGTCGGTAGAACGGTGGACTGTTAATCCATATGTCGCAGGTTCGAGTCCCGCAGGAGGAGCCATATTTAGGAAGGCTGTCAATTATGAGTAAATTGACAGCCTTTTGCTTTTCTTACTACAAAATAAAACAGCTCCTAAAAACTATTGATTTTTTGATGTTATTTAAGTAAAGCAAGATTGCTTTTGCATTAATCCTAATAGGCTATCCTGAGTAGACGAATCTCTCGGTATTTTGGCAATAAAAAATCTGCCCCTGATTCGGTTGGTTACATTCAACTTTTGGGGCAGATAATTGAGATTTAGGTGTTTCTATCGCACGCCTCTATAACTTTTTTGGGCTTTATCCACCTTCAACAAATAGTTTCTCGCTTGTGCAGATGGATGGTTGGTAGTCAGAATACGATATACCTGCTCTGGTGACAATGAATTAATTTTTTCTATTGCCATCACTTTATCCGAGTGGAAAACCCGTAACACTGCACCGGCTCCACTGTTATAAGCCGAAATCATGGCATATCTCATCGATGTAGGGTTAGTAATACCGGCTAAATAATCATTTTTCAGTAGCCATAAATAAGAGACACCTGCATCGACATTTTTCTCCGGATCGAACAAATAGTTCTTATTCGGCTGCCCACTCCAGCCTTTCATTTTGAAAATATCACGTCCTGCAGTATGTGGCACAACTTGCATCAAGCCCATGGCATTGGCGTAACTAATCGCATAAGGGTTAAAACTTGATTCTGTTTGCATAATACCCAAGATGAGACTTTCATCAATGTTATATTGTCGTGCTGATTTACGGATATAAGGCAAATATTTTCTTGCACGCACATTAACGTGGTTAGCAATCATCGGGATTGTCACAAATTGCACTGTACGGCCGTTGCTCAAGCGACGGCTTTGTAATTTATTTTGCAATAAATAATTGGCAAAATTGCCGGCAATCATTTGATTGGTAATGGCTGCACCCAGATTATCCACAACCTGTCCGACTAAAAACGGCTTGGCACTAATCGGGACATCACCGGAAGCAAATAAATCTATACCTCTGGCATCTGATCCCATTAATAGGGTATGCACTATTGCATTGTACAGATGCTCGGGACTGCTAAGAGTTTCAATGATAATTTGACCTTCTTCAAAACTGATATGGCTACGGGTGTAATAGCTATCCGTATACTTTACATAGTCTTTACGACTTGCTACTAATAGCTCATTTACTCCCCAAATTTGATCGATATTCTGAGAAAATTGCCCTGTCAGCAAGTCTAAACCATGTGTATCTTTAGAAAAATCTTGGTCATAGCCATTGTTGCCGGAAGAGCAAGCAAATAAAAAGGGAATAATTGCCCAAGTCAGGTATTTCGTTAATTTCATCATACTATATTAATTTGAGGGCGGTACGTAACCTTCAATATGGATTTCTTTACCTTCAAACAAGAAATTGACCATTTCTTGTTCTAATAATTGACGATGTTCTGCATTCATCATATTCAGTTTTTTCTCATTCACCAGCATGGTTTGCTTTTTCAACCATTCGCTCCAAGCTTGTTTACTGATATTCTCAAAAATTCGTTTGCCTAATTCCCCCGGATAAAGCTGAAAATCCAAACCTTCCGCTTCTTGTTGTAAGCGGCTGCAAAATACGGTTCTAGCCATTGTTATGTCCTTTTTTGAAATTCAAGTAATAAATTTTTTACCGGTGTTGCCAATCCGATAGCGTCAGGGTTTTCCGGATCATACCAATAATTGACCGCACTTGGTACAAAAGATTGATAATTTGCCGATTTTTCACTGATTTTTTTCCAATCGGAACGATCTTTATCTCGATTTTCAGGTTCAATTTCTGCATAAATAGGATAAATATCCAAATGAAAATGGCTGAAGGTATGGCGAAATGCTGTCCATTCTTGATATTGACGAATGCCTTGATTTTCTAAATAGGTCAATACCTCTGTTTTGTTTTCAAATTGTGGAAAACAATACAAACCACCCCAAATGCCGGTATTTTCACGTTGTTCTAAGGCGATTTTCCCCTTATTGGCCAAAATTAAAAAATAGCTTTTGCGTTCCGGTAAGGTTTTCTTAGGTTTCTTTGTTGGATACTTAGCCCAAGAACCCGTTAAATTCGCACCGCACTTTTGGCTTAACGGGCACAGGTTGCATTTGGGTTTCGTGCGAGTGCAGATCATTGCTCCGATATCCATCATTGCCTGATTAAAATCAGCAACCCGATCTTGCGGTGTGACGGTTGAACTTAATGTCCATAGCTGATCTTCTACTTTCTTTTCACCCGCCCAACCTTTAATTTCAAAATAACGGGATAATACCCGCTTTACATTCCCGTCTAAAATTGGATAAGGTTGATTTAACACAGAGGATAAAATAGCGCCTGCAGTGCTTCGTCCTACACCTGATAATGCCCATACTTGCTCAAAATCGGTGGGGAATTCACCATGAAATAGATCTCGGATTTGCTGTGCTGCCTTATGCAAATTTCTCGCTCGTGCATAATAGCCCAACCCGGTCCAAAGGTGTAATACTTCATCTTGTGGTGCATTTGCAAGTGCGGTGATATTTGGAAAGGTTTGAATAAATCGCTCAAAATAGGGAATTACTGTCGCTACCTGTGTTTGTTGCAACATTACTTCAGACAACCAAACGCCGTAAAGGGTTTTATTTTGTTGCCAAGGTAAATGTTTTCGCCCGAATTGGTCAAACCAAGCTAGCACAGATTGAGCAAAAGGCGCAGTGGAATGGGATTGAGCTTTCATCATATTTTATACTGAAATCGTATATTAAAGAGAAAAATTTTACCATAAAAACACCCTAAAATCCGACCGCACTTTTAAAGCGTGACTAAAAAACGTATAATCCGCACTGATTTTAGGAAAGAGAATATGACTGAAGCAAAAACCACCTTTGCCGACCAAAAACGTAAAACCGTAGAAACGGCAGAATTTACCGAAGACGGGCGCTACAAACGTAAAATTCGTAGCTTTGTGTTGAGAACAGGGCGTTTAAGCGAATACCAACGTAATATGATGAATGATAACTGGGCAGATTACGGCTTAGACCATCAACAGACTCCCTTTGATTTTGCAGAAATTTATGGTAACAATAATCCCGTCGTGCTGGAAATCGGTTTTGGCATGGGGAAATCCTTAGTTGAAATGGCAGAACAAAACCCCGACACAAATTATCTTGGTATTGAGGTCCATACTCCCGGCGTAGGCGCATGTTTAGCTTATGCCTTAGAAAAGGGAGTGAAAAATTTACGTGTTATTTGCCACGATGCCACAGAAATTTTACGTGATTGCATCGCCGATCAGAGCTTAGGCGGATTACAACTATTTTTCCCCGATCCTTGGCATAAAGCAAAACATCACAAACGCCGTATTGTACAACCGCACTTTGTAGAAATAGTCAGCCGAAAATTAATGAAAGGCGGTTTTATCCATTTTGCGACAGATTGGGAAAATTATGCCGAACATATGTTGGAAGTATTGAAATCCTGCGAAAGTGCGGTCAATATTCGTAACGTTTCGCCGACTAATGATTATATTCCACGGCCTGCTTTCCGCCCTTTGACAAAGTTTGAAGAGCGAGGCCAAAAACTTGGCCACGGCGTGTGGGATCTGTATTTTATTCAAGAATAATTCACCTAAAAAAGAGGAAAAGACTATGGCAATTCAACGTAATGCCCGCCAACGTAAAAAAATGCATCTTGCAGAATATCAAGAACTTGGTTTCTTAGTTAATTGGCAATTTGCAGATGGCACAGCTATCGAACAAGTTGATGAAATTGTGGATAAATTTATCCGTGAAGTTATCCAACCAAATGGTTTGGCTTATGAAGGCAGTGGCTACTTACACTGGGAAGGGTTAGTTTGCTTAGAAAAGATCGGAAAATGCGATGAAAATCACCGCACTTTGGTAAAAAACTGGTTAGAAAGCAATGGCCTCCAACAAATCGAAATCAGCGAATTATTTGATATTTGGTGGGATTATCCGACAAAAGCATAGTTTTGCCTAAATTCAATAAGAACTATTTTGGCTTGTTATGCTGATATTACTTTGCACCTTAATCAGTGTGATCATAAACTGATTAAGGTGCAGATTTTTTATATCATAAACACGATATTAGTGGGCGGTTGATCATTCAAATCAATTGGTGCTTAAACCAGAACCACTTCTCTCACAAGTGCGGTGGCGTAACTGCCGGCCGGCAAATAAAATTTTAATCGTAATCCTTCGGTTTCAAAGTACCATTCAAACTGTTGTGGAAACATTAATAAGGGACGACGGGCAGCATTCATTCTTTCTTGTTTGATCAAATGTTGCAACTCACTGTGTCGAGCCATAATCTCATTTTCCAGCGCACAGGCTAAGTGATTTTTCTCGCCGATAAGCGGTGCGGTAAGAAAAATATCTCGTTTTTCCAGCCGTTCTTGCAAATGGCTTAAATCTTGTGTTTCATTAACAGAAAACCAACTTTGTGAACCGGCAAGTTGTACAATATCATTCGGCAATATTTGGCCGACCAGTCCCATTTTTATTCGTTCCGATACCACTAAATTAAATATTTCACTACGGGCAGCGGAGAGGTAGAAACTGCGTTTTTTACGATCCCTAACCTGAATTTCACCTTTCGCCCAACGCATAGCTTCCGTTAAATTATGCCCGTCACGGCCAAAACGTTGTTCGGTAAAATAATTCGGAAAGCCGTAATTCTCGAGATTTTTTAACCGCACTTTCAGTTCATCGGTTTCTGCTACATTGCGTAACAAAATGTCAAAAAAGTTACCTTCAAGGCTTCCTGTGCGGATTTTACGATGATGGCGGGTGACATCTAAAATGTCCACACCTTCTACATTGAACTGAGAAAAATCCGGTGTAGGTTTACCGGGAAGCTGAATACAAAACCATTGTTCGGTAATTGCATGGCGATCTTTCAATCCGGCATAGCCCATATTACGAGCAGATACACCACAGAATTGGGCCAGTTTTTCACCGACAAATAAGGTATTGGCATTGGTTTTTCTGACTTTGACCGCCACAAATTCACCGTCCCCGCTCATTTCGTAGCCTAAATACTCTTTAACGATAAAATCTGCAAATTCCGCTTTTAAAAGTGCGGTCTGTTTTGGTGGTGTTTGTAAATAAGCTAAATCCATTATTTTTTCACCAATAAGGCAACAGCTTCACAAGCAATACCTTCACCACGTCCTGTAAAGCCGAGTTTTTCGGTTGTGGTCGCTTTCACATTCACTTGCTCAAGAGTGCATTGTAAATCATCAGCAATAACCTCACGCATTGCATCAATATGAGGACGCATTTTCGGGGCTTGAGCGATGATAGTGACATCCACATTACCGATTTTATAGCCCATCTCTTGTACTTTGGAAAATGCCTCTCGAAGCAAAATGCGACTATCTATATTTTTAAATTGCATATCCGTATCGGGAAATAATTTACCAATATCACCCAAAGCCATTGCACCGAGCAAAGCATCTGTTAAGGCGTGTAAGGCAACATCACCGTCACTATGAGCAATAAAACCTGTATGATAAGGCACCACCACACCACCGATTACCAAGGGTCTATCTTGCCCAAAAGAATGCACATCAAAGCCGTGTCCAATTCTGATCATTTTTTTATCCTTTTTTCAATATTGCGGTCAATTTTATCATATTCTTGCACTGAACTCACATATCACAATAGTGAAAATAAATGTAAAAAATAAATTACAAATTTAAGTTTTTTATATGTTAAATTGATTTTTTTGTATTTTATATTTGACTAAAAAAAAGTGCGGTGTAAAATTCCCCTGTTTTTTATTTGTGAGGGAAATCTATGAATTTACAATTGATCAAAAATGAATTTTTCGGTGGTTGGAAAGCTTTTGAGGTGTTATGGCTCGCCTTATTTGTCGTAGCTCAAATTTGGGCTTACACCCAATCAACCGAGCCCAACTCCTTACTGGCAATGATTTCCGGGATTGCCGGCATTATTTGTGTCGTATTTGTGAGTAAAGGTAAAGTGAGTAACTATTTCTTTGGGCTTATTTTTGCATATACCTACTTTTATGTAGCTTGGGGAAGCAATTTCTTGGGAGAAATGAATACTGTGCTGTATGTTTATATTCCGGCTCAATTTATCGGTTACTTCCTGTGGAAAGAAAATTTGCAAAAAGACAACGGCAGCCAAGCCGTCATCGCTAAGTCTTTGACGCTGCAAGGGTGGTTGATTTTACTTTCTGCCATTGCTGTCGGCACATTCGTATTCGTACAGGCCTTAAACTGGGCCGGTGGCAGTTCTACGGGATTAGACGGTTTAACAACAATTATCGTGGTTGCTGCACAATTATTAATGATCTTACGTTACCGTGAACAATGGATATTATGGATTTTGCTCAATATTCTTTCCATTATTTTATGGTCTGAAACCCCGGCAATGTATTTAATGTATTCCGCTTATTTGCTCAACTCGCTATATGGCTATTGGAACTGGACAAAATTAGCCAAACCGGAAAAGCCATAAATCTCTGACCAAAAGGCGGTTGAGTTGAGTAACTAAACCGCCTTTTTTAATTGTTGACTTAAAGTTGCCACTGCTTTTGTATAAAAGGTGCAATTTCCTTTAAACACTCTTTCATCACAATCACACTGAGATCTTTTTCGACCTCTTTTTTGAAAGGGGGGCAGAAAGCGATATGGCGGTTTTCTGCATTAATTGGTCGCCAACGCGTCGGCGTAGCAGAACGGCGACTTGGATAGAATCCGACGGTCGGCACATTTAATGCAGCACTTAAATGCAAGGGGCCGGTAGAGCCGGCGATAAATAAACCCGCACAAGCCAAAGAATGTGCAAAATCCACTAAACCGTCATTTTTGTCGTAAATTACTACATCCTGATGATTAACTAAGGCGGCTAATTGTTGCGCTTTCTCACTTTCATTAGGGCCGGCGGTGAGGACGATTTGGCAATCAAAACGCATTAAAATACCTTGAATCAGTTCCGCATATTGCGACAACGACAAATTATTTGCCGAGCCGCCCGAACCACTATGTACAAACACCCATTTTTTGTCGCGGGAAATGCCGAGTTTGTTGCATAACAAAACCCGCTGATTTTCCACCGCACTTTCTGCAAAAGTTAAGTAAGGTGGCTGCGGTTCTTGAATGGTGATTTGCTGATCTTGCAAGAAATAACGGGCCAAATCCACATTATATTCAAATTCGGCTTTTTCCGAACGGGAGCGGCGTTGGATTAAACGGTGGTTATATAAAAACTGATGTAGTTTGGTTGCCGGAGCCAGTCGGTAAGGAATGCGAGCCAACCAAGTGAGTTTTGCATTGTACCAATCGGAGAAAAAGCTGATCACGGCATCAAATTTTTCTGCTTTTACGCTTTGTAAAGTGCGCTCAAATTCCGTTTTGTTTTGTTTGTCTTTGCTATCGACAATCACTTTGTCGATGTAAGGGCAAATTTGTGCCAAAGGTGCGGTGTAAGACGGTACTAAGGCGGTAATCTCCCATTCGGGCTGAGAAGCTTTAATCATTGCCAATGCCGGAAAAATCAGTACAAAGTCGCCTAATTTATCGTTACGAATGACTAATAGTTTTTTCATTCCTTCCCCCTATTCTTGTTCCTGTGTAAATAGGGCATCAATAAATTCATCGGCGTTGAATTGGCGTAAATCTTCGATTTTTTCACCCACGCCGATGTAACGAATCGGCAAATTAAATTGATCCGCAATAGCAAAAATTACACCACCTTTTGCCGTGCCGTCCAATTTGGTCAGGCTGATGCCTGTCAAACCAACTGCTTCGTTAAATAGTTTCGCTTGGCTAATCGCATTTTGCCCGGTGCCTGCATCAAGGGTTAGCATAATTTCATGTGGAGCGGTTTCATCATATTTTTTCATTACCCGCACGATTTTTTTCAGTTCGTCCATGAGGTTATTTTTATTTTGCAAACGTCCTGCAGTGTCAGCGATTAAAATATCCATATTGCGAGCCGAAGCCGCTTGCATGGCATCAAATAACACAGAAGCGGAATCCGCACCTGTGGCTTGAGCAATCACCGGAATATGATTACGTTCGCCCCACACTTGTAATTGTTCCACCGCTGCGGCACGGAAAGTGTCACCGGCTGCTAACATCACGGATTTACCCTGTTGTTGGAATTGACGTGCAAGTTTGCCGATAGTTGTAGTTTTACCCACGCCATTCACGCCGACCATTAAAATCACATAAGGCTTTTTACTGCCGTCAATTTGTAAAGGTTGTTCTACCGGTTTCAAAATCGCCGCCATTTCGGCTTTCAGTTGTTGATAGAGCAAATCTGCGTCCTTAAGTTGCTGGCGGGTAGCGTGTAATTCCAAGTTTTTAATGATTTTTGTGGTGGTTGGCACGCCAATATCCGCCACTAATAACTGTTCTTCCAATTCTTCAAACAGCTCATCATCAATTTTTTTGCCTAAGAAGAAAGAACGAAAACCTGAGCCGATATTTTGTTTGGTTTTTACCAAGCCTTTCAGTAAGCGACTGAAAAATCCTCCTTCACTTGGTTTTTCCGGCTGAATTGGATTTCCTTCCAAAACAGGCGGAATTTCGACCGCACTTTCTGCCGAATTTGCTTCGTTTTCCTCTAAATTTTCTTCCGGCGTTTCTTCAGTTTCTACCGAATTTTCTACAATCTTATCTGCAGTGTCATCAAGATTTTTATCGGCAATAACGGCGGTCAGTTGGTTTTGTTCCACCGGCTCAACGACATTTTCTTCTACCGATAATTCTGTTTCAGACTGTACGAAATTTTCGATAACCTCTTTACTTTCTTCGCTGAGATTTTCACTGATCTCATCGAGTTCTTGCTCGATTTTTTGTTCAAGTTCGCCGATTTCTTGGCTTACTTGCTCAAGAGTGTTTTCCACTTTTTCTGCTAGGGTTTCTTGCGGCTGTTCTTCCGTTTTTTCTTTTCCTAACCCCAACCAAGACCAAAATCCGCCTTTTTTCTTCTCGTCTGCCATAACTTTTCTCTTTCTGTTAAAATAAGCCCAAATTTTGCTTAGTTTATCACTTATCCGTATGAAAAAACACACAAACGCCCGTAAATCCCCGACGAACAATACTGCCAAAGGCGAGGTACGAATTATCGCCGGATTATGGCGTGGGCGAAAATTACCGGTGTTGAGTTCCCAAGGATTACGCCCCACAGGTGATCGCGTCAAAGAAACCTTGTTTAACTGGCTTATGCCCTATATTGTGGGAGCGAAATGCTTGGATTGCTTTGCCGGTAGCGGTTCTCTCGGTTTTGAAGCCTTATCCAGACAAGCAGAAAAAGTCACCTTTTTGGAATTAGATAAATCCGTAGCTAACCAGCTAAAACAAAATTTACAGCAGTTAAAATGCAGTTCAGCACAGGCGGAAGTGATTAACCAAAACAGCTTGGATTTTTTAAAACAGCCACAAAATGCACCGCACTTTTGCCCTCAATTTGACTTGGTTTTCCTTGATCCCCCCTTTCATTTCGGTTTGGCAGAACAAGCCATCACTTTATTAACACAGCATAATTGGTTATTGCCTAATGCCTTAATTTATGTAGAAACCGAACGGGACAGCTCGCTGAACGTGCCTGAAAATTGGTTGTTGTTAAAAGACAAATCCACCGGACAAGTGAGCTACCGTCTCTATCAAAAACAGGCTTAAAACTATTAAAAAGGAACACCAAGCACTCAAAACTCCCAAGAAATCATTAAATTTTCAGTCAGATTGAACTGCTTGAGATTTAAATAAGGACAGCATTATGACCACACCATTTACTTCATCCATCACTTTTGTTTTGGTGCTTGCTTTGATGATTTATACCATGTTGAAAATTTTCAAAGGCAAAGAAATCTTTATCGTAGAAATCAAACCACAAATGACGGAATTTGTGATTGAAAAATCAGGCTTTTATGCCCTATGGGTACACGCCAGAGCGTTGAGTATCAACCCTGCACGAGCCTATCCACCCATGATTTTAAATCAAGACAAGTTGAGCATAAAGAGCGGCGTTTTTTAAACCCTGCTGAACAGCCCAATGCCCGCTATCAACTCAAAGAGACCATGCCGTTACTGGTTACTTTGGCGATTTTGATGTTAATTGTGATTGTGTAATGGAATGAGTGATAAACCTAGAGAATACAGACCGCACTTGGGTGGGAATCTTTAATATATTTTTCCCTTGACTAAGTATATAATCTCCGCAATACACTACCGTGTAGATATATAACTTTTATTTTAAACAAATAGGTTTTTACTTATGAAACGAACAATATTTTCAGTAGTCATCGTTATGGCATTGCTAGGGACAACCTCTTGCGACAAACTAACAAATTCAAAAGACACTTTACAAGCTAAAAAAGAATTTGATTTCCAAACACTATCCAAGCCAAATGAATTTAAAGAGTATTATGATGGAATACTATCAAAGGCAGGAGAAAATGCTAAAGTAATGGATGAGGTAGAATTCGTAATAACTCGCCCATCAGTAGAAGGACCAATAAAGCTGGAAGGACAGCCTGATAATCTATATATGCATATTATCTACCAAGACCCAGCCGATAAGAAAAAGATAGAACAAGTCGAATATCATAATAGCTTAGGCTGGCAAGAGCCTCAGCAAAAGGAAATAATGGTAGTTGGTCTTAATAAAGAAAAATATAGATTAGAAGATGATTTGTTTGATTTTACTCAAATTAGTGTGGATTTATTGAACAAAGTTATTGCAGATTCTATGGCGAAATATAAAGATGAAGCAAAATATGAGTATCAATATGTTAATAAATTGGTCATCAATGAAGAAAATATAATAGTTTCTATTCACGGCAAACTCAAAGGTAGTGGAGAAGAAAATACTAAAAAATATGTTGCTGACTTGAAAGGAAATTCAAGATAACAGTAGAAAGCATATTTGCGAATACACTCGTACTTACATTCCCCCTCCTTTCAATAGCAACAATCGGTCAAATCTGCAAAATTTCAGGTAGATTTGACCGTTTAGCATTTAAATAAGGACAGTATTATGACCACACCATTTACTTCATCCATCACTTTTGTTTTGGTGCTTGCTTTGATGATTTATACCATGTTGAAAATTTTCAAAGGCAAAGAAATCTTTATCGTAGAAATCAAACCACAAATGACGGAATTTGTGATTGAAAAATCAGGCTTTTATGCCCTATGGGTACACGCCAGAGCATTGAGTATCAACCCTGCCCGAGCCTATCCGCCCACGATTTTAAATCAAGACAAACAGCCGATACGCCATTTTCCGATTACTGGTCATATCGAGAAGAGTGGTTTTAGTGAAAGCAAGGTGGTTTATCGTGTCTGGTATCTTAAAGCAGGGCGGTATTATTTGAATGTAGAACACAAAGAGCCTCGTTTTTTAAAACCTGCTGAACAGCCCAATGCCCGCTATCAACTCAAAGAGACCATGCCGTTACTGGTTACTTTGGCGATTTCGATGTTAATTGTGATTGTAATGGAATGAATGATAAACCAAGAGGATATTGACTGCACTTTTGGGTGGGAGATTTAAATTAAGGAAAAATATGACACAAACTACACTGTTTCCGGATTGGGAACTTGATGAGGACGATGAAACCGGTTTTATTCAAGATTATTTTGAAGAAAAGAAATTGCCTTTTACCGAAGAGACGATGATTCATTGCCTGTCTCAACAAAATAACAAACACGAGCTATATTGGGCAATTCTTGCGTTACGAATGATTGGAACCAAACGCTGTATTGAGCCATTAAAGCAAATTGCAACCCACCCTAATTTGGATGTGCAAGGTTTAAGTGTAATGACCATTGCTCAATTTGCCAACGGAACAGAAAACAAATTTTTAGCCGGTTTGTTATTGGATAAAGCCTTCAAAGCCAAATGGTATGCTGTATATGCTTTTAACTTTAAAGCGAACGACCACGCCGTTGCCCACGCCATTACTTACGGTTTAAAAACCATTAAAAGTGCCAAAAATAAGCCGGAAGCCGGTAGTTTGATTGTAGAATATTTGGCTCGTTTTGCTCCTGAAAATACAGAGGCAAAAAAGATTTTTGCTCGTATTAATCACGATTTTGACCAACTTTCGGCAGAAGAAAAAAGCGTATTTAGCTCCCAATTCCCCCATATTTTTGGAAAATCGTGAGTTTTTACCGCACTTTTGAAGATGGCAAGCGGTCAAAAACCACAAGAAATCTGCAAGATTTCAGGCAGGTTTCTTGTAAAGAAAATAAGTTTTAATTTTTAACAAAGGAAAACATTATGAATTTAACATTAAAAGAAAACATCAAAGAATTGAACGAAAACTTAACAGCATTCCCCGAAGCGGAAAGCATTTTCGTGAAAGAACAAGCGTGGCTGAAAGAGCATTTACTACCACTTATTTCCATAGACTTGGGCGAACTCAATAGCCATTGGCAAGGTACAAAAGTGCATTTGCTCAACCCTATTGAGCCTTATGAGGGCTATATTGGCGAGCAAACCAGCGAGTATCACAACGAATTTACAGCGATGAATTGGCTGGCGTTTCGCCTCAATGAGCAAAATCAATACGAATTTTTGGGCAATGAGGGCTATTTCTTACGAAGCCCATTGCACGAGCAGAGTTGGGATGAAGACGAGCAAGAGCATTTTGCTGAAATGGTAGAAATCTATAATGAGAGTAAAGCACAAGTAGCAAAAGATGGTTATTTGATTTTCCCAAGAAGCGAACCTTTTAAAGGGAAACCTAATATCACGAATTTTTTAGACCGATTGGGTGGAGGCACTTGGTATGGGAATTGGACAGAAAGTGCAGAAATGCCTTCTGCCTTCGAGATGAAATTACCTCCTGTCGGCACAACTTACGATGAAATGGAACAAATGCTTAATAGTGGTATAGAGATTTCATATAATGGCAATCCGTTTTATTTTATCGCCGATGTATCAGGCTATAACTACTGCGATGGTGCCGATGCCATTATATTGTTCTACGAACCAGTGAGCCGTATCGTGCTTTTCACTTTTGATTGGTCATAAACTAAGCTTCCCAAAAACCAACCGCACTCTTGGGGAATAACAAGCGGTCAAAAACCACAAGAAATCTGCAATTTTTCAGGCAGCTTTTTTGCTAATCAATGGTTTAACGATTAAATAAGGACAACATTATGAATTTTTTTCGTAAATTATTTGGTAAAAAAACTGAACATACCGAGCAATCATTAAAAGAAATTTATCTGCAATTTGCCCAAATAATCAGCAGCGATGATGAGGCAGTTTTAGCCCAAGTTCATGATTTATTTGGTGATACCACAGCATTTTTAGTGCAGCATCAAGAACGGTATTTTGATCGAGGGATTGATACCAAGAAAACGCCCAAAGAGGATTTGTATTGGATTAGTCTTGCGGATATTCTGATGGCACATAATTACGCCGTAGAATTTGATTGTAAGGGTGAGCTGGAAGATTTTGAGTATTTCTTGAAAGATTTACAGGGATTAAAATCATATTCTGATATTAAATTTCCACTATTAGATGAAGACGGAACGGTTCATCTTTGGATAGAACAAATCAATGACCATTGGCAAGACCAATCAATTGCCTTAATGCAACAGGATATTGACAGTGATAGCCATGTTATTTTTGTGGTGGAAAAAGCACAGATGTCATTTTTGCAAGCAAAAAGTCAGAAACTGGGACAAAGATTTTATTAAACATTGCCAAATATTTATCATAGGAGCAAGACAATGACCGCACGATTTATTTTACACAAACCAACAAAAACGATGAAGATCCTAAAATCTTGCCTTATGGCAATAACTTTATGCCTAGCGCAAGGGGCGATGGCTCAGACTACGACCGATTATCTTAAACTTGGCAACAAAATTCACTTTGCAGGACAAGATTATCATTTGGTGTGGAGTTCGCATCCAAGCCCTACATTTTATAAGCAAGAATATGTTGCCAAAGGCGATACGGTAGAGCGTTATCAGCGAATGATAATGGTGGATTACCTTGCTGAGAATGTTACTGCCCGACAAGCTGTTGAATTGGCAGTAAAAAACATCGAAGCTCGCAAGCAAAGCGATGGTTTCACGAATTATCGTGTGTTAGAAAATGGGGGTGAATATCTGCTTGACTTTATGCTCAGTCAGCGTGCGGCAGATGGTACGATTGAGATACTCGAACGCAATGTCTATCGTTATATGCCTCAGACTCAGCCTAAGGGTTTGGTTGTGTTCGCCGTGAGCGATAGAGCCTATACCGAAGCAGACATTGCCAAATTGGTGCAGTCACTTAAAAGCTCGCCGCTCGTCAATCAAGTCTTACAGGTGAAAAGATTGGAAATGAAATAATCTATATGAGTGGTTGGGCAAAAAATTAAAGGAAGCAACAATGAACTGGTTTTCTCAATTATTCAACAAACGGCGTGTAAATTCCCCGCCAAAAGAGCGGGTTGTTTTTGCCAGTGATGTGAGTGGCGAGAGGGATGGTATTGGGCTTGAAGTGTATCAAAACGATCAATTAGCCATTGAAATTTTTCGAGATGATACCAGAAAAACCAGAACCGTTATGCTTTATCAAAGTGTATCGTTGGAATTGTTGGAAAGGAGTATTGAGCAATTTAAACGAGAAATGGGGGATTTTATCGATTTTTCTATTTATCGCTTTACTTGTGTGGACATTGAGGTCAGTGAGCAACAAATCAGCTTGGCTGCCGAACCTTTTCCGCTGGAGCAAAATTGTGATTATGTACAAATTTCTCTCCCTTTTTCCCCTAATAGTGAGTTGAAATTTTGGTATGACGATGGCACGAAATTAGCCCGTTATTCGTCTGCATTTCAAAATATGCTGGTAGATGAACAGCATGTAATCATCAGGCTTTATCTTTTTTCTGAACATCTTGATAAGGATGATAAACCGGTGAATTTTGAGCAAATTGAAATTGTTTTTAAAGATAAGGTGTTATGGCAGAAGGTGAGGGCGGTTTTGGGTAAATAAAATCGGATTTCCGGTAATTTGAAAATGAGCAGAATTAAAATGAGAAAAATCATTCAATTTATTAGCTTTGCTTTACTTTGTTCGTGGGGAAAGGCTTTTGCTGTTGAGCAAAACGCCAATGTATATCCGATATTATCGCCCTCACAAGAAGTAGGGGCTTTTGAACAGGATATTCCTTTTAATGGATTAGAGTACAAAAAATGGCGAGAGCATTTTTTCCGTAAAGATGGGAGTAAGCTAATAATGAACACCGAATTAAATCAACTGGATAAACAACTTGAATTAGTCAATCCAAAGGGAGACGTATTGTTAGGCATTTGTACTAAAATTGTGTTGTATTTTGATAAAGGACACACTACAGAAAAACGTCAAGCAATTTTAACAATGTTTGATGAGTATCGTTCAATGTTGAAAGATAGCATTACTTTTACTCAAGACAGGCGATATGATTGGATAGATTTACGTCAGCAATCCGCTCCTGAAGTAAAAGAATGGTTGTTGCCTTTGCCTTCAGATTGGCAATGGGAATTTTTATATAAAGGGGGGAATCGGGAATATGATGCGAGTAATGTTAATTTCTCGGTGCTTGGAAAGGCAGATTGGGAAGAAAAGAAAGGTCGTTTATCTCAATTATTAATCCATTTTCCGCTCACTTTTTTTGCAACATATCACGAAAGTATCCAAGATGTGTTAGTTCGTTGGTTGGGGTATCTCCAACCAGTACACGGCTATGCCGGAATTGGTACTTGTCGCCATTTAGAAGAGAACTTAGCTTATCGTGATGCGGAATATAGTGTGGCTCAAAAATATCCCGGGTTGGAAATTACTAATGAGATTAGCGAAGGACTTGAACTAAAACGAGACACAATAAAAGGTATTAGCTGGCAAACGATGTTATCTCGGGAGTTATTGGATAAGGTGGGGGGAGTGCAGGCATTATCGCCAATTAAAGGGTTATCGGTTTGGCAAGCGAAAGATACTTATTTAATCCAAGCATCGGATTATCCAATGTTATCGGGTTTGCCTGAGAGTTATTATCAATTAGCCAATCTATTAAAACCGTTATATAGTCAGGAGTTGTGGTATCCACAAGAAGTAGGGGCTTTTGAACAGGATATTCCTTTTAATGGATTAGAGTACAAAAAATGGCGAGAGCGTTTTTTCCGTAAAGATGAGAATAAAGAAAAATAATGAGTAGCTGTAGTCAATGTGAAAGTGCCCTTTATGAATTAAAGGTGCTTTGTTCGTTAATTTGTGTCTGTAATGTCAATACTACCCATAGTGGAAATTAAATTTCCTGCATTGCAAGAAGAAAATTGGGGAATAAGTGATAGTATTTTATATAAATTACATCTTAAAAGAGCAGGGGCAAATTTACATTTAGGTAGCGTCTCTCATGGTTGTATTACTGTTTCAGAAAAAGAAAACTGTAAAAATGATTATAATAATCTTATAGATTTTTTAAATAGAGAATTAAAAGCAGGCTATAAAAATACTTTAGAGGTAAAAGAATGATAAGGTTAATTAAAGCTATTACATGTCTAGTAACATTTTTTTCTATCCTATATATATCAATGCTTGTTTTTTATTCTAAAAAAATAGATGATTGTGCTGCGTTATGGAAATCCAATGCTATAAATAAGAGTGTAGCCTGTTATGAAAGTATCCCATTTATTATTGATTCTAACGCAAAAACAGAGCTGTTTGAATTACATGTTGATGAAAGATTTGGTATATCTGATCCAGTCAAGGCTATTGATTACATCTCATATTTTTCAGTAAATAAAAAGAAAGAAATAATCAATAGAGCCCTGATTTATAGCCATTTAAAAGATGATGTCAGATATTATTTAAATAGTATTTTGGTTAGGATAGATTAATTACATATGGGAGATTCATAATTCCAATTTAACCCAGCACATAATATTCTTGAGCAAGAACAACAAAAAAATCACTGATAAGCAAGCGTTTAGAAAGCGGTGAAAATCTGCAAGAAACCAACTTTATCTGGGACGGTTCGCACTTGGTGCAAGAAATCGACCACAAAACTAACCGCACTTACAGCTACATTTACAGCCACCCGAACAGTTACGAACCTTTGGCACAGTTGATATTTGCAAAAAATAGCAAAAATCCGACCGCTTGTTACTACTACCATAATGACCAAATCTGCATTCCGAGAGAGCTAACAGATGAACAAGGTAAGCTCTGTTGGTATGGGGATTATACGGGTTGGGGAAATTTAAGTGAATGTAGAAAAGAATGTGGAGTTGAATATGAAGACCTTATCTCGACTTGGTAGTATTATTAAAAGAAGAAAATTAATGTTTATTTGGATGTCTTTTGTTATAGCCCTATCGGGAGATTTAATATATAAAATTTTTTATGTATCTCTTTCTCCTACATTAAGATTTGAGTCATTTATCTTTTATATTGGTTGCTTAACATTTTTTAGTTTTCCATTGGGGACAATAATGACAGTGTTGAGTATTATTTTATTTAGCCTGTTAGATAATGTACTAAATATTGAACTGGGAGATATTTTTTCTGTTATATTAGCTACAACAATAACAACGATATGTTTTTATATTCAATGGTATATACTTTGGCCTAAATTAAGAGGAGTGTTATTAAAGTACTATAAATCTTAATTAGTAAATTGATAGATAATATTACCAAAGTGCGGTCAGAAAACGGCGAGATTTTAGCAAATACTCAAAAACAGTTTATTTGGGACGGTTCGCACTTGGTACAAGAAATCGACCATAAAACTAACCGCACTTATTGCTATATTTACAGCCACCCGAACAGTTACGAACCGTTGGCACAGTTGGAATTTGCAAAAAATAGTAAAAATCCGACCGCTTGTTACTACTACCATACCGACCAAATTGGCGTGCCGAGAGAATTAACGGATGAGCAAGGTAGACTCTGCTGGTATGGGGATTATACGGGTTGGGGTAAACTCAAAAATGAATACGCTCTTGTAGAAAATATTCATCAGCCATTCCGCCTGCAAAACCAATATTCGGATGAAGAAACCGGGTTGCATTACAATTTTTTCCGTTACTACGAACCGAATGTAGGGCGATTTACGCAGTTGGATCCGATTGGGTTAGCCGGTGGGGAGAATTTGTATCGGTTTGCAGATAATGTGCAAGGGTGGGGGGATTTCTTAGGATTAGAAGGTTATAACCTTTTACAAAAGCTTGATAAGCAATTGAGGGGAATATATGTTGATGCCTCTGCTACTGCTGGCTATGGATTGGCTGTAAGCGCGGAATATGCAGGGGATGGAAAAATAATTTGTAGCTTAGCTATAACTAATGGGGCGAGTCTTGATATATCAGGAGGTATGTCGCATTCATTTGATATAAAAGAAATGAAAAATGGTCGACTAATTGATGGAAAAAAAGAAGATGGTTTTTTTGAGGAAAGCTGCGGGACAATAAAAGCAGGAGCTTCTGTATCAAGCTGTGTTGGCTCTAATTTATCTCAAGGAGCTAACCCATACACGGTCATAAAAGGTGGAATTGGAGCAGGAGGCGGTATAACACAATCAATAGGTTATCAAAAAACTATCGACCTAAAAGAAATATTAAGAGTGGATCCTAGCATACCATATCCAGGTTATGGTTGGTAGTAGATTGGTAATAATAAAGGCTAATTGGAGTTTAATTTATCATGAATAAATGGATATTATGTTTTTTGGTTTTTTCTATTGTTCCTATCTATTGGTATTTCGCATTTAGTTTATGTAAAAAGCATTTGGGATATCAATCTTTTTTCGAGTTTTTGATCGTCAATAATTATGAAAGTAATAAATTTTTATGGAGAGTTATCTTCAAGAGCTCTTCAATAAATAACATCCCAAAGAACTTAGATTGGTATGTCGTAAAATATGGTTTGTTTATTTTTTTTATTTTACTAATTTTATTAAACCCAACCTAAGAATATAATGCCTTTAATAAGGTTAGTCTATTTTTGTTAATTCCAGAATAGTGCTCTATAAGACAAGTGATAACCTATCGGGCATTACATATTGCTATGACGAGTTTGGGAATCTGAAAGAGCGTACTTTCCTGAATGGCGAAGTACAACATTATGCCTACAATGCTAAAGACCAGCTGATAGAGGCGACCATACAAAAGCCGCACCAAATCCCGAAACATGGCAATATCAGTATGATGTCTTGGGCAGACGAATCCGCAAGCGGTTAGAAAACGGAGAAAATCTGCAAGAAACCCGTTTTGTTTGGGACGGTTCGCACTTGGTACAAGAAATCGACCATAAAACTAACCGCACTTATTGCTATATTTACAGCCACCCGAACAGTTACGAACCTTTGGCACAGTTGGTATTTGCAAAAAATAGCAAAAATCCAGCCGCTTGTTACTACTACCATAATGACCAAATCAGCATTCCGAGAGAGCTGACGGATGAAGATGGAAAACTCTGTTGGTATGGGGATTATAGTGGTTGGGGTAAGTTAAAATCTCATTATGACTTAACCGAACAAAAATCTATTCACCAACCGTTCCGCCTACAAAACCAATATTCGGATGAAGAAACCGGTTTGCATTACAATTTCTTCCGTTACTACGAGCCGAATGTAGGGCGGTTTACACAGTTGGATCCGATAGGGTTAGCTGGCGGGGAGAATTTGTATCGGTTTGAGGCAGCAGTACAAAATGCAGTTGATCCTTTGGGGCTGTTATCCCTCCTGCATATAAAGTAACAAAATGCGCAGCATCAGCTGTCAAAAGTACGGGAAGCTTGGTTAAAAATACTAGTCGAGCAACAGAGTTAGAAAAGACATACGGCAATCTATATGGTAAAGAAAATTTAGGAGCTGCAAGAAGAGTTGGTAGTCAATTAAATAGAGTTAATAAGGAAATACAAACTGATAAGCCGAATATTAAAGATAGTGTAATCATTGGTGGCTCAGTATATGGTACTTCAACAGTTATAAAGAAAACTGTTGGAGGGGAGAGATAAATTATTTTAGGAGATTATTTTGGGTATGGAGATTGTGATTAATAAAAATAAAATATTGTTATACAGTAAATTCTTTAAAGAGAATTGGCTGAGAATGCTTTTCTCTAGTTTAATTATTTGGATTGCCCTACTTTTCTATTCATCTTCATATAGCTGGCGTATAATTTTTATTGATGCCCCTATTTTTTCTGTAATTGTGAGTGCGGTTTTTTATATAGAAAAAGAAAAGTTGCCTTGCCGTGTATTAATGTATTTGTGGTTTGGGTTTTTAGTGGGAATATTAATTTATTTATCTGGAGTAGAACCAAAATCATGGAAAATTAATATATTAGTTGGAGTCATTATAGTCCTAGTGCTTCCTCTTTTAGTTAGAGTATATTTATGGATAAAAAGTAAAATTGGTGATATGTGGATATAGGTTCTCCGTTGTGATGATGTATTAATATCCTCATCAAAAGCTATTTCTATGCGAGATAATGATTCATCAGCTTTAACTAGATTAATACTAGAAATAGCTATTGGGAAACATAAGGGGGAGATATGAATCCTTCGGCTAGCTGCAAGATGGAGTAATTATGAAAAAAATAATTTTTTTATCATGCCTTATGGTTTTTCTATATTGGCTCATTATTTTAACTTTATTAAAGTTTCTAGGTGGCTTTATAACTTCTATTATTGACGGGATTATTTTATTACCAACATCTATTTTTTTGCATGACTTTATTAATTGGATTACATCTGATCTTCCATATGCTATTGGAGAAATAGTTATATATGATTTGTTCAGTGATGTAATATCTACATTGCATGTTTTTATATTATCTTTAATAATCATTTACCTAATCAATAGATATCTTAAAAAGTGAGTTTAAACTTAGAACAAGGAAACAGGGTGATACTATAATTTCTTCCGTTACTACGAGCCGAATGTAGGACGGTTTACGCAGTTAGATCCGATTGGGTTAGCTGGTGGGGAGAATTTGTATCGGTTTTAATCAAAACAAAGACGACCAGCCTATGCATTTTGAGCAAATTGAAATTGCTTTTAAAGATAAGGCGTTATGGCAGAAGGCGAGGGCGGTTTTGGGTAAATAAAATCGGATTTCCGGTAATTTGAAAATGAGCAGAATTAAAATGAGAAAAATCATTCAATTTATTAGCTTTGCTTTACTTTGTTCGTGGGGAAAGGCTTTTGCTGTTGAGCAAAACGCCAATGTATATCCGATATTATCGCCCTCACAAGAAGTAGGGGCTTTTGAACAGGATATTCCTTTTAATGGATTAGAGTACAAAAAATGGCGAGAGCATTTTTTCCGTAAAGATGGGAGTAAGCTAATAATGAACACCGAATTAAATCAACTGGATAAACAACTTGAAAAGGAAAGCATAATGAACTTTAAATTTAACCCAAGACAAATTTTTATTCGCCAAACGAATGCAGAAAGAATGCTCAAACAGGCATTAGATGAGATTCCCTATTGGAATGACAAATTAAAAGATGAAAACCCTGAAGAGAAATATCTATATTATCTTCAAGTTGATAATTATTGGATGTTAATAAAACTCTATTATACAGTAGGTGAGGATATCGAAAAATTACCGCCTTTGTTGGAACAGCTAATAGAAAGTGCAGAAATTGGCACAAAAGTGTGGCAGGAAAATAAACATTTTTTAACTAAAGAAGCACAAAATACCCCACCTTATGAATGGCATAATGCGTTAAATTACCTAAATACCTTAGGTTATATCAGTATGTGTTATTTATTACAGCGAGAAGATTTATTAGAGCGGCTTTTAAAAGTAATTATTGATAATAGTGTTTATAGTGAATTAGATGCCGCAATTGAAGATTTATTTTACTACCATTTAAAAGATCGTCCAGAAAGGGATTGGAATAAATATATTCATATTGTGAAATTTACGGATGCAATACGTTCAAAAGGTGAAGAACAATTAGCCTTACTTCATCAATATATGAAGGACTGGTATAAAGAAATGGTAGGGTTAAATGATATTGAACACGACACTCATTTAACCAAAGAGCAATACGGCTATTATGGTTACTGGGCATTTGAAGTCGCTGCAGTGATTTATTTAGAAGATTTGGATGACAGTTCGTTTAGAGATTATCCTTATTACCCGAAAGATTTAGTCGATTGGGCGAAAGCGAAAAGGCGAGAGCGAGAAAGGAATAAAAAAGCTGACTAAACCCCACTGAGTGATTTGCCGGCAGACTGACCACTTATACGGACAGCAAGGGGAATAGCACCCACTATCGCTACAGTCTTGACGATTTACCGATTGAGCGGATAAATGCCCTTAATCACCGCTTTCAGTATGAATACGACAAGGCGAGACGGTTAATTACACTGACCAATGAAAACCAAGCCACTTATCATTTTCAGTATGATGAAATGAACCGTTTAACGGCAGATTTTCAACCACTACCACATATTAGAATACATTGCTACCACCGTATATTATTACGGAGACGAAGTTTAGGACAAATGCGGGGGAGTATATTGATAGTGGTGGGAGTTTAGCCAAAGCGAATAAAGTGGAGGACTTATTAGGTTCGACTAAAGACGGAAAACAGATGAGTGATCGTTGGA
>JAUNED010000062.1 GCA_030525745.1 Lonepinella koalarum | reverse complement strand
AATCAACGATATTGATGAATGCAGAGGGGATATGGTTGGATGCGGTGCATATTGGGCTGCAGGAGAAGGAAGTGAATGTGCCGAATAATACAGGAGAAGCAAGGAAAAATTCCTTTGCTTCTCGGATCTTGGTTACGGATCAGCGTACAGGTAAAATACTAGCAAATAGACTCTGCGAAATAGAATTTTCATCAGGCTTAAAAATAGAACAGAAAACAGATAGTAATGGTTATCTTTATATTGAAAGTAAAACTAAAGACGTGGCAAAAATCAGAGTTTTATTTTTATCTCCTAAAAGGTTATTAACTTCAAAGGAAACTATTGAAAATGGCAAAAGATAGAGTAACTGAAATTGAACTGCAAGATGTGAACCAAATTCAAGAGTATTGTATTAAAATTGATGATAAGGCAGCAACGAGGCAGGCAATTATAAATAATGTTCGAGAAAAGCTAGCAAATAAATTTGATGCTAAGTTTCTAGAACGTTCATCTTGGAAAGCTAAATCACCTAAACAAAAGTTATCTGAAGATTGGGATTATGATTCTATTGTTATTCATCACCAAGGAAATGAAAGTTTAGGTTTTTTTGCGTAAATCCAGTATATGGTGTGCAAGCTATCCAAGAATCTGAAATGTCTGAATCTGGTCAGCAAAAATTTGATGATATAGGTTACCATTATATTGTGGGATGTAATGGAAATATTTTAGAAGGTCGAGATATTCGCTTTATGGGTTCTCATGTAAATCGAAATAATTCTAGAAAAATTGGAATTCTTTTGCTAGGTGATTATTCTGAGCAAGGAGAAGTGAGTTGGGATAAAAGAGGTAGTATTAAAGATTACTTAATTGATAATTTAGATATATTTAATGCAAATAGTGTGCCTAAAACCCAGGGGTATTCTTGTATTACCTTAATCTCTGAATTGATATCTGTTTTTTGTATTGAAAAATTGGGAGGACATAGAGAATTCTCATTGCCAGGAGATCATAGAACTTGTCCAGGAAATATTGGCATGCAATTTGTTACCTATTTACGAACATATTTTAAATTAACTGCACCGGAGAAGCAACATGACTAAAAAATGTTATCGTTATATTATCAGTTTGTTATGTTCTTGTATTTTAGTTTTAGCTAGTATTCTTTATTTTTTTACCTGTGAAATTGGATTTGTAGATATAGTTGATGAATTTGGTTCAGGGTATGATTTCTTTGAGAAAAAAAAAGATATGCACCGAATCTTCTATATAGAGCCAACAGGAGAGAGAGATTTGAATCAATTGCATGATGAGCAATTTAATGAGTTGGTTGAATTCTGTATGGCAGCTAAAGAAGGAACGCAGAGGTACAAGATTTCTTGTAACTATGATTTCTGGGATGAGTTAAAAAGAAGAAAGTTATCTTTACCCTAAAAAAATATAGCTGTTCTAAAATGATAACAATAAGAGAATAACACCATGTCATCACACCCTTTAACCTCACTGAACGCTCAAGATGTCTTATTCAGCAGCTTAAATGCACTG
>JAUNED010000040.1 GCA_030525745.1 Lonepinella koalarum | reverse complement strand
GCAAAATGATACTTATTTAGAATTTTAACATTAAAATAAGTCCGTAAATTGGGTTAAGCGATAGCAAAACCCAATTTTTCTATTTTTGGTCACTAAACCAACCATCTAGGCACGCCACAAGAATTAACCGATGATGACGGCAACATCATCTGGGCAAATTATGAATATGCGTGGGGTGGTACTCATCAAAATTATTATAAAGAGCAGTCTTTAAATGATTATGCTATAATTAAAACTGATTTACAGCCCATCCGCTTTCAAGGTCAATTCTTTGATCAAGAAACATCACTGCATTATAACCGTTTCCGTTATTATGATAGCGATGTGGGAATGTTTATCAGCCGAGACCCTATCGGTTTACTTGGTGGGTTAAATACATTCCAGTATGCTCCTAATCCGATACATTGGATTGATCCATATGGTTTAGATTGTATTCAAAATAAAAAAGATGGTACAGCAAGAGAGAAGAGAGCAAAAGCAATTCTTGAAAGACATTACGGCAAAGACAATGTGATTTCAGAAAAGATTTTGCGTGATAAAGATGGTAAAAAAGTCATAGACCCACTAACCCTTAAAGGTCGTAGAGTAGATTTCATTGTAAAAAATCAGACGGTAAATGGTATGCAGTAGAAATTACCAGTTTAACTGCTGATAAAGATGCCCAACAAGATAAAGAAAAACGCATTAGAAATAAAGGAGGAACTTATTTTAGACACCCTAGAACAAAAGAATTTATTCATATTGAAAATCTATCTAAAATAGTGAGGGTAAAATGAACAAACCTACCTACGAAGGACTTTTAAATGACTACCCTGATATGTCTTTATATAGTTTAAATACTCGCTTGGAAGCTAATAGCTCCGAAGTATATCAAAATAGAGCGAAATTGAAAGCAAAAATTTTATTAAAATTTTTGCTTGATAATCATCTACTGAGAAATCCACAAAATTTTGATTTTGATGATAAAATTATTGATGATTTAGAAATCACAATACAAGATGTTACTGCCGATGGTTTTGAGTTATTTAGAGATTATGTGAATAATTGGTACAAAGCCCACGATAGAGGAACACCAATAGAAAAAATTACCATTTTAGAAAAAGGATTGGCAAAAATTAGGGAAGAAAAATAATCGTAGCTCGTAGGTTGGGTTGAGCAATAGCGAAACCCAACTTTTTATTTAATCGCCATCATAACAATCATTTAGGAACACCCCAAGAACTCACCAATGAACAAGGTGAAATGGTTTGGGCGAATTATGAGTTTGCTTAGGGTGGGTCTTATCAAAGTTATGTAAATTTAATTAAACATACAAAACCCAAATTTTCAACTATGCCAAGATTGCAAAATTCATATTTTTGCCACCATTGCCCTTGAAAGCCATAAATATTATTTTGAACAAGGCAAACTTTTGCCCATTCCACAGGTGTTTGAGGCGTGGATAGAAATGGTGCAGGTGTTGAAAAGCATTTAGGCAACCTGAAAAATAATTTTTGCAAAATTTAGATAAAAAAACACCGCTTGAATTTCTCCAAACGGTGTTGAAATATTACCCTTTGAGCCCATACTGATAACCCACGCCCAAATGCTCCCTTAAAGTATCCCCTTCATAATCAAGATGATAAATGCCTCGCTTCTGCAAAATCGGCACGACTTTTTCCACAAAATCGCTTACCCCTTTTTGGCTGTCAGGGGCGAGCGAAAAGCCGTCCGTTGCCCCTGCCTTAAACCATTCTTCCATAAAATCCGCCACATCGCTTGCCGTACCCACCACCACAGGGTGATAGTTAATCACACCATTGGCAAGCACTTCTTTGGGCGACATTCCACGCTGAATCAGCTCCACCGCTCTTGGCGAACGCGGGTCGTGGGGGTGTGGGCTTGCCTGATTTTGTAGATATTCTGGCAAAGGTTCATTCACATCTCGCCCTGTCAAATCCACCCCAATCATCGCCGATAAATAGCGAATTTGCCCATTAAATTCCTCATCACTCATAAAATCAAGGAGTTGCATACTACGAGCGAGTGCTTCTTCATAACTGTCGCCAATGGTAAACATAAAGCCGCTAAACATATTGATTTCATCAGGATTTCTGCCGTGGGCAATGGCACTTTGTTTTAACACATTGCGGTAACTTCTTGCCTCATCAATACTAAACGGATTGGCATACACGCCACTGGCAAAGCGTCCTGCCAGCTCCACCCCCTCAGGACTTGGCCCTGCCTGAAAAATGGGCGGTTGCCCTTGTGGTGTGGCAGGAATCGGCAATGCCCCTTTGACTTGGTAATGCTTGCCTTGGTAATTGGCAGGCTTGATTTGGCTCATATCGGCAAATTGTCCTGACACTTTGTCGGTGATGTAGGCATTTTCGCCAAAAGTCCCCCACAGCGTTTGCACCGCTTCCACCATTTCGTGTGCCATCTCATAACGAGTGGTGGTGTCAGGCAAGGGCTTATTGCCAAAATTGTACGCCACTTCTCTTGTGCCTGTGGTTACGGCATTCCAACCGATACGCCCACCACTGATGATGTCCAGCGTTTTGAGTTGGCGTGCCAAATTATAGGGCAGGTTGTAGGTCGTGGAATAAGTCGCCACCAAGCCGATTTTTTGGGTGTGTGTGGCAATGGCGGAAAAAATGGTCATCGGCTCCAACACAAACATCGGCGATTTACGGGCAAAATCGCCACTCACGCCCGCCCCAACCATTGCAGGGGTATCGGCAATAAACAGGGTGTGGATTTTGCCTTGTTCGGCAATTTGAGCCAGTTTGATGTAGTTGTTGATGTCGGTGTAGGCTCGCTCGTTGCTATCGGCAAGTCGCCACGCATAAGATTCGTTGCCATAACCTGTAACAAACATCATCGCCAGTTTCATTTGTTTGTTTGAATTGTCAAGATAATCGCTCATTTTAGGTTCTCTTTCGTTAAATGTATGGGCGTATTATAAGATTTTGAAATTGGGAATAGAATGGCGATTATTGGGAAGATGGGTTTTAGATTTGGAAAGATGGGTTTTTCAGGCTGCCTGAAAATGGGTTTTGTAAATTTTTTAATAAAAGATACCGCTTGTTGGAGCGGTCGTTGTCAGGCTTTAAACGCATTCATCACAATAATTTGGTAAAAATGGTTAAAATCGTAAAACGCTAAATTTTGATGGCACAGAAATTTGTAACTGGCTTAAAGATAAGGTGATTTTGTGTTATAATTAAATTATTTCTATTAAATTTTTAAGAGGATTTAAGTATGTCTGAACAAAATTTTGAAAAAGAAATTGTTGAAGGTTTAATTGGCGGAAGAGCAATTTTATTTACTGGAGCCGGTTTTTCTGTTGGAGCGAAAAATCTAGAAGACAGGTCTCCTGTGATGGCAAGAGATCTTTCAGCTAAAATTGCAGAATTGATTTCTGTTGTAGAAGATAAAGATGATTTAGGCTATGTTTCGGATAAGCTCATATCTCATCATAAGGACAAAATACCTACTTTAATAGAGCTTTTAAAAAAAGAATACACTATAAAAGAAAGTGGCAATGAACAAAACCTATTTGCATCCATTGATTGGCGTAGAGTTTATACTACAAATTACGATCAAGTGTTTGAAATAGCATTAAAAAGTAATGGAAAGTCATATACTTCTATTGATATGGATATGAAGACAGCTAATTACAACCAACAAAAAAATACTTGTATACACATAAATGGATTTATAGAAAATTTGAAAGAAAGTGATTTAGATGGGAAGTTTAAATTATCAAATTCATCTTATGTTTCACCTGATGGTTTTTTAGCTTCAGATTGGTATAGTTTATTCAAAAGAGATTTAGAAAATAGCTCCATAGTTTTATTTGTTGGCTACTCCCTATATGATTTGGATATTGAAAAAATTCTATTTTCAAATAATGAAACATTTAAAAATAAAACATATTTTATAATTGGAGAAAATTGCAACGACAGGCAAATATACAAACTATCAAAATATGGAAAAGTAATTCAAAAAAAATTCGATTTCATATCAAAAATCATTGAAAACAATAAACAAATAATATCAAGGAATACGGAGCATATTTTATCGTCTTTTGATTTGTATAATTTCTCAGACTACGAAGATAAATATTTTTCTGATGATGATATTAAAGAATTCTTGGTATATGGCAATCTAAACAAGATGGCAATAAAGAATTCTGTACTTGATAAAAATTTCAACAAGTATGCCATTTATAGAGAAGATATTGACAATATAATTAATATATTGAGCAATGATGATTACGATATTGCTATTGGCACTAGTGATTTTTGTAATGGAAAAAGTGTTTTTTGTGAACAATTATCTGTCATTGCCACTAGTCAAAATTATCATGTTTATATTGCCAATGAACATTTTGAATATTTTTACGAAGATTTATCATTTATAAATAAAAAATCTGGAAAAATTCTTGTAATTGTTGATGATTATATAAGGTATAAAAATGAAATAAAAGATTTCATAAAAATAAAATCCAAAAATATTAAATTATTTTTAACAGCTAGAACATCAGAAAATATCAAATCCGTCAATGACATTGGTATAGATAGATACTATAGCCTAGATTTAGATTGTCTGAAAAATTCAGAAATACACCAACTCGTATCCATATTTAATGGTTTGGGTGTGTGGGGTACTAGTGCCAGCTTAACAGACTCAAAGAAGCTTAAAAGAATTAAAGATGATTATAAAAGTCAAATATCTTTAGCCTTATCCGATATTTTAAACTCTGAAGTTGTTAGAAATAAAACCAAAAATATATTAAATGAAGTATTCAATGTTTTTAGTAGAAACACAATATTTCATATATGTTTTTTTAAGGTTGCAGGGGTTAATTGGGATAAAAGTTTATTGGACGAAATTGTTCAAAACAAGGAAATTTATGATAGCTCAAAAATCAGCAATGAATATTTTTTATCATTATTTTCCAATGAAAAGAATGTTATTTCTGGAAAATCAAGCATCTTTTGTGCTTGGATTATTAAAAACTTCTTTAACTCTAAAGAAATAATGAATGAAATGCATACATTAGCCAAATATTTTAATACACGAAGAAAAGATTTTTACAACAGTTATCAGCGTGATGAGATTTTTAAATCTGTTTTGAAATTCTCTTTTATTGAAAGAATATTGCCTGAAAGTAGAAAAAGAGATAATTTAAAATACTACTATGATAAATTGAAGAATGATATTGATTGGCTAAAACATGACCCTCATTTTTGGCTTCAATATGCAATGGCTTTTATGACATTTCCAGATAAATATGACGAAGCTCAAAATTTCCTAGACCAAGCATACTCTTTGGCTGAGAAAAAAATAGAATATTCTATTGAGAGTATACATAATCAACAAGCTAGATTATTTATAAAACAAGCTAGAAAAAATTCTGATGGAAAAATCTGTTTCGATTTTTTTAAGAAGGCATATAATTTATTGAGACAAACACCAAATGATGTCTACAAGTATAGACGAATGAAAGAGTATTATGAGTTCTACAAGGATAGATTTGATAACTTGAACAAAGATCACAAAAAAGAGTTTTTAAGTTTAATCGATCAATCTATAAAATCACTTGAGACACAAATACGTAATCAATTTGACCCTCATTTGGAATCATTAATCAATACATTATTGAGTATTTCACAAGGTAAAAATAAGGAATGATAAAAATAATAATTTGAAATTAGAATCCTGACAGTGCAAAAAGGTGCGTAATACGCACCTTACGCCCCAAAGAACTTATTCTCAACTCTCACCACTATATTAAGATAAGAACACCGTTTCCCCCAAGAAACGGTGTTTCTCCTCCCCCATTTTTTACTTAACCCTCTCCCCAATCCATTCCACCACATCATCATTAATCTTTTGTCCACCGTTTTCCAACATCAACAAATGCCCCAAATTGGGATACAAAATCAAACTTTTATCTAACGAGTTGGTTTCGTTATAAAAATCAATGGCATCTTTGGGTACGACAAACAAATCTTTGTTACCGCTAATCAGTAGCACAGGGGCGGTGAATTTGTCGTCAAAGGGCAAATTGAGCGTGGTCATCGCCACCATTCCGCTGACAAAACTGCCTTTGCATTCGGCTTACTGTTCGGCGTGGCATAAGCTGGAATGTGGAGTGTCGCAGCGCTAAGGGTAAGCGCAAGTAGAGTGTGTTTACTCGGGTTTTCATAAAAGTCCTTGTGACGTTTGGTTGAATGAGGCTATTTTAGCTTTTGGTTTTATAGAGATGAATGGCGAATTTTTGAAAATTTGTTTCTATAAATGGAAGGGGGAGAATAAAAAATCCTGTTTGAAGCCGGTTCAAACAGGATATGAAAATCAAGGGGTAAATTGTTCAATAATTTTGTGCAATACCGCCACTTCGTCCGCACTTAATTTCAGGCAGCCTGAAACTTGCTCCGGTACGTTTTGGGCTTGATGTTCTAGGGCTTTTCCCGCATTGGTGAGGCTAATCACAACACTGCGTTCGTCTTCACGGCTGCGGGTGCGTTCAACCAAGCCTTTGGCTTGCAAGCGTTTGAGCAGAGGCGTGAGTGTGCCACTGTCTAAATGTAGCCGTTGCCCGATTTGGTTTACGCTTTGCGCATCGGTTTCCCACAACACCAGCATCACCAGATATTGCGGATAGGTTAAATCCAATGCCTCTAAAAACGGCGTATAACGGCGGATAATCTCTTTGGAAAGCGCATAAAGCGGAAAGCAGAGTTGATTGGAGAGTTTAAGTTGGTCGTACATAATCATTTTGTGCTAAGAATTTGGCGAAATCTTAGCACAAAATCTGCTTGCATCCTACTTAATTGTGATTACAGTTCACGGCTTTCGCTGATCATAAAATTCGCAATCCGTTTGGCAATCAACCATTTGCCCTCTTGTTTAACGTAGGTATCGGCATAACGCACGCTGTGGTCGTGCAAGATCTCTTTGCCCTCTTTGGTTTCCAGCAATTTCACCGCACAATAGTTGATCGCAGTGGCGTTATTTTCATCCACAAAAGTCACCGTATGCTGACCGTTTAAATGATAAACGCTATGAAACGGGGTTAAAAAGGTGGTAAAAACCTCTTCAATTTGAGCGATACCTGCCATTTCAAATACCAATTTTCCGCCGATGTAGGTATGCACAATCGCATCGGGCGTAAAAAGCGACATCTGCTCGGCAACCTTTTTTTCATCGGCAAGGTTGGAGAAGGTATCTACTAAGTCTTTCAGTGCTAAACGATCTTGAATTTGTTGTAAGTTCATTGTGATTTCCTTCTGATTTTTGCAAATTTTATAGGTTTTTTTACCGCTTGTTAGCTTACAGACTGAAGGCTTTAGCGGCAGATGAAGCCAGTATAGCGATGTAGATTGCGCTTGATTAGTGGGATAAAATTGTTTGAAGTAATGAGAAAAATTCATTAATGGCAAGTTGCTCAAATTTTTAATTGTTATACAATGTATAACTCACTTTAAGGAGAATAGGATGCAATTAGCGATTAAAAAATGGGGAAACAGTGTCGGCGTACGTATTCCGTCATCAATTTTGACTGCTTTGCAGTTACAAGCCGACCATTTAGTTGATATTCGGGCAGAAGAGGGCAAAATTATTATTGAGCCAATCCGCCAAGAATATCCTTTGGAAAAGTTGTTATCAGGCATTACGGCAGAGAATTTACATCAAGAAATCGACACTGGCGAACCGCTCGGTAAGGAAATGTTATGAGCGAATATATTCCCGAATTAGGCGATATTATTTGGCTGAATTTTACGCCACAAGCCGGACACGAGCAGGCAGGGCATCGCCCAGCGGTGGTGCTTACGCCGGCGGCTTATAATGGGCTGACGGGGCTGTTGATCTGTTGTCCATTAACGACCAAAATCAAGGGCTATCCGTTCGAAGTCAATATTGATGGCAAACCGCAAAATGTGGCGCTTTCCGATCAAGTTAAAAGCCTTGATTGGCGGGTTCGTCAAGCGGAGTTTAAAGGCAAAATTGCCGATAACGAATTAAGTGAAATCCGTAAGAAAGTGGCGGCATTATTGGGTATTTAACCGTAATGAAAGAAAACCTCAACGATTTAAGAGCCTTTTTGTTGGTGGCGCAAACGGGCAGTTTTACCAAAGCGGCGGCGCAGATGGGCGTGTCGCAGTCGGCGTTGTCGCACAGCATTCGGGGGATTGAAGAGCGGTTGAAAATCAAGCTGTTTCATCGCACCACCCGTAGCATTTCAACCACCGAGGCAGGGGCGAGGCTATATCAACGGCTGTTACCGCTGTTTGATGAAATCGACCAAGAAGTGAACGGGCTGAGTGAGTTTCGCAATGCGTTAAAAGGCACGCTGAGAATTAACGGCAACGAACACGTTTTTCGTGATGTGTTGGCAGATAAATTCGCCGAATTTGCCAACACTTATCCCGAAGTGGCGTTGGAACTGGTGGCGGAAGATCGCTTTGTAGATATTGTCGCCGAGCGTTTTGATGCCGGTATTCGGCTCGGGGCAGATGTAGCGAAAGATATGATTGCGTTACGCATTTCGCCCGATGTAAAAATGACCGCTGCTGCCAGCCCCGACTATTTGGCACAACATGGCACGCCGAAAACGCCCTTTGATTTAACCGAACACCATTGCCTCAAACATCGCCTTGCCACATTGGGTGGCATTCTGGCGTGGGAATTTCGGGAGCCCATCACCAAGAAAATCGTTAAATTCCAACCGCAGGGCAATCTTACTGCCAACAACGGTTTCTTGCTACAACACTATGCCAAGCAAGGCTTGGGCATTCTTTGGAGTCCGCAAGACAGCATTCAAACCGAGTTGGATAACGGCAGCCTTGTGCCGATTTTAACCGACTGGGCCATGCAGTATGAGGGCTATCATCTCTATTACCCCAACCGCCGCCAGCATTCGCCTTTGTTGAAAGCGTTAATCGAGGTATTGAGAGGATAACAAGCGGTGGGTTGAGAGAAAAATTTTGCAAATTCAGCCCGATCATCGCCGAACAGTAGCGAATTTGTCTGTAAAATTCTGCTTCCGGCATCAACAAAATCAAGTCGCGGCAGCAATTGAGTACCGCTTTTTCGCCGTCCGCTATCGTACAACAGCGTACACATAAACCGGCTGAACATCAGAATGTCGTTCAGATCTCGCCTGTTTTTGACCGCACTTTTCCTCAACCGATGGCAAGATAGGCATTAAAGCGAGCCGACCTATTGTCGATTTCCGCCGAAAAAATACCGCTTGCATTGTGCAAGCGGTCTGTGTGTTTGGGGATTTTATGCTTGTGCTACGGTGAAACGTTGATGTAAATGCGCTTTTTGCTCAAGATCATCGGCAATCGCCACCGCCAAATCTGCCACGCTAATATCGGCAGGCGAACCGTCCGCATTAAACAGCACATCATCTTTACCTGTGCGGTAGTTGCCTGTTTTTTCAAAAGAAACAGGGTTAATCGCAAACATCATCGCCGGCGATAAAAATGCCCAGTTGATGTCGTTGCGGCTGCGCAGCTCATTCAATAACTCCCGCACCACATTGGCGGCAGGATAGACCTCCGCAGGAAAATCAGGGGTATCCACCAGTTGCACGTTCGGGGCAATGTTCAGACTACCAGCACCACCAACCACCAGCAAATACGGCACATTGGCGGTTTTGGCTGCGGTTAAAATGCTGGCGTGTCCTTGTTTTAAGTCATTGGCAAGATTAGGGTTTTCCCAACCTGCGTTAAAGGCATTGACCACCGCATCAAAGCCCGACAAGTTTTGAGCAAAATCAGGCGCATTGACATCAATCGCCACCGCTTGCACATTGTCGGCTTTTTGCACTTTGTCAATGTTACGAGCAAAGGCGGTAACCTGATGTCCACGCTCGGCAAGTTCTTTCACCACCGCCGAGCCAACCAAGCCTGTTGCACCAATCACGGCAAATTTTTTCATAATAAACTCCTTATATTTAATTGAATATTGAAGATAAAACAGATGTGTCGTAGTATAGTTATCAAAATTACTTTTTGTAAGTACTTACAAAAATGTAAGTTTGAAAATAATTTTTAACCGATTGATTTTTAAAGAGTTAATTTTATGGAAAACAGGGATAGAGGCTACGTTCTTGCCAAAAACTGCCCGAGCAGACTTATTTTAAACCACTTAACCAGCCGTTGGGGTGTGTTGGTGATGATTGTATTGAAAGACGGCACAAAGCGTTTTTCGGAAATCCGCCGTGCCATTGAGGGCGTGAGTGAACGAATGCTGACCGAAACCTTAAAGCAGTTAGAGGCAGACGGAATGTTGGTTCGCAAATCCTTCGACACCGTGCCGCCCCACGTTGAATATACCCTCACGCCCTACGGCACGCAGGCGGCGGAGAAAATCCACGCCCTTGTGGATTGGTTGGAAGTGAATTTAAACGGCATTTTGGCCCAACAAGCCGCCTAAAAAATAGCGATTTTCAGGCAGGTTTTGTAGATTTTTATCAAAAACAGACCGCTTGTTTGTGTTCAAAAATGCAATAAAGAGGAGTAAATAATGAGTGAATTTTGTGATTTTATTGTGGAACAGTTGCACCCACTCGCCCCGATTAATGTGAAACGAATGTTTGGCTGTTGGGGGCTGTTTCGATATGGGAAAATGTTTGCCATTATTGACGATGATCTGCTCTATATCAAAGTTGATGAGAAGAGCAAACCGCTGTTTATTCAAGAAGGCTGTGAGCCGTTTCGGTATTTCACGACCCGAAAAGGTGTTAGAACCCAAGTGGCACTGAATTATTATCAATTACCAGAAACTGCCCTCGATAACAGCGATGAGTTATGTTACTGGGCAAGATTGGGCATTTCAGCAGGCTAGGCATTGATGTCCGAGATTTTCGCTATGTTAAACACCCATGCTCCAGCCACGCCTTATTGCAAATGCCACTTTTAATCTTAAAAATTCGCCAAAATATGCTGTTCAAAATCCTTTAAATCCTGTTCAATCTGTGGGTTTTTAATCACATCAAAACAGGCGAAAGTCGGCAGTTTTTCCATTGCAAAGAAGCGGAAGGTGCAGTGAATTGGCATAAACAGATCGTCCAGCCCTTTACCTTGGAATAAATATTCGTCCGCATTATCAAAGGCATTTTTCGGGGCGTTGAAAGTGGCAGAAAGCAGATATTTTTTGCCTTTCATCAGTCCGCCTGTGCCGTAATTGATATTCGGGTTGGCTGATGAGCGACCGTCCGTATTACACAAAATGCCACCCATTCCTGCGGTAAAGACATCGTCCATATATTTTTTGGCAAGCCACGGTATCATCATCCAGTTGCTTGGAAATTGGAAAATCACCGCATCCGCCCATTGCCATTTTTCAAGTTCATCGGCAACATCAAACTCGGTTACTTTGCTGTGTTTGACGGTTAAGCCTTTGTTTTGCAATGCTTTGGTAGCGACATCAATTAAGGACTTTGTTAATTCGCCTTTGGAGAAATCATAAGGTTGGTGGGCGTTGATGATTAAGATGTTTTTCATAAAAAATACTCACTCAATGGTTAAAATCAATAGGCATATTATACCCAGCTTAATTGGTTTGATAAAGTGGCTAAAAACGAATAAAATGTTCAAAAATTTTGAACAATCAGAATAAAAATGCACGAACACCACGACTGGCGACTGTTTTTATCACTTGCCCATACCCAAAGTTTTACCAAAACCGCTGCCCAACTGGGTCTGGCTCGCTCGTCCGTATCGCAAGCGATTGGTACATTAGAGCAAAAATTAGGCGTAAGGCTGTTTCATCGCACCACACGCTTCGTTGCTTTGACGGACGCAGGGCAAGCCTTATTTGAGCGTATCTCTCCCTTGTTTGCCGATATTGATAAACACATCAACGAAGTATTAAACCTGCACAACACACTCACCGGTACACTTCGCATTAACGGCACGCCCAATTCGTTTTATCTGCTTTGGGATAAGTTTCGCACCTTTGGCGAGCAAAATCCCAATGTCTCGCTTGAACTCATTGCCGATATGCGTTTTCTTGATATCGTTAAAGAAAAGTTTGATGCAGGCATTCGCACAGGCGATCTGTTAAATCAAGATGTGGTGGCGGTGAAAATTTCTGACGACAATCTTATGTGCTGTGTGGCAAGCCCTGCCTATTTTTCCAACAACCCCATTCCCCAAACGCCGGAGGATTTGGCACAGCACAACTGCGTACGGGTGCGTTTGCCTACTTATGGCGGACTGCTTAATTGGCAATTTTTATCACCAAAAACAGGCGAGGTTTTCACCCAAATAGTTAATGGCAAATGGGTGTTTAACGATACGCAAATGCTAATTTTATCGGCATTGGACGGCATGGGCTTGGTGTGGATTGAGCGGTCGCTTGTGCAAGCCTATTTAGACAATGGGCGGCTAATCAGTGCGTTAGATGAATGGGCAATGATTTATCCGCTTGATTATCTGTATTATCCCAATCGGCAGATTTCACCCACATTAAAGGCGTTAGTAGATTTTTTGAGGGCTTAGGTTTTCAGGCAGCCTGAAAGTTTATTTTGCAAAATTTTAAAAGAAAAACACCGCTTGACTGTTTTTAAAAACAATCCAAACGGTGTTTTGTTAAATCAGCACAATCCCCACCTTGCCAAGCCCCCACGCATACACGCCAAAAAACACAAGC
>JAUNED010000039.1 GCA_030525745.1 Lonepinella koalarum | reverse complement strand
AATCGTATCTTTCGATTTTTTCTTTATTTTGGGATTTTCTACAAGCATTTCTCTCGCTATTTGACGAATGATATTGTTATTTATTCCTATATTACTAAAAAGCCCTGTGTATGACTATACAGGGCGTGGTTACAGAAATAACGTGCTGACTACTCTTTAGGCTTATACCCCGACTCCACAGCTTTCATATGTGGCAGATTGTGCGCAATCCCTTTGTGGCAGTCGATACAGGTTTTACCCTCTTTCTCTGCCATCGCATGCATACAGGCTGCAACCTCTTTTTGTTGCGTGAAGTCCATATCTGCAAAGTTGTGGCAGTTACGGCACTCTTGGGAGTTGTTGGCTTTTCCTGTACACATATCTGTTCACATTTTCTACAACTGATACAGGCATCGCTATGCACAGTTGAGAGCAACTTAGCATGGATTTTGGTACTATCGTTATATACCCATTCCAGTGTGATTACTTTGCCTAAAAGCTGGCAGACACGGTTGCAGACATCGCAACACAGCCCCTGCCAATTTAGGCAGGTTTCATGATCAGGCAATACCGCCACATGCGATCCTCACCAATATGACTTAAACCACTTAATCGTTGTGGTTGTAAAAAATGAATGATCTTCTCAATCTGAAAGGGTTGTTAAGTTCATCAAAACCTCCCGTAATTCCACCGCACTTTGGCAAGGCTTAATTTGCTCAAAAAGTGCGGTCGCTTCGGGGTATTCTTTTTTCAAATATTGTAGCCATTGTTTTATGCGCGCAATGTGGTAAAAACCGCTGTCATACTCGTTTTCCAATAGGCTGTATTTTTGCAAAACAGGTAAAATTTCAGTCCAAGCCAGTTTCGGCTGGTTGTGTTTTACAACATAACTTAAATTCGGAATATTCAGTGCACCACGACCAATCATGATGTCTTTACAACCCGTGATTTCAAGGCATTTTTGCCCGTCTGCGTAATGCCAAATCTCACCATTAGCAATAACTGGAATAGTCAGTTTGGTGCGTACTTCACCAATTTTTTGCCAATTAATTCTGTCCGCTTTATAACCATCGGTTTTGGTTCGCCCGTGAATGGTAATTTCTGTCGCACCGCCTTGTTGTACCGCATCAGCAATCTCAAACGCCTGTGAAACATCGTCCCAGCCCAACCGCACTTTTACACTTACCGGGAGATTTTTTGGTACCGCTTGGCGAATAGCTTGGGTAGCTTGATAAATTAATTCGGGATTTTTCAGCAAACTGGCTCCACCGTGACTGCCATTGACGGTTTTTGAGGGGCAACCGCAATTTAAATCGACTCCAAATGATCCCAATTCCACAGCGCGTATTGCATTTTCTGCCAGCCATTGAGGATATTGTCCTAAAAGTTGAACTCGAACAGGCGTTCCTGATGGGGTTTTTCCATTGTGATGTAATTCGGGGGCAAGGCGGTAAAACACTTTTTTAGGCAACAATTGATCTACCACACGTACAAATTCGGAAATACAGAGATCATAATCATTGATGTCGGTGAGCAGTTGGCGTACCAGCGGATCCAGCACGCCTTGCATAGGAGCGAGAATAACACGCATAGAAAAAGATTATTTCCAGCCCTTGACTTTACACACTAAATCGTAAGCGGCCTGAATTTGTTGGGATTTTTCTTTTGCCATTTCCAGCATTTCTTTCGGCAACCCCTTTGCCACCAATTTATCCGGATGATTTTCGTTCATTAAACGACGATAAGCCCGTTTAACCGTTTGTTGATCATCAGAAGCATTTACACCCAAAACCTTATAAGCATCCTCAACCGTTGGGCCTGAATGAGTCTGATAACCTCCGTTATAACCGCCATAACGCTGCTGATAACCAGTTTGTGAATGTTGTTGATATTGTTCATAAGCCCGATGGAATCCGCCATTGGAAAATTGACGGCGAGCCAACTCCATCATGATCATTTGTTCAAATTGAAAGGCTGAAATGCCCAGTTCTTCCGCTACAATACGTAGAATTTCTTTCTCATTTTGGTGTAAATGATCATCAGAAAAAGCCGCTTGCACTTGCACACTTAAAAACATTCTTAATAGATCATTACGCTGCCCGCAACCAAGGCGAAATTCACGAATTACTTGGCGAATGGGAAAATCACTTTCCTTACCACGATTAAAGGCCTCTTGTGCTAATTTTCTGTTCGCATTATCCAATTGTAATTGCGTCATTAAATTAGTGGCAAGAGCAATATCTTCTTGGGTGACACGGCCTTTCGCTTTACTCAAATGCCCTAATACCGCAAAAGTCGTTTGCATAAATAAAGACTGGCGAGTAAGCTTTTTGTGGAAAAAAGAGGAATTGACGCTACCCAACTCATACAATTTTTTATCTGCCCAATGCCCAAGAAAAATACCGGCAATAGCACCAAAAAAACCACCTAATTTATAGCCGATAAAAAGCCCCAATAATTTTCCGATAAAACTCATCTTATTTCTTTTCTCCTGAAAGTGCGGTCAGTTTTCTATTAAATTGCGATTTATCAACAAAATTCAACTGCACTTTTATTATTCAAACCAAATCAGTGTCGCCATTCGTCCTGTTTTCCCCTCTCGGCGATAGGAAAAAAAACGCTCGTGGTCACTGTAAGTGCAATATTCACCACCGGAAATTTGAGTTATTCCCAACTTATTTAAGCGTTGTGTTGCCAATAAATACAGATCACCGTAATATTTTCCGACGTTATTCAAATCCGCTTGGAATGCTTGAATTGCCTGTGGATCTTTAGCGATAAATTGTGTCACAACTTCTTCTCCTACTTGAAAAGCTGTTTTCCCAATTGCAGGTGCCAACCAAACTACAATCTCTGTAGGATTACATTTGAACTGCTTAACCGTTTGTTCCAACACACCATCACACAAACCTCGCCAGCCGGCATGCGCAGCTGCCACCTCGTCACCCTTTTTAGAGGCAAACAATACAGGAAGACAATCAGCTGTCATCACCAAACACACTTGATTGGGCTGGTCGCTATAAACCGCATCTGCGCAATAATCCGTTCCCTGTGCTGATAAGTCCAGCACTTTATTGCTGTGAATTTGATTAAGAAATATCGGAAATTGCGGTAAGCCGAATTTTTCCACCAGTAAAGTGCGGTTGGTTTTTACCGAATTTTGATCATCACCAACGTGATCACCCAGATTTAAGCTGTCATAAGGTGGCAAGCTGACACCACCGGATCTCGTAGTGGATAAAGCTTTAACATTACAAGGGGCTTGCCAGTTTGGGAAAAGTGCGGTCATTTTTAGCTCAATTTTGCTTCTTAGTAATCTAATTCGTCTTTATGTAGCTGATAATCTTCTTTTAGTGCTTGGATCAATTCCACATAATCTTCAGGCAATGGGGCGTGCCATTCCATTTGCTCACCGGTAATCGGGTGATTTAGGCGTAACATTATGGCGTGCAAGGCTTGGCGTTGGAAATTGCGCAACACAGTACTAAATCTTTCCGATGCATTTTTCGGCGGACGAGGGCGGCCACCGTAGGTTTGATCGCCTAACAATGGGTGGGCAATATGTGACATATGCACCCGAATTTGGTGCGTACGCCCGGTTTCCAATCGCAAACGCAGGCGGGTGTAATCACGGAAATGTTCCATAATCCGATAATGAGTGACGGCAGGTTTGCCTAGAGGATGAACTGCCATTGCAGTACGCTTGGTCGGGTGGCGAGCCATAGGTTCATCTACTTTTCCACCTTTCGTCATCACACCAAAGGCTACCGCTTCATATTCACGGGTAATATTACGTTTTTGCAAATCACGCACAAGTTGTGTCTGTGCAGGAATAGTTTTCGCTACCACCATTAAGCCGGTAGTATCTTTGTCTAAACGATGTACAATACCGGCTCTGGGCACTTCGGCGATATGTGGATAATGGTAAAGTAGAGCATTTAATACCGTCCCCGTCGAATTTCCTGCGCCGGGGTGAACCACAACATCTTTCGGTTTATTGATCACCAAAATATGTTCATCTTCGTACACAATATTCAGTGGCAGATTTTCCGGTATATAATGGGTTTCATCTTCCACTTCCACTGTAATCTCAATCTGTTCACCGCCAAGTACTTTAGCTCGTGGCACATTGGCAATATCGCCGTTCATTTTCACTAAATCCGCTTCGATCCATGTTTTTAAACGGGAACGGGAATAATCGGGGAACAATTCCGCTAAGGTTTGGTCTAAGCGTTGCCCCATTTGTTCAGGCTGAATCTCAGCCGACAGGGTTATTTGTGCCATAAAGAATAAAAATCCGTGAATTATTTTATAATGTCAGATAAAATATGGCGGATATTGTACCTCAAGACAACATTTTTACATAGAAAGGATTATCTGGTTATGGGTAAATTAAAATCGCTTGCTTTAGCAGCATTCACTGCCGTTGCCATCACAGCCTGCTCAAGCGGAAAAACGGAGATAGAACAAGCCTCCGAGCAAGAATTACAAAATAAAGCACAAGCTTATTTACAAAAAAATGATTACCGCGATGCCCAACGCTATTTAGAGGCATTAGATACTCGTTTCGCAGGAGGTACTTACGCAGAACAAACTAAATTAAATTTAATTTATACTGCTTATAAAACTGCAGATTACACTCAAGCTTTAGTTACTGCAGACAAATTTTTACAAATGTATCCTCAAAGCCAATATTTAGATTATGTATTATATATGGCCGCATTGAGTAATATGGCAATGGGTGATAATTTTCTTCAAGATGCCTTAAATGTAGATCGTTCTACTCGTGAAACCACAACTTCTAAAACGGCATTTAGCAATTTTCAAACTTTGGTACAACACTTTCCAAGTAGTCCTTATGCAGCAGATGCCATTGCACGAATGGCTTATATTAAAGATATGTTAGCCCGCCATGAATTGAAAATTGCGCAGTTCTACGCAAAACGCCATGCTTGGGTGGCCGTATCCAATCGAGTTACAGGTATGTTGCAATCTTATCCGGATACAGCTTCTACCTTAAAAGCCTTACCACTTTTGAAAAAAGCCTATGATGAGATGGGTTTAACTGATTTATCTAAACAAACAGAAACCTTAATTCAAGCTAACCAAGGGAAAAATATTACGGAAGCAGAAAAGCCAAAAGAGTCTTTGTTAAGCCTTCCTTCTTGGCTAAAATTCTAATCCTTCATACTTTTGTTAGTTTTAATAACGGTGCATCTGCACCGTTTTTTAGCCTTAAATCCACCAAAAAAACACCGCACTTTTAAACACTCAAATTAGGCTATTCAGATAACATAAAAGCACCCAAAGGTGCTTTTATGTTATATAAAGGATATTATGAACGTTTCATAATCTCAAAAAATTCTTCGTTGGTTTTAGCCACCATTAATTTATCAATGAGGAATTCCATTGCTTCCACTTCACCCATTGGGTTAAGAATTTTGCGTAAAATCCACATTTTTTGTAACTCATCAGGGCTGGTAAGTAAATCTTCCTTACGGGTGCCTGAACGGTTGAAATCAATAGCAGGGAAAACACGGCGTTCGGCAATTTTACGGGATAAATGCAATTCCATATTCCCTGTACCTTTAAATTCTTCGAAGATCACTTCATCCATTTTGGAGCCGGTATCCACAAGTGCAGTAGCAATAATAGTTAAACTTCCGCCTTCTTCCACGTTACGGGCTGCACCAAAGAAACGTTTCGGACGATGTAAAGCATTCGCATCTACACCACCGGATAAAATTTTGCCAGAGGCCGGCGTTACCGTATTGTAAGCACGCGCCAAACGTGTGATGGAATCTAATAAAATTACCACATCTTTTTTATGCTCAACTGATCGCTTGGCTTTTTCAATCACCATTTCTGCTACTTGAACGTGGCGGGTTGCTGGTTCATCAAAGGTAGATGCAATCACTTCACCACGCACAGTACGTTGCATTTCAGTCACTTCCTCTGGGCGCTCATCAATTAACAGCACGATCAATTCACATTCAGGGTAATTATGCGTAATACTTTGCGCAATATTTTGTAATAAAACGGTTTTACCGGCTTTCGGCGGAGCAACAATCAATCCTCGTTGCCCTTTGCCGATTGGTGAAGCCAAATCCAAGATACGGGCAGTTAAATCTTCCGTTGAACCATTACCACGTTCCATTCTTAAACGGGAGTTTGCATGTAACGGCGTTAAGTTTTCAAATAAAATTTTACTGCGAGAAACTTCCGGACGATCATCATTAACTTGATCTACTTTTAATAGCGCAAAATAACGTTCACCTTCTTTCGGTGGGCGGATTTTTCCTTCCACTTTATCACCGGTTTGCAAGTTGAAACGGCGAATTTGACTTGGAGAAACATAAATATCGTCAGGGCCGGCTAAATAAGAACTGTCTGCAGAACGTAGAAACCCAAAACCGTCCGGTAAAATTTCCAACACGCCACCGCCAAAAATATCTTCACCACTTTTTGCATGTTGTTTAAGAATAGCGAAAACAATATCTTGTTTGCGTAAACGGGCAAGATTTTCTAAGCCCATTTGACCTTCGCCAAGTTCAACTAACGTAGAAACCGGCGTATTTTTGAGTTCTGTTAAATGCATAATGAGAAATGTTAGATTGGATAAAAATTAGAATTGACCCTAAGGTCGTTTGACGGGCGAAAGATTACCACCAAACAAGCATTCTGTCTAGTTTTTAGGGGAACTTTTATTTATTTTTACGATCTCTATTCCAAAAGTGCGGTCAATTTCTTGCGAGTTTTGTGAATTCGGTAAAAATCACTTTGCGTTAAGATGAACTTGACGTGATATTATTTTAAGAGGACAAAGTCATGAGAAAATTAAAAATCGGTTTAACCGCATTATTATTCGGATTGGGCTGCCAAACAATGGTTTTTGCAGATAATAACAACACGACTGAAATAAAACCAACACAAACAGAACATCTACAAAATGTGGTTGTCGCAGAAAAATTAAATATCAACACTTCCAATGTAGAACAAATTCAAAAAGGCTTGATCGGTATTGGGGCAAAAAAAGCCGAGGCAATTATCCAATATCGAGAAAAGCATGGCAATTTCACCGCGATTGAACAATTATTGGAAGTGCAAGGAATCGGAAAAGCAACGCTAGAAAAAAATAAAGATCGGATTAGCTTATAACAAAAACGAGGGCAAATTACCCTCGTTTATTGGTGGATTTAATCCTCATTCGCATAGCCCGTTGGCGGTAACACCTGTCCGTCTAATACAGCTTTACCGTCAATTTCCTGCAAGCGTCCTTCGATGAACCATTTTACTACCAGAGGATAAATACGGAGCTCCTGTTCTTTTACCCGTTGTTCGATATCCGTAATTTCATCTTCAGGAAAAATCGGCACTTTGGCTTGTAAAATTACTGCACCACCATCTAAGATTTCATTAACAAAATGTACCGATGTACCATGTTCTGTGTCACCTGCATCAAGGGCTTGTTGATACGTGTTTAATCCCTTGTATTTTGGCAATAAAGAGGGGTGAATATTCAAAATTTTACCGGCAAACCTCTGAGTAAATTCAGGGGTTAAAATTTTCATATAACCGGCTAATACGATTAAATCTGCCTTCACGCTTTCAATATGCTCAGCAATCGCACGATCCATCTCAGCATTATCTGTATAGTTTTTACGGGAGAAAAGTGCGGTAGGAATTAGCGCTTTTTTTGCTCGCTGTAGTCCATAAGCATCAGCCTTATTACTGATCACTGACACAATTTCACCTTGAATTTGCTTCGCTTGGCATGCATCAATAATCGCCTGCAAATTACTTCCGTTTCCTGAAATTAAAACAACGATTTTTTTCATAAGAATTCCGTTCGTTTGATAAAAAAGCCCAATCTTGCGATCAGGCTTCTAAAAATAAATTAAGCGATAACAACCTGTTCTTCGCCTACGTTCAAAGCGTCTATTCGACCAATTAACCAAGCATTTTCACCTGCATCGTTCAATACACTCAATGCTTTTTCCACCTCTGCTTGTGGTAATGCAATGACCATACCGACACCGCAATTGAAAGTACGGTACATTTCATGCCAATGAATGCCGCCTTGTTCCTGTAGCCACTTGAAAATCGGCGGCCATTCCCAACTTTCCTCATTAATCACGGCTTTCACATTATCCGGCAACACACGCGGAATATTTTCCCAAAAACCGCCTCCGGTTAAATGTGCAATTGCATGTACATCTACCTTTTCAATTAATTCCAACACGGATTTTACATAAATTTTAGTTGGGGCTAACACATGCTCTTTTAACGGACGACCTGCAAGTTGCTCTGTCGCAGGATCAATCCCTGAAACATCAATTACTTTACGAATTAAGGAGTAACCATTGGAATGGGGACCACTGGAACCTAACGCAATTAAGGCATCACCAATCTGAACTTTAGTGCCGTCAATGATTTTTGAACGTTCAACTACACCGACACAGAAACCGCCTAAATCATAATCACCCACATGATACATGCCCGGCATTTCCGCTGTTTCACCGCCCACTAAGGCGCAACCTGATTGCACACAACCTTCGGCAATGCCTGCAACAACATCTGTCGCCACATCGACATCCAATTTACCTGTCGCATAATAATCTAAGAAGAATAAAGGTTCCGCCCCCTGTACAACCAAATCATTTACGCACATAGCAACTAGGTCAATACCAATAGTATCGTGTTTATGCAAATCAATAGCCAAACGCAATTTAGTTCCCACGCCATCAGTACCGGAAACTAACACAGGCTCCTTATATTTAGTCGGCAATGCACACAATGCCCCAAAACCGCCTAAACCGCCAATTACTTCCGGCCGGGTTGTACGTTTAACATGTGGTTTAATGCGTTCAACTAATTCATTTCCAGCATTAATATCCACTCCCGCATCTTTATAACTCAATGATGGTTTACTCACAGCGATTTCCTCTCAAATTTAAAATTTTAACCCATTATACAAGGTTACGAAAACGTTTGCTATACTTTAAAATCAGGAGATTTATCAAATATTAATCAATCTTACTCAAACTCCAATTCAACCGCACTTTCGCCTAAAAACTCAACTAATGCGGTTAATAAATCATCACTGGGTTTAATATACCATTGTACACCCAATTTCAGCATAGCTCTTCCTTGTGGGCTGTCATAATACACATGAATAGGTAATGTACCACCACTGTAAGGCTCAATCAGGGATTTAAATTGCTTGATAAAGTGCGGTGTAATTTGTACTTGTTTTAAGCTGATGGCAAGACTTTTTGCATAACGGCTTCTTGCTTCATCTAAAGTCATTAATTCTCGTACCGACATTCGTAAACCTTGTGTGAAATCATCATGACTGACTTGTCCACTTACAATGACAACAGCATCTTTTTGTAATAGATCACCATATTTTTCCAACGCCTCAGCAAAGAGGGTAATGTCTAGTTTTGCTGAGCGATCTTCTATAGTGGCAATCCCTAAGCGGCTACCTTTCTTAGTGACTGCAAAACGAGAAGCAATGATCAATCCACTTGCTGTACTGACTTGCCCACGCACATTTGGCACCAGATCTTTAAGTCGTGTCGGGCTATAATGAGATAATTCTTTTAAATAGCGACTAATCGGATGGCTACTCAAATAGAGCCCTAAGGTTTCCCTTTCACCATCAAGCACTTGCTTCTCTGTCCAACGTGGCGTATGTGCATATTTGCGTTCAACTTCTTCGTGGCTTTCAGTGAGTACGCCAAACATATCAGCTTGGCCAAGCTCCTGATCTTTGGCAAATTGGCTAGAGGATTGCAATGCGTCTTCCAAATTTTTTGCTAAGGCAGCGCGGTGTGGACCTAATTTATCAAACGCACCGGATTTAATCAGACTTTCAAAAGTACGGCGATTAATTTGTTTAAGATCAACTCTGGCACAAAGGTCAAACAAATCTTTGAAAATGCCCCCCCCTTCTCTGGCACGAATTATTGATGTAATAGGCAATTCACCAACACCTTTAATAGCACCAATACCATAAACAATTTCACCATTATCATTGACACTAAAATGGTATTTACCGGTATTGATATCCGGTGGCGTGACTTTTAATCCCATTCGCAAACATTCGTCATATAAGCCAACAATTTTATCCGTATCATCCATTTCAGAAGTCATCACCGCCGCCATAAATTCCGCTGGATAATGGGTTTTCAACCATAAGGTTTGGTAAGATACTAGAGCATAAGCAGCAGAGTGAGATTTGTTGAAACCATAGCCCGCAAATTTTTCAACCAAATCGAAAATTTTCATGGCTAAATCACCATCAATACCTTTATTGATTGCGCCCTTTTCAAAAATTTCCCGCTGAGCTGCCATTTCTTCCGGCTTTTTCTTCCCCATCGCACGGCGTAATAAATCCGCACCACCTAAGGTATAGCCTGCCAACTCTTGTGCAATCTGCATTACTTGCTCTTGATACACAATCACACCATAAGTCGGCTCTAAAATCGGTTTTAAACATTCGTGTTGATATTGCGAGTCGGGATAAGCTACTTCTTCATGACCATGCTTACGATCGATAAAATTCTGCACCATGCCGGATTCCAAGGGGCCCGGTCGAAATAAGGCAACTAATGCAATAATATCCTCAAAACAGTCTGGTTGAAGACGTTTAATAAGATCTTTCATTCCTCGAGATTCCAGCTGGAATACAGCGGTGGTTTCCGCACGTTTTAGTAAGTTGAAAGAAGCTTCATCATCTAAAGGAATATTTTCAATACGAATCTGTGGCTTCCCCTCTTTTTGCAAGCGGGTATTAATCATATCCAATGCCCACTTAATGATTGTGAGAGTTCGCAAACCAAGGAAATCAAATTTCACTAAACCGGCATATTCCACATCGTTTTTATCGAAATGAGTAACAGGGTGCAATCCTTCGCTATCACAATAAAGTGGTGAAAAATCTGTAATCAACCCCGGTGAAATCACCACACCTCCGGCGTGTTTTCCTGCATTTCGAGTAACTCCTTCAAGCTTACGAGCCATATCAATCAAGGCTTTCACTTCCTCATCTGCTTGATAAATCTCAGGTAATTTCGGCTCTGCCGCAAAGGCTTTTTCTAAGGTCATTCCCGGATCAGAAGGAACTAATTTGGCAATCCTATCCACAAAACCATAAGGATGTCCTAACACACGCCCTACATCTCGAATAACAGCTTTGGCTGCCATGGTACCAAAAGTAATAATTTGTGATACAGCTCCGCGTCCGTAAGTTTCCGCAACATGCTCAATCACCCGATCTCGACCGTCCATACAGAAATCCACATCAAAATCAGGCATGGATACCCGTTCCGGATTAAGGAAACGTTCAAAAAGCAAATCAAATTCCAATGGATCTAAATCGGTAATTTTTAACGCATAGGCAACCAACGAACCGGCTCCCGAACCACGCCCCGGCCCTACCGGAATATCATTATCTTTCGACCATTGAATAAATTCCATCACGATCAAAAAATAACCGGGAAAGCCCATTTGGTTAATCACATCCAGCTCTACCTTCAAACGTTCATCATATTCCTTACGCCTTTCCGACCGCACTTTTTCGTCGGGAAATAAAAATGCCAAACGTTCTTCCAAACCTTCTTTAGATTTTTTAATTAAAAAATCCTCTGTACTTAAATCACCGGTAGGAAATTGAGGAAGAAAATATTCACCTAAACGAATAGTCACATTACAACGTTGAGCAATCAATACCGTATTTTCCAAAGCCGATGGAATATCCGCAAACAACTCACACATTTCCTGCTCGGAACGAAAATATTGTTGGTTAGTATAATGTTTCGGGCGTTTGGGATCATCTAATGTATAACCATCATGAATTGCTACTCGAATTTCGTGAGCTTCAAAATCATCAGGCTTTAAAAACATCACATCATTAGTAGCAACGACAGGTAAATCATATTGTCTTGCTAAATTAAGTGCTTTGCCAATATAGACTTCCTCTTCCGAATGCCCCACTCGAGAAAGGCTTAAATAGAAATGCTCAGGGAAAAATTCTCGATAAAAACTCACCGCACTTTCCACTTCTTCAGGACTGCCTCTGAGCAATTTTTTACCCACATCACCATTAATACCACCGGATAATATTATTATCCCTTGATGATGCTCAATCAGCCAATCTTGATCAATATAAGGCAAAACATCATAACCTCGCTGATAAGATTTTGATAATAAAAGCGTTATATTACGATAGCCCTCATCATTTTTAGCCAACAAGGTTAATTCAAATAATTCATCACCACAAAGATTACTCTTCACCAATACATCTGTGCCCACAATCGGTTTTATACCAAGATTTAATGCCTCGCCATAAAAACGAACTAATCCACAGAAATTAGCAAAATCTGTCAATGCCAGCGCAACCATATTTTCCTGTACACAGGATTTAAGCAAGGGTTTTACCTTAGCAATGCCGTTAATCATTGAAAAATCACTATGTGAGCGTAAATGGACAAAACGAGGGGCTGACATTGATATTCCTTATAAACAAAAAGTGCGGTTTATTTTACCGCTATTTTGAGAGATAATCGAGGTCAAGGAAAAGCAATTTAATTCAATAGCCTTAAATCATTAATAATATTAACAGTAATAAAATATTGGCATAAAGCTGTTGCCCTCAAAGCTCTGTCAGTCATGTCAGTCAACCCAGCCACATAAAAAAACAAAAAACCCCGGGCCTTTAACCCGGGGTTCCT
>JAUNED010000038.1 GCA_030525745.1 Lonepinella koalarum | reverse complement strand
AGGGCAAAATCGCCGTCCGCACCCGCAAAGGTGCCGACCTCGGTACTTACAAAGTAGAAGACTTTGTGGAAATCCTCAAAGAGCAAATTCGCAATCGTGAATTGAAATTGTTGGGTGAAGAGTAATTTTCTTACAGATTGTTGAATGAAAAACACCGCTTGAGATACAAGCGGTGTTTTTTTATGGTTTTGCAAACTACTTTTCTTTCCAATAGCCAATCCACTCTTTGAGGGCGTGCATATTGCTGTGTAGTGCGCCGGATTGAGGAATGAAATGCATAAACGTTAAGCCGTATTCCGCAGGGGTGATACCGTTGCCGACACTGGCAGGGAGGACTTCAAAACCTGCTTGTTCAAACAGGAGTTTTGCACGCATCATATGCCATTGGTTGGTAACGAGGATAATTTTTTTGATCTGTTCTTTTTCTAAAATTTGTCGGGTGAATTGTGCATTTTCTTTGGTGGTACGTGCTTTGGGTTCTATCCAACGGGTTGGGGTGTTAAAAAAGTAGTCTAACTCTTTCGCCATCACTTCTGCTTCTGCGTTACCGTTTGGAGCTGCCCCAGTAATGAGGAGTGGTAGCTCTGTCTCTTTCTGTAAAAAGGCTGCATAGCGAACCCGCTCAAGTGCAATTTGGCTAACAGCGAGTTTGCCGGATAGCTCTTTGCTGTCGCGCAGCCCACCACCGAGAAGTACAATTGCTTGGGCAGATTGGTAATCTCTAAGGGTAAGATTATCCTCCTTGGTTAAGGAGTCATGAAGTTTTTGAGAAGTGTACGGCAAGCTGAAGATGTAGAAAATGGTAATTGCTAAAAAAGTGATGCCATAACTAAACTTTTTCCAACCTCGCCAAGCAAGGAATAAGGAAAATAGCCACAAAATCAGCACATTAAATGGCGGTAAAATTGCTGCAGTGATAAGTTTTGTCAGTTCAAACATAGAAATCTGAGAAATAGGTAAAGACAATGAAAATATGACATATTATTTCTGAACGTGCCACACTTGTCTATTGTTTAGACTCGGGTTTGAAATTAGAATAGTACCTCAATTCAAGCTTACAAGCGGTCATATTCATGCAAAAAATTGCAATTATTCCGGCACGCGCCGGTTCCAAAGGAATCAAAGACAAAAATTTACAGCTGGTAGGGGGGATTTCCCTTGTCGGGCGGGCAATTATTGCGGCAAAAGAGTCGGGTATGTTTGACCAAATTGTGGTAACTTCTGATGGGGAACGTATTCTCGCAGAAGCCGAAAATTATGGAGCAGCTGCGCTACAGCGTCCAACCGAATTAGCTCAAAGCCACACCAAAACAATCGATGCGGTTCTGCACTGTTTAGAAAGCCTCGGCGTAAAAGAGGGGGTCTCGGCGCTTTTGCAACCGACAAGCCCATTACGCTCAGGGCTGGATGTGCGAAATGCCATGGAAATTTTTCTTGGGGGAAATAGCAAATCGGTGGTTTCAGCTTGTGAGTGTGAACATCATCCTTACAAATCTTTTGCGCTAGACGGCGACTTGCTATTACCGGTTCGCGATTTGCAAGATTTTGAGGCTCCACGCCAACGCTTGCCGAAAATGTACCGTGCAAATGGCGCAATCTATATCAATGATATTGAAAGTTTGCTGCGTGAGAAAAATTTCTTTATTCCCCAAGTCCGATTCTATTTGATGTCAAGTTACCGCTCAGTCGATATCGATGCAACCTATGATCTTCACCTTGCAGAAAGTTTGATTGAAAAAGGCCTATAATGAGAGCCATTAAAGATAGTGTAATCTATTTGGCTGGGGAGTTGACTTCTCGTGCTATGCCTTTCCTGCTTCTTCCCTACTTAGCGCGTAAGCTTGGTGTAGATGGTTTTGGTGAACTTTCTTATTATCAAACGTTTTTAGCTCTATTTGGCATTGTAATTGGGTTGAGCCAAGAGGGAGCCATTGCTCGTTATTTCTATTTCTATGGTAAGCGTTCAATGGGGCTGGTGCTGAATATAGGATATTTCTATAGTTCGGTTATTGCATTAGGGATCTTTTTTGTATCGTGGCTATTACAGTCTCATATTTTGATGATCTTAACAGTATGTGCGCTTTTTCAATCTTTTTTATCTGTTCAACTTAGTATTCGCCAGTGCCAAAAACAGGCTTTTTCTTATATATATATTCAGCTTTGTTACGCTTTTTTATCTGCTATTTTAACTATAGCAATGCTGGAATATTTTAGTGAAGATCTGATCGTAAAACGTTTTTGGGCTATAGTGGTGGCAAATGTATCTACCACAGGACTTGCATATATGGTATATATTCGTAGTTTGCCAAGAAAGTCATTTTCATTTTTACAGTATAAACGTGCTTTTTTATATGTGATTGGTTTTGGCTTCCCATTACTCTTCCATCATATTAGCTTATTCTTGAGAGGCCAACTAGATCGGATATTTATTTATCATCAGTTTAGTGAAGTGGAATTAGGTTTATATGCTATGGGCGCTCAAATTGCAGCTATTTTACTAATTATGCTACAGGCTATAAATAAAGCATTAATACCTTATTTTTATGAGGGATTAAAAATGGGTAGCTTGAATATAAGTGATATTCATAAATGTGCATTTTTGAGTTTATTTATTGTTCCCTTTCCTGCTATAGTGATATGGGGAATTCCTGAAGAATGGCTAACTTGGCTACTAGGAGAGGAATTTATAGGTACAAAATACTATATTGTATTTTTCTTTTTTTCTACTATGCTAACTATGCCTTACCTTATTTTAGTTAATTACTTGTTTTATTATGGTGAAAATAAGTTGATTTCATTTTGTTCTATATTTTCTACCTTGGTATATATTTTAATATTATTCTCAATAGATTATGTTGAAAATATTCCATATGCTAGTGTGGGTAGTGCAGTTACTATTTTAGTAATTTTATATTTTATTACACTTAGAGTTTCAAAGGCAAAGTAGGTTAAAATGAATTTGATTATATGCTATACACCTTTGCAAGTACTGATTGCAGAAAAAATTATAGAGCGGCATAAAGGGGAAGATTTCTATGCAGTTATGGTAGACTCTATAGGAAATAAAAAATTTGAGTATTATTCATTGAGATTATCTTTAAAAGCTAAAAAATTTTTAAAAATAAAGGAATCCTTTAAGTCACTTAATAGATTAAAAGATATTATATGTTTAAAGATGAAATTTTATCAATTAAGTTTTGATAAAGTTTTTGTTGCGAGTATTAACGATTTATATATACAAAATATTATTAGTTATATTAGCTTCCAAGAACTGTTTACCTTTGATGATGGGACTTCAAATATTGTCAATAGTGGGGAGTTTTATGAAAGCGATAAGGCTGGAGTAAAGAGAAAGATCATTAATTTTTTAACACAGAATAAGTATACTGTGAGAAAGTTAAAAAATATAAGTAAGGCTCACTATACAATTTTTCCTGGGTTTTCGAATTTAATTGAGAACTGTATTGAGGTAAACTTAATCGCTAAGAAAGAAGTTTTTCCCAATCTGGTTAGACCTACGCATACAGTCAATCTTTTATTAGGCCAGCCAATTTATCATAATAAGGTATTAAATATAGAACTAGCAAAGAGAGTTATAGAGATTTTTAATATTTATCAATATTTTCCTCATCCAAGGGAAGAGTATGTGGTTGATGGTATTGAGTATATTGATACACCATTAATATTTGAAGACTATATAATACAAAATCAAGATAAACACTATCGTGTTTATACCTATTTCAGTAGTTCTGTGCTACAAATTTTGGAATTCCCTAATGTTGAAATTATATCTTTAAGAGTTGATACAAACAATGTATCTTATAATGCTGTATATGATCTTTTTGGAAAAATGGGGATAAAAATCATTGATCTACACAAGTAGAACTATTGGACTTATATTATGATTGAGTGGATAAGAAAGGCATATTAATGAGAGTCATTAAAGATAGTGCAATTTATTTGGCAGGTGAGCTGATTTCTCGCTCTATGCCGTTTTTACTGCTGCCGTATCTTTCTCGCAAGCTTGGTGTAGAAGGATTTGGTGAGCTTGCTTATTACCAAACATACCTTGCGCTTTTCTTGATGGTCGTGAGCCTCAGCCAAGAAGGAGCTGTGGCACGCTATTTTTATGTGTATGGAAAACGCTCGTTAAATTTAGTGATTAATGCGGGTTATGTTTATACGCTGATCATGGGGAGCTCGATTCTAATTGGTTGTTGGATGGTGCAATCTGAAATTTTGGCTTATTTGGCGCTCACGGCCATGTTTCAATCTTTTGTTGCTGTTCAATTAACGGTACGTCAGAGTCGTAAGCAGCCAATCTCTTATATGGTGATTCAGTTTCTCTCCAGTTTTTCCAGTGTTGTTTTTACCATTTTATTGTTAGAACTATTTAGTGACGGGCTGATTGCAAAACGTTTTCTTGCCTTGTTATTTGCCAATATATTTGCACTGATTATTGCTTATCTCCTTTATATACGTTCTACTCGAATAAAACCCTTTATATGGAGAACTTACAAATCTGCCTTGCTATATATTTTAGGCTTTGGTTTGCCGCTTATTTTACATAACGCAAGCCTCTTTTTAAAAGGACAAATTGACCGAGTATTTATTTATCATCAATTTAGTCAGTATGAACTAGGTTTATATGCGATGGGTGTACAAATTGCCTCTATTCTGATGATTATTCTTTATGCACTCAATAAAGCACTTGTACCTTATTTATTTGAAGGGTTGAAGAAACAGCGGATTACCCTTAAACAGGTTCATAAATGGGCATTGTATGCACTGTGTTTAGTCCCTGTGCCTGCTTTAATTATGGCATTAATTCCGGAAAGTGTTGTTGTTTGGCTGTTAGGTAAACAGTTTGTTGGCACAAAATACTATATTATTCTCTTTTTGATTTCATCATCATTATCTATGCCGTATTTTTTGTTGGTGAATTATTTGTTTTATTATGGGAAAAATCAGTTTGTTTCACTTTGTTCAATTCTTTCGACTATTGTCTATTTAGTGAGTTTAATTGCGCTCACCTTTACCCAAATTGAATATGTTCCGTTTGCGGGTATATTGGGGGCAGCTATCATTTTACCGATTCTTTATTTTGTTACCCTTTCTGTCGAGAAAAAACAGCGCTTGGAGGGGGTATGAACTTAATTATCTGCTATACCCCACTGCAAGTATTGATTGCTGAAAAAATCATTGAACAACATTCGAGTGAGTCTTTTTTTGGGCTGATGATTTCATCCGCTAAGAATGCGAAATTTGACTACTATCGCCAAAAACTAGAAGGGGGCTGTGAGCAATTTTTTGCAATGCACCAGCGCACTGATCGTTTTGGTTTATTTAAAGACACTGCCTGCCTAAAATGGCATTTTCTAGGCAAGAAATTTGATAAAATCTTTGTTGCCAGTATTAATGATTTACAAATTCAAACTGTATTAAGCAGCATTCATTTTAATACGTTATTTACATTTGATGATGGTACGGCAAACATTACGCCCACAAGCTGTTTTTATATTGAACCACCTCAAACTAAACTTCGCAAAATCGTTAATACCATTTGGGGAAATAGATATAGCTTGTCTGACATTAAAAATCTTTCTCAAGGACATTATACGTTATACCCAAGCTTGCCTAACATTATTGAAAATCTCATTCCAATAAAGTTGATAGAGAATTCCTCAGAAGAAAAAAGGCAAAAAGACGTTATTCATCTTTTATTAGGGCAGCCGGTATTTTTAGAAGCTGAAAGAAACATTAAATTGGTACAAAAAGTAGTGCAAAAATTTAATATCTCACACTATCTTCCGCACCCGAGAGAGCAATATCAGGTTTCAGATGTAGAATATATTCATACAGCATTAATTTTTGAAGACTATTTACAGCGTAATCCAGATAAATATTACCGAGTTTATACCTATTTCAGCAGCGCTGTATTGAATGTGATGAATTTGCCGAATGTGGAAGTTATTGTGCTTCGTATTGATACAGAAAACCCGGCATTTGAAGCCTGCTATCTGCTCTTTGAGCAATTGAATCTCACGATTGTAGAAATGAGAAACGAATGAAAAAATATTTAATTTCCCTTGAAAAAGATCAGCATCGTCGAGATCTGTTTTTTGCTCAACCAAATACCGCTGATTTTGAGCTATTTCCGGCAATAAATACCATGAAAGAGAGCGAAGAGAACCTTTACAAGCGGTTTGATTTTGCCCGTTTTTTGCAACGCTACCGCCGTTCTGTAACAAAAGGTGAGGTTGGTTGCAGCCTAAGTCATTTAGGGGTGTATCAGCGAATCGTAGAAAATGAGGAAATCGGTAAAGAAGAATACTGCCTGATCTGTGAAGATGATGCTCTTTTTACTCATAGCTTTCAGACAGAGCTAGATAGGTTGCTGGCATATGGGTTAAAAGCTGATTTAGTGTTGGTGGGGCAGTCTAAAATCGGTGGGTTTGATAGCCTTGAATTGGAAATTAACTACCCAACTACATTTAGCTTTTTGCAAAAAAAGTTGCCAAACAGTCCGCTTGCGGTGGTTTATCCCTATAAAAATTACTTTTTCGGTACGGTTGCCTATTTAATCAAAAAGTCTGCTGCTCATCGCTTCTTGGTAGAAGTGGAGAAAAACAGCATGCCATTTTGGTTAGCCGATGATTTCGTGCTGTTCGGTAAAGATTTCGAGATGGATGTGCAAATTGTCCGTCCGTTGTTAGTGATTGAAAATCCGACGATTAATAGCAATCTGGAAGCAACCCGTGGTTCGGTATTTCAAAGTTTAATAAAGAAAATTCTTAAATATCCGGCAAAAAAATTATTGGCGGTTATCCGAAATTTATAAATAAGATCAGAAGAGCGATTTTTAGGAGGTATAAAGTGTATTCAAAAAAACGTTTTATTTTGTACCCGATATTTATTTTTATTGTAGTTAATCTATTGGTACTCACCCTTTCAAGAATCGGGCTGTCTATTTGGCATGCGGAGCGGATTTCTGCAGTAAATGGATGGGGTACCTTGTTTTTACAAGGTTTTCGAGTTGACGTTGTTGCACTCTGTTATATTTTGGGGTCGGCTGCGCTTCTCACCGTTTTATTTAGTACCCATCGTATTTGGCTCGGTTTTTTACGTATTTGGCTGAGCGCGTGGAGCGTATTTATTCTCTTTATGGAAGTTGCGACCCCAGTGTTTATTGAAACCTACGATTTCCGCCCGAACCGCCTGTTTATTGAATATCTTCTTTATCTAAAAGAAGTATTTTCTATGCTGGTTAACGGGCATCTCGTTGCTGTTGTTTCAAGCTTGGTCGTAACTGTGATTGCCTCTTGGCTATATTGGAAATTGGCGAAAAAAGTAGTAAAAAATTTGGCACCACTGAACTGGAAAATGCGCCCGCTATTAGCGATTGTGGTCATTGCAGTGGCATTTATTGGTGCAAGATCCTCATTTGCTCACCGTGGTATTAACCCAGCTATGGTGGCATTTTCAAACGATCCTCTAGTGAATTCATTGGTGTTGAATTCAGGTTACTCCGTACTTTATGCGGCTCAACAGCTAAAAGATGAAGATAAATCGTCAGAAATTTACGGCAAAATGCCTGTAGAAGAGATGTTACAAATTGTTAAAGAAAGCTCTCAGCGTAAGGCTTCAGACTATATTTCTGAAGAAACACCTACATTAAGCCGTAATCAATCAACATTCCAAGGTAAGCCGAAAAATATCTTGATTATTTTAGAAGAGAGCTTAGGTGCACAGTTTATCGGCACACTAGGTGGAAAACCTTTTTCTCCCGAGTTTGATAAGTTAGCCCAAGAAGGCTGGCTGTTTGAGAACCTCTATGCAACCGGTACACGCTCGGTTCGCGGTATTGAGGCGGTGATTGCCGGTTTTACGCCGACACCGGCACGCGCAACGGTAAAATTGGCAAAAAGCCAAAATGGTTTCTTTACGATTGCCGAATTACTTCGTCGCCAAGGCTATCAAACCTCGTTTATTTATGGTGGTGAAAAACACTTTGATAATATGGCGAGCTATTTCTACGGAAATGGATTTGAAACCATTATTGATGAAAAAGATTATAAAAATCCAAAATTTGTTGCCACTTGGGGAATTAGCGATGAAGACCTGTTCGACAAAGCCCATGAAACATTCAGTGAGTTGGCCAAGCAGGATAAACCGTTTTTTAGCTTAGTTTTTACCTCAAGTAACCACGATCCTTTTGAATTCCCTGACGGAAAAATCGAGTTATTTGATAAAGAGAAGCAGACCCGTAACAATGCTGCAAAATATGCTGATTACGCGCTTGGCTATTTTTTTAAGCAAGCCAAATCGTCAGATTACTGGCAAAACACCATTTTCCTCATTGTTGCTGACCACGACTCTCGCGTTGGTGGAGAAAGTCTTGTACCAATTCGTCACTTCCATATCCCAGGATTAATTTTAGGTGCGGATATTGAGCCTCGTCGTGATAGTCGCTTAGTTAGCCAAATTGATATGCCGACAACGCTGCTTTCTTTGGCGGGTATCAGTGGCGAATATCCAATGATTGGCTATGATTTAACAAAAGCAGATAACCCAAATCGTGCATTTATGCAATATGATCAAACCCAAGCAATGATGAAAGGGACGGATGTGATTATCTTGCAGCCAAACACAGTACCCAAAGGTTATGTTTATAATCTTGCAACAAAGCAGCTTGAAGCCCAAGAACAGCCCGAGGCACTGAAAAAAGAGGCATTGGCACATGCGCTTTTAGGCAGCTATCTCTATAATCGCCAATTATATAAGCTGCCAAGTCGCTAATTTTCAGGATTTAAAATGAGTACCTTTTTTAGCTTTTTCTATATTTATGACCCGTGGTTCTGGCATGTGTTTCGTACAGGCTTTGCAGTGGGCGTTATCGCGCTTGTTTGGTTGGTATTTCGGCTTTACAAGCGGTCTGAAAATGGGATTTTTTTACCAATCGACAGCTTAGCTGTATGGGGCGCGTTGCTTTTGATTGCGGTGATCCCTGTAATTGCACACGGCTCGGGGGATCTGACGACGCTGAAAATGTACCCGAAAGGCTTTATGTTGTTTGTACTTGGGATAGTGATTTATCATCTCTGCTACCGCAAAGAAAATGCCCAAGCACGCTTAGTTTGTGATCTCCAGATAGGTATTGGTGTACAAGCCTTTGTCGGTTTTTTTGCTTTAGCCGGTGTGCCGTTTATGATTGATTTTGCGCTGGCAAGCAATGCAGTGTTCCCGAAATTCTATGGCTCTGAGCAGGAATATCGGTTATATAACTTTACCTCTTCGGGCTTTTTTCAGCTCAGTATTTTCTATTTAATGCTACTGCATTTTCTGCTGGCGTATAACCAAAAGCATAACAATATCAGCTCCATTTGGCTGTTCTTGCTGCTCTTTATCGGTTTGATTTCGGGCAGAACGTTTTTGATGTTTTCCGTGGTCAGCATTTTGATCTACTTTAAGTGGCGTTATCTACCCGCACTTTTGGCATTCTTAGGTATGTGCATATTTTTTGCGACGCAGTTTACCCAACATCCGTACGTCGAGCATGCCCTTGAGCCATTGATCAATCTGATTTATGGTAAAGGCACGCTCAGTTCCTCCACTGATACGCTTATGCAGCGCCATTTATTCATTCCGGAACTGAAACAGATTTTAGTTGGCGATGGCTTCTATTTTTACCCACAAGGGGGGTATTACGGTGGTACAGACTCCGGCTTCTTGCGCCAGCTTCTGTTTGGTGGTATTGGTTATTTGATTGCTTGTTTCCTCTTTACCGCTTACTTTGTTCGTCGTATAGCTCAAAATTGGTTTGACGATAGTTGGAAATTCACTCTCTCCACACTTGCCCTCCTCAGCATTTTAAATGTGAAAGCGGATACTTACGCCTATCCAGCGGCAATGATGGGGCTGCTCTGTTTCCTCTCACTGTTTGGACAAGCGGGTAAAAACCGCTTAATTTTTGCAAAATAAGGAAGACTGTGTTTAGTATTATTGTACCTTCTTATAATCGTAAGGCTGAAATCCCAGGCTTGCTTGAAAGCCTTGAAGCTCAAACCGTCAAAAATTTTGAAGTGGTAATTGTGGACGACTGCTCCCAAGAACCCGTGAACATTGAAGGTGATTTCAGCTTTCCGGTAAAGCTGTTACGCAATCAAACCAACCAAGGCGCAGCAGAAAGCCGCAATATTGGTGCAGCTGCCGCACAAGGCGAGTGGCTGCTCTTTTTAGATGATGATGACCGCTTTACAGATAATAAATGTGAAGTACTAGACGATATTATTTCTGACCATCAAGAGATTAATTTTATTTACCACCCGGCAAAATGCAAAATGGTGAATGAAGGTTTTGAGTATGTTACCAAGCCCTTAACTCCAGAGCATTTAACGCTAGAGAATATATTATTGGCAAATAAAATCGGCGGTATGCCGATGATAGCGATCAAAAAATCCTTTTTCTTGGAACTGGGTGGATTATCGACAGAATTAAAATCTCTCGAAGATTATGATTTTGTCTTGAATTTGGTTTCAAACCCTCATCTACGGGCGACTTATGTCGCTCAACCATTAAGTCTATGTGCGTTTCACACCAAGCGAGCCAGTGTTTCAACCAACACGACCAATACGGAAAAAGCATTGGCCATTATTGAACAGAAATATGTCAGAACTGCTGAGCAGAAGCACCGTTTTGCACTAAATTCGCTCGCTATTTTGGCTTACCCGCACGCAATGAATTTATCGCGTAAGGCAGGATGCTATTATTTTAAGATGTTTAAGCAGAGTAGAAATCTTAAACATCTGGCTATTTCGCTGGTTTCGTGGCTTTCACCGAAGCTGGCTATCAATCTTAAAAGGTATTTCTAATGCAATTTTCCGTATTAATGTCTCTCTATTTCAAAGAAAATCCGCAATTTTTAGAGGAGAGCTTTGAAAGCTTAGTCGCACAAACCCGCCCCGCCGACGAAATCGTGTTGGTTTTTGACGGTGCAATTACGCCAGAGCTGGAAGCCGTGGTGCAAAAATTTGAGCAAAAACTACCGCTTGTGATTGTACGTTTGGCTCAAAATCGCGGTTTGGGGAAAGCATTAAATGAGGGCTTGTTACACTGTTCGCACGAATGGGTATTTAGAATGGATACCGATGATATTTGTGTACCGGATCGGTTTAAAAAGCAAGTAGCATTTATTGAGGCAAATCCTGAAACTGTGATTTTTGGTGGACAAATTGCCGAATTTGGACAACACATTAGCGATATTCTAAGCTATCGCCGTGTACCGACCCTTCCTGCGGAAATTATCCGTTTTACCCGTAAGCGCTGTCCGTTCAACCATATGACGGTTGCTTATCGTAAAAGTGCCGTATTAGCGTGTGGGGGCTATGAAGACTTGCAGGAAGATTACTACCTCTGGCTCAAACTGGTGGCACAAAACCCGAAAGTAGGCAATTTACCGGATATTCTGGTTTACGCTCGAATAGGGAATGGAATGGTAGGGCGCCGCCGTGGCTTGGCGCATGCCAAAGCAGAATGGCGGTTATTTAAATTAAAACAGCGTTTAGGTATTGAAGGAACATTCTCTGGATTGGTTACGTTTTTCCAACGTATGCTCCCACGCCTCCTACCCGTCGCTTTATTGAAGATGATATATCAATTTTTAAGAAAATAGCTTAGTGGAATTGGGCAGAAAAGCGTTCTAGCTCTGCCCAAATGTCATCACTAAAACTCTGTTTGACCTGTTTTTCCATTTCACTTAGGCCTTGAATTAAACGGTAAAGCTTTCGGTAGGTCATTTTCTGAACTAAGTTATGATAAAGCCCACGGCGATTTTGCCAAACTTTCAGTCTATCAAATTCCGAACGCAAGTTTCCTGTAAAAAGCACTTGGCTGCTGAGTGTTTGATGTGGTGAACGTGTAATCTCCAGCAAAAGCATCAACTCTTTTTGCACCAAGCGAAGCAACAATACAGGTTGAATATCTTCATTACGCAAGTTGTGCAAAATCCGTATGGCTCGAGTCACTTTTCCTTCTAACAACGCATCTATCCATTGAAATGGAGTGAATTGTGCGGACTGCTCAATTACACTTTTGGCTTGCGAGAGCGTGATTTTTCCACCCGAAAGCTGTAGCTGTAATAACTGTAATGCTTGGTTTAACGCAAGTAAGTTTCCTTCATAGTTATAGCAAAGAAACTGTATTACCTCACTTTCAAGCTCGAGCGCCATCGTACGCGCTCGCTGTGAAACCCAGTTAGGTAGTTTTTGCAGATCAGGCGTTTGGCAGTTTATCAATATGCCGTTTTCTGAAATATGAGCAAACCACCCCTGCTTTTCGAGTGCTTTGGTTAGTTTTGGTGCGTAAAAAATAAAAAGTAAATCAGAATGCGCATAGCCTAGCAGTTCTACTAAGGACTTTTGCTGAGCTACAGTAGGCGTTTCAGGTAAGTTAAGAATCAGAATTTGGCGGCTGAAAAATAAGCCGTTGGATTGTGTAAGATCAAACAGCTCATCCCAGTTTGTCTCATTATTGATATGTACTTCCGTTTTTTCATCAAACCCATGCGCTTTAGTAGAGCGAGAGATTTTTGTTTTTACCTCGTTAATCAATAAAGGATCCTGCCCGCTCAAGAGATAAAAAGGCTTTAGCCCTTTTTCTAAGGCAAGATCCAATCCTTCAGGGAAAATCCGTTGCAACATTATTCTTTCTCTATTTCTTTGCGTAATGCAGCGAGTTTAATCAGCAACTGACGCGAGGCCTGCTCGTACATTTGTCGGGTAATGCTCTCTTGCTCTTCCGATTTTGCCAATGCTGCGCGGGAGTCATCAAAGAAAGTGCGATGTAATGCAACGTCTAGCGGGAACTCCCCTTTATTGGGAATACGTACGGTCGCCTGCACACTTAGGCTAATAATTTTTTCTGCTTCACGTGCCTGTTTAAAAACAGAGGCGACGTGTGAGCTAAGCTGTGTCGTATTTAGGCGTAGATGTGCGACTTGCCCATCTTGGGGAATGACTTGAATGTCACTCAATAGAATTTGTCTACGAAGAATCCGCGACATTTCGCTATATTGATCGGCGCTTTCAAACGACAATGTGCGGAGTTCCTGCGGAAAAAGCTCATTGTTTTTAAATTGCCAGCCACAAGCGGTCAGAAAAATCGCAAAAAGTGCAAAGAGTTTTTTGAACATAGCTATGAATTTCAATGTAGGGTGGGGCTTGCCCCACCGTTATGGAAAATTGGTGGGGCAAGCCCCACTCTATGATTATGCTTTTGGCTTCACCGCAAAACTGAACATTTTCAGTGGAACGTAGATCTCTTTCACGATCTCTTGTCCTTCCAAGAATTTCAGTACAT
>JAUNED010000037.1 GCA_030525745.1 Lonepinella koalarum | reverse complement strand
CAGTAGTCTTGCAGGGCTAAAATCATTCCTTGAAAGGTTTTTACGTTGAATTTTGTCGTCATAATATAATGTCTTTAGTTTTAATGTGAAAAATGTGAATTATTATAGCCTAAATTCAGTAAAGTGCGGTGCTTTTTTACAGAGTTTCACCTTGTACGAGCCGTACAAGGTTAATTTAACCCAGCCCCTCTGGGGCTGAAATTAATGTGCCTCATCCCAATTTTCGCCGATACCCACATCAACAATTAACGGCACGTCAAGTTGTACGGCAGATTCCATGGTTTGTTTAATCAATCGACTGTAAAACTCCACTTTTTCCGACCGCACTTCAAACACTAATTCGTCATGAACCTGCATAATCATCAGAATATCGGGATCTTGTGCGATTTCACTATCAATTGCAATCATCGCACGTTTAATAATATCCGCCGCAGTGCCTTGCATCGGGGCGTTGATGGCTACCCGCTCCGCCCCTTTACGTCGCATAGCGTTGGCCGAATTGATATCTGGCAAATACAAACGACGCCCGAACAGGGTTTCCACATAACCCTGCGCTTTGGCTTTCTGCTGAATATCGTGCATAAAAGTTTGCACTGCCGGATAGCGTTGGAAGTACAAATCCATATATTGTTGGGCTTCTTTTCGCCCAATGCCAAGTTGGTTGGATAAACCGAAGGAAGACATACCATAAATCAACCCGAAATTAATGGCTTTGGCACTACGACGTTGTTCTGACGTGACTTCATCCAGCGACATACCGAAAATTTCCGCAGCTGTGGCTCGATGAATATCTTTGCCTTCGCTGAAAGCTGTTGTTAGCCCTTTATCACCGGATAAGTGAGCCATAATGCGTAATTCGATTTGAGAATAGTCTGCAGCCACGATTTTAAAACCTTCACGAGGAATAAAGGCTTGACGAATTCGGCGGCCGGCTTCGTTACGAATGGGGATATTTTGTAAATTCGGATCGCTGGAAGACAAACGTCCCGTTGTTGTCACCGCTTGATGATAAGAGGTATGCACTCGTCCGGTTTTTGGGTTGATCATTTGCGGTAACTTGTCAGTGTAAGTGGATTTTAATTTTGCTAAGCCACGATGTTCCATTAACAATTTCGGCACTGAATGCCCTAATTGTGCCAATTCCTCCAATACGTCTTCATTGGTGGAAGGCGCACCTTTCGGGGTTTTAGCGATGACCGGCAAGCCTAACTTTTCAAACAGAATGTCTTGCAACTGCTTGGTGGAAGCTAAATTAAATTCTTCGCCGGCTTCTTGATGCACTTGAGCCTCAAGTGCGGTCAATCTTTCTGCAATTTCAACAGATTGAGCGGCAAGTGCCTCACGATGAATTAATACGCCGTTGCGTTCTATGCGGGAAAGCACCGGTACTAACGGCAATTCAATCTCATTAAATAATTGGTTTAATGTAGGAATATTTTTCAATTCATTCCATAGCCTTTGGTGCAGTTTCATTGTCACATCGGCATCTTCCGCCGCATATTCAGCAGCTTGTGCCAAGGGAACTTGATCAAAGGTCAGTTGATTTTTTCCTTTTCCGGCTAAATCTTCAAAAGCAATGGTTTTATGCCCTAAATAACGATCCGCAAGGTCATCCATATTGTGCCGTCCGGTACTGTTTAACACATAGGATTCCAGCATAGTATCAAAGGCAACGCCTTGCACATTAATGCTGTGATTGGCAAAAACAGTTAAATCGTATTTGATATTTTGTCCGATTTTTTGAATGTCAGGGTTTTCTAAAAGCGGTTTTAATTGAGTTAAGCAAGTAGCTTTATCCAACTGATTTGGTAAGTGTTCCCAATGCAATTCGCTAGAAGTTTCCGCAAATAAATCACCTTGAGCATTTTCTCCGCCGGCAACCTGATGTTGATGAGCAAGAGGAATATAGCAAGCCTCGCCGTTTTCTAAAGCAAAAGAAATACCTACCAACGCCGCTTTCATTGGATCGAGAGCATTAGTTTCAGTATCCACCGCAACACATTTCGCCCTTTGAATTTTATTAATCCAATTGTGTAATTGGCTTTCTGTCGTGACAGTTTCATACAAAGTGCGGTCAATTTTAACCGAGTTTTTGACCGCACTTTCCATTGCAATGGTCGGTGTTACTTGATAAGGATTGATCTGATTTTCTATAGGATTAGTCAGCGAACTGTCCCCTTTTTGTACTTCGCTTAACCAACGTTTAAATTCATAACGGGAAAAATACTCTTGCAGTTCAGCGTTATTTGCTGTACCGATAGTTAATTGGGCAGGCGTAATATCCAGCTGAACATCAGTTTTAATGGTAGCAAGAATATAGGACAAATCCGCCTCTGCTTTGGATTCCAGCAGTTTTTCGCCTAATTTTTTTGCACCTCTAATTGGCAATTCAGCGACTTTGTCCAAATTGGCATAAATCGCCGCCATTGAACCAATGCCTTGTAACAAGCCAAGAGCTGTTTTTTCGCCCACGCCGGCAACACCGGGAATGTTATCCGAGCTGTCGCCCATCAATGCCAGATAATCAATAATCAATTCAGGCGGAATGCCGTATTTTTCAATCACGCCGTTGCGATCCAATAGGCTATTGTTCATGGTGTTGATTAACATAATTTTTTCATTAACCAACTGTGCCATATCTTTATCACCGGTGGAAATCAGCACGTTTTTGCCGTCTTTTGCCGCCTGTACCGCCAAAGTGCCGATCACATCGTCGGCCTCTACTCCTTCAACGGAAAGCAACGGAATACCAAGGGCTTTGATAATGGTATGCAAAGGTTGAATTTGTGCGCGTAACTCATCGGGCATTGGTGGACGATGGGATTTATATTGTTCAAACAATTCATCACGGAAAGTTTTACCTTTGGCATCGAATACCACGGCAATATGACTTGGTTGAACCTGTGCAATCAGGCTTTTTAACATATTCAATACGCCGTACATTGCGCCGGTCGGTTCACCTTGCGAATTGGTCAGCGGCGGAAAGGCATGGAAAGCACGGTATAAATAAGAGGAACCGTCTACCAACACTAATGGATTTTGAGCAATTTGGGCCATAATAATCTCGATTTCAGCTAAAAATTAAGCGGTATTATAGCCTAGAATGAACTAAGGTAGGGCGAAAAATCGCTTTTTGATATTTATTGGATAGTCATAAAAATATTCAGTACGCTGCAAAAAATAACCGCACTTTACTCAGTAAGTCAAAAGTGCGGTTGATTTTCTCAGTGTTTTGCCTCTACATCATGGCGGCAACATATTTCAGCATAACCCCAGCAGCAATAGCAGAACCTATCACTCCGGCTACATTAGGCCCCATAGCGTGCATTAACAGGAAATTTTGGTTATCGGCTTCCAAGCCCACTTTGTTAGACACTCTAGCAGCCATTGGCACAGCTGATACACCGGCAGAACCAATTAATGGATTGATTTTATTTTGGCTGAATTTATTCATCAATTTTGCCATTAAGACACCACTACCTGTGCCGATACCGAAAGCGATTACACCGAGGATCAAAATACCTAATGTTTGTGGTTGCAGGAATTTGTCGGCAATGAGTTTTGAACCAACGGACAAGCCTAAAATAATGGTTGTAATATTGATTAACGCATTTTGTGTAGTATCACTTAGACGCTCTACCACGCCGCTCACCCGCATTAAATTACCAAAACAGAACATACCCAGCAAAGGGGCAGCATCCGGCAACAATAAACCGACTAGCAGTAACAAAATAATAGGAAATAGAATTTTTTCACGATTACTGACATTGCGTAACTGCGTCATGCGGATTTTACGTTCAGCTTCGGTCGTAAGCGCTTTCATAATCGGCGGTTGGATTAAAGGCACCAACGCCATATAAGAATAAGCGGCAACGGCAATTGCACCCAATAATTCAGGGGCAAGTTTACTCGTCAGATAAATTGCCGTTGGACCATCAGCGCCACCAATAATACCGATAGAAGCTGCTTGTGGCAGAGTAAATTCAATAATACCAAAATAATTTAACCCCAAAGCCCCTAACACGGTAGCAAAAATACCAAATTGGGCCGCAGCACCTAATAATAAGGTTTTTGGATTAGCTAATAAGGGGCCAAAATCCGTCATTGCCCCAACCCCCATAAAAATCACGAGAGGTGCTATGCCGTACCCAATCGCTACTTTATAGAACAAAGCCAAAATTCCGGCGCTGTATCCCATATCCACAGACATGGCTTCCAGTTCATTCATAAGAGAAACCGATATGCCGGAAAGAGCGGTTTTAATCACTGAAGGATCGGCTGCAACACCTAATTTGGCTGCAATGATTCCTATCTGTGTAGGTGTACCTAAATGTAACAGGTTTTCTAAGGCCGTCATGGCTAAACCGGCTTCGGGAATATTAGACAATAATCCACCAAAACCAATCGGCAACAGTAACAATGGTTCAAATTTTTTGGAAATAGCAAGCCATAACAACAAACAACTGATGGCAAGCATTATCGCTTGCCCCCATTCGATGTGCATAATGCCCATTCCCTTAATTAACGCAATAATACTTTCCATAACAGCTCCTTAGGCAAGGTTCATCACTGTATCGCCTACCGCCACTGCATCACCTGCTTTCACGCAAATTCCCCGCACTGTACCGGCTTGTGCTGCACGGACTTCGGTTTCCATTTTCATGGCTTCTAAAATAAACAACACATCACCGGCGGCTACAGTCTGTCCTTCACTTACTACCACTTTCCAGATATTACCTGCCATTGGCGCAGTAACCGGTACACCACCTGCTGATGGCACGCTCGGCTGAGCTGGAGTCGCTGTAGCCGGTGCTGGTGTAATGTTAGTAATATCACCACCTTCACTGACTTTTACCACGAAGGCTTTGCCTTCCAGTTCAACGGTATAAACTGCTGAACCAGAACTTGGTTTAGATGAAAGTGCGGTTGATTTTTCTGCTGTTTTTTCTACCGCACTTTCAAGTGTTGGTACAGGTTCAAAGGCGGATGGATTATCACGATTTTCAAGGAATTTCCAACCAATTTGTGGAAATAATGCCACAATTAATGCGTCATCAATCACATTTTCCGCTAATTTAATGCCTTTCTCTTGTGCAGTTTGTTTGACTTCTGCTTCAATTTTCGCCATTTCAGGAGCAATATGATCTGCCGGGCGATCAGTAATAGGTTGCCCGCCATCCAAAACTTTTGCCTGTAATTCTGCATTCACAGGTGCAGGTGTCCGGCCGTATTCACCTTTTAAAATGCCGGCGGTTTCTTTGGCAATGGTTTTATAACGCTCACCCATTAACACATTGATAACCGCTTGGGTGCCAACAATTTGAGAGGTTGGTGTGACCAATGGGATATAGCCTAAGTCTTTACGTACTAACGGAATTTCTTCCAATACTTTATCTAATTTATCAGAGGCATTTTGTTGTTTTAACTGGCTTTCTAGGTTAGTTAGCATACCGCCCGGCACTTGGGCAACCAAAATACGGCTATCCACACCACGCAGTTGGCCTTCAAATTTGGCATATTTTTTACGTACATCACGGAAATAGGCCGCAATTTTTTCCAATTTCGGTATATTCAACCCCGAGTCATATTGTGTCCCTTGCAAAGTGGCTACAATGGCTTCTGTGGCCGGATGGCCGTAAGTACCTGACATAGAAGAAATAGCCGTATCTACGCCATCAACACCGGCTTCAATAGCTTTTAATAATGCCATTTCCGACATACCTGTTGTGGCATGGCAATGTAAATGCAATTGCACATCAAAGCGTTTTTTAATTTCACTCACCAATTCCGCCGCCGCCATTGGATTTAAAATGCCCGACATATCTTTAATGACCAAACTATCTACACCAATTTCCAATAACTGTTCGGTAGTTTCTAACCAAGTTTGCAAGGTATGTACCGGGCTGGTAGTGTAGCTCAATGTCCCTTGTGCATGTCCGCCGTGTTTACGGACGGCTTGTAATGCCGCTTGCATATTGCGTGGATCATTCATTGCGTCGAATACACGAAATACGCTCATACCGTTAGCCACACAACGCTCCACAAAGCGATCAACCACATCATCTGCATAATGGCGATATCCCAATAAATTTTGTCCACGCAACAACATTTGTAATGGGGTCTTCGGGCAGGCTTTTTTCAATTCACGCAAACGCACCCAAGGATCTTCACCTAAAAAGCGGATACAACTGTCAAAGGTTGCGCCTCCCCAAGCTTCCAACGACCAATAACCGATCTCATCAAGTGCAGAAGCAATCGGCAGCATATCATCTAAACGTAAACGGGTAGCGAATAAAGATTGATGGGCATCACGAAGTACAACATCAGTAATTTTAATTGGTTTAGTCATAATCAAATCCTTCTAGGGTAAAATAAATCAGTTCAAACCTTGTGAACGACGATGATGAGCAATAGCCGCCGCAATTACCGGGCGTAATTGACTTAAATCATCAGAAAGTGCGGTTGATTTTAACGGCGTTTTGGGAGGTGGAACAGGTTCTGGGAAATATTGATTGATCAGTTTAGAAATAAATTGAATAGCCCAAATCAGAATGAGCAAAAAAACTATCACGAATCCCATACCTGAAAACATTAAATTCACGCCTTCAGCAAAAAGTTGAGCCGGTGTCATAGCTATATCCTCTCTTACCTAAGATGAAAACTATTGTATTCCCTTTAAATAGAATAATCTGTGAGTTGGATCAAATTTTTCAGATCAAATCCGGTGAAATTTGCCTAAAAATTAATCTGATTGATTGTTTTCACTAAACCTGTACAATGACCGACTCAATGTTTCGGAGAAAGAAGATGAACCCTTGGATTTTACTCGGATTTGCCATTGTGATCGAAGTCATCGGCTCAAATTGTATTAAAGCCAGCGATGGCTTTACCAAACCGCTGCCTACTGCCGTAGCAATTGTGGCATTTGTGATTTCACTATATTTATTGTCAATTATCACCAAAACGCTCCCTATCGGCATTGTATATGCCGTGTGGTCAGGTGTCGGCATCATTTTAACCACTATTGTCGCTTTTTTTGCCTTTGGTCAGAAGCCTGATTTAGCTGGCACATTAGGAATGGCATTGATCATTGCCGGTGTATTGGTGATTAACTTATTTTCAGGCAATTCAAGCCATTAATCAGCCAAAAGTGCGGTGAATTTGACCGCACTTTTTTACTTATTTTTTCCATTTCATTAACAATCCTTCAATAAGAACCCACTTTATTTCCTTTGTTTGAAAAAATACAATCATACCGAACAAACAAAGGAGCAAATTATGTTACAAATCAGAAAATCCCATGAACGTGGACAAGGCAAGTTTGACTGGTTGGAAAGCTATCATACTTTTTCTTTCGCCAATTATTACGATCCTAGATACATGCACTTTTCCCATTTGCGTGTCATTAACGAAGATTTTATTGGTACACAGCGTGGATTCGGCATGCACCCACATGACAATATGGAAATTTTGACCTATGTGTTAAAAGGGCGTGTTGCACATAAAGACAGTATGGGTAATGAAACCGAAGTGAAAGCCGGTGAGTTTCAAATTATGTCGGCAGGTTCAGGGATTTTTCATTCAGAAGTAAATCCAAGTGCTGATGAAATATTACACCTTTATCAGATTTGGATCATGCCAAACCAACGTAACATTGAACCTCGCTATGAACAAGGCCACTTCACTAACCAAGAAGGTGGCACACTCATTTTATCGCCTCATGCCGATGAAGGATCCTTTAAAATTTACCAAGATATGAAGTTATGGCGTTATCAATTCAGCGCAAACAAAACCACTCAAATCGAGCTAAATCCTGACCGCTCTTTTTGGTTACAAATGGTTAAAGGTGAGATGAAAATCAATGAACACATTCTTTCCACCGGTGATGCGATGGGCATTAAAGCGGAGAATAGATTACACATTCAAACCTTAAACACCGAAGTAGAGTTTTTGCTATTTGATTTGGTGTAAATGAATACCCTTTATGTAAATATTCACAATGCGCATAAAAAACCCGACGATTGTCGGGTTTTTATTTTATGTGGCAAATTAACCTTGTGAAGAAATACGTTTCATATCCGTCATATAACCACGTAATTCTTGACCAATGTGTTCAATCGGGTGGTTACGAATAGCATCATTTACATCACGCAACAGGACATTATCGATTTCCACTGTCGGCGTTGGTTCACCCAAATCACCTTTTTGTAAAGTAGGAATAATTTCTTTTGCTAAAATCGGAGTAGCAACATTAGAGAATAAGTAGTTACCATATTCCGCCGTATCAGAAATGACCACGTTCATTTCGTATAAACGCTTACGGGCGATAGTGTTAGCAATTAACGGCAATTCATGTAAAGACTCATAGTAAGCGGATTCTTCATAGATACCTGCAGACACCATTGTATCAAAGGCTAATTCTACACCGGCTTTCACCATTGCCACCATTAATACACCGTTATCAAAATATTCTTGCTCGGAAATTTTGATACCTTCAGCTTTCGGTGCATTTTCAAAGGCCGTTTTACCTGTTGCTTCACGCCAAGCGAATAAGTTTTTATCGCCGTTATTCCAGTCTTCGATCATGACACGAGAAAATTCACCACTGATAATATCGTCCATGTGTTTTTGGAACAAGAAGGCTAATTTTTCTTTAATTTGCTCGGAAAGCTCAAATGCACGCAATTTTGCACTGTTAGACAGACGATCCATCATCAATGTGATACCGCCTTGTTTTAACGCTTCAGTAATGGCTTCCCAACCGTATTGAATTAATTTACCAGCGTAAGCCGGATCTTTACCATCAGCAACTAATTTGTCGTAACATACAATAGATCCTGCTTGCAACATACCACAAAGGATTGTTTGCTCGCCCATTAAGTCAGATTTCACTTCCGCAACAAAAGAAGATTCCAATACGCCTGCACGGTCGCCACCGGTCGCAGATGCCCAAGCTTTCGCAATCGCCAAACCTTCACCTTGCGGGTCATTTTCAGGATGCACTGCGATTAATGTCGGTACGCCAAAACCACGTTTGTATTCTTCACGCACTTCTGTACCCGGACATTTCGGTGCGACCATCACAACTGTAATATCTTTACGGATTTGTTCACCCACTTCCACCACATTTAACCCGTGAGAATAACCTAATGCAGCCCCTTTTTTAATTAACGGCATGACATCGGCAACGACTTTACTGTGTTGTTTATCCGGCGTTAAGTTGATCACTAAATCTGCCGTTGGAATTAATTCTTCGTAAGTGCCGACTTTAAAACCGTTTTCTGTCGCACGCGTGAAAGAAGCACGTTTTTCTGCAATGGCTTCCGGGCGTAAGGCATAAGCAATGTCTAAACCACTGTCACGCATATTTAAACCTTGGTTTAAACCTTGTGCACCACAACCCACGATAACGATTTTTTTACCTTTTAAATAGTTACAACCGTCTGCAAACTCATTGCGATCCATAAAACGACAGCGACCTAATTGATCTAATTGCTGACGTAAGTTTAATGTATTGAAATAATTAGCCATTTTGTTTTCCTCTTGGAGTTAAATAGTTGGGATTATGTTGTGTTTGCATATTGTTTTTGTTTATAGGTGGGATTATACGCTTTTTTTGTGTTGCGTAAATTGATATTATTGGGATTTGTTATTGCAATATATGAAATTAACTTAGGCTTTCGCCTAAGGGCGACCTCCTTTTCTTTACTATTACTTGTCACTTTTCTTTGCTTTGCCAAAGAAAAGTAACCAAAAGAAAGGCAACCCTGCTTTGCCTTGTTTCCTAAAAAGCAGACAATTTGCTTAACGGAAAATGCCTGAACTCGCTTCGCTCAGACAGACGGCATTTTCCTACAAATTATCCGCTTTTTAGGCGGCAAAGAAGGGAATAAGGAAAATTTTTACTTCTCGGGAATTTAGATGGATTTTAACGATCTCAAATTATTTTTAAATCTTGCGGATAACCGTAATTTTGCAAAAACAGCGGCGGAGAATCATATGTCAGCATCGACGCTTTCTCGGCAGATTCAGCGGATAGAGGATGAATTGGGCGAGATGCTGTTTTTTCGGGATAATCGGCAGGTGTCACTCACAGATGCCGGGGAGAAATTTTTGCCTTTTGCCCGTGAGCATTGGGCGGATTGGCAGCAGTTTAAGCAAAAAGTGCGGTCGAATTCTGATGAGTTATCGGGCGAGTTGAAATTATTTTGTTCGGTCACCGCCGCTTATTCGCATTTGCCGGAAATTTTGGAGCGTTTTCGGGTTCGCTATCCCAAAGTGGAAATTCAATTAACCACCGGCGATCCTGCTCTCGCGTTGCAAATGGTGCAATCTCAGCAAGCGGATTTAGCTCTTGCCGGTCGTCCGACTGCGTTGCCGCCCGCCATGGAATTTCAGCGGATTGATGACATTACCCTTTCTGTGATTGCCCCAAGAATCGCTTGCCCAGCCACTCAATTGTTACAACAATCGCCGATTGATTGGCAACAAATTCCGTTCATTTTGCCTGCGGAAGGTCCGGCACGTCAGCGGATTGACCAATGGTTTCGCCAGCAAAAAATTAAACACCCGAAAATTTATGCCACTGTGAGCGGACACGAAGCCATTGTGCCAATGGTGGCGTTGGGTTGTGGCTTGGCGTTGTTGCCTGATGTGGTAATCAAAAACAGCCCATTGAATACGCAAGTGTCTTCATTGTCTCTTGATATCCCCATAGAACCCTTTGAATTAGGTTTGTGCGTGCAACGGAAAAATTTGGATGTGCCACTGATAAAAGCCTTTTGGGAAATTTAATTTTTGCGATCTGTATTCCAAAATTAAAACAGAAAACTTGGCAAAAAATAACCGCACTTTTATCGTCTTGCCCAAAGTGCGGTTATTTTTTCTCAGGTTTTATGAACAACAGCGAAATTCTTTTACGTTTATTACAAATCCCCAACTTAGGTGCAAACGGTATTCAACGGCTTTGTGAGACGATTCCCCTTTCACAGTTATTGGAATATGACCAAACGGCCTTTGCCTATATGGGCTGGACAACAGAACAAATTCAACGTTGGTTTCAACCTGAACAGCGATTTATTCAGCCTGCATTAGAATGGGCAACGCAATCGGGCAATTTTTTAATAGATTATTTTCACCCCGACTACCCCTATTTATTAAAACAAACGGATTCCGCACCGCCCGTGCTTTTCGTAAAAGGCAACACTGCCCTACTATCCTCACCACAAATTGCGATGGTGGGCAGTCGCTATTGCTCTGCCTACGGAGAATATTGGGCAAAACAATTTGCCACTCAACTGGTAAATGCCGGATTTACTGTCACCAGCGGTTTGGCTTTGGGTATTGACGGATATTGTCATTTAGCCGCATTGGAAGCCAAAGGCAAAACCATCGCCGTGTTGGGCAGTGGTTTGGAAAAACTCTATCCAACCCGCCACAAAATGCTGGCACAACGCATTTTGCACGAACAAGGAGCATTAGTATCCGAATTTTTACCTCATCAACCACCTGTTGCAATTAATTTCCCAAGACGAAACCGCATTATCAGTGGATTATCTCTTGCCACTTTAGTGGTTGAAGCCACCGAAAAAAGTGGCTCTTTAATTACCGCCCGTTATGCCCTCGAGCAAAATCGGGAAGTGTTCGCTATTCCCGGCAATATTCATAACGAATTTAGCCAAGGCTGCCATAAATTAATTAAACAAGGGGCAATGTTGGTGGAAACCATTGAGGATATTTTGCAGAACTTACCTACATTTCGCCCCGCAATTTTAAATGAACCCCCAACCCAACCGGATTTATATCAAACTGATAAAACCGCCACAAAACCAACCGCACTTTCCACCGCAACCACAGTCGAACCTTGCCACCCGACTTTATTTCAACATATTCAATATCAACCCATTAACGCAGACGATTTAGCCACTGCTTGTGGCTTGCCGATTGAAGAAGTATTAGTGCAACTCTTAGAATTGGAATTACAGGATCTGATCATCCCCGTGCAAGGCGGCTATCAACGGCGTTAATCCTGTTTTTGATGAAATATATGAAAGGTCAAGCAAAGTGCGGTCAGTTTTGCACAGGTTTTGAATGTGACTTTTCTGCACCTCACAAAATCAACTCAACCCTCACACCAAAAACATTTCAGGGTGGTGTTGTGATATGCGGATACAAAATGTTTGATGGTGTGCATAAGGTGGGTTATCGTTATAGCGGATTTCTTGTCGCCATCGCAATTCGATAGATAACGCTACTTGTGTCATTTTTAGTTTTGCGGACATTCTGTTGAAATCCGTCTCCTTTATCGTTAGTAATGCCTTTGTTAAAGCCATCACTCAGTGGGGTTTAGTCAGCTTTTTTATTCCTTTCTCGCTCTCGCCTTTTCGCTTTCGCCCAATCGACTAAATCTTTCGGGTAATAAGGATAATCTCTAAACGAACTGTCATCCAAATCTTCTAAATAAATCACTGCAGCGACTTCAAATGCCCAGTAACCATAATAGCCGTATTGCTCTTTGGTTAAATGAGTGTCGTGTTCAATATCATTTAACCCTACCATTTCTTTATACCAGTCCTTCATATATTGATGGAGTAAGGCTAATTGTTCTTCCCCTTCTGTTCGCATAGATTTTAAAAAGAGTAAAACATATTTATATTTTGCCCAATCCAATTCGGGGCGATCTTTTAAATGAAAATAGAAAAGATCTTCTAGCACAGCATCTAATGAGGTATACACACTGTTATCCACAATTACTTTTAAAAGCCGCTCTAATAAATCTTCTCGATGTAATAAATAGCACATACTGATATAACCTAAGGTATTTAGGTAATTTAGCGCATTGTGCCATTCATAAGGTGGGGTATTTTGTGCTTCTTTAGTTAAAAAATGTTTATTTTCCTGCCACACTTTTGTGCCAATTTCTGCACTTTCTATTAGCTGTTCCAACAAAGGCGGTAATTTTTCGATATCCTCACCTACTGTATAATAGAGTTTTATTAACATCCAATAATTATCAACTTGAAGATAATATAGATATTTCTCTTCAGGGTTTTCATCTTTTAATTTGTCATTCCAATAGGGAATCTCATCTAATGCCTGTTTGAGCATTCTTTCTGCATTCGTTTGGCGAATAAAAATTTGTCTTGGGTTAAATTTAAAGTTCATTATGCTTTCCTTCTGTTTTTTTCCTTATGTGATTTCGTTTCTTGTGTTTTACTGTCTTTTTTATTTCCCGTCATTTGGTCTATCCGCTTTTGTATCTCCTGCTCTGAAAATTGCTTATCCACGTGATGATTGTCCCTATGTTTATCCATTGCTTGTTGTAACTCTTCTGCTGATTTTTCTATTTATTTTGTAATTTCGCCCAATAAAAATAATCTTTCGGGAATACG
>JAUNED010000036.1 GCA_030525745.1 Lonepinella koalarum | reverse complement strand
TGTACCTACGTTTACGTGGACTTTGTCACCACGATTAAACTGTTCTTTAGCCATTGAGAGTCCCTCTGTATATACGGTTATCGATGGTACAATCCATCACACTAACCTGATTAAACTGATTTGCGTTTATACTTAAAAGGAAGACTTGAATAAAAAGACTGGTGCTGATAGGCGGATTTGAACCGCCGACCTCACCCTTACCAAGGGTGCGCTCTACCAACTGAGCTATATCAGCGCTTGGAGCGGGCAGCGGGAATCGAACCCGCATCATTAGCTTGGAAGGCTAAGGTAATAGCCATTATACGATGCCCGCTGTTCTAAATTCGTCTGTCCCATTAAATCGATTTCAACCAAAAGAAAAATGGTGGAGGGAGAAGGATTCGAACCTTCGAAGGCTGAGCCAACAGATTTACAGTCTGCCCCCTTTGGCCGCTCGGGAATCCCTCCACATCAGATTGAAAACTTATTTAAGACTAAAATGGTGCCGACTACCGGAATCGAACTGGTGACCTACTGATTACAAGTCAGTTGCTCTACCTACTGAGCTAAGTCGGCGTTGCATAAGCAAGTGAGGCGTATTATAGGGATTTTTTCCCCCCTGACAAGTCTTTTTTCATAAAAAAACAAATTTTTTTATTATCCGATTAATATTCAAGCAAAAAAGACTAAAACTGAATTAAAAATAAACATTTTATCAAATTTTCTTTTCTGAAATCTTGTAGGATCAGGTATAGTTAAGGTATCCGACATAGCAATTCTTACTTGTAATGGCAACTAATCAATATATCAGCCCCTACATTACCTTCAATCGCAAACAATGGGCAGAGCTGCGAAAATCTGTGCCACTTAAACTGACTGAACAAGATCTCAAACCATTGCTGAGTTTTAATGAAGATATTTCTCTCGATGAAGTACGTGCAATTTATTTACCACTTGCTCGATTGCTTAACTACTATATTGAAGAAAACCTTCGCCGCCAAACCGTATTAAATCGTTTTTTAGGGAATAAATCTTCTAATTCACCTTATATTATCAGCATAGCAGGGAGTGTTGCTGTAGGTAAAAGCACTTCATCTCGAATTTTACAATCTCTATTGTCTCAATGGCCCCAAGTGAGAAAGGTTGATTTAATTACGACAGATGGCTTTTTATACCCATTAGAAAAACTTAAACAAGACAATATATTGCATAAAAAAGGATTTCCAATTTCCTATGATACAGCCAAACTTATTCAATTTTTGGCTGATATTAAAGCGGGTGTTGCTGAAGTAAAAAGCCCAATCTATTCTCATTTAACTTATGATATTATCCCAAACCAATTTGAAATTATTGCACAACCCGATATTCTCATTTTAGAAGGCTTAAATGTGCTACAAACAGGTAACGGTAAAGGAAATAAGACTTTTGTATCTGATTTTGTTGATTTTTCTATTTATGTAGATGCTGATGAAAGCTTACTAAAAAGTTGGTATATCCACCGTTTTTTAAAATTTCGCCAAAGTGCATTTAATAACCCTAATTCCTATTTCAAACATTATGCTAAGTTATCTGAGATGGAAGCGATTCAAACAGCAAGCGACATTTGGGATAATATTAATGGGTTGAATTTAAAGGAAAATATCCTCCCAACTCGAGAACGAGCCAACTTAATTCTCCGAAAAGGAGAACACCATTTAATTGAAGAAGTAAAGTTACGAAGATAATCAGGAATACGGCTTAAAACCCTCTCGAAGTGAGGGACTGATTAAAGAGGATTGGGCATTAGCCGGTGTTGATCCGACTACAGGAGAAGAAACCCACACTAAAGTCACCAGTATTAAAACCGATAAAGGCACAATGACCACCGGAGCAGGTTGGAACTACAATGTAGGGCAAGCTGCAGTGGGGACGGATATTGCCGTTATCCGAAAACTGTTGCAAGTACAAAATCGGGAATTACGGCAACAGACCATACAGGCAATTAATAACAGCGAAGCACGCCATCAAGCCTTTGCCGATTGGGTCAAAGCTCACTTAGGCAAACGTGGAGCAAGTAGCCGTTATATTTCAACCGGATTGGTAACCACTGAAATAGCCGAAAAAGTCACCGCACTTTCCGGTGGTACAAAGATGTCTGAGATGGTGTTGGTGATGAGTGAAAAACGACTAGAACATGCCAATAGCGAAAAGCATCATAAAACGGGTGTGGGTTTAAGTGTCGAAGACTACGCAAGTATTTCTCGCATTATCGCCAACCCAAGTATGGTGATTTGGGATAAAGATAATCAGAATTTAATTTATTTAAACGATGACAAAACTATCAAGGTTATTGTTGATAGCCCAAATAAAGATAAAATCAAACCTAGAGAAAAAGTGGATGCGGTGATTAATGTATATCGAGTGAATAGGAATGATATTGATAACGCAATCCGAGGTGGGGTTTATACTGTAATCAAATAAAGCAAAGGGCGTATTACTACGCCCTTACCAGTTGCAGTGGGGGCGAACCCACAATACCACGATTGCTCGCTGACTTACCATTAGTCGATACAACTTAGATAAGACCCATTTAACTCCAATTTTTTAAGGATGTCAAATGCATTTAGAATTTAAATTTGATACCTCGGCTATTCAAGCTAATTTCCGGCGGTTGCAGGAGGCCGGAAAATCGGAGGGACTCACCCGAAAAATTGCCAATGTATTATGGTCGGAAGCAGAACAGGCGTTTGATAACGAGCAATCCCCCGAGGGTGAAAAATGGAAAGCCTTAGATCCTGCGTATAAAAAACAACGGCACGGCAAAGGTTACACCGGAAACACTTTGCAAGTGACAGGTGATTTAGTGGCGAGTTTAAATATTGATTAGCCGAGCATTTGATACTATGCAATAACCATTGGCTAATGAAACACGAAGTTGATATAAAACAAACTTGCTAATAAAGCCTAAATATTGCACGTAAATAACTCGCAACAGATTCGTTCTTATGGTGACCGATCTTTTCAAGATCCGGTAAACGCTCAATTAAGCGGATATCCGCATTAGCCATTATACAACCTTTACCTACTTCAGCTAACATCTCCACATCATTAAGGCCATCGCCGAAAGCAATACAGTCGCGCAATCCATATTCCCGTTGGGAAATTAATGCTGAAAGTGCGGTTGCTTTGGACACATTTTTATTCATGACTTCTAAACATTGCGGCGTAGAATAAATAATGGAAGTTTTATCGCCAAATTTTTCCTTCAATCGAATTTCTAAAGGTAATAAATCTTCTAAAGTGCGGCCGATAAAAAAGACTTTTTGCGTATTACGTCCATGATGTTGTTTAAAATCAACTATTTGATAAGAAAAGCCGGAATCTTTATGGTATTTCATTAAACTTGGCACATCGGTATTAATGAACCAATCTTCAGCTTGATAGCTATTCATACAAATACGACTGTTATCAAAGGTTTCTTGCATGATTTCAAAAGCTAAATCCTCAGGCAAATAATTGCTATAAATCAATTCACCCTTTCCATTATGCACTTCTGCGCCATTTGATGTTACCATGGCCACATTATCCAATTGTAATATGCGCAAAATAGAAGCAACATCAACATAGGCTCGGCCTGTGGCTAAGACAATATCCACCTGTTTTTTTGCTAATTTATGTAGTGTTTTTTGAGTAAATTCACCAATTTGATGGTGAACATTTAATAAAGTGCCGTCCATATCTGAAATTGCGGCACGAAAAGGCAGATGTTTCATAAAAATACCCTTGATGAAAAAGTCGTTATATCATAACAAAATTAGCAAAGTAGACGAACCCCAATGTATTATTGATTTGTTTAACTCCTTGTCCTTGAGGTTAAAAACGGATAAATACTGATTGATATTGTCTGTTTTCAACTAATACGCTAATAGCAGCCAAATTTCAACAATATGATAGATATAAAAAATCTGCACCTGTTATTTTAGGTACAGATTTTTTAGTTATCTGTTTTTGTTGAACAAATTATTATTTAGGTTCGCCAATAGGGAGAATTGTACGACCAAAACTTTCATTGATCACATCTGCTGCGGCCAGATAGAAAGCACATAATGCTGTAATTAAACCTAAATAACCACCTAAATTCACAATACTGTGATTACCAGTTGCATCGCCGATAGCTAATGCATAGAAAGTCAAGGTTAAAAAGAAGAAAATCGCCCGTAATGCTTTTGCTTTGGCTAAGGTACCAATAAACATCATTAAGGTAAATGTTCCCCAAGCAGCTAAATACCAAGCGATAAAGGTTGTTGGTGTATTACCTTTAAAAAATACGGTGAATAATGCCCAAGACCACCAAAATGCACCATAACTGATAAAAGCAGTAAATCCGAAGGTATTACCTTTTTTGAATTCAAACATGCCTGCAATCATTTGCGCAGTGCCACCGAATGCGAATGCCATAGCAACAACTAAACCGACACTGTTCAAATCAAAAAATCCACCATTAATTAAGCAGAGTAACCAAGTTGTTAAAGCAAAACCACACAAACCAAGTGGGGCTGGATTTGCTAATCCGTCTTTTGCTGACATAAAATTTCCTTTAAGTGAGAAGATAAAAAGATTGCTAGTATGGCGGATTTTTCGGCAGAAATAAAGAGGAGGGAAGGGAATTTTTGTATTTCACAATAATTGTAGCTAACCCACAGATTGAACCTAAATTAATCTTATCACTTAAATTTACTAGTCTATCAAGTAGACTACAAAACATTTTTTGCGCAATTTTTGATAACAACCCACCTGTAAAGCGAGTGGTAGGTTACCTACTAAAACCTTCGAACTTCACACTACCATAAAGGGGTGTTTGAAAAACTGATGACCTCAAAATGGCTCTGAGGCTTTCTCCTTAAAGGAGGCTTCATACTACTCATTCTTCGATAAATTATCCGAAATCATATTAGAGTGGGCTTAGTTGGCACAATCTGTCTGCATGAAATGTGGCGAATCATTGCCACAAAACCGTCAAAATCTAACACGCCCGTTTTAAGTGCCACTTGCCTGCCAAAATGGGTGTCAAGCTGCCTGAAAAACGGCTCGCTTTCATAAGACAATCCCATCATCGGGTCGGTAAAGTTATAGATTTTAACTTGCTTAACGCTCGGCATAAAACGCCCCCACGCCAAAGGCGTTGATGTCGCAAAATTCCACAAAAATCCGACCGCTTGCAATAGGTAAAGTGCGGTGCAAAATTTGATTGATTTGGGCGGAAAACTCACGGTAGCCGATGTGGTTTTCATTGCCAAAAGCACGCACCGTGATGAGTGCCACAGGCTCATCGCCTTGATAATACATCGTTTTGTTGTCGTCAAACACAATCAGAATGCTGTCTGCCGACTGGTGCGGGATTAGGTTTACTGCCTTGCCGATGCCGTCTGAAATCTCTTTTTGCACCTCTTGATACCCACATTGGTTTGTATATAAATAAACGCCATCACCGCCCCCAATCCTGTATGACTTTAAGCACTCTGTCTGCCATTACCTGTTCTTTTTGCTGATAAGTATGCCCGGTGTTTTCAATAAAAATCAGGGTGTTGTGTTCGGCACTGGGAAAATGGCGGTTGATGTTGTGCAAAAAGCTTTGCGGGTCGCCATAGGTAAACCTATCCAGCGTACCAATCAATAACGCCCCTGTGTGGGTAATCTGCCCAATCTGCGAAAAATCGCCGTCCGCTTCTTGATGCACATTGTTCAAAACAGGCGAATACAGCCACTGATAAGCGGTGTCTGCGGTGCAAGGCAACCAGCCGAACAGCTCAAAGGGGAGTATGGTTTGATCATTGCCATTTTGTACTTGGCTACGGATAAACGCCCGTTCAGGCTCGCTAATGCTGTTTGTCAAATGGGTAACATTGGCAGGACTCAGCAGGATAAATTTATCCACCCGTTTATCTTGGCTCTTTGCCAGATAATGAATGACCTTGTTCGCCCCCAAAGAATGCCCTGCCAAAATAATCCGCCCATAGCCCTGTTTTTGGGCAAAATCCACATAGGCTTTGACATCTTCTAGTGCTTTGCCGAAGTCTTCGTTATACGAGCCGATGGTTTCAGGCAGCCCAGTTTTCGCATTGACAATGGGGATTTGGTTAAAGGCGTTACGGGTTTGGGCATAGACAAAATCAATGCCGTGTGCCGATAAGGTCTGCCCCAAATGGACATAAAACGGATTGGAATAAAAATTGCCGTGTATGCCGGTGATGGCAATCATCACCGTATCTGCCTGTTTTGTGCCTGCAAATAACGCACCGTCCAGCACCGCACCGCTTTGGGTGGCGACTGCTAATTTTTCCATTGCCACTCCTTAAAAATGCTCGGATTTATAACGCACGCGAAGCTGTTTGCTCGGCGGATAAAAGTCGTGTCCTGCTCTTGTGCCGTACAGCATTGCGGGGGTGTAGCGGTAAAAGTCGGCTTTGTCCCAGTCAAAGGTGGTTTGGATTTCGTCTTCCCGTCCGCTTTGTATCAGCTCTATCAAATTGGGATTAAGCATAATGCTTTTGCCGATAGACACGCTCTCCACCCAGCCGGTTTGATACGCCTGTAACATATCGTCTGCGGTGTAAAGGTTGCCTGAGCCAAAGAACGGCACTCGCCCTTTGATACGCTCGTGCACCACCTGCATACGAGTAAGGTTGGTATCCGTGCCACGACGCACTTTTTTATAAAAATCCCACAGCGAGATGTGCAGATACTGAATCGGCAGCTCTAACAATTTATCCACCAAAGTCAGCGTCTCTTTCATCGTAATGCCACGCTCGCCCGGCTCTTCGGGGGAAAAACGGTAGCCGATGATAAAGTCGGGGCGGTTGTGTTTGGTACGCATCTCATCAATCGCCTTGACGATTTGTAGCGGAAAATTTAGGCGTTTTTCTAGGCTTCCACCCCAAAAATCGTTGCGGTAATTGGTGCTTGCCGAGACAAACTGCTGAATCTGCCAGCCGTTCGCCCCGTGAATTTCCACGCCGTCAAAACCTGCCTGCATAATCAGTTCGGCAGATTTGACATAGCTTGCCACCATATCCCACACTTCCTCTTCGCTCATCGTGCGAAAGCGTCCATAAGCATCGCCGGTTGGGGCAACGACATCAAAACCTTGCGTCATTGCTGGGTCGGCACGCAGTCCCGAATGGGCAATCTGCACCACCGCCTTGGCTCCTTGTGCGTGGGCAAGCTCGGCATATTCTTTTAAAGTCGGCAAATGAGGCTCATCAAAAGCATTGGGGCTCTCAAAGCCGATACCGCTTGGGTGCACATTGGTAAAGGGCATAATGTATAAGCCAAAGCCGTCAAAGCGGTTGTGCCAAAAATTTCTGCCTGCGTCTGTCATCTCGCCATCTGCCCCTGAATCGTAAATGGTCAAAGGGGCGACAGTAAGGCGGTTTTTGATTACTACACCATTGTTTAGGGTGTAGGGTTCAAATAAGGGGGTGTATTTGGGGTTCATCATTTATGCCTAATCGGTTAAGTGTTTGATTGGGCGTATTATAGGCAGGTAGGATTTAAAGAAAAATAGCATAGATTGATAAAGTGTTTTGCTGATTATGCACAAATGAAGGTTCAGGCAGCCTGAAAAAACAATAATGCCGTCTTAAAAAAGCATTCAAAGCCTTTTTTAAGACGGCATTCAAAAATATCTTTTTAATGAACAAAATAATCCTGTTTTAACGGCTTTAGAAATTTGCTAAAATCACACCAATCAAAAAACACTTCTGCACATTAAGCACAAATGAACCCCAAAAACACCACCTTTTACGCCCTAGAAATCTTCCTTGCCGTTGCCAAAGAAAAAAACTTTTCCGAAGTTGCCCGCCGTTACGATGTGGCAAGTTCGGTCATTTCTCGGCAAATCAAACAGCTTGAAGATGATTTTGGGCAAACGCTGTTTTATCGCAACACGCGTGCGATGAGTTTGACCCAAGCGGGTGAACAGTTTGCCAAACACGCTCACGCAATGTTGAGCCAGTTCCAGAGCCTAAATGAGGAACTTCATCGTAGCAACCAAGAGCCGCACGGCATTATTCGCCTGAATGCGCCGGTATTCTTCGGGCAGAAACATATTGCGCCGCACCTAGCGGAGTTGCATCGCCGTTATCCGAAATTACATATTCAGCTCACCCAGACCGATGATTTTATCGATCCGTATAGCGAAACGGCGGACGTGATTTTTCGGGTGTCGGCATTGGTGGATAGCAATCTGAAACTGCGGATCATCGCCCCGCAACGTCATTTTCTGCTTGCCTCACCCAGCTATCTCGCCCAACACGGCACGCCCAAGCAGCTGAGTGATTTGCCGCAGCATCAGGGCTTGTTTTATCGGGGGCAGTTGGGCGTGTTACATTGGCGGTTTGGTAAACAAGGAAAACAGATTGAGGCACAGCCGATGCTGATCAGCAACAATGCCAACAGCTTGATTGAAACGGCGGTAAACGGCGGCGGTTTGCTGATGATGCCGGATTGGGCGGTGCATCACGAGTTGCGCAACGGCACGCTGGTGCAAGTGTTGCCCGATCAGCCGATTTCCAGCCAAGAGAGCGAGATTTTTATCTCAATGCTTACCCCGCAAAGCGCTTATCGCCCTGTGAATGTGCAAGCGGTGATGGATTTTTTTATCGAGAAATTAGACGGTGGGAAGTGTTGGCAGGTGGAAAGTGCGGTCTAAATTGGCAAAGTTTTGAGGAAAAAAGACCGCTTGTGTGTAGCAAGCGGTCAGTTTGTTTTCAAACATAAAGGCTATGCTTTTAACCCATACTGATAACCCACGCCCAAATGCTCACGCAAGGTATTTCCTTCATAATCAAGATGATAAATGCCTCGCTTCTGCAAAATCGGCACGACTTTTTCCACAAAATCGCTTACCCCTTTTTGGCTGTCAGGGGCGAGCGAAAAGCCGTCCGTTGCCCCTGCCTTAAACCATTCTTCCATAAAATCCGCCACATCGCTTGCCGTACCCACCACCACAGGGTGATAGTTAATCACACCATTGGCAAGCACTTCTTTGGGCGACATTCCACGCTGAATCAGCTCCACCGCTCTTGGCGAACGCGGGTCGTGGGGGTGTGGGCTTGCCTGATTTTGTAGATATTCTGGCAAAGGTTCATTCACATCTCGCCCTGTCAAATCCACCCCAATCATCGCCGATAAATAGCGAATTTGCCCATTAAATTCCTCATCACTCATAAAATCAAGGAGTTGCATACTACGAGCGAGTGCTTCTTCATAACTGTCGCCAATGGTAAACATAAAGCCGCTAAACATATTGATTTCATCAGGATTTCTGCCGTGGGCAATGGCACTTTGTTTTAACACATTGCGGTAACTTCTTGCCTCATCAATACTAAACGGATTGGCATACACGCCACTGGCAAAGCGTCCTGCCAGCTCCACCCCCTCAGGACTTGGCCCTGCCTGAAAAATGGGCGGTTGCCCTTGTGGTGTGGCAGGAATCGGCAATGCCCCTTTGACTTGGTAATGCTTGCCTTGGTAATTGGCAGGCTTGATTTGGCTCATATCGGCAAATTGTCCTGACACTTTGTCGGTGATGTAGGCATTTTCGCCAAAAGTCCCCCACAGCGTTTGCACCGCTTCCACCATTTCGTGTGCCATCTCATAACGAGTGGTGGTGTCAGGCAAGGGCTTATTGCCAAAATTGTACGCCACTTCTCTTGTGCCTGTGGTTACGGCATTCCAACCGATACGCCCACCACTGATGATGTCCAGCGTTTTGAGTTGGCGTGCCAAATTATAGGGCAGGTTGTAGGTCGTGGAATAAGTCGCCACCAAGCCGATTTTTTGGGTGTGTGTGGCAATGGCGGAAAAAATGGTCATCGGCTCCAACACAAACATCGGCGATTTACGGGCAAAATCGCCACTCACGCCCGCCCCAACCATTGCAGGGGTATCGGCAATAAACAGGGTGTGGATTTTGCCTTGTTCGGCAATTTGAGCCAGTTTGATGTAGTTGTTGATGTCGGTGTAGGCTCGCTCGTTGCTATCGGCAAGTCGCCACGCATAAGATTCGTTGCCATAACCTGTAACAAACATCATCGCCAGTTTCATTTGTTTGTTTGAATTGTCAAGATAATCGGTCATTTTGTTCTCCAATTTAAGTTTATGGGCGTATTATAAGGTTTTGAAATTGGGAATAGAATGGCAATTATTGGGAAGATGGATTTTGGATTTGGAAAGGTGGGTTTAAAAAGTCAAATGTATGGTATAATTGAAAAATTTATTAACTCAATTCCACTTAATCTTGTTTTTGGAGCTAACCTATGGATAAGAATAATTCTTTGCTTACACTTAAAATTAAGAACCTTAAATCTATTGAAAATCTTGAAATTAGTATTCCACTTAGAAAGGGGCTTTTCATTCTTTGTGGAGAAAATGGTTTGGGGAAAAGCACTCTTTTTTCTGTATTATCAAAATTAGTCTATAAAGGTGCATTTACAAGTTATTTTCGTAATACTGGAAATACAGCAACATGTATTTCATTTGAATATAATGGCAAAGTTGATGAGTGGATTAAAAATCCAAACTGGCGTAGAATAAACAATAATCAAGATGAAATATTTCTTAAAGGTTTTTATGAAGGTAGTTTTATTTTTGGAAACCGTTTTTCAGATGCCAACAAAGAATTACTAAAAAACCTGTATAAATTGGAACGAAATCCACAAGATTTAGTTCCAGCTAGTGATTTTGTGATTAAAAACTTAGGGGTTATACTTAAAAATGATAAAGAGTTTTATACAAAACTCAAAAAAATCAAAAGCAAGAATAAATCTGAAATTTATGGATTTAAAAACATCCCCTATTTTTGGGAAGTAGACGATAACTTAATTTTTCAAATGTCTATGAGCTCTGGAGAGTATTTATTGCTTAATCTACTACATTTTATTGATGAAAAAATTAATTTTTTAAGTAAAAACAACAACAATAATCTAAGTCTTATTATTTTAGATGAAATAGAAATGGCATTACACCCATCAGCCCAAAAAAGACTAACAGACTTCTTACAAGAAACTTCACAAAAATATAATTTATGTATCTACTGTGCGACACATAGCACTCAAATGTTTAATAAGATTAACCCACACAACATATTTTATCTTGAAAAATCATTTGATAATTCAATTAGGATAATAAATCCTTGTTATCCAGCTTATATAACTCGTGACCTTTATATCAATGATGGATTTGATTATATTATTTTAGTTGAAGATAGGTTGGCAAAACTAATTATTGAGAGAGCATTAAAAAGAATTTCATCCAACAATGTGTTCAAATTAATACATGTTATTCCTTGTGGCGGTTGGGAGAAAACCTTAGAACTACAAGATGATTTTGTAAAAAATAAGATGGCAGGACAAAACTGTCAAATTGCTAGTATATTAGATGCAGATATCAAAGACAATGTTAATAATGGAAAATGGAAAGTATTAAACAAAAGATTTTTGCCAATAGACAGCATTGAAAAATATCTAAAAAAACACCTAATAGATGAATTTAATCAAAATCTATACGATGATATTAGTAATATAATATATATATCTAGGTCACTCAAAGATATATTAAATGATTATAAAAAGAACTACTCAACCGACACAGACACAGATGGTAAAAAGTTATACAAACTCCTACAATCGTGTGCAAATGATATTGGAATGAATGTTGACAAATTCAATAATGATATTTGCGACATTATTTTGAAAAATATTGATTGCTCCAAATTTGAACGATCTTTAAAATCATTGCTTGATTTATAGTATCAGAAGAAAATGGTATTAAAAAATCTCTGCAACTAAAAGCTGAATCTGACAGGAGAACAAGGGCAACCCAATATTAAAACACCGTTTCCCCCAAACGGTGTTTCTTCCCCCTTTTTTACTTAACCCTCTCCCCAATCCACTCTGCCACATCATCATTGATTTTTTGTCCACCATTTTCCAGCATCAACAAATGCCCAAAATTGGGATACAAAATCAAACTTTTATCGGTAGAGTTAGTTTCATTATAAAAATCAATGGCGTCTTTGGGTACGACAAGCAAATCTTTGTTACCGCTAATCAGTAGCACAGGGGCGGTGAATTTGTCGTCATTGTCTTTTAAATAGGCAATGCCTTCTTTAAAACTGTTGGGGAATGAAACGGAGAATTTGTCTAACATCAACGGGTCGCCACCCAGCGATAACCCCTCGCCATTAAAGGGCAAATTGAGCGTGGTCATCGCCACCATTCCGCTGACAAAACTGTCTTTGCATTCGGCTCACTGTTCGGCGTGGCATAAGTCGGAATGTGGAGTGTTGCAGTGCTAAGGGTAAGCGCAAGTAGAGTGTGTTTAACGAGGGGCTTCATAAAAGTCCTTGTGACGTTGGGTTGAATGGGGCTATTTTAGTTTTTTGTTTTATTAAAATGAATGACAGTTTTTTGAAAGTTTGTTTCTATAAATGGAAGGGGGAAGAATAAAAAATCCTGTTTGAAACCGGTTCAAACAGGATATGAAAATCAAGGGGTAAATTGTTCAATAATTTTGTGCAATACCGCCACTTCGTCCGCACTTAATTTCAGGCAGCCTGAAACTTGCTCCGGTACGTTTTGGGCTTGATGTTCTAGGGCTTTTCCCGCATTGGTGAGGCTAATCACAACACTGCGTTCGTCTTCACGGCTGCGGGTGCGTTCAACCAAGCCTTTGGCTTGCAAGCGTTTGAGCAGAGGCGTGAGTGTGCCACTGTCTAAATGTAGCCGTTGCCCGATTTGGTTTACGCTTTGCGCATCGGTTTCCCACAACACCAGCATCACCAGATATTGCGGATAGGTTAAATCCAATGCCTCTAAAAACGGCGTATAACGGCGGATAATCTCTTTGGAAAGCGCATAAAGCGGAAAGCAGAGTTGATTGGAGAGTTTAAGTTGGTCGTACATAATCATTTTGTGCTAAGAATTTGGCGAAATCTTAGCACAAAATCTGCTTGCATCCTACTTAATTGTGATTACAGTTCACGGCTTTCGCTGATCATAAAATTCGCAATCCGTTTGGCAATCAACCATTTGCCCTCTTGTTTAACGTAGGTATCGGCATAACGCACGCTGTGGTCGTGCAAGATCTCTTTGCCCTCTTTGGTTTCCAGCAATTTCACCGCACAATAGTTGATCGCAGTGGCGTTATTTTCATCCACAAAAGTCACCGTATGCTGACCGTTTAAATGATAAACGCTATGAAACGGGGTTAAAAAGGTGGTAAAAACCTCTTCAATTTGAGCGATACCTGCCATTTCAAATACCAATTTTCCGCCGATGTAGGTATGCACAATCGCATCGGGCGTAAAAAGCGACATCTGCTCGGCAACCTTTTTTTCATCGGCAAGGTTGGAGAAGGTATCTACTAAGTCTTTCAGTGCTAAACGATCTTGAATTTGTTGTAAGTTCATTGTGATTTCCTTCTGATTTTTGCAAATTTTATAGGTTTTTTTACCGCTTGTTAGCTTACAGACTGAAGGCTTTAGCGGTAGAAATCCGTAAAAGTCATTGGATTGAAACTGTGCTTAGTAAGCAAGGCCTTGCCATTGCCACCCAAACACCCACCAAAGATGACATTGTCATTGTAGATGTCAGTGAAGTGCGTGTTAATCGTCCCAAAAAAAGCAAGAATTAAGTTATTCCGGCAAGAAAAAGTGTCATACAGCCAAAGTACCATGTATCATCAGCCACCATAAAGCCATTATGCAAGTAGATGTCAGTACTGTCCAAATGCACGATTTTAAGTTATTTAAACAAACAAACCCAAACCTAACCTATGCAAAATTTATCCTAGCGGACAGTGGCTATCAAGGCATACAGCATTGATACAAGCAAGCCTTTACGCCACTAAAACAAACTAAGAAATATCCACTTGTGCAAGAAGCCAAAGACTACAAT
>JAUNED010000001.1 GCA_030525745.1 Lonepinella koalarum | reverse complement strand
AAGTAGCTTTTTCGCTCACGGTTTCCTTTGCATTTTTTGCTTTATCTACCACTGTGTCTTTAACTGAAGCAACTTTTTCGCTCACGGCTTCCTTTGCATTTTTTGCTTTATCTACCACTGTGTCTTTGGCTGAGGTTACTTTTTCATTTAACGTTGCTTTTACATTTTCTTTCACATTACCTGCCTCGTTTGCCAACACAACAGCAGAAACGCTAAAACCTAATGCCAGTGCTAATACTGATTTAAATAATTTCATTTTTGATCCTTAATTAAATTAATGAGAGTGACATCTCTCACCTGTAAGACCTCTTACACATAAAGAAGTTCATCAATCTCGCTATCTTTACAAAACTTTGCATTTTTAGACCGCACTTTTAGACCTGTTTCCAAGCTTGAAAGGCTGTTGATTGCAACACAACTTGAATTTCATCATAGGCAACTACCCTACCCCGATCCATTAAAATGACTCGATCAGCCAAACGTTCTAATTCTTCTAAGCTATGAGTCACATACAGAATCGGGATTTGAACCTCTTGAGAGAGTTTTTCCAAATAGGCCAACAATTCGTTTTTACGTAGTAAATCCAACGCAGATAAGGGTTCATCCATCAATAAAATGTCCGGTTGGCTTAACAAGGCTCGTCCAATGGCAACACGTTGTTTTTCGCCACCGGATAACGATGCAGGATAACGTGATAATAAATGGGCAATGTCTAGCAACGTGACAATATGCTCGAATGCCTCTGAATCAAAAGATTTCACCCCATAAAGTAAATTACCTTTGACTTTATAATGGGGAAATAATCGGTCGTCTTGAAATACATAGCCGACTTTACGCCGTTGTGGCGGTAAGTTCACTTTTTGTGCTACATCAACCAAAGTGCGGTCATTTAAACGAATAAATCCGCAATCCGGTGCCATTAATCCGCTGATTAAATTAATAAAAGAGGATTTTCCTGAACCGGATACACCGAAAACTCCTGTAATGCCTTGCGTTGGAATATCTAATTCAGCAGTAAGTAAAAAATCACCCAGTTGTTTTTGTACATTAACTTGTAACATTCACTTGCCCCTATTTATGCTGCGTGCGTTTTGCCAGCCATTCTGATAATATTAAAGAAATCAATGAGATAAGAACAGAAATCACACAAAGTCGCATGACAGAATTTTCAGCATTCGGTGTTTCAAGCAAGGAATACATCGCTAATGGAATAGTTTGGGTCACATTGGGAATATTGGAAACAAAGGTAATGGTAGAACCAAATTCGCCCAAAGAACGGGCAAAACCTAAAACCAAGCCTGCTAATACACCGGGTAATGCAAGGGGAAGTGTGATGGTAAAAAACACGCGTATTGCCGATGCTCCCAAACTATGAGCGGCTTGTTCCAAACGAAAATCCACTGCTTCAAAAGAAGTTCTAATCGAGCGTACCATTAACGGAAAAGCCACAATAGCCGAAGCTAAGGCTGCGCCATACCAACTAAAACCAAAACTAAAATCAAACCAAGCCAATAAATAACGCCCAATAATACCGTTTCGCCCCATACTCACAAGTAATAAATAACCAATGACCACAGGCGGCAATACCAGAGGAAGATGAATAATACCATTTAATATGGATTTTCCCCAAAATTGCTTACGTGCCAACAGCCATGCAAAAAAGACGGCAAAAGGCAAGCTATAAGCTATCGCCACTAACGCAACCTTTATACTTAATCGAATAGCATTCATTTCTGTAGGCGAAAATTGAAAAAAATCAATCATTTTGTTTATCGAGATCCTCTTTGAAAAGAGAGGAAATTATATAACGATAATCGAAATAAAGGCTATATTCGCACCGCACTTTGTTCTAAAATAGCTTGATTTTTTTATTTTCGGAGAAAAATATGTTTAATATCGACAAACAACAAGTGCTAGATGCTTTCCATTTTCGTTCCGCATGCCGTTATTACGATGCAGAGAAAAAAGTTAGTCAAGCAGATATGGAATACATTCTAGAATTGGCACGCTTATCACCAAGTTCTGTCGGATCTGAACCCTGGAAATTTCTTGTATTGCAAAATCCGGAAATTCGAGAAAAAATCCGCCCGTTTTCTTGGGGAATAAAACATCCGATGGAAGAAATGAGCCATTTAGTTGTCATTTTAGCCAAAAAAAATGCCCGTTATGACAGTGAATTCTTCCGTGTTTCGTTGGAAAAACGTGGCTTAACCGCAGAACAAATGGAAGCCACCCTTGCCCGCTACCAAACTTTTCAACGTGATGATATTAAGATCTTAGAAAGCGAGCGCACGCTATTTGATTGGTGCAGTAAACAAACCTATATTGCCTTGGCGAATATGATGACCGGCGCTGCTTTAATCGGTATTGATAGCTGTCCAATTGAAGGATTCAATTATGAACAAGTCAATCGTATTCTCAGTGAAGAAGGCTTATTTGATTTGAACGAATACGCAGTGTCTTGTATGGTGACTTTCGGTTATCGTGGAAAGCCTATTACCAAAAAATACCGCAAACCGGTAGAAGAGGTTGTAACTTGGGTTGAATAATTTGCCTTAAACAATAAAAAAGTGCGGTAAAAACAACAAGTATTTTCACCGCACTTTTGCTTGCTATTCAATTTATAACAAGAATAAGGCTGAACCCCATTTAATAATATCAAAGAAGAATCGGTTATCATCGCTGGCGACTTTTTTACCCTCAGAGGTTTTCTCTGCCTCATTAGGCTTATGTTCTTCCACCATCGCACTTTTCCGTTCTCCCTGCACAACAGCTAAATCATCACGGGCATTGATTTGCAACAATCGACATTGTTTCACATCCAACTCTTGAACCGCTGATTTACTTTTGAATTTTTTATACTGGTAAGCTGCATAATCCATTGATTTAGTATCATTTTGCATCACTTTGAGGGAAGCTTCGCCAATAATGTCCTCCAATGGGTAAAAATAAATATACTGTGAGTAAATATAAGCGTCTTCTTTTGCAAAATGTTCATACTGAATACGGGTTAAATTCGGATAAATACATTGTTCTCTCTGCTTGGCTGCCAATGCCCATTGTTTCGCTTGGCTGTCAGAAAGCTGAAAATCCGCACCGGCAAACTCTGCCGGAATCGCTGATTGCTTTTCGCTTGTTAAACCACAAGCAGTCAAAACTAACATGGCCAACGCTAAACTAAATTTTTTCACCATAATATCCTCCATAAAATATGGCCTTATTGTAGGGGGTATTGATAATTTCCGTCAATGAGCGATAAACATTTAACTGTAAAAATAAGGGGCTTTTCTTGTTGAAACAAAAGTGCGGTCAAAATCTGTGAAGTTTTGACCGCACTTTTACCCTCTTACTTACTTTAACAACCTACTCAAGGTGCGACCAATTTCCGCTAAATTGCTCACTGTCGTCACACCTGCTTGTTGTAAGGCACGAATTTTTTCTTCTGCCGTGCCTTTACCGCCGCTGATAATCGCCCCGGCATGCCCCATTCGTTTTCCTTTGGGGGCAGTTTGTCCGGCAATATAACTTACTACCGGTTTAGTCACATTTTCCTTGATGAAGGCCGCAGCTTCTTCTTCTGCTGAGCCACCAATTTCACCAATCATCACAATAGCCTCTGTTTCAGGATCATCTTGGAATAAACGCAAAATATCAATAAAACTGGAACCCGGAATTGGATCCCCTCCAATACCGACACAGGTGGATTGCCCAAACCCTTCGTCAGTCGTTTGTTTGACTGCCTCATAAGTTAAAGTGCCAGAACGAGAAACAATGCCAATATTGCCTTTTTTGTGAATATTCCCCGGCATAATCCCGATTTTGCATTCATCTGGGGTAATAATGCCCGGACAGTTAGGGCCGATCATTCTCACTCCAGTTTGGTTTAGGCGTTGTTTTACTTGTAGCATATCTAAGGTTGGAATGCCTTCGGTAATACAGACAATCAGTTGAATGCCGGCATCAATGGCTTCTAAAATGGCATCTTTACAGCCGGGAGCCGGAACATAGATAACCGTTGCAGTTGCGCCGGTTACTTCTACCGCTTCACGCACGGTATTGAAAACAGGCAAGCCTAAATGGGTTGTACCGCCTTTATTTGGTGAAACCCCACCAACTAATTGAGTACCGTATTCTAAGGCTTGTTCACTATGAAATGTCCCTTGCCCACCGGTAAACCCCTGACAAATGACTTTTGTATTTTTATCAATTAAAATCGCCATATATTAATTACCCTCCGCTGATTTCACCGCCAAAATCGCAGCATCAGTTAAGGTTTCTGCTGCCAAAATATTCAACCCACTTTCCGCTAATAATTTACGCCCCAACTCGGCGTTATTACCTTCCAAGCGCACTATCACAGGCACAGTAACACCGACTTCATTCACTGCAGCAATAATGCCTTCCGCAATCAAATCACAACGCACAATCCCACCAAAAATATTCACTAACACGGCTTTTACGTTCAGATCGGATAAAATCAATTTAAAAGCTGCCGCTACACGTTCTTTGGTTGCCCCCCCACCTACATCAAGGAAGTTTGCAGGTTTTCCACCATAATGCTTGATAATATCCATTGTCCCCATTGCCAGCCCTGCGCCGTTTACCATACAGCCGATATTGCCGTCTAATGCAACGTAGTTGAGATTCCATTTTTCCGCTTCCGCTTCACGTTCGTCATCTTGCGATGGGTCTTGTAACTCTTTAAGTTCCGGGTGGCGGTAGAGAGCATTGCTGTCAATCGACATTTTTGCATCTAAGCAGAGTAGTTGTCCTTCTTTAGTGATGACAAGTGGATTTACCTCTAATAAAGCTAAATCTTTTTCAACAAATAGGTTAGCCAGTTTTACGAAAATATCCGCAAATTGTTTAACTTCATCACCTTTTAAGCCTAATTTAAACGCTAATTCACGCCCTTGATAACCCTGCCCGCCGGTGAGTGGATCAATTACCGCTTTGTGAATTAATTCAGGGGTTTTCTCCGCAACTTCTTCAATATTCATACCACCGGCACTCGATGCCATAAAAATCACTTTTTGGGCGGAGCGATCAACCACTGCTCCTAAGTACAATTCACGGTCGATATTGCAGGTTTCTTCTAAATATAAGGTATTAACCGGTTGCCCGTTAGCATCGGTTTGGAATGTCACTAAACGATTACCCAGCCATTTAGCTGCAAATTCACGGACTTCCTGCTCATTACGCACGAGCTTCACGCCTCCTGCTTTTCCACGCCCACCGGCATGAACTTGGCATTTAATCGCCCATGCATCGCCTGAGAGTTGTTTGATAGCTGCCGCCGCTTCGTCCGCCGATTTACAGGCGATCCCACGGCTGACGGGGAGCTTGTATTGGGCAAAGATTTGTTTGCCTTGGTATTCGTGTAGATTCATAGTTGGTGGCTTCCTCTTTTTCTTTTAGGGCTATTTCCTCTCCCATTTATGGGAGAGAGCGATATTGTTTGCAAAATTTTATTAGAAACAGACCGCTTGTAGCACTACAAGCGGTCAAACTTCGTCTTAAATTTCCAAAAGTAAACGGGTTGGATCTTCCAAGAGTTCTTTGATTGACACTAAGAAACCAACCGATTCCCTGCCGTCAATTAAACGGTGGTCATAAGATAACGCCAAGTACATCATTGGGCGAATAACGACTTCTCCGTTGAGAGCAATCGGACGTTCTTTAATGGCATGCATACCCAAAATCGCACTTTGTGGCGGATTGATAATTGGGGTGGACATTAAAGAACCGAATACGCCACCATTGGTGATGGTAAAGTTACCGCCGGTTAAGTCTTCCACAGTCAATTTGCCCTGCTGACCTTTCTCTGCAAGAATTTTGATTTCTTTTTCAATATCCGCCATGCTCAATTTATCACAGTTGCGTAACACTGGTGTCACTAAACCGCGAGGGGTAGAAACCGCTATGCTGATGTCAAAATAGTTGTGATAAACAATGTCGTCTCCATCAATAGAAGCATTCACTTCCGGATAGCGTTTCAATGCTTCAACCACAGCTTTCACATAAAATGACATAAAACCAAGCCGAACACCATGCTGTTTTTCAAATTTTTCACCGTAGGCTTTGCGCAATTGCATAATCGGTTGCATATCTACTTCGTTGAAAGTAGTAAGCATTGCTGTACTGTTTTTCGCTTCCAATAAACGCTCGGCAATACGTTTACGAAGGCGTGTCATCGGCACACGTTTTTCTTCACGCCCGTTAAGAGAGCGAGTATTCAATTCCGTCAGATTTTGCACCGCACTTTTCGTCTCTATGTTGGCTGTTTCCACCTGTTTATCAGCAATCACTTTTTCCACATCTTCACGGGTAATACGTCCGCCTACGCCTGTGCCTTTGATTTCGGCAGCATCAAGCTCATGTTCTCCCAACAAACGGCGAATACCCGGGCTTAAATTTTCATTCACTTTATCCTGCGTTAAACTGCCGGCATAGCGTTCCGCCGGCGTGGCTTCTTGTTGTTGAACTGCTTTCACTTCTTCGCCTTGAACCTGTGGCTTAATTAAACCTAATAATTGTTTACTTACCACAGTTGAACCTTCATGTTGTTCAATAATCGCCAACACGCCGTCCTCTAATGCCGGCACTTCCAATACAACTTTGTCGGTTTCTACTTCAACTAAAATTTCATCACGTTTTACTGCATCGCCCACATTTTTGTGCCATTTCACCACTGTTGCATCTGCAACGGATTCAGGTAATACCGGAGTAATAATTTCGATTGTCATACTATTTTCCTTACATGTTGCTGTAAATTTTCTCATTTTCAACAGATTACATGGATAATGCTTCTGTGACCAACGTTTGTTGTTGCTCATTGTGCAACGACATATAACCCACTGCAGGTGATGCGGAAGCCGGTCGTCCCACATAACGCAATTTAGCATTTTCCGGTAAATCCGCACGGAAATTATGCTGACTGCAATACCAAGCCCCTTGGTTGAGTGGCTCTTCCTGACACCACACAAAATCCGTTACATGGGAAAACTCCGCCAAAATTGACCGCACTTCATCATGAGGATAAGGATAAAGTTGTTCAATGCGGATAATGGCGATGTCGGTTTGATTATTTTTACGGCGTTGTTCCAATAAATCGTAATAGACTTTACCGGCACAGAAAATCACACGTTTCACCTGTTTCGGATCGAGATTGTCAATTTCACCAATCACATTTTGGAACTTACCTTGCACCAATTCTTGCATTTCGGATACTGCCAGAGGGTGACGCAATAAAGATTTAGGCGAAATGACGACTAATGGACGACGCACTTTACGCAACATTTGGCGGCGCAATAAATGATAAATTTGTGCAGGTGTAGAAGGCACACATACTTGCATATTTTGCTGCGCACAAAGTTGTAAATAACGCTCTAAACGGGCAGAAGAATGTTCCGGCCCTTGTCCCTCATAGCCGTGTGGTAATAACATCACTAACCCACACATTCTGCCCCATTTTTGTTCACCTGAGCTAATAAATTGATCGATGACCACTTGCGCACCATTGGCAAAATCACCGAATTGCGCTTCCCAAATAGTTAAGGTTTTTGGTGCCGCTGTAGCATAACCATATTCAAAAGCAAGTACAGCTTCTTCCGACAACACAGAATCCCAGACTTCAAAACGCCCTTGATGAGGATGTAAATTAGCTAACGGCACATAGGTCTTACGTTCGTCTAAATTATGTAATACAGCGTGGCGATGGAAAAATGTCCCACGGCCTGAGTCTTCGCCGGAAATGCGGATATGATGGCCATCGTCAAGCAAAGTCGCATAAGCCATAGTTTCCGCCATTCCCCAGTCAAATAGTTTTTCTCCTTGCGCCATTAACTGACGATCTTGATAAATTTTTTCCACTCGTGAATGTACCGGATGATCTGCTGGATATTCGCTAATTTTTAAGGCTAATTCACGAAAGCGTTTCGGATCAAAACGACTTTCATAATCCGACCATTCTTGGCTTAAATATTTGCTCCAATCCACGGCGGATAAATCTACTTCACGCCATTCAGGCACAACACATTCACCACGATCAAGCGCATCACGATAATCATTCATCATTTCGGTTGCTTGCGATTCCGTAATCACCTCAGCTGCAATTAAACGATCCGCATAAACTTTACGAGGTGTCGGATGCTGGCGAATAAGTTTGTACATAACAGGTTGAGTTGCCAATGGCTCATCAGCTTCGTTATGGCCATGGCGACGATAAGAGACTAAATCAATAAAAATATCCCGTTTAAATAAGGTACGGAACTCAACCGCCATACGAGCCGCATACACCACCGCTTCAGGATCATCACCATTCACATGAATCACCGGTGCTTCAATCATTTTGGCAATATCCGTACAATATTCAGTAGAACGGGTATCTTTGGTATTTGAGGTTGTAAACCCGATTTGATTATTAATCACCACTCGAATCGTTCCGCCAACAGTATAACCTCTGGCAGAAGACATATTCAGGGTTTCCTGCACAACCCCTTGTCCAATAACTGCGGAATCACCATGCACAGTGACAGGTAATACTTGAGTTTGTTCAAGGTCGCCGATCCGTTTTTGTCTGGCTCGTACCGAACCTTGCACCACAGGGCTGACAATTTCTAAGTGAGAGGGATTAAAAGCTAAAGATAAATGCACATCGCCATTTTCTGTCATAAAATTAGAGGAGAAACCTTGGTGATATTTTACATCACCTGTGCCGTTCCCATGATGTTTGCCGGCAAATTCATCAAATAATTCAGCCGGTTTTTTACCCAATACATTCACCAACATATTTAAACGGCCACGGTGTGCCATGCCCATTACAATTTCTTTTACACCGTTTTTTGCTCCGTGGCGAATAATTTCTTTCATCAAAGGCACAAAAGCATCACTTCCTTCTAAAGAAAAACGTTTTGCTCCCGGAAATTTTGCACCTAAATAGCGTTCCAAACCGTCTGCCGCAGTCAGCTCTTTTAGAAATTGAATTTGTTCTTCGCGATTGAATAACGGCTTATTCAATAGATTTTCCATTTGACGTTGTAACCAAGTACGGGCTTCTAAATCATTCACATGCATAAATTCCAAGCCGATGGTACCGCAATAAGTGGTTTTCAAGGCATAAGCCAAATCACGCAAAGTAATACGCTCTTGATTATAAACATAACCACCAATATCGAATTCTTCGTCTAAATCCTGATCGGTAAAACCATAGAATTTATAATCTAAAGTTGGCGACGGCATACGCTGCCATAATTTGAGCGGATCCAAATCAGCGTCTAAATGCCCACGATTACGGTGACCATTCACCCATTGCAACACTTTCACCAATTTTGCACTGACCTCCGGATCAATAACCGTTGCCCCATTATGAGAAGGATCTCGAGCCAAACGCTTAAAATACTCTCGCACAGTAGAATGTGGTTGCTCAAGTGCGGTTGATTTTGGCAAGGTTTTGAAAATCTCACGCCAGCTTTCATCAACACTGTCAGGATCTTGTAAATAATCTTCGTAAAGGGCTTCGATATAGCTTTGGTTGGCACCGCCTAGAGCTGTGGTAGCGAGCCATTGGTTGAATGGGTTGTTCTGTTGCATAATGATCACCTATGGAGTGGTTGCCGTTATTATACAGCGGATTGTAAAAGAAACTATGCGTCTTGCATAGACCATTTTTATTATGCCTAAAAACCTGATCTTAGGTTACATTTATTTCACAAAATCCTCACATTTTTTTCAATTTTTTGATCAATGTCTCATTTTGAAAAATTAATTTGGATTTTCTTTTGCAAATTTCAAAAAAATAGGGTTATATTGATAACCGGCAACATTCAAACACAACTAAAAAGGAAAAAATAATGACTGAACTTACCGCAAAATTAACACTCAGCGACGGTCGTGAATTTGACCTACCTGTTCACAAAGCCTCTGTGGGTTATAACGCTATTGACGTGCAACCTTTAGTAAAAAATCACTTATTCACTTACGACCCGGGCTTTATGAGTACTGCCTCCTGCGAATCCGAAATTACTTATATCGATGGTGATGAAGGTATTTTATTACACCGTGGTTACCCTATTTCCGATTTGGCTGCCAATGCCGATTATTTGGAAGTCGCCTATTTATTATTATTTTGTGAGCGGCCTACCAAAGAAGAATATCAACGTTTTAAACAACTTGTTACCCGTCATAGTTTAGTACACGAACAATTAGCCCGCTTTTTCCAAGGATTCCGTAGAGACTCTCACCCAATGGCGGTAATGTGTGGTGTGAGCGGTGCTTTAGCAGCATTCTATCATGATGTATTGGATGTAAATGATGAAAGTCACCGAGAATTAACTGCCATTCGCTTACTAGCCAAAATGCCGACTTTAGCGGCAATGTGTTACAAATATTCTATCGGTCAGCCCTTTATGTTCCCGCAAAACCGCTTATCCTACGCCGGTAACTTCCTCTACATGATGTTCGCCACCCCTTGCGAACCTTATGAAGTCAATCCGGTATTAGAACGTGCTATGGATAAAATTTTTATTTTACATGCCGACCATGAACAAAATGCTTCCACTTCCACAGTGCGCAATGCCGCCTCTTCCGGCGCGAATCCATATGCTTGTATCGCTGCCGGTATCGCTTCTCTTTGGGGACCGGCTCACGGCGGTGCAAATGAAGCCTGCATTCGTATGTTGGAAGAAATCGGTTCTGTTGATCGCATTCCGGAATTTATTGCCCGAGCTAAGGATAAAGACGATCCGTTCCGCTTAATGGGCTTCGGACATCGTGTATACAAAAACTACGATCCTCGCGCTAAAGTTATGCGCAAAACCTGTCACGAAGTCTTACAAGAACTAAATATTCAAGATCCCTTATTTGATGTTGCAATGGAATTGGAACGCATCGCATTAACGGATCCTTACTTTATCGAACGTAAACTCTATCCGAATGTGGATTTCTATTCCGGTATTATCTTAAAAGCCATCGGTATTCCGGTGTCAATGTTCACCGTAATCTTTGCATTAGCCAGAACCGTTGGTTGGATTGCCCACTGGAAAGAAATGTATCGTCAAGGCAATATTAAAATTGTCCGCCCACGCCAATTATATGTCGGGCATACAGAACGCCCATTTGAAAAAATGGATAAAGAATAATTTTAATTAAAAAAGTGCGGTTGAAATTCTCTTTGTTTTTCAACCGCACTTTTTATTTTTAAGCAGATTTAAGTTTTGCTTTCATTCCCCATAAAAAAATCACTACTCCCAGCCAAACCAAGAGATAACCTATCATTCGTTGCATAGAAAGTGTTTCCCCAAACAAGAAAAAACCACACAAGAATTGTAATGTTGGAGAGGTATATTGCAACATGCCCAATAAGGACATTGAGATTTTCCTTGCACCAATCGCAAACCAAATCAGAGGTAATGTCGTCGCTGCTCCGGAACCATATAATACGAGGGATTGCAATGTGGTTAATTCACTCCATACCAAACTACCCTGCATATAGCAATAATATAAATAACCTATGGCTACAGGTAACATTAATAGGGTTTCTAAGGTTAATCCGGCTAATGCTTCAATCGGCGCTAATTTGCGAATTAACGCATAAACGGCGAAACTTAGTGCTAATGATAATGCGACCCACGGAATTTGTCCTGCCGGTATGGCTAACCATAAAATGCCTAATGCCGCTGATAATAATGCCAATAATTGTGTAGGATTTAACCGCTCTTTTAATACTAGCCAGCCGAGAAACACGTTAACCAATGGGTTAATAAAATAGCCAAGGCTCGCATCTAAAATATGATTATTCACCAGCGCCCATAAATACACTAACCAATTAATCCCAATCATTAACGAAGTGATCAAGAACATCAGCAAAATTTTAGGGCTTTTGAAGGCATTTAATACTACCCTGCCTTGCCTAAACAAAATCACCAAAAATACCGCAAACAAGGCAGAAAAAATAACACGATAAGCTAAAATTTGATCCGCCGGCATTACCGATGAAAATAACGGTGACCAGTAAATAGGAAAAATGCCCCAAGAAGCATAGCCTAAAAAAGCATAGTGCCAGCCCTGTAATTTTGTCGATAATTGCATCAAATCACCTAAAATATCTATGAAAAATAAAATACGGTCAAAAAACTTGCTCAATTTTGACCGCACTTTTTCAGATCTTAACGCTCGTAAATAAACTCTACGCCTTCTTCATCTTCTTCAGACCAATCATCCCAGAAATCATCATCCTCTTCCACTGCATTTTGCATCGCTTGTTGATGATAATCTTCCCATTTGAATTTCACTTCTTCAGCGTCCTGATTTAGTTGTTCAATTTCACGAGGATGAGCTTCAATAAAATCCATAATCTCTGAGGTAAGATCCGACACATTTTTTCCTGTGGCAGCAGAAATCAGGAAATATTCTTCTTCATAACCTAAACGTTCAGTGATTTCTTTTGCCAATTCCTGAGCTTGTTCATCGCTCATGGTATCAATTTTGTTAAAAACCAACCAACGAGGCTTATCTGCTAATTTTTCACTGTATTGAAAAAGCTCGTTTTCAATAATAGCAATATTATCTGCCGGGTCCGTTTCATCAATCGGCGCAATATCCACCAAATGAATTAACACACGGCAACGTTCCAAATGCTTTAAGAAGCGAATTCCTAAACCGGCTCCTTCAGAAGCATTTTCAATTAACCCCGGAATATCTGCTACCACAAAGCTACGATCTGTGCCGATACGAGCGACCCCTAAACTTGGCACTAAAGTAGTAAAAGGATAATCTGCTACTTTCGGTTTTGCCGCAGAAACGGCACGAATAAAGGTCGATTTTCCGGCATTTGGTAAGCCGAGCATTCCCACGTCAGCAAGTAACATTAATTCTAGCTGTAAATCCCGTTTCTCTCCGGGAGTTCCCATGGTTTTTTGGCGAGGCGCACGATTTACCGAAGATTTAAAACGGGTATTCCCCAAGCCATGATATCCCCCTTTTGCAACCAACATTTTCGCACCATGTTTGGTCAAATCACCCAATACTTCTTTGGTATCATTATCAATAGCACGTGTTCCTACCGGCACACGCAATGTAATATCTTGCCCACGACGGCCTGTACAATCGGAACTTCGCCCATTTTCACCACGCTGTGCAGCAAAACGTTTTTCAAAGCGGTAATCAATTAACGTATTTAAATTTTCGTCAGCGATTAAATATACATCACCACCATCACCACCGTCACCCCCGTCCGGTCCCCCTTTGGGGATAAATTTCTCACGTCGAAAACTCACACAACCATTACCGCCATCACCGGCTTCAACACGAATTAAAGCTTCATCAATAAATTTCATTTATATTCTCCTCAAAGACAGGTAATTACCTATCTATTAAATATCTTATGTCCAATTGCAGATAAGAGGCTACCCGTAACCACAATAAATGCGCCTAAATAACTCAGTCCGTTCATTTTCAATTCTGCAAAGGTTGTTGGAAAAAAATAATGCCCCAAATGAGAAAATAGCATAGTAAATACAGGCAGTAAAATTGTAATTACACTCACTTTGGTCGCATCCCAATGATTCAAAGCCTCCGCATAGGCTCCATATCCTATCAATGTATTCATACAACAATAAATAAAACTACCCAATAAAAAACCTTTTAATTCAAATAGTTGTGAAGGGGTAGTAAAAGGCATTAATACTAAAGTACACCCTAAGTAAATAATCAATAAAATTTGCTGAGAGGTAAAGGTTTGCAATAATAATTTTTGTGCAATACCGTAGCAAACCCAAATGATCGCTGCGGAGGCAGCAATAATAATTCCCAACGCATAAGAACCAAATTGAAAAATTTCAGCCATCTTTTCATTAAAAAATGCCAGTAATCCGCCCACTAATAATATTAATCCCATTTTTTGATGAAAACCAAATTTTTCTTTAAAAATCAATACACCACATAAAATCATCGTAAAAGGGGCAAGTTGCCACAACACCTGATTGGTTGTAGGAGAAATATAATTAAGTGCTTCACTAAATAAAAAGAAATTACCGGCCAGTCCAATAACCCCCAAGATAATTAATTTTATAATTCTTGGTGTAAAAGCGGAGGCTGTCGGCAATCTTTTAGTGAGAACAAAAAAGAAAAATAATCCTAGTCCCGCAATCATAAAACGATACCATACGAAAGTCTGAGCATTCATTACCGATAATATAGGTTGGGCAATAATCGGCAATGTCCCCCATGTTGCTGTAGCAAGCAAGGCATAGAACAGGCCTAAAACAGGATTTTTACGCATTCATTTATCCTAATAAAAAAACCTCACTAAAATTTAGCGAGGTTTCTTATTTATCTTACTTGAAGATTATTCAGCAACGATGCTGACATATTTACGGCTTTTTTCGCCTTTTACTTCAAATTTTACTTTACCGTCTGCAGTTGCAAATAGTGTGTGGTCTTTCCCCATACCTACATTTGTACCTGCGTGGAATTTTGTACCACGTTGACGAACAATAATGCTACCTGCTAATACAGATTCGCCACCGAAACGTTTAACACCAAGGCGTTTAGCTTCAGAATCACGACCGTTACGAGTTGAACCACCAGCTTTTTTAGTTGCCATCTTCTAGATCTCCTCTGAAATTATGCTTGAATCCCAGTGATTTTCACTTCTGTGAACCACTGACGATGACCTTGTTGTTTACGGCTGTGTTTACGACGACGGAACTTAACGATTTTAACTTTCTCGCCACGACCTTGTGCTACAACTTCAGCCACTACTTTTGCGCCGGCAACAACCGGTGCACCAATTTTAACATCTTCGCCATTAACGACCATCAACACTGAATCAAATTCAACTGTTGCACCTGTAGCTAATTCAAGTTTTTCTAAACGAACTACTTGACCTTCGCTAACACGGTGTTGCTTACCGCCACTTTGAAAAACTGCGTACATAAATACTCCGCTAACTTTGCACTTTTTTGAGCCTCTATTGAGTTCATTTTTCGTGCAGATAAAATCATATAAATAGGTCGCAAATTCTACGGAAAAAATTCACTGATAGCAAGTGCTATTTACAATAAAATAAAAAAATTGTGAAAATGCGGCGGTTTAATTTCAGAAACTGAGAAAAATCGGGTAAAATTCACCGCACTTTAGTCTTCAAATTTAGAGAATAAACAGCCATTATGACTACAACTACTCAATTAATGGATATGAATGCAATTCAACAATTAATTGCGACAGATATGCAATCAGTGAATGAAAAAATTTTAGCACAGCTTAATTCCGATGTAGCACTGATTAATCAATTAGGTTTTTATATTGTTCAAAGTGGTGGAAAGCGTATCCGCCCTGCCATCGCTACATTAGCTGCTAAAGCTCTGGGCTATCAAGGCGAACAACATATTACCTGTGCCGCTTTTATTGAATTTATTCATACTGCAACCTTATTGCACGATGATGTAGTTGATGAATCGGCAATGAGACGAGGCAATCCTACAGCAAACGCAGAATTCGGCAATGCTGCCAGTGTGTTGGTAGGTGACTTTATTTATACACGTGCTTTCCAACTCATGACGCAACTGAATTCATTGAAAATTTTGCAAATTATGTCTGATGCAACCAATGTGATTGCAGAAGGTGAAGTGCAACAATTGATGAATATTTGCGATCCGAATACAACGGAAGAAAACTATATGAAAGTAATCTATAGTAAAACTGCCCGTTTATTTGAAGTTGCCACTCAAACTGCTGCCATTGTTGCGAATGCCACCGAAGCACAAGAAAAAGCCTTACGGGATTATGGCCGTTATTTAGGCACAGCCTTTCAATTAGTCGATGATGTGCTGGATTACAGTGCTAATGCTACCACCTTAGGTAAAAATGTGGGTGATGATTTAGCCGAAGGCAAGCCCACCTTACCTTTATTACACGCAATGCGTTCAGGCCATCCAGAACAAGCACAACTTATTCGAGAAACCATTGAACAAGGGGGAAACCTTGCCGTTCTTGACCAGGTTTTAGCAATTATGACAGAACATAAATCCTTAGATTATGCTATGCAACGAGCCAGAGAGGAGGCACAAAAAGCAGTGGACGCAATTGCGATCCTTGCTGAAAGCGAATACAAACAGGCCTTAATCTCATTGGCTTATTTGTCTGTAGATCGTAATTATTGATCAATATCTCAAAACAAGAAAAATTTTACCCGCACTTTTATTTTACACTATGACTGAACAACTAACTCAACAACCTGTAGAACATCAACAAGCACTACAGGACAAACGGAAATTAACTCGTAAAGGTAAGGATCCTAATGCCCCTTTTGTACGGGAAAAACTCAGCTTACCTAACGGACATAATAAATTGCTCCTTCATTCCTGTTGCGCCCCTTGTTCGGGAGAAGTTATGGAAGCTATTCATGCATCAGGGATCGAATTTACCATTTATTTCTACAACCCGAATATTCACCCATTGAAAGAATATTTACTACGTAAAGAAGAAAATATTCGTTTTGCGGAAAAATGGGGTATTCCCTTTATTGATTTAGACGATGATTACGAAAATGATCGTAAAGAATGGTTCAAAAAAGCCAAAGGAATGGAGTGGGAACCGGAACGTGGCATTCGTTGCACAATGTGTTTTGATATGCGCTTTGAAAAAGCGGCTAAATATGCACACGACAATGGTTTTCCTGTATTCACCAGTTGCTTAGGTATTTCCCGTTGGAAAGACATGAATCAAATTAATGACTGCGGTCATCGTGCAGCGGCAAAATTTGATAATGTCATTTATTGGGATTATAACTGGCGTAAAGGTGGTGGATCCGCCCGTATGATTGAAATCAGCAAACGAGAACGCTTCTATCAACAAGAATACTGCGGTTGCGTGTATTCCTTACGCGACAGCAATAAATGGCGTTTGGAAACCGGACGCGCCAGAATTGAAATCGGGAAATTGTATTATTCACCGGATTAAACTATTTAAATTGATGTTTTAAATGAGATGGGAAAAATCCACCACGTCCCACAGGATTATGCTTAGAAACCACTCCATTTATAACCTCCTTCCCTAATATTAAAAATAAAGGACTATTTCCTTGAAAATATAGAAACAGTCCTTTAGTAATTTCCCTTATATAACGCTACTATACTAGAATTTATAACTCACACTAAAAATAATTGTTCTTCCTCTCGCATAATTATTAAGCACATAAATAGGCTCATCACTTATATCAAAATTACGAACCCGCTGACTAGCTGCATCATTATTTGCATCAAGCGGATCAATATATTTCTTATCAAATGCATTTTGTAATTCTAATTTAAGAGTAAGTAATTTAATAGGTTCATAACTGATATAAAAATCAACAATAATAGGTTGCTTATTAATTATTTCCTCAATTCGATGAGTTTCTTTTATAATGTGACTATTTGGATAATAAGTATAGTTAAACTCATCAATGGCAATACGTTTACTTTTACCATAATATTTTGCAACACCACCAATTTGTAACTTTTTATCAAACCATCTTGTGCCTAATTCTAATGATCCATAATCTTTCGGCAACGCTGAAATTTTGCTGGCACCAAACCCCTGAGTTTTAAAACCATAACTTGAAGAACCATCAACTCTTGAAGCAGCATCAGTAAAAGAGACCGGCTGATTGGTATTCTGTCTGGCATAAGCTAAATTTGTATAAAAAGTACCTATATCATAACTTAATTCAAGTTCCACCCCTTTCATATTAACTGGTTTATCGTAATTTTTATGTAAAATGAATAACCCTGGAGCGCTCCCTATTGGTGTGTGTTGAACATTATAAATATAATTTTTCAAACGGGTTTTATAAAATAACAGTTTAAATCCCAATTTATCACTCTCTGTAAATAGCCCTTCTTTAAAACCATTGAAACCAACTTGAATTGTTTTTGCTTTCTCAGGTTGTAAATTCGTATTTACCCCGTAATCACCCAAATTAGAAAAGAAAATTTCTTTAATGTTAGGAGCTCGATGAGTTTGAGAATAACTCACAAAAGGAGTGAATAAATCGTGAAAATATGCAGATAACGTTGCAGAATAATTAATTCGCTTATGTTTTCCTTTGGTCATCATCGGGATATTCTTATCACCACACTTAAACTCTCCCAATTCCGGATCATCAGGAAAATCTTCATCCGGAATATACTCACAATGTTTTCTCTGCAAACTCTCTAATTGATTCTGTAATTCTTTTAGTTGTTCATACTGTCGCTTTCTAGTTACATTGTTGATTTCAGATTCCAATTCTTGAATATAAAAAGGTAAATACTTAAAACGCTGACCTGAAAAATAAGAGGTATTTATATTCGCATTAACATCTAGTCCAAATCTGCCATAGTTGAACCGATTATCAATATAAAATGTATGAAATTTTTGCTCTCCATCTGGTTGGAATGTGGAAGTATAAAGAGCCTTACGAACAGCCGTCATACCTATAGAATCATCCTCTTCATTGGTTTCACCATTCTCTAAATTATAATTCAATTCTACAGGATTCCTGCTTTTACTATATCGATTATTCAAACGATTAAAACCGACATTCATTTCCCAATCGCTGCCTTTAAACGGAGATATTCTAAATGTATTACTCAAACCTAAAGTTGTGGCTTTATTATTAATCGTCAAATCTTGTAATAAATATTTATTATTAATTCGAGCTCCTTTCTTATAATCCTGCTTACCTTGATTTTTAGCATAGATAATCTGAAAATCTAACCAAGATGAATCCGGTAAATGAAAGCGATAATTCAACTGATTGTTCTGATTTTTTAAATCTCTACCGCCAACGTGACTTTGATAATCACGATAAGAAAGCGTCATCGTTTGATATTTATTACCATATTCTAATTTAGCTAAGCGACTCTTTGGTTGCTGTTTTAAATGTTCTGCATTAAAAGGGGATGTTGTCGTTCCTTCTTTATCTAACTCATTGATTTCACTTAAATCAATCGAGCTTTCTGTTACTTTACGACCACCACCAACTTTATAATCTTGAGAAATCTTACGTTGGCTATAACCAAATAATCCGCCTATCCAAGCCGTATCACTTAATGTATATTTACCTCCAATCATTCCCATATAATCAGGGCCTATGGCATTATTTCCAAATGTCATTCTAGACATCACACCAACTGAGTTACTCTTCCTAACCAAATCATTAACACCAATAGTTTTAAAATTAGCTGCTCCCAATAATGTATTTCCACCGCTACTTCCATTAAATGTTCCCCTTTCTACATCCACAGAAACCAAAAAGCTTGGATCAATAAAAGCACCAAATTGAGACGTTCCTCCCGAACGTCCCCCATCATCCGTTGAACTTGCATAAAAGGTTTGACTCACACCATCAATAATCGTATTTGCACGACCAAATCCCGAACCGCCACGAATATTAACCGAAACTGCACCTTGAGATTTATCCATCTGTGTAAAGGACCCTGGTATAGAGCGAACGATATACTCTAGACTCTGATTTGCTTCCATCACTTTATCACGCGTGCTTATCGCACCAGTCTTAATAAACACCTCATCGGTCTTTTTTACTGCCTGCGTTTCCACTTCGATAACATCCAACATATTATCTTCTGCCCCTACCGCACATACCGAAGATACCAGCATTAGAAAGGCCAAATTAAATACATATTTTTTACTTTTCATTTATTTCATTTCCTATAACAAATAATTAAAGTCATAATCGCCTAAAGGCACAAAAAGAATATGCCTTTATAACGCATAGCAAGTATAAATGATAATTATTTCTATTTTCAAGTTGTACATGATATAAAATTGACACTTCATACTAGATCGGTACGATAGAGTTAGCCCTCCTTGGCTTTACTAAGAATAATGCATTCTTCCTTTATATTAAATTTCGGTTTTCAGACTTAATAGAAGGATTTTTTCTTTCTTGTTAAACTCTAGATTACATTTACATTGCGATAATTGTTATAGCAAGAGTTGTGCCGGCTCTAAATCAAAAGAGGCGTCATTATTTCAAATGACGCCTCTTTGCTTTTATTTAATCTCTTCTTGCACATTTCCCAGCAACACCGCATAGTGCTGAGTACTCGGGCTAGACTCCAATACAATTTTAAGCGCAATGGTTAATGGCACAGAAAGTAGCATGCCTACAGTACCAAGCAACCAACCCCAAAATAAAAGTGAAAGAAATACCACTAAGGTAGATAATCCCAAAGTTCTCCCCATCATTTTAGGTTCCACCACATTACCTACTATCATATTAATACCAATCACACCACCGGCAACGATAAATCCATCAACAAAACCATTTAATAAAAAAGCTTGTAGAATAATTGGCACAGCGGCAATAATTGAACCAACATTGGGAATATAGTTCAACAAAAAGGTCAGCGTTGCCCAGAGAACCGCATATTGCACATTCATGATTTCCAATAATGCCCAAACCAATATGCCTGTCAATAAACTAACCGCACTTTTTACACCTAAATAGCGAATAATACCCTCAAGGATCCGATCCAAATGTCCGTCTTCCTCCCATTGTTCATGTGCAGTATTACGCAGAAGCAAATTTAATTTATATTTTGCTGTCGGTGCTTCCAATAGCATAAATACAACAACTAAAATCAACACAAACGCACTGGAAACAACATTAGAAAAATTCATCAATAAACTACTGACAAAATTCATTATAGCGCTTGGATCCAATTTATCAGAAATCACTTCCTTATTGATATTAATCGACAAATTCCATTTTTTTGCCAACATAATCAAATAATTCACTCTTTCTGCCAACAAAACTTTGTATTGCGGTATGGATTGAGAAAATTCTCGAATAGAACTGTTAATCAATCCAACCAAAAAGAAAAAAATCACTAAAATCGCTAAAAACAAAATGGAAATCGCTAACCAATGTGGCACTTTTCTCTCGGTCATCCATTTTATTACCGGTGAACAAATAATCGCAATAAACAGCGACAGTAAAAAGGGAACCACAATTTCCACAGCAGCTTTCACACCGGCTAAAATAATAACCAGGGCAGCGCAAGCCACTAAAAATTGAATTAATGTATTTCTTTGCATAAATGAACCGCACTTTTAAATCGCATCTTCGTTTTCTTCGCCGGTACGAATTCGAATAACCCGTTCCACATCATAAACAAAAATCTTGCCATCACCTATTTTGCCTGTTTGTGCACTGTTCATAATAGCTTCAATACATTGTTCCACCTGCTCATCAAGCACAATGATCTCCAATTTTACCTTTGGCAAAAAATCAACTGCATATTCTGCACCACGGTATAACTCCGTATGTCCCTTTTGGCGGCCGAATCCTCTCACTTCCGTCACCGTCATTCCCGTAATACCTACATCAGATAATGCTTCACGTACATCATCTAAACGAAAAGGCTTAATAATAGCTTCAATTTTTTTCATCTCTTTTCCTCAAAATCACTTCAATTTCAACCGCACTTTACGCTATTAACGTCTCGCCGATTTTGGACGGAAACTTTCAATCACTTCAGCATGAGTATCAATATAAATCCCATCAATCAGCTGTAAGCAATAAGGTACAGCGGAAAAAATCCCTTTCACTAAAACGTTTCCCTCCGCATCTTTGACACCTTCCAACGTTTCTTTAATCGCTTTTGGTTGCCCCGGTAAATTCAAAATAAGGCTGTTTTTCCGAATAACCCCCACTTGACGGGATAATATCGCCGTAGGCACAAAATGCAAACTCACTTGACGCATTTGTTCACCAAAACCGGGCATTTCACGATCCGCTACGGCTAAAGTTGCCTCAGGCGTGACATCACGTTTCGCCGGCCCTGTCCCACCTGCCGTCAAAACCAAATGACATTGGCAATTATCCACCAATTCAATTAAGGTGTTCTCGATTTCTGCTTGCTCATCAGGAATTAAACGGGTTTCCACATCAAATTCATCAATCAAAGCCTGCTTTAACCAAGCTAATAATTCAGGAATTCCCTGATCCTGATAAATTCCTTTAGAAGCCCGATCTGATACAGATACTAAGCCGATTTTTAATTTTTTCTCCATATTTATCCTTACTCAATACACACAAGTGCGGTCAATTCTCACCGAGTTTTAGGCCCAATAATAACGTACCAGATGAAAAAAGATCGGTGCAGAAAAACAAAGGCTGTCCATTCGGTCGAGCATGCCACCATGGCCACTAATCATATTTCCCCAATCTTTTACCCCCATACTGCGTTTCATCGCCGACATCACTAAACCACCAAGAAACCCCATCATACAAATCACAATACCGATTAATGCCGCTTGTAACATCGAAAATGGTGTGAGCCAATGTAATAAACCGGCAAGGATACTGGCACTAATCACCCCACCAACAAAACCTTCTACCGTTTTGGAAGGTGATAATGTCGGGGCGATTTTATGTTTGCCAAACAGTTTTCCCCATACATATTGTAAAACATCACTGGATTGTACAATTAAAATCAAAAAAATCATTAATAAGATGCTTTTGCCTTCAAATCCTGCAATATTTAAAGTTAGGATCGCAGGTATATGGGAAATACAAAATACTGCCAACATAATTGCCCATTGCACCTTGGTTGAACGATCTAAGAAATGTGTCGTATCACCTAATAAAGCAGATAAAATCGGCAAAAATAAGAAAGCATAAACCGGAATAAAAATGCTAAACATGCTAAACCAGTCAATTGCCACAAAAAAATATTGCACAGGTAAGATCACATAAAAACAGGCTGCCAATGCTAAATGATCACCACGACGAATATAAATCAATGATAAAAATTCCCGCAATGCCATAAAGGAAATCAGGAAAAATAAGGCAATTACACTGTAAAATCCCATAAATGCGCTGGCAAAAATAATTAAAATCATGACCCACCAAGCATTAATACGAGCATTTAAATTTGTAATAACGGAAGTTGCGCCAAATTTACGTTGTAAAACCCAGCCGACAAATGAAGCAAATAATAAAGTTGCGATTAGTCCGATAAAAAGTTGCCACATTTCCATTACTCACCTACCTTATGTTTTGGGTTTAATTCTAATAATGCCTGTTCAGCTCGTTGTAAAAAAGCGTTTTTTTCTTCATTTTGTTGATACAAAATCGGCTCACCCATATATAAATCGCACAATAACGGAATAGGTAACATAAAGCCTTTTGGTAACACATTATTCATATTATTAATCCACACAGGCACACATTCCAATTGCGGATTTTGTTGAGCAATATAAAAAAGTCCACTTTTAAAGGGTTGCAACAGCAAATCATCGTTCATTTTGCGCGTCCCTTCAGGAAAAATAATCAACGAACTTTCTGTTAATGCCTGATTAATTTGATCCGTCACTGCCTGTGGATTGTCTCCACCCCGTTCAATCAGTAACATATTGAACACCTTATGCGCTAGAAAGCGGCGAACTGCCCCGGCATTCCAATAATCCGCGCCGGCAACAGGTCGGGTTTTCAAACGCACATCATAAGGCAAAGAAATCCAAAATAAGATAAAATCACCGTGGCTATTATGATTTGCATAATATAAACGCGTTTTATCCGATTGAAGTTGCTCCAGGTTTTTACTCGGTCGCACGCCCGTCAAAAAAGACACCAAACGGCATAATAAAAAATCTACAAACTTAGCCAGCATTGTTATTTCCCTCCTCTAAGCCTGAATGCACACGTTTCACGCAAGTTAAAATTAATAATCCGTTAGCTACCCAAGTACACCAATATAACCAATCCGGTAAAGTCACCAGCGCATAACATAATCCTAAAACACCGAATAAAAAGGCTCGGTCACTTTTGCCCAACGGCCCATCATAACGTCTGGTTTCACCTTGCACTTGCCCCAATACACCACAAAATTCCGTTAATGCAGCCAGCCAAATAAACAAACCGATTTGCCAAGGGGTAAAAGGTAAAATAAAGGCAAAAGGAAGATACAATGCCGCATCGGATACCACATCGGTAATTTCATTTAAATAGCCGCCCAAACGGGATTTTTGATTAAACTCTCTGGCAAGCATACCGTCAATGGCATTCATCGCCATTCGGATAAACAACCAAATAGGAATTAATACAAAAAGAGCAGAATATTCTGAAAGTGCGGTCAAAACCAAACCTAAAACAGCAGAAATCAAGCAAGCCAAAAGTGTAACTTGGTTTGCCGTCACGCCTTTTTCTGCCAATCTTGTGGTTAAAGGTCGTAATAAATTTTGAAATTTAGGTTTTAAGTCGTAAATACTCATTTCCCCTCCATTTTTTCTAAGGTTATACGCACCGGCGAAAAACTGCGGCGATGTTGTGGCAACACACCAAATTCTGCTAATTTTTCCAAATGCACTTTAGTTGGATAACCTTTGTGCTTGGCAAATTCATATTGCGGAAATTGACGATCCAATTCTGCCATTTCCTGATCTCTGGCTACTTTCGCTAGAATTGAAGCTGCACTAATTTCTTCTACCAGACTATCCCCCTTCACAACCGCTTGTGCGGGCATATCCAAGGCAGGAATACGATTCCCATCCACCAACACAAAGTGCGGTTGAATTTTCAAGGATTTTACGGCCCGTTGCATTGCCAGCATAGTGGCGTGCAAAATATTGAGTTCGTCAATTTCCTGCGGCTCAGCTCTTCCCAATGACCAAGCTAACGCTTTTTGCTTGATTTCTTCTGCCAACGCAAGGCGTTTTTTCTCCGATAATTTTTTGCTGTCTGCCAAACCTTGAATCGGATTAGCAGGATCTAAAATGACTGCTGCTGTCACCACTGCGCCAATCAAAGGGCCTCTCCCCACTTCATCAACACCGGCAATCAATTCATAATCAGGATACGCAAAATCAGACATTTTCTGCCTCCAATAAATCCGTTACCGCTTGAGCAGCTTGACTGTCAGCATCACATTGAATTAATTGATGTAATTCAGTGAAACGCTGAATTAAAACTTGGCGATTTTTCATCGCACTTTCTGAACTTTCCAAATAAACCGCCAATTTTTCTGCTAATTTTTGTGGTTCACATTCTTCTTGAATCATTTCCGGCACTAACATTTCATCAGCCAATAAGTTAGGCAAGGAAATATAAGGAGTTTTAACCAAACGTTTTGCCAGCCAATAAGTGAGCGGTTTCATTCGATAACCCACTACCATCGGCGATTTGCACAACATCGCTTCCAACGCTGCCGTACCTGAAGCTAATAAAGTCACTTCTGCAGCAATCATTGCTTGACGGGCTTGCCCGTCTAATATAATCAATGCTAAATCAGGCGCAACTTTCGCCTTAATTTGCTCGAATTGATGACGACGTTTTTCATTTACTAAAGGCACTAAAAATTGCAAATCAGGAAATTGTTGTTTCAATAATTTCGCTGTTTGCAAAAACGGTTCGGATAAAAATTCTACTTCAGCACCACGGCTACCTACTAAAATCGCCATATAGCGTTGATTTTCATCAATATTCAAGGCTTGACAGGCTATAGAACGATTTGGCTTAAGTGGAATGGCATCTGCCATTGTGTGACCGACAAAACGACAGGGTACATTAAAACGGTCATAAAACGCCTTTTCAAAAGGTAAAAACGCCAACATTAAATCTGTTGCTCGAGCAATTTTATAAATGCGTTTTTGTCGCCACGCCCACACAGACGGGCTGACATAATGAATCGTTTTAATCCCTTGGTTTTTCAGCTTTTCTTCTACATAGAGATTAAATTCCGGTGCATCAATGCCAATAAAAATATCCGGCTTCAATACAGATAAGGTTTCTACGGTTTGGCGGCGAATTTTTAATAATCGGGGTAAATGCTTCAAAATTTCGACCAGTCCCATGACAGAAATGTCTTCCATATCAACTAAGGTTTCACAACCTTCTGACAACATATTTTTCCCCGCAATACCAATAAATTTTGCTTGAGGATATTTTACTTTTAATGCTCTAATCAGCCCTGCACCCAAAATATCACCGGATACTTCGCCTGCAACAATCGCTATGGTTGGATTTTGTTTTTGCATTTTAATAAATGATAAAATCTTAATAAAAAATCACCGCACTTTTTGAGCAAAGTGCGGTGTGTTTTTGCCTTATTTTATTAACGTATAATTCCACGAGTGGAACGTTTAAAGAATTCAATAAAGAAACTGATTGCAGCTTCGGTCTTCGCATAATGCTCTATCTCCGGCATTACCTCTTCTAAAGTGCGATCACTACGATAAATCAACTTATATACATTGCGAATAGCATGCATTGTAGGTTTATCAAAGCCACGACGTTTTAAACCTTCAATATTCACCCCAAAAGGACGAGCATGGTTGCCTTGTGCCATAACATAAGGCGGTACATCTTGGCTAACCATAGAACCTCCGCCAAGCATGACATGTGCACCGACAATCACAAACTGATGAATGGCTGACATGCCACCGACAATCACAAAATCGTCTAATTCCACATGCCCTGCAAGCGTAGCATTGTTAGCTAAAATACAACGATTTTTAATTTGGCAATCATGAGCAACGTGTACATTCACCATCAGCAAATTATCATCACCAATTCGGGTTACACCACCACCTTGAATAGTGCCTCGATGAATCGTCACATGCTCACGAATACGGTTTCGATCACCGATAATCGTTTTGGTCGGTTCACCCTGATATTTTAAATCTTGATTGACCTCACCAATGCTTGCTCCTTGGAAAATTTGGTTATCTTGACCAATTTTTGTAACACCTTTCACAACAACATGTGAATGCAATATGGTACCTTTACCTATTTCAACCTCGGCACCGATCAAACAAAATGGACCGATAACCACATTTTCACCAATTTTTGCCCCTTCCTCTACAATAGCGGACGGATGAATTTTTGCACTTGAATGGATCATAAATGCTCCTTAGTTATTAGCGTCTGGCACACATTAATTTTGCTTCGCAAGCAATCTCGCCATTCACTTTGGCAATTCCGCTAAAAGAAGTAATACCACGACGTTGTTTAATCACTTCCACATAAAGTTCCAATTGATCTCCCGGTAAGACAGGGCGTTTAAAACGGGCTTCATCAACACCGGCAAAATAAAATAATTCTCCACCTTGTAATTCATGGGTTTTAAATGCCAAAATTCCCATAGATTGTGCTAATGCTTCTAAAATCAATACACCGGGGAAAATCGGCTCATTTGGAAAATGTCCCGTAAAACAAGGTTCATTTACACTGACATTTTTTACCGCTTTCAGCCATTCACCTTCTTGGAAATCCACCACACGATCCACTAACAAAAATGGATAGCGGTGTGGCAGTAACGTCATAATTTCTTTCGCTTCAATAGTTTTACAAGTTTGAGTTGCCGTTGTCACTACAAGTTACCTCTAATAATAAAAATATGGAATTTGGATAGAATTATAACTGATTTAGTCAGATTTTTATAGTGCCTAAAAATAAAACGTACCAACAAAGTGCGGTACGTTTTATTAAGATTTTGCATTAAGCTAATTTTTTCTCAACGGCTTTCAGGCGTTTATTCATACTGTCAATATCCATCGTGAGCGCAGCTGTTTTACGCCATTCTTTATTAGTTTGCAATGGAATACCTGAAGAATAAATACCGGGCTCGGTAATCGGACGCATCACCATTCCCATACCGGTAATGATCGCTTGATCGCAAATTTCCATATGCCCATTGATCACGCTGGCACCACCAATTTGACAATAACGACCGACTTTTAAGCTGCCGGCCATAATCACACCACCGGCAACCGCTGTTCCTGTGCCTATATGGACGTTATGAGCAATTTGGCAAAGGTTATCAATAATCACGTTATCTTCAATGATGGTATCATCTAAAGCGCCTCGATCAATACAAGTACAAGCGCCAATTTCAACATGATTACCAATAATCACAGAGCCAGTTTGTGGAATTTTAATCCATTTACCCCGCTCATTGGCGTAACCAAAACCATCGCTTCCAATTACCGTATTGGCTTGAATTAAACAATGATCGCCGATTTGTACCCGATGATAAATGCTCACATTTGACCAAAGTTGAGTATTAGCGCCAATTTTAGCAAATTTCCCGATAAAACAACCGGCACCAATCACCGCATTATCACCGATAATAACACCTTCCTCGATAACGGCATTTTCACCAATAGAGACATTTTCACCTAATAAAACACTTTCAGAAATGACCGCACTTTTCGCAATCTTTTCTGCAGCTTTCGGTGTTGTATCCATATATTGAGCGAGCAAAGCATAAGCAACATAGGGATTTTTCACCACAATAATGTTGGCATTTTCCGCACAAAATTCAATATCAGCTTCAGAAACCACAAGAATAGCCGCATTAGATTGAGATAAATACGGACGGTATTTAACGTTAGAAATAAAAGTAAGATGATCAGCACCTGCTTTATCTAAAGGCGCAATACCTTTAACTAAAGTATCGGCGTTACCCCTAAAGGTACCGCCGATATGGTTTGCTAATTCATCAAGACGATATAATCGCATTGATTGACCTTCAATAAATTGAATTATTTAGCTGATTTTGGAATAGATTTTAATACTTCTTCCGTAATATCTTTACCTTCCGCTGCAAAAACCACTGAATTTGCATCTAATACATAAGTAAAGCCTTTTGCTTTAGCCACATTATTAGTTGCTGTTTGAATGCCTTCTAATAATTTTGCACGCTCTTCATTTTCACGTTTTTGGTTTTCCGCTTGGAATTTTGCTACTTGTTCATCATGATCTTTCATCAACTTATTGATTTCATCTTCTTTTTTCTTGATGTCTGCACTTTTTAAACGTGGTGCATCTTTTTGTAATCCGGCAATTTTCTCATCGATGCTTTTTTTGTTTGCTTGCAATTTTTCTGCCGGTCCTTTGAACTCTTCATCTAATTTTTTCGCTACCGCTTCACGATCAGGGTGATTTTGGAATAAATACCCTGCATTAATGAATGCAATATTATCAGCCGCAAGTGCAGCAGAAGAAACGAAAGCCAAAGCTAAAGAAAGTGCGGTTGCTTTTACAACATTTTTCATTTTTTATGTTCCTTTAAAAGTTGAGAGTATGTATTTTTGCCCCAAATACAACAGGGGCAATGAACTATTTGACTACTTACTATGAAATAAGTTCAAATTCTTTTTTAAAATGAACCACCAATGCTAAATTGGAATTGTTCAATTTCATCTTTTTCATATTTCTTAATCGGTTTTGCATAAGAGAAGACCAAAGGGCCAATCGGCGAGTTCCATTGGAATGCCAAACCGGCAGAAGCCCTCACTTTACTTGGATCACTATAATCAGGTAAATTCGGATATGTCGCTCTGTCCTCCGCTTTCCAACGGGTATTCCACACAGAAGCAGCATCTACAAAAACAGATGTTCTTACCGATGTTTGGTTTTTTTCTTCCACAAATGGCACCGGGAAAATCAATTCCACAGAAGCATTCGCCATTGCATTACCACCCACAATATCTGTACTTACTCGAGTATAGTCACTTGTCGAATTATCCCAATAAATCGCATGAGGTCCGATTGCGCCATAAGAAAAACCACGCAAGCTGCCGATACCACCGGCACTCATATTTTGATAAAAGGGTAAACGTTTACCACCAAAACCATCAGCAAAAGAACCTGCTAATTTACCCGATAAAACCCAAGTTTGATCACGATTTAACGGATAATAACCAACCGCTTCCGCATTAATTTTATAGTATTTATTATCTGAACCCGGAATAGTTACTTTGCCGCCTAAAGTCGCTTTTACCCCTTTAGTCGGAAAATAGCCACGATTCAGACTGCTATAATTCCACCCGAATGAGAAATCAAAATCCTGCGTTTTAAACTGCCAATTATCAAAATTCATTGATTCGCGATATAAATTACGATTGTATTCCGGCGAAATATTTTTCATTTTGTTATAGGCATAACCCACGCCCAAATAATATGCATTATTTTCGTTTACCGGGAAACCTAAAGTTAAGCTACCACCATAGGTAGTTCTTGCATAAGATGAGGCAGTAGAACTATCGGAGTTATCGTAAGTTTCGTAATAGATGTTCCCCCCCAAACTCACACCGTCTCTCGTAAAGTAGGGTTCATTATAGCTTAAATTAAGTGTTGTGCCGTAATCGTTACGAGAACCATTTAAACTGATAGAAGATCCCATTCCCAAAAAGTTATCTTGCTTAATACCGGCTTGGTAACTGAAACCGCTTTCTGTACCATAACCAATACCGAAGTTAATGCTACCCGTATTACGCTCTTTGACTTTATAAACGACATCCAGTTGATCAGGGCTATTCGGCACCGTTTCAAAACGATTTTCAACAGTTTCAAAAAAACCTGTACGATCTAACCGCACTTTTCCTAATTCCACTAACTGAGAAGACAACCAAGTCCCCTCTTGCTGGCGCATTTCCTGACGTAAGGTTTCATCGGCACTGACTGTATTACCTTCAAAACGAATTTGACGTACGGTATAACGGTTTCCTGCATCAACGACAAAACTAAGCCCCATGCTGTGATCTGTATCATTGAAATCAGGGCTGACGTTCACTTGAGCCATAGCATAACCATATTCACCTAATTTTGCTTTAATTAAATCTTCAACGGCTTTTACATCAGAACGTCTAAAAGGCTCATTTAAATAAAGCTCACTTAATAAAGGCGATAATTCTTTCGACAACCCTGCGACATTACCCACAATACGAGCTGATTTTAAGGTATATTTCTCACCTTCATTAAGATCAATAGTGACTCGGGCTTCTTCTTTATTATCACTTAATTTCACATCCGTACCGGTAATTTGAAATTTTGCATAGCCCTGATCTAAATAAAAATCACGCAACGTCTGCAAGTCTTTTTCAAACTGGCTACCGTCAAATTTATTACCGAAAAATTTCCACCAAGAATCTTCCTGCAATTCTAATTGCGCACGCAACTTTCTGCTGGAAAAAGCATTATTCCCGTTAAAATTCAACTCTTTTAACAATGCAACATCATTTTCTGTAATAGCAATTTTCACCTCAGCACGACCGTCTTGTTGTGGTGTAATAATCGTTTCTACTTTTGCATTATAACGTCCGACAGATTGATAATGATCTTCCAGACCTTTACGGAAAGCTTCCAGTTTTTCCGTATTTAAACGTTCACCGGCCTTAAATCCGTTTGCCTCTAAGTTTTGCTTAATAGCATCTTCCGGCACTGCACTGTTTCCTTTTACAGAAATATCCGAAATAATCGGATCTTCAGAGACCGAAATCACTAAACTGTCGCCATCACGCATTGCTTTTACATTCTTATAACCATTAACAAATAAGCCTCTCACAATTTGTGAAATATGATTATCTGTCACAGTTTGTCCGGCTTTTACCGGTAATGCAGATAAAATACGTTGTTTTGAGGCATTATTAACCCCTTCCACACGAATATCCTTAGCAACAAAACTGTCCGCAAATGCGACAGATGAGCTAAAAAGTAAGGTTGCAAGAAGCAATTTTTTCATAGTTTTCCCTTTTTACTAAAAAGTGCGGTTTAATTTTTATGCGTTTTATAAACGTAAAAAATCATTAAATAAAGCAAATATCGTTAATGTTAATAATAATGCGGCACCCACTCGGTAACATAATTCCTGAATACGCTCCGAAACCGGTTTTCCACGAATACCTTCAGCCGCCAAAAAGACCAAATGCCCACCATCAAGCACAGGTAAAGGCAACAAATTCATAATCCCTAAATTTACACTGATTAAGGCCATAAAACCCAAATAATACATCAGACCGATTTGTGACGACGCACCTGCACCTTGTGCAATAGAAATCGGTCCACTCAAATTATTCAGTGAAATGTCTCCTGTAAATAATTTACCAATCACTTTTACAGTCAGTAAAGCAACCTGCACCGTTTTCTCAATGCCTTTCTGCAGAGCAACAAGCATATCATATTTTAATTCTGTACGATACTGCTCTGCTATCGGAATAAAGGTTGGCGAAAGACCGACAAAATACTTATTCTCTTTCAGTTCAGGCGCAAGGCTAATATTAAAGAATTCACCATTACGTTTCACTTTTAATTCCTGCGTTACACCCTGCTGAATTCGCGCCACCATTTCATGCCACTTTATCGGTTCATTTTCCATGGTATAAAGCTCATCACCAACTTGTAACCCGGCTTTTTCTGCTGGAGAATTTTCCACTACCTTGGTTAATTTAGCTTCAATTCGATTACGAACAAGCTCTATCCCTAAAGCTCGATAAGCGGTTTCCTTATCAGGATCAAAGGTCCAATTTTCTGTATTTAATACGACATCTTTCGGACGATCTTCACCAAAAGGTGTAATGGTTAAAATCACTTGATTGTCGCCCAATTTGCCGGCCAACAACATATTCAAGGTTTCCCAATCCGGTACTTCTGTGCCATCAACTGCCAAAATTTGTGTATTGGGTAAAAGTCGGGCTTCTGCCGCCACGGTATTAGGTAAAATCTGTTCAATCACCGGTTTCACGGCAGGAATACCCGTCGCAAAAATCACCCAATAAGACAATAGGGCAAAAATAAAGTTCGCCAAGGGACCGGCAAAAATGACGAAAGCTCGTTGCAACACTGTTTTACTATTAAAAGATTGGGATTTTAATTCCTCCGGTACTTGCTCATTACGTTCATCGAGCATTTTCACATAACCACCGAGCGGAATCGCAGAAATCGCAAATTCTGTCCCCTGTTTATCTTTCTTCGACCACAATACTTTACCGAACCCGACCGAAAAACGATGCACTTTAATACCACACTTTCGGGCAGCCCAAAAATGTCCGTATTCATGCACAGAGACCAACACACCAATAACAATCAGAAAGGAAAACAGCGACCACAAAAACGACATGCAACCGCCTTATAGCCAAAAGAAATAGAAATAAGCAAAAAACGGTACAGCCGCAGTCAAACTATCAATACGATCTAAAATACCACCATGCCCCGGAATAATATTACCGCTATCTTTAATACCGCTTTCACGTTTAAACATGCTTTCGGTTAAATCACCTAAGACAGAAACGGCAACGGTAGCCACAGAAAGAGCGGTCAGATTTTGCACATTTCCATGTAAAAATAAGTTTTCACCCATAAAAGAAATAAAGGCAAAGGCAAGCGCACAAGCGGTTAATAAACCACCAATAACGCCTTGCCAAGTTTTACCCGGCGATACTTTCGGTGCAAGTTTATGCTTGCCAAAGGCACGTCCGGCAAAATACGCCCCGCTATCTGCCGCCCAAACTAAAATCAATACATAAAATAATAATTGAACGCCATGTAACGAATTAAGCGTATAATTTTCCAAACGCAAACTTGCGACACCAATCAAAAAAGGCACTAAGGTATTAAATGCAAAAATAAGCTGTAAAATTAAAGATTTGCCCCAAATTCCGGCGGTTTTCGGATAAGTAACTACCATTCCTAATGCCACAAACCACCAAATAACAGCGACTAATAATAAAGGTTCTGCAAGATCTGAAAATGCTCGACCTGCGTCAATATAATCCGCATTGCTTAAAATCCAAAGGAATAAAAAAGCACCACTGACCGCAGTAACCACAAATCGCCATACGCCCTGTTTAAAACGAGCAAATTGCGTCCATTCCCACACACCAAGTACTACAATGGCTCCAAGCGCCAATACAAAATAAAAAGGTGAGAATAAAAATAAAACAGCAAAGACCAACGCAATAAGTACAATAGCTGATAAAACTCTTTCTTTAAGCATTCTATTTTCCTTTATTCCGAGCCACCAAAACGCCGCTCCCGTTGTTGGAAAGCAACAATAGCTCGATTAAATTCATTTTCATCAAAATCCGGCCAAAGCACTTCGGAGAAAAACAACTCAGCATAAGCAATTTGCCACAATAAAAAATTACTGATTCGCTGTTCTCCACTGGTACGAATTAATAAGTCTACCGGTGCCTGATCTTCCGTTACTAACTTTTGTTGGAAAAGTTGTGCATCAATTTGATCCACACTTAATTTTCCTGCTTGTACTTCAACAGCTAAGTGTTTCGCTGCTTGTACAATATCCCAACAACCACCATAATTTGCCGCAATATTGAGGGTAAGTGCGGTATTATTTTCGGTCAGTTTTTCCGCTTTTCGGATTTTCACCTGCAAAGCTTCACTAAATTTGGCGGTATCGCCCAAAATTTTCAAACGAATATTGTTTTTATGCAGTTTTTTCACTTCACCGTCCAAAGCCTGCATAAATAACGTCATTAAAGCTGAAACTTCCTGCTCCGGGCGATTCCAATTCTCGCTGCTAAATGCATATAAAGTCAGCGATTGAATCCCGATTTGACGAGCATAAGATACCGATTTCCGTACCGCCTTTACACCATTTGTATGACCGAAAATCCGCATTTTACCTTGTTGCTTCGCCCAACGCCCGTTGCCGTCCATAATAATAGCAACGTGTTTCGGGATATTATTCGGATCTAATTCTTTCATTTTAGGGTAATTTTCAACCGCACTTTCCAATCAAAATTTGGGCGTGAATATAGCATAAGTCAGGGGTGAGTGTCTATTTGTAACTTTAAACGCCACGCCCAACGATTTTCCGCCAAACGATATTGTTCTTTTAACCAAGGCCCACAGGAATTCGAACCGATACCACTGATTTTATAATCCAAAATTAAAAACGTACTATTACTTTCTTGCAATTCATAATTGTGCTTCGCCCGTTCCAATTCCCCTTGGCTGTATGGCGAAAGATTAAAACTGAAAGGCTGATCGGCGGTAAAATAAAATTCATGATTTTCCGACCGCACTTTCACATAAGAACATCCCCAATGGCTGCCGTTTTCTTGTGGTTTGAGATAATCCACATGATTTTCTGTTGGGGTGGTACGGTAAAAGCCCAATTTTGCCGAATGATGTTTATCCGCATAACTTTCCGTTTCGCCATAACCGAAATATTCCGTTTGTCTGTATGTATCAGACAATACAAAACACAGACCAAAGCGGGGTAAAAACGGCAAGTGAGGTGTTTTTTCCACCTGAACATCAAATTCAATATTTCCATTTGAAAAGAGATGATAAACCACATTCAAGGTTAAAATTCGCCCTTTTGACACCGCCACCAAACCACACAAGGCTTTCACAATGACAGAATTTGATCTGATTTCTGCTGAAATATTATAAGCTTTTATTTCTGCCTGATGATAACCGGCAGCGATCCATTGCTGCTTTGCCAGCCCGTCATTATCTCTTGGCGCATACCAAATGCTGAAATCCAAGGGGGCTTTCAGCAAATTTTCTCCCTTATGAATCAACTCGCTCAATATGCCTTTTTGTTTATCAAATACATAACGAAATTCGCCATTTTCCACGCTGATTTGTCGGGCATTTTCAGTCAAATGACATCTCACCTTCGGCCTATCAAAAATCGGTTGTGGCAACATTCTGTTTCCAAACAAACAAAGTTGATCAAACCCACACAAATGGTTTTCCGGCAAGACTCCCCATGCCTGTTTTTGATAATAATTGAGTTCAAGTAACCATAAATTGCCGTTATCTTGCGGCAAATTTAAAGGTAAAAGTGCGGTCTGTTTTGGTGGGATTTTGATATTTTCCAATGTACCCTCTGCTATAATGTGGCCGTTTTCCGATAACTGATAAGTAATGCGTAATTCCTCAGCATCGGTAAAATCCAAATAATTGGTTAATGCTACTTTGCCCTCAACTAAAGCAGCTCGAAGGGGTCTATGGACGTTTTTCAATTCCAATAAACTGCTTTGCACTTGGCGATCTGCCGTAACCAAACCGTCCGCACAAAAATTTCCGTCATTCGGTGTATCACCAAAATCACCACCATAACCAAATTGTCCGTTTGCCAAATAAGGTGAATGATTGCACCATTCCCAAACAAAACCACCGCAAGCCCCCTCATAACGCTGAAATATCTGCCAATAATCTTCCGCATCACCGCAAGAGTTGCCCATCGCATGCGTGTATTCACAGAGTAAATAAGGCTTATTGTTAGCAGGATCGGCGAAATAAGCCTCCATCATTTCTGTTGAAGCATACATTTCGCTATGAAAATCTAAGTGGCTTGTATCATTTTGACGTTCTGAATGCTGATATACTGCATTTTCGTAATGCACCAATCGGCTTGGATCAAAGTCTTTTACCCATTTTGCCGCAGCCTCAAAATTTTCCCCGAAGCCGGCTTCGTTACCCAACGACCAAATCACCACTGACGGACGATTTTTATCCCGTTGTACATTAGCAAAAGTGCGGTCTAAAATCGCCTGTTTAAATTCAGGATCTCGGGCAAAATAACAATAGTTATCGATAACTTGCTGTCTTTTCTCTTCTAAGTTCTGTGTTTTCGGCACATTTAATAAAATACTGTCTTCCGCTTCCGACACATACAGCATTGAACTGCCGTGACTTTCAATATCACTTTCCGCAATCACATAAAATCCCAATTCATCACAAAGCTCGGTGAACCAAGGAGCATTCGGATAATGTGCCGTACGAATTGCATTAAAATTATGCTGTTTCATCAAACCTAAATCCAGCAATGCCTGCGCTCGATCAATCACATAGCCGGTTTTAGGATCGCTATCGTGGCGATTTACCCCATTAAATTTGATTTTTTGTCCATTGAAATATAAAACACCGTTTTTCACTTCAATGTGGCGAAAACCGATTTTTTGGCAAATTACTTCAGAACCGTAAGAAAACACCAAGCAATAAAGCACCGGCTTTTCCGCATGCCATAATTCCACCTCGGCAAGCTCAAAATGACAACCATTCTCTGTGGTTTGCTCCGCAAGTAATTCACCTTTGGGTGAAAAAAGTTGCCAATGTATCGGCCACGCTTTACCACAAAAGGAAATGTCCACATTAAGAACCGCACTTTTTAAGTCTTCACTCAGTGCAGTTTTGATGAAAAAATCCTGCAAATAATGCTGTTCACGTTCCAACAAATACACATCACGGAAAATCCCCGACATGCGGAATTTATCCTGATCTTCCAAATAACTGCCGTCACACCATTTCAGCACCACTGCAGTCAGACAATTTTCACCATTTTGCAGAAATTCAGTGACATCAAATTCCGAAGTACAATGGCTTATTTGGCTGTAGCCCACAAACTGTTGATTTACATATAAAAATAAACAACTATCTACACCCTCAAAATTTAATAAATAGCGTTTTTTCGGATTAAGTTGCAAACTAAATTCCCGTTGATATACGCCACAAGGGGTATTTTGCGGTACATAAGGCGGATCAAAAGGAAAAGGATAATGAATATTGGTGTAATGATGTTGATCATATCCCTGATTTTGCCAGTTTGAGGGAACGGGAATCTGTTGTGAAAAAGGCTGCTGTAAAAAATCTGTCGGCAAATCCCAATAACTGTCAAAGTAAGCAAAATCCCAATCACCATTAAGTAAATGGAAATACGCCGACAATTCTCTGGTATTTTTGACCGCACTTTCTACATTAGAATAGGGAATAAAATAAGCATGATGTGGTGTCGTGTTAATATGTAAAATTTGAGGATTTTCGAAATAATGAGGTAGGGTCATAAGCTGATATAAATGGGTTTTACATAGCCTCATCTTATCCTTTAAAAATCAGTGAATCAATAAACAAGCCAATTCCCAAATAAAAAAATAGGCAACATTAACGCTGCCTATCTATCAAATTCATTAATTACCACTGATAACCAAGGCTACCGCCCCAGTGAATGTCTTTTTGGGTATTAATGCCCACACCGAACTTGACGGTGCGTTTGTTGTTTTCGCTATTTTTGGCATAACCTACAGCAATCGCTGACGCATTACGGTATCCTCCGACAGCTACAGAAACCATGCTTTTACCCGGTGCATTCGGACGTTCAAGGAAAGCAATTGCGGTCGCACCGGCAATACCTGCGGTTAAACGTTTATCCAATTTATTCACTTTGCGATCTAAATTATCCACTTGGTTACGAACTTGATTGAGATTATTGGAAATATTGGTGATATTCGTTGTATTGCGTTCAACTGCATTACCGACTGATTTTAATTGTGCCACATTCACCACATCCGTATCCGCTGATCCTGCCGCCACATTAGTAATTTGACGGGTTGCATTTGAATTTCCTACAGATACTGCAGCCAATTCACCTTTTACGGTATTTTTCACCGCACTTTTATCCGCATCATCAGCAATCTCTAATGCGTAAACTTCATTATTCGTTGCATCTGCATTACCTGATGAGGTAGTCACTGCAGTTTCGCTAACCGCAGCTCTATCCGCTAACGAAGAGGAGCCTAAGGCAACCGCAGTAGATACTTTCACCTCTGCTTTATCACCCACCAACACAGCCTCTTTCACATCATCTTCAATTTTCTGATCCGAACCTAATGCCACTGTCTTAGAAATATTTTTCCATTCTGTGTTATCACTGTAACCAATCACTACATTACGTTTATTTTGGTCTTGGCTATCACCCACTAAATTATGTTGATCACCTAACACAATGTTTTGTTTTCCGTTTGTTACAGTATTTTCTGTACCGGTTAAAATAGTATCGTCAGAATCCGTCACAGTATTTTTATAACCGGTAATTTGGTTACGTTCAGCCAAGTCACCATTTTTGCCTTTTAATGTATTTTTCACCCCATTGACCGTCGATAAACGACCATAATCCACAGTATTTCCACCGCCCATCACACCAACGGAAGCCAATTCTGTATCACCGATTACCGAGAGATCTCCACCCAACATACTCAATGCTTGAGGAGCAGTTAAGGCCGGATCCACATAAGAATTGGAAATTTTATTGCCTACCCCGAAAATAGTTGAGCCATTTGAGCCTTCAATGGTATTAGCCGCCCCCACAATCGCAGTTGCCATACCGTCATAGGTTTGTTTGGTTGCATCAATAATATTATAAGCACCAACAGAACTTGCCAATGTACCCTGAACATTAGATAAACCAAATGCCTTCACATTTTGGTCGATTTTTACTTTGCTTCCCGTACCAAAAACACTCGACATTAAACCGCCACTATCTGAATCTGTTCCCACGATAGTTGCCCCTGCACGACTGCCATAAGCCGCTTTTTGTGTACGATGGCCAATATGGATCCCGTTTTCTTGAGATTCCGCATTTTCACCAATCGAAAGACCGCCTTGCGCATTAGGTAAATTGCCCAACAACATCGCTCTTAAACCTGTATTTTTTCCGTTAGCAACTGCACGATTACCTATAGCAATAGTTTCTGATGTACTTGCTGTTGCCGGTATTGAAGCATTCGATGTGACCGCAATTCCCTGTTGTGAATTAATTCCATTAAAAGCCGCAAAAGTCTCATTATGAGTCAATAGAATAGATGAAGTAATAACAGATAAAGTAAAAATGTGTCTATGATGTAATTTCATTGATATTTCCTAAATAAATACATAAAAAAAGGTGCGCATTCTACACAAAAAGCAACAACTTGAGAATATTAATTCATCTGATAACAATAAAAATCTTCCGATTGAGCAAAAAAAAAACGATTTCAGCTTAATTAACAAACAATTCGATCAAACCAAGGCTCAAAACAGAAAAAAAGGGAATTTTTTGACCGCACTTTTAGGGTCTGTTGATTACTCGAGATTAGACAGAATGACAAAAAAGTCCCAATAATAAATCATTAGGATCTCTTGAGTATGAATAAAGACACAAGAAAGCTATTCCACAAAATAGCGCTGAGATTTACTTTCTTCTCTGCCGGCAAGGAGACGGTGGTAATTTTCAAATCGGAGGGGGTGAATTTTGCCTTGTTCCACTGCTTCCCGCAAAGCACATTGTGGGTCGTTCAGATGTTTGCAATCACGGAATTTACAGGTGCCGAGAAAATAGTGAAATTCCCGATAGCCTTGTGTAATTTGCTCCGGCTCTAAGTGCCATAAACCGAATTCACGAATACCCGGGCTATCAATAAGATTGCCACCTTGTGGCAAATGATATAAACGGGAGGCCGTTGTGGTATGTTGGCCTAACCCCGAATTTTCGCTAATGTCGCCTGTTTGGGCATTCACTTCCGGCAAAATATAATTAATTAAACTGGATTTTCCAACACCGGATTGCCCCACGAAAATAGATGTTCCTTGGGATAAAAGTGCGGTAAAATTTTCCATATTTTTGCCGCTTTTAGCGGAAATCATCATTGTTTTGTAGCCGATGTCTTGGTAAATTTTCAGTTGTTGCTCCGCTTCCGACATAGCTTCATCAGATAATAAATCCGCTTTATTTAATATAATAACAGGCTGGATCTTGGCCGTTTCACAAATCACCAAATAACGGTCGATAATATTTAAAGATAAACTCGGCAAGACCGCAGACACAATAATAATACGGTCAATATTCGCCGCCATCACTTTTAAACCGTCATAATAATCAGGCCTGCTCAGTTCATTTTGTCTTGGTTGCACGGCTTCAATCACACCGCTAATCCCTTGCAGCTGCTCTTTTCCTTCACGCCAAATTACCCGGTCGCCTACCACCACAGAATGTAATGTGCGACGCAAATTACAGCGAAAAACCTCTCCTTGCGCATTTTCCACATCAGCGTGCATCGAATAGCGACTGACGACGATGCCGTCCTGCGTCTCACCCAACATCTCTTCCTGCCAATCCATTTGTTTTTTGGCTTGTCTCTGATGACGGTCAAGTGCTTTGGCATTATTGGCATGAATGCGGCGTTTTTGGTTTTGGGTTAATTTGACTTTGGCCAAGACAATTTCCTTAGAGATGACATTCTTTTACGTTTAATAAAATTAATGCAACTTCATTTTTGGTTTTAAGAAACGATTAATTCGACCGATTAAAATTAACAACCCTGTTTTCACACAACCAAACAAAGCATGTTGATGTAAACGATACAGTGAAATATAGGCTAAACGAGCTAATTTTCCTTCAACAGTTAATGTATTATTAAACAAGGAACCAACTGTGCTAAAATTAGCCAAAGAGACCAAAGATCCTTTATCATTGTACTTAAAATGACGAAGCGTTTTTTGTTGAAAAAGTGCCACAATATTTTTACCGCAAACCCTAGCCATTTGATGAGCAGATTGTGCTCTTGGAGGTACTGGCTTTCCATTCTCTTGCAATAAAAAAGCACAATCGCCAATAGCAAAAATACAGTCATCTACGGTCGTTTGCAATGTCTCTTTAATATGAATCTGATTAATTCGATTTAATTCTAATCCATCAAATTGCCGGGTAACGCTGGAAGCTCTCACTCCGGCAGACCATACCATTAAATCAGCTGCAATATATTCGCCATCTTTAGTCACAAAACCATTAGCGGTTGCTTCTACAACCATTGTATTGAGCTTCACATTAACACCCAGTTCACTCAACTCTCGATGAACTGCTTGGGATACTTTTTGTGGCAATGCCGGTAATAAACTGCTACTTGCTTCAATTAAGGTTACTTGCAAACAGTCCGTATCAATATGTCCATAACCGTACAAAGAAAGATATTGTGTGGCAGAATAAAGCTCCGCCGCCAATTCCACTCCTGTAGCCCCCCCACCCACGATAGCAATATTGACTTTGCCTTCTTCTACCAAAGGTTGTTGCTGACTTTCTTCTCCAATTTCAGATAAATTAAAATTCTCGGAAAAACGTAAAAATAAGGACAACATATTGTGCTGAAAACGTAACGCCTGATCGCTACTGTCGAGAAAAATACAATGTTCCGCAACACCTTTTGTATTGAAATCATTAGATTTACTACCAATAGCAAGTACTAAATAATCATACGGAAGACGACGAGCAACTACAATGGGAATACCTTCTTGGCTATAAATCGGTGCTAATTCAATATATTTATTGGTACGATCAATTCTTGTAATAGTACCCTGCTCAAAATGGAAGTTATTTTGATGAGCCTGAGCCCGATAGCTTACTGCATCAGTACCTATATCTAAGATACCAGTGGCAACTTCGTGTAATAACGGCTTCCATAAATGGGTTGGATTACGATCTATAAGGCTAACCTTTGCTTGATTACCTAATTTGTTCCCCAAATAAGTAACCAATTCTAATCCGCCGGCACCACCACCAACTACAACAATATTTTTATTCATAATGAAGTTCCAAAATTTAAACTAAACTGCTTAGCAGTATAGAGAAAATATGCAAATTGGTAAATTGAATATTCATGAAATCGGAAACAAACCAAAAGTGCGGTCGTATTTCAGCGAGTTTTTCGCTAAAATACGAGAAAAATTTCACATAGGATACTGAAAATATGGCTCAAGATAAAGAAAATCTGATTTGGATTGATTTAGAAATGACAGGATTGGATCCTGAAAAAGAACGTATTATTGAAATTGCCACCATTGTGACAGATAAAAATTTAACTATTTTAGCGGAAGGACCTGTATTGGCGGTGCATCAATCCGATGAATTATTAAGCAAAATGAGTGATTGGTGTCAAAAAACCCACAATGAAAACGGTTTAATCGAGCGTGTTAAAGCCAGTAAATTAACGGAACGTGCCGCCGAATTACAAACCTTGGATTTTTTGAAAAAATGGGTACCTAAAGGCGCTTCGCCGATTTGTGGCAACAGTGTGGCGCAAGATAAGCGTTTTTTATTTAACTATATGCCGGATTTAGCGGATTATTTCCACTATCGCCATTTAGATGTCAGCACCTTAAAAGAGCTGGCTCGCCGTTGGAAACCGGAATTATTGGACGGATTTACCAAAACCAACTCTCACTTAGCTTTAGACGATATTCGGGAAAGTATTAAAGAATTGGCTTATTACCGTGAGCATTTCATTAAATTAGACTAAAATTCAAGCAAGCAATAATTTTTGACAAATTTTTGCTTGCTTGGGATAAAAATCTTCGTATAATAAGCCTCGTTTTCTGAGGTTATTCAGAAAGACCTCTGCGGGAATAGCTCAGTTGGTAGAGCACGACCTTGCCAAGGTCGGGGTCGCGAGTTCGAGCCTCGTTTCCCGCTCCAAATTCTTAAAGGACGCTATAAAGCGTCCTTTTTTCTTAAGTAAAACGGCTCAACAACCTATCTAAAAAGTACAAAGTGCGGTAGAATTTCCTGCCGTTTTTTACAGATGAAAATAAAGAAAATGCCTTATTCTCAATTTATCGCCGATGAAAATGCGATGCTCGATTTTGGTCACAAATTGGTGCAAGCCATTCGCCAACTTTCCACAAACAAAGCCGTTGTATTCTATTTAAACGGTGAACTTGGAGCCGGTAAAACGACTCTAAGCCGTGGCATTATTCAGGCATTCGGACATCAAGGCAAGGTAAAAAGCCCGACTTATACCCTAGTGGAAGAATATCATTTACCTGAAAAACAAATTTATCACTTTGATTTATACCGCTTAAGCGATCCTGAAGAACTGGAATTTATGGGCATTCGTGATTATTTCAGCCTCAATGCGGTATGTTTAATCGAATGGGCAGAAAAAGGAAAAGGATTATTAGAACAAGCCGATTTGCAGATCAATATTGCTTATGTAGATAACGCACGCCAAATCGAATTAATTGGCACAACGGCACAGGGTAAACAACTCATCGAATTACTTTAACTATAAAGATAGAATGAAACGAATTTTATTATTTATTTTCACCGCACTTTTTTCTTCTTCTGTTTTTGCAGAAGTTTGGACCATTGCTATTGACCCCGGTCATGGTGGCAAAGACCCCGGTGCGATAGGTCGAAATTTAGGTATCTACGAAAAAAATGTCACTCTGTCTATTGCCCGTGAACTGAAAGCCTTGTTGGACAAAGATCCCAATTTCCGTGGAGTATTAACCCGTAACGGTGACTATTATATTTCTGTACCGGATCGCTCAGGCATCGCCCGTCGTCATAATGCTAATTATTTAATTTCTATTCACGCTGACTCTTCTGAAGGCAACAGCTTGCGAGGCGCATCGGTTTGGGTGCTTTCCAATCGCCGGGCGAATGATGAAATGGGGCAATGGTTGGAAGCTGATGAAAAACGAGCCGAATTATTAGGCGGCGCAGGGGAAGTGTTATCCCACAGTAAAGAACTCTATCTCAATCAAACTGTACTGGATTTGCAATTCGGACATAGCCAACGGGTGGGTTATGAATTAGGTAATGCCATTTTAAATAATTTTGCCAAAATTACCTCTCTTAGCCGTAGCCGACCACAACACGCCAGTCTGGGCGTATTACGTTCACCGGACATTCCCTCTGTATTGGTGGAAACCGGCTTTTTATCCAATGCAGAAGAAGAAGCCAAGCTCAATACACTCACCTATCGCAAACGAGTGGCTTATATGATTTACCAAGGATTATTAGATTACCGTAAACGCAGTGGCAGCCCGAACACACCAAGCAATAAAGTGGAAAAATTAGATCAGATTGCCCCAATTGAGCCGGTAAAAACAGATACTATCAAAAATGAAGCGACAAAAACCGAGTTAAAAGCCGGTGGCATAGTGCATGAGGTCAAATCAGGAGACCGTTTGGATAAAATCGCCAAACAATATCAAGTGAAAGCCGATGACATTGTGACACTAAACAAGCTGAAAAAACGGGAATTGTTTATCGGGCAAAAACTCGCTATTCCCGATAACGGCAAAAGTGCGGTGAAAAATAACCAAAAATCGGACAATCAGGAAAAATCCACAAATGCCACACAAGCCGAACAACAAAAAACCGAGTTAAAAGCCGGCGGCATAGTGCATGAGGTCAAATCAGGAGACCGTTTGGATAAAATCGCCAAACAATATCAAGTGAAAGCCGATGACATTGTGACACTAAACAAGCTGAAAAAACGGGAATTGTTTATCGGGCAAAAACTCGCTATTCCCGATAACGGCAAAAGTGCGGTGAAAAATAACCAAAAATCGGACAATCAGGAAAAATCCACAAATGCCACACAAGCCGAACAACAAAAAACCGAGTTAAAAGCCGGCGGCATAGTGCATGAGGTCAAATCAGGAGACCGTTTGGATAAAATCGCCAAACAATATCAAGTGAAAGCCGATGACATTGTGACACTAAACAAGCTGAAAAAACGGGAATTGTTTATCGGACAAAAACTCACTATTCCCGATAACGGCAAAAGTGCGGTGAAAAATAATCAAAAATCGGACAATGCCGACAAATCCGCGACATCACCGAAAGGCAATGAAAAGCCGGTCTCAGAAGGAAAAAATAAAAAAGACAACGGGAAAAAAACAGAGAATAAAATCGAGTTACCGAAACAACATATAATGGAAAAAAACCAAACGCTGTATGCGGTTTCTCGCCAATATAATGTGCCACTAAATACTTTATTGAAACTAAACCCACAGATTAAAGACGGTAAAGTGAATGCCGGTCAAAAAATTAAACTGAAGGAATAGCTATGCCCATTCAAATATTACCGCCTCAGCTTGCCAACCAAATCGCTGCCGGCGAAGTGGTAGAACGTCCTGCTTCAGTCGTCAAAGAATTGGTCGAAAACAGTTTAGACGCAGGTGCAACCCGTATTCAAATTGATATTGAAAACGGTGGTGCAACCTTAATCCGTATTCGCGATAACGGTTTAGGCATTCCCAAAGAAGAGCTCAGCCTTGCTTTGGCTCGCCACGCCACCAGCAAAATCAGTAGCATTGAAGATTTAGAAGCGATTTTAAGTTTGGGTTTTCGTGGCGAAGCATTGGCCAGTATCAGTTCGGTTTCCCGTTTAACCCTAACCTCCCGTACCGCAGAACAAACAGAGGCTTGGCAAGTGTTTACTCAAGGCAGAGAACAGGAAAGCATCATAAAACCTGCCTCACACCCTGTCGGCACAACTGTGGAAGTGGCCAATTTATTTTTTAACACACCGGCACGCCGTAAATTTTTGCGTACGGACAAAACCGAATTTGCCCATATAGATGAGGTCATTCGCCGTATTGCCCTTGCCAAACCACAAATAGCTTTTACCCTGACCCACAACGATAAAACCGTTCGCCAATACAAAAGTGCGGTAGAAAAATCACAAGTATTGAAACGAATTGCGGCAATTTGTGGCGAGGATTTTATCCGACACGCCCTACATATTGACTGGAAACATGATGACTTACATTTATCCGGTTGGGTAGCCACTCCAAACTTCAGTCGCTCACAAAATGATCTGAGTTATTGTTATATCAATGGCAGAATGGTGAGAGATAAAGTTATCACTCATGCTATTCGCCAAGCCTATGCTGAATTTTTAGGCACGGAACAATATCCGGCCTTTGTATTATTTCTCGATCTCAATCCTAATGAAGTAGATGTGAATGTACACCCGACCAAACATGAAGTGCGTTTCCAACAAGCCCGTTTAATCCATGATTTTATTTTTCAAGGCGTAAACCATGCACTATGCAATGCGGATCAATTAAATTTTGCCGATACCGACTTGGCTCAAGAAACTGAGGAGACCCAAATCCACGAACCGCAACCGGGCTATAACCCAACGACAAACTACTCAGCACAGCCTAAGCCAAACCGTTCCGCAGCCGGACAAAACAGGTTTGCGTCTCTCTCGAAGGAAAGCGAAAAACAGGATTTTACACCAAAGTTTTCAAGCCATATTGAACCTGCAAAAGTCAGTAAAACCGAACAACGACTTTACGGTGAATTAATCCGTCCGGCCGTTTCAACACAATCCATTGAAAATGGCGAAAAAACCGAGATAATTGCGACACAAGAAAGCACGCCAAGCGCTATGTTGCGTGCCTTAGCCTTAGTCAAAAATCAGGCGTTATTATTGCAACAAGAGGACGCTTTTTATTTACTACCACTCACAGCCTTGCAAAAAGTGCGGTGCAAATTGCAGTTAAATCCACAACATAGTGTTCCCTTACTTATTCCTCTGGTTTTCCGTTTCAATGCCGAACAACAGGCAATGTGGCAAATCCAAAAAACCTTTTTTGCCGAATGTGGTTTTGACTTTGTGGAAAATAGCACGCAACAACGTTTGACACTCAATGCCGTACCACAGATCTTACGCCAACAAAACTTACAGCATTTGGTTATCACCTTATTAAACCAATCCTTTGATAAAACGGCCGATTTTGCTACCGCACTTTGTGAACAACTCACCTATACCGACATTATAACGCTGGCAGGTGCAGTGAATTTATTGCAAGAAACCGAGCAGTTATTGAGCAAACAACAGCAAATTCAGTTGGCCGATTTATGGATTGAAGTGAATTTAATGCGTTTTTTGTCGGAGGCACAATGACAAAACCCGCTGCCATATTTTTAATGGGCCCGACAGCCTCGGGTAAAACCGACTTAGCTATCCGGCTTCGCCAAACCCTGCCCGTAGAAGTCATCAGCGTTGATAGTGCCTTAATTTATAAAGGCATGGATATTGGCACAGCAAAGCCCAATGCAGCAGAATTGGCACTTGCCCCCCATCGTTTAATTGATATTTTAGATCCGGCGGAAAGCTATTCAGCAATGAATTTCCGTGATGATGCCTTAAGAGAAATGGCGGAAATTACCGCCCAAGGCAAAATCCCCTTGTTGGTCGGTGGCACAATGTTATATTACAAAGCCTTATTAGAAGGGCTTTCACCTCTGCCCAATGCCGATGAAAAAGTGCGGTCTGAAATTGAACAGAAAGCAGAAATGCAGGGTTGGAGAGTACTACATCAAGAATTAGCGAAAGTGGATCCCGTTTCGGCTCAGCGAATTAATCCCAATGACAGCCAACGGATCGGGCGAGCCTTAGAAGTCTTTTATTTAACCGGCAAAACACTCACCGAACTCACGGCACAAAAAGGTGAGCCTCTGCCCTATCACATTTTACAATTTGCCATTGCTCCTGAAGATCGCCACATTTTACATCAACGTATTGAGCTGCGATTTCAAAAAATGATGGCACAAGGCTTTTTAGAGGAAGTCAAAGCACTCTACGCCCGCCCCGATTTACATTTAAATCTGCCCTCTATTCGTTGCGTGGGCTATCGCCAAATGTGGGAACACTTACAAGGGGATTATCCTTTAGAGGAAGCGGTCTATCGTGGCATTTGTGCGACACGCCAACTGGCGAAACGCCAACTCACTTGGCTACGGGGCTGGAAAACGGAACCCCAATGGCTAGACAGCCTGAATATGGAAAGCAATATTAAAAAGGTAAAACAAGTTTTTGATATGGCTATGCAAAAACGCTAAAAATTGTTATATTGCACAGCGACCATTAACAACAATAAGAAGGAAAATAAAATGGCAAAAGGACAATCATTACAAGATCCTTATTTAAATGCACTTCGTCGTGAGCGCATTCCGGTCTCTATTTATTTAGTCAATGGGATTAAATTACAAGGTCAAATCGAATCCTTCGACCAATTTGTTATTTTACTCAGAAACACAGTAAATCAAATGGTGTATAAACATGCTATTTCTACCGTTGTGCCGGCACGAGCAGTGTCTCACCATAATAATCACAATCAACAACACCCGTCTCAGCCTAGCGAGACCACAGAAAACCAAGCGGAATAATTCTTGGCTGACATCGTAAAATCGCCACAAAGTGCGGTGGAAAATTCAGCTGTTTCAGCCGCACTTTCTACCTTTTCCCCACCAGAAAACCACATTCCCGACATCTATCGAGATAATGCTGTTGTGGTGCATGTATTCTTTTCGCCAACTAAAAATACCGAAGATCTGGAAGAATTTTTACAACTGACGGAGTCGGCGAACGTTGCTGTCGCCGAGCTGATCACCACTTCTCGTTCCACCCCACAGGCAAAATATTTTGTCGGGCAAGGCAAAGCCGAAGAAATCGCCAACGCAGTTAAACAACACAATGCCAATGTGATTTTAGTCAATCATCAACTCACACCGGCACAAACACGCAATTTAGAAAGCCTCTGTGATTGTCGGGTTATTGACCGCACCGCCTTAATTTTAGATATTTTTGCGCAACGAGCCAGATCACACGAAGGGAAACTCCAAGTTGAATTAGCTCAGTTACGCCACTTATCCACCCGATTAATCCGCCGCAAGACAGGATTAGACCAACAAAAAGGCGTTGTGGGCTTGCGTGGGCCGGGTGAAACACAACTTGAAACTGACCGCCGATTAATTAAAGTCCGCTTGGCACAGTTGCAAAATAAGCTGGAAAAAGTGGAAAAACAACGCAATCAAAACCGCCAAACCAGACAAAAAGCTGATATTCCCACTATTTCATTGGTAGGTTACACCAACGCCGGAAAATCTACCTTGTTTAATCAATTAACCCAAGCTGATGTCTATGCAGCGGATCAGCTTTTCGCCACATTAGATCCGACTTTACGCCGTTTACCCATTCAAGATGTCGGCACAACCATTTTAGCCGACACCGTCGGTTTTATCCGAGATTTGCCTCACGACTTGGTTTGCGCATTCAAATCCACCTTACAAGAAACCACAGAAGCCGCCTTGTTATTGCATATCATTGATGTGGCTGACAACAGAAAATCGGAAAATATCCAAGCGGTAAATCAGGTACTCAGCGAAATTAAGGCAGAAAATATCCCAACCTTATTGGTGTATAACAAAATCGATCAGCTCGAACATATCGAACCACATATTGAATATAACGAAGAAAATCAAGCCACCGCCGTGTATCTGTCGGCACAAAAAGGGCTTGGTTTAAATTTGTTGTTTGAGGCAATCCGCCAACGCCTCAAAAATGAGATGATCAGCCTCAATCTCAATCTTTCCCCACAACAAGGCAAACTCCGCCATGCCTTATATCAACAACATTGCATTCGCCAAGAAACAATCAACGAACAGGGCGAGTTTGAACTGCAAATTGTCATTGATAAAATCGAATGGCAGAAATTAATCAAAAAATTTCCTGACATCGAAATAAAATCCTCAGCAGAATAAATTCAGTGGTCTCTGAAGAAAACGCTAATATCGCCCTTTTCCTTAAGGCAAATAAACTCAAGAATTTGCAGAGAAAAGGGGAAATAACCTCGTCCTAACAACCACTCAACTCTGTTGATACTCAAGAGATTTCTCTCCGTTTTTTGCACAACAGCTCATATTTCGCTTAACTTATCGCCAATAACTCATTATAATTGCACGGCATTTATTTTATTTATAAAGAGGATAACATTATGAATAATCACCAATACCAAGCAAGCAAGCAAGCAAGCAAAATTCTAGCCTAATCAAACCTTTCTGCAACAAAAATCTTTCTGCGGTTGCATTAATTTCCGCTCTTCTTGGCTTAAGCCCGTTTTCTTATGCCAATTCCCTTCCTGTAGGTAACACCGCCGGCACTAATAATATTGCTGTGGGTAAAGACAGTTTCGCTTCCGGCACAGGTTCACAAGCCGTGGGCAACAATGCCATTGCCACCGGTGGCAACATTAAACCGGAACAATTTGCCGCAGAACTGGCGAATTTCCGTGATTTACTCAATCAAATTGAGGGGTTACGCACCCAAATTGCCGAGCAAGAAAAAAAAGGCACCGCCAATCAACAATTGCAAGATACTCTCAACTCACAAATTGCCCAATATGAAACCATTTTAGAACGTGTGCGTGAAAAACAGGCACAACAAGCAACCTTAAACGGGCAAAAAACCGCAAAACAGGCCGAATTGGATCAAGAAAACACCCGCCTAACCCAATTGGAAAACAGCTTCGGCAGCAATGCCTTTTTGCCCAACGGCAATAAAGAAAGCTATCGTAATTTCTTAAATATCATCAATGCCTTAGATTGGAATAAATTAAATACTCCAACAGGGATTGCCGATTTAACTGCAGATTTAAAAAACGGTGTAGAACGGGATTTTGGTGCGTTAAATATTAGTGATGATAAATACCGTGAATTGATTGAAGGTTATCGAAATGCGCAGGGGAATATTACTTTCCTTAAACCTATTTTCACTCAGAAAATAAATAATGATTTCAGCCGCCTTAAAACAGAAACTGATCGAATTTATCTTCAACATGATTCTCTACGCAGTAGTGGTTCTAACAACATTAACCAAATCGAATATAGTTTGAGGCAAGACATATATATTAAAAACTCAAAACCTTATACTGCAGAAGCAATAGCAGATTTTTACCTCTATAACAAACCACTGGAAATAGAGGAGGAATACCCTATTAAAGCCCCTGAATTTCCTAGAAATTCCCTCCCATTCTCAAAAGAACGGGAGGATTATAATAAGGCAAGTCTAGCTTGGTCTAAGGCAAAAGAGGAGTTTAGAAAACAACGAGGATATCTAGAAAAAGATAAATATAGTCAAATTCAAAGTAATATACACAGTTTTGTAATAAATAACTTATATTCTGATACCAATGGAGCATTCTATAAAGCCACTCAACATTATAAAGGTGACATTTATGATTACATCCGTAGTAGATATGGTACTGCCGGTAATCAGGAGCGGTATTTAAATTTACAATTCATTTATCCCCCGGTCAGTCGCCAGCTATTAGGTGAAGAGTTTGTAAATCCAGTTGATCTCAAGAATATTATTAATTTCACTAAAGATGTAGAGAGGGCAGTAACGATAGAACAACTTGTCTATATGGAAAAGGTTGTAGAAGGCTTTAAGAAATACAATAGCCTCATTGATTATAATAACAATGATGCTTGGATCTTTGATAAAAACGAGTTCAAAAGCTATATGGACACGAAAGTTCTTCCATTTATGGGCAAAATAGAAGAGCTTGCCACTAACTTACGTGCGTTAGAAAGTTCTAGCTTATCTGAAGACGAACGCAATGCAAAAGCTGCTCAGGTTATTGAATTACGTAAGTATCTAGCAGAATTTGATTACTACGGCAGTAAAAAAGATGAAAAATACTATATCCACCAATTCGAACCGACCACATGGAATATCGATATTAAAGGAGAAATCAACAGAGCCATTGAATTATGGAAACAATACGAACGTGAAGCCCAAGCCACCTTATTGCCATACAACAATGAGAGCTTAGCCTTACAAGAAATCCGCAAAGCCATTGACGCAAAAAGTGCGGAAATTAACACTCAAAAAGAAACCATTAAAACCAAGCAAAATGAAATTGCAGATTTAGAAAACCAAATCAATGCCCTTGCCTTAACCGGTGAAGAACAAACAGCGGAAGGGGTGAAAAACGATTTAACCGCTAAATTAGAGGAAGCCCGTGCAAAACTGGCGGAAATTCAACAAGACTTGGATAACAAACGCAATAGCTTATTGGGCTTGGATAATCAATTAGCCACGTCGCCGTTGGGTTCAAAAGGCAATAATGCCGTTGCCGAAGGCACTAATGCCTTTGCTTCAGGTGAAAGTGCGGTGGCAATTGGGGCTAATTCTCAAGCCATCGGTGACAGCAGTGTGGCTATCGGCAAAGGGGCAAAAGCCTTGAAAGATAAGGCATTAGCCTTAGGTGAAAATGCCGTTGCCAACGGGGTTTCTGCTATTGCCATTGGTGATAATGCCGGCGTTTCCGGCGAAAAAGCAGTGGGCATTGGCTCAGGCTCAACGGTTTCCGGCGACGGCGCAGTGAGCATTGGGGCGGACAATGTAGTTGCCCATAAAAATGCGGTAGCCATTGGTTCAAACATTACTCAAACTGCTGAAAATTCCGTGAATTTAGGCCATAAATCCGCTGCAACCGTTGAACGTACCGCTGAAACTGCAGGCACAACCAAATATGAATACTCGGAATTATTGGGTGATGTGTATAAATTCGCAGCAGCTCAAGCGGTGGGCGTGGTGACAGTGGGTGCCAAAGGTGAAGAGCGCCGTATTCAAAATGTGGCGGCAGGCTTAGTGTCTGAAACCAGTACCGATGCGATTAACGGTAGCCAGTTATATGCGGTGGCCAAAGCCGTTGATAACGGCAAATTGGGTATTGTGAAATATCACCCGACTTCGCCAACAGGCGGCATTGTAGGAGTCGCTAACCACTTGGGCGGTAATGAAGTGAATTTCAGCAATGCCCTTGGTGAAGCCCGTCGTTTGACCGGTGTGGCAGAGGGGGTCGCCCCAACGGATGCGGTAAATAAAGCCCAATTAGATCGTGAAATCGGTGCAGTCCATGGACGTATTGATAAAGTGGAAAAAGACGTGAAAAAAATCAAAGGTTCCGTTTCCAATGCTGTCGCTATGGCGAGCTTGCCACAAGTGGCCTTACCGGGGCAACGTCAAATTTCTGTGGGTACAGGACACACACAAGGCACTACAGCAGTGGCTGTCGGTTTTAGTGGGTTAAGCGATAATGGACGCGTGTCTTATAAACTGAATACCTCCGTATCACAAAAATCAGATTTTGCCGTGGGTGCAGGCTTGGGTTTTGCGTGGTAAGGCGGTGATGAAAATGATGAACAAGATGAAAATCAACAAGGGATTCAAAACCTCAAAAATCTTCACCGCACTTTTCTTAAGTTTGACAACCTCATTGGCTACTGCCAATGAGGTTGAGTTGCAAAAATATCAACAAGCCCGTATCGCTGTCACTTATAAAGGCAATGTGGGCGATTTGGCGCAACAATTGGCGGAGAAATTAGGTATCGGTTATTATGCGGCAAAACATAATTCCACGGTTCAAATCAAAGTCAAGCAAGATGACCGCCACAGTTTGCAGGAGTTGCTTAATCAAACCAATCAACAGTTGGCTCAGCAACAGAGTAAACAAGAGTTACGCTTTGATATGTTGGACGATAAAGTCGTGTTGGCTTTGGTTGGGGAAAATGTCAGTTTAGCGCCGACCCAATTTATCGGGAATGTGGTATATGACGAGACAAAACCTAAGCCGGTAGCATTGAGCGAGCCAAGTGCAAGCACACAAGGAAAAACGCAATCCGTGAACGATGACGTGAATATGATTGCAATGCCTGTGATGGAAAAAGAAACCGTGGAAAATCAGGTTGTGCCTGAAGCTAAAAGCCTCACAGACACTCCTAATACGCCGGCAGAAACGCCGTTAAATCAGATCCAAGCCAAGTATAGCGAGGTGAATGAAGCCGAAATAAAAAAGCTCCGTGAGATCTTAGCAATAAGCCAAGATAGTAAACTATTGGCTCAATATGCCAAACGCAAAACACCGAGCTATAACGTGCCTGATCAACAAGCAATTGGTTTGGAAACCATTCGTAGCACCAAAATCAGTACCTTTTTGATTTTTAAAGACGGGATTGATGTGGCAAACTATAAAGTGGACGGGCAATTTCAAGAAATCGCTAAAGTGGGAAATGTGGTGGCGATTTTACATCGACAAAAATCCCCACCGAAAGAGATTTTAATTACCTCTCCTGACAATCAGATACAAAAACTGATTAAAGTCAATTAATCATAAAAAAAATCCTCAACCAAGTTGAGGATTTTTTAAATATGCTGAAAACCAACCGCACTTACTCAAAAAATTCAGCGTGTAATGCACGCACCACATCGTCCGCTTGGCTGCTTTGTACTAAGGTGCAAATGTTGTTTGTGCTGGCACCGTAACTAATCATGCGTACATTATGTTGCTCCAACGCAGTGAAAATGCGTTTGGCTATGCCGGCAGAAATATGTAAATCATTGCCGATTAATGCCACTAAGGATAAGCCTGTATCCACTTTTACCGTGCAAACTTCGCTTAATTCGCTTAATAATTCGTTAGAAAGCAATTCCGCACCGGAAGAAGCCGAGCCGGTTTTGTCCAAGGTTAAAGCGACGCTGACTTCAGAAGTGGTGATAGTATCAACAGAAATTTTGTGTTTTGCCAAAATGTTGAATACATTTGCCAAGAAACCTTGTGCATGTAGCATATTTAAGCTGGATAAGGTTAATAAAGTTTGATCACGACGCAACGCAATGGCACGGAAAGTCGGGCGTGGTTGTGGGTCGCGAGTGACCCAAGTGCCGCCGTCTTGTGGCGCTTTACTTGAACCTACATACACCGGAATATTACTGCGAACTGCCGGTAATAAGGTTGCAGGGTGTAAGACTTTCGCACCGAAAGTTGCCATTTCCGCCGCTTCTGCAAAGCTCATTGTATCAATACGTTTTGCCGCCGGCACAATGCGTGGATCTGTGGTGTAAATGCCCGCCACATCAGTCCAAATTAACACATCTTTTGCATTTAACACTTCCGCAATTAAGGCCGCCGAATAGTCGGAACCGCCACGACCTAAGGTGGTGGTTTTGCCTTCAGGATCACGGCCGATAAAGCCCTGCGTAATAATTAATTCACCACGATCAATAAGTGGTTTTAATATATTATCGCTGTTTTTCTGGGTTAATTCATCGTTTGGTGCAGCTTTACCGAAATGGCTGTTGGTTGCCACCACTGTGCGTACATCAATCCATGTGGCTTGCGTATTTAATTCACGCAAAATTTGTACGAAAATCTTGGTAGACATCATTTCGCCATGGCTGATTAATTCATCGGTTAAGGCTGCTGAAGTAGCAAGACTTGCAGCTTCCGCCAAATATTCCACACTTTTCAATAATTCCTCAATTTCAGGGCGTACTGTGCTTGCATCTTGTAATTCGTTCAAGATATTTTCTTGAATTTGACGAACTTCGCCCACTAATTTTACACGCTTAGCCGCATCACACCCATTCGCCAATTCAACCAATAAATTAGTCACCCCTGCGGAAGCAGAAAGTACCACTACTCGTGTGTTCGGATCCGCAATCACAATTTTAGCAGATGCGGTCATTGCCGCATGATTAGCAACACTTGTGCCACCGAATTTAGCCACTGAAAGATTTGACATAAATATTCCCCTTAAAGATGAAAAATAAAAGATATGTTACAAATAACGATTTAATTAAAACTTGTCAAATAAAAATATTAAAAAATTATCCCATTCATTTTAAAACAAACGGGATATTAGATTTTATTTAATTTTAGTACCGATTTACTAAATAGGAATTATTGTCTGACAGTATAATCACCTGAGCAAACCCATTTATAAGTGGTTAAAGCCTCCAATCCCATTGGGCCTCTGGCGTGTAGTTTTTGCGTACTTACTGCCACTTCTGCGCCTAAGCCGAATTGTCCTCCGTCGGTAAATCGGGTACTGGCATTGATATAGACTGCCGCTGCGTCCACTTGTGCAACAAATTGCTGTGCCAATTTTTGTGATGAAGTTAAAATTGCCTCGGAGTGCTGTGTGCCATATTCACGAATATGTACAATCGCCTCATGAATATCTTTGACAATCACCACATTTAAATCGGTGGAAAGCCATTCTTTGCGAAGATCCGTTTCTTGCACAGGCTCAACTGCCGCATTTGCCTGTTGTAAAATCAAAAGTGCGGTAGGATCGGCGTGATATTTTGCAATTTTGCCTGCTAATTTTTTTGCCAGTTTCGGTAAAAATTCAGCAGCAATACTTTCTTGTACCAACAAGGTTTCCAATGTATTACAGGTGCTTGGGCGTTGTGTTTTGGCATTTTCAATCACGGAAACTGCCTGATTTTGATCCGCACTTTGCTCTACAAAAGTATGACAAACGCCAATGCCTCCAACAATCACCGGAATAGAGGAATGCTGTTTGCATAATTCGTGTAGACCTGCTCCGCCTCGCGGAATAATCATATCTACATAGCGATCCAGTTTTAACAGTTCCATGACCAACGCACGATCAGGGTTTGTGATTGCCTGCACTGCGGCCTGTGGTAGCCCTGCTTGAACAAGGGCATATTGCACCACATCTACTAAAATTTGATTGGAATGTTGGGTTTCCTTTCCACCACGCAAAATTACCGCATTACCGGTTTTCAAACAAAGGCTTGCCACATCAATCGTCACATTCGGGCGGGCTTCATAAATCGTACCTACCACCCCTAAAGGCACACGAATACGCTCTAATTTTAACCCACTATCCAGCACATCACCGTCAATGAGTTTACCCACCGGATCAGCCAGTGTCATCACATAACGTACATCATTTGCTATCGCTTTCAAACGGGCTTCCGTTAATAACAAACGATCAATAATTGCCTCAGAAATGCCGTTTTCTTTTGCTGCCTGAATATCCAACGCATTGGCGGCTAAAATACGTTCTTGCTGTTGTTCCAGTTGATCCGCAATAATGCCTAAAGCTCGATTTTTCTCACTTTGTGAAAGTTGTGCCAACACATAAGAGGCCGCTTTTGCCGCTTTGCCCATTTCGATTAAATTTGTCATATTTTTCTTCCTGTTTTCTGCTAGGGTCTGTTGATAATTCAAATATGATGATAAAAACCTGCCTATATTACCGGCTTATTTAAATTATCAAAGATCCTAGTGTTCTTTATATTTCCGTCTTTTAAGGCGTTTTTGATTTATATCTTGTTGAGGCGGTTCTTGATAATCAAACACCGGAAAACCCCATTTAAAATAGATCGCCAACAACCGCACAATAAAACCTACCGCTAAGGTAATCATGACGACGAGATTTTGAGAGACACCCAATGCCAATAAACCCATATAAATAGCGGCCGCTAACAAGGCCACCATAGCATATAATTCTTGTTGAAAAATCAATGGGATACGGTTACATAAAATATCACGCAATACACCGCCGAACGCACCTGTCAAAATCGCTGAAATCACAGCTACCGTAAAACCATAGCCCATATCTAAAGCAATTTGTGTGCCGATAATAGCAAATAAAATCAGCCCCAAGCCATCTAACACAAGGAAAATTGTGCGGAAAGATTGGTTAAAATGCTTGATTAAAGGTGATAATAATACAGTGATCACGGCAGATAGCACCACAATCAGCACATATTCCGGATTTGCCACAAAACTCAGGGGATAATGCCCTAAAATAATGTCCCGAGCCGCACCACCACCCAGTGCAGTCATAAATGCAATGACGATTACGCCGAAGATATCCATTCGCTCACGACCAGCAGACAATGCGCCGGTCATTGCGACCACAACCAAACCCACAAAGAAAATGACATCAAGCAACATACCTGCTCCCCATCACTAAAAGTGCGGTCATTTTAACCTAAATTTTACTTGGCAGTAGGATTTTTTTCGCTAGGCAATCAAACAGAAATTTTGCATAATAAGCGACATTTTTAACATCTTGTAAACGCAACTATGTCTGACGAAAAAACCTCAAAATCCACCGCACTTTTTGGCTTGTTGCCTATTTTAGCCGTGCTTATCATTGATTTATTCTGCCTCTATTTACAACCTCATTCACATGCGATTCCTCATTTGGCATTCGCCGTGTTAGTCGCTCAATGTCTCTGTTTACTGATCTTTTATAAAGGTGAAATCTGCCCCGGCCAACGTGGAAGGCTCGGCAAAATGCAATTGGGCTTTGCTCTCTATTGGGGGCTATGGCTATTGTTAGGATTATTTTCCAACTATCATTATGTGCTAAGCGATTTCCTTTGTCTGTGCGGTATTATCATCACCATCGCCACTTACAAACAACCTTCGGAAGATCAATTGCGTAATGCTATGCTCAAAATCGCCCTATTTAGCAGCGTTGTCGGCGTGATTTGCTACGGCATTATTTTATCTGAATTACCGTTGTTGGCGTGGTTACAATATAATATTTTTGCTCAAATAGCCGTAGCTATTGTGCTGGCACATCTAGCTTTATTAGTATCGAAAAACCGACTGCATAATTTCATTAATTTATTGCCCTTTGGTGTATTAATTTCACTTTTGAGTAATGTGATTGTCTTGCTGATTTTGCTCACCTTATTAAGCCAACAAAGTGCGGTCTATTTTGCCGGCATTTTTAAAAATGAATTGGCTCTTGCCTTATATTTTATTTTACATTTGCTAATAACATTGATTATTGGCGGACATATTTTCCGTAAAACAAGTCTGAATTATATGATGTTGATGATGATGTTATTACTAAGTGCCGGCTTACCTTTATGGGCAAATTTTGCTTATTGGGCTTGATTATTTACTCTGAGTTAATAATTTTTCAATAAAATCTATCATTATCAATACAGAGATTTTCACTATAATTTTAAACTCTATTTCAACCGCACTTTTTAAATAAGGAAAACAAAATGACTAAAAAAATCGCCCTATTAGTTGGCAGCGGCAGTAGTACCTCATTTAGCAAGCTAGTCGCTAAACATTTACAACAGCTTGCTCCTACAAGCCTGCAGTTAGACATCGTCGAAATCGCACATCTACCACTTTATGACCGTGATTTAGATGCGAATTCCCCTCAATCTTATGAAATATTCCGAACACAAATTGCGCAAGCTGATGCCTATATTTTCATCACACCGGAACACAACGGCAGTTATTCTGCCATGATTAAAAACGCTATCGATATCGGTTCTCGCCCAATGGGACAAAGCCTATGGATTGGCAAACCTGCCGGCATTGTTTCCGTAGGTGCCGGAGCTGGTGGTGGCGTGCGTGCGGCAGATCACTTGCGTGTCATTACCTCCGGTTCATTTATCAATATGCCGACTGCACCATTTGCCGCTAATATTGGCGGTTTGTTCAACGGTGCATTTGATGCTGAAGGCAACCCTTCTGAAGCAGTCGCTGCTACTTTAAGCGGTTTTATTAAGGCGTATGCAGACTTTGTTGCTAAATTCTAATGACAAAGAAAATGCCCTAAATTGTGTAATTTAGGGCATTTTTAGTAAGTATTTTAGTTAGTTTTCTAAGGCAGTTTCTAAGGCTAATTTGATCATCTCATCAAAACTAAATTGACGTTCTTCCGATGTCATTTTTTCACCTGTACGAATATGATCGGACACCGTCATCATCGCCATCGCTTTTGCGCCAAATTCAGCTGCAACACCATACAAACCGGCTGTTTCCATTTCCACCCCGAGAATACCTAATTTTTCTGCAATATCAAAAAGTTGTGTATCCGGCGTATAAAATAAATCTGTAGTAAACACATTGCCGACATGTGCCTTGATTTGCAAATGTTGTGCAATTTTGACCGCACTTTGCACCAATGAAAAATCAGCAATAGCGGCAAAGTCATATTGTTTGAACCTAATGCGATTCACGTTAGAATCTGTGCTTGCACCCAATGCAATGACAATATCACGCAATTGAATTGCCTCAGACAAAGCACCACAAGACCCCACACGAAGCAGTGTTTTCACACCATATTCGGTAATTAATTCTTTCGCATAAATGGAACAAGAGGGAATACCCATACCATGCCCCATCACGGAAACCCGTTTACCTTGATAATATCCTGTATAACCCAACATATGACGCACATCTGTCACCAATTGCGCCTCTGTCAAAAACTTTTCTGCGATATATTTTGCACGCAACGGATCACCGGGCATAAGAACCACGTCAGCGAACGCCCCTTGAACTGCATTAATATGAGGTGTCATTGATTTTCTCCTTATTTACAAAAAAATACCGAGTATTTACTCGGTATTTGGCTTTTATTTTACTCGGGAGCCGGCTTTAGCACCGCTATCCACATCAAGTAAGAATAAATCGGCTCCACCGCTACCTGCAGACAAAATCATGCCTTCCGACATACCGAATTTCATTTTACGAGGAGCAAGGTTGGCAACCATAATGACATAACGACCTACCAATTCTTCCGGTTTACCGTAAGCCGCTTTGATCCCAGAAAACACTTGACGGGTTTCAGCGCCTAAATCCAATTGGAATTTCAATAATTTATTGCTTTCAGGTACAGCCTCACAGCTAATCACTTTGGCTACACGCAAGTCAATTTTGGCGAAATCATCAATGCTGATTTCTGTTTCCAACGGCTCAAAATCGCTATTTTCTGCGTTATTTTGCGTAGAAAGTGCGGTCGTTTTTTCTGCTGTTTTCGGCGCATTGACTTGTGCATTTTCTGCTTTGGAAGCTTCAATCATTGCCTCAATTTGTTTCATCTCCAAACGGTTGAACAGAGCTTTAAACGGGGCAATTTGATGATTTAATAACGGCTGAGCCAAATTATCCCAAGTTAATTCTGCTTGTAAGAAGGCTTCAGCACGCTCTGCCAATTTTGGCAACACGGGTTTCAAATAACCGATCAATACACGGAATAATTGAATTCCCATCGAGCAAACCCGTTGCAATTCTGCTTCACGCCCATCTTCTTTGGCAATGACCCAAGGGGCTTTGTCATCAATATATTTATTGGCCTTGTCGGTTAATGCCATAATTTCACGCACCGCCTTACCAAATTCACGATTTTCATAATACGCGGCAATTTGTTCCGATTGTGCAGTAAATTCTGTAAATAAGGCCTGATCATCTAAGTTTTCTGCCAATTTGCCGTCAAAACGTTTTTGAATAAAACCGGCATTGCGTGAAGCTAAATTGACTAATTTATTGACTAAATCCGTATTCACACGTTGCACAAAATCCTCTAAATTTAGATCCAAATCATCAATGCGGTTGCTTAATTTTGCTGCATAATAATAACGTAAACATTCCGGATCCAAATGTTTCAAATAGGTTGCCGCTTGGATGAATGTACCACGGGATTTAGACATTTTCTCGCCATTTACTGTCACATATCCGTGAACAAAAATATTGCTTGGTTTTCGTAAATTAGCACCTTCAAGCATTGCCGGCCAAAACAAACTATGGAAATACATAATGTCTTTACCGATGAAATGATACAGTTCGGTGTCGGTATCTTTCTGCCAAAAACTATCAAAATTTAGACCGCTCTTTTTATCACAGAGGTTTTTGAAAGAGGCCATATAACCAATAGGTGCGTCCAACCACACGTAGAAATATTTGTTTTCGGTATTCGGAATTTTGAAACCGAAATAAGGCGCATCACGGGATATATCCCATTGTTGTAGGCCTGCATCAAACCATTCCTGCATTTTATTCGCCACTTCCGTTTGTAATGCACCCGAACGGTTCCATTCTTTCAACATTCCCTCAAAACTCGGCAAATCAAAGAAAAAATGTTCACTTTCTTTCAAAATCGGTGTCGCACCGGAAACCGTAGAACGTGGATTAATCAATTCGGAAGGACTATAGGTTGCCGAACAGGCTTCACAGTTGTCACCGTATTGATCTTCCGCTTTACATTTCGGGCATGTACCTTTTACAAAGCGGTCAGGTAAGAACATGGATTTTTCAGGATCAAATAATTGAGAAATCGTACGGCTTTTAATAAATCCGTTCTCTTTTAATTTTCCGTAAATCATCTCTGATAATTCACGGTTTTCTTCGCTATGGGTGGAATGATAATTATCAAAACTGATATTAAAACCACAGAAATCCGCATAATGGCTTTTTTGTACATCCTCAATCAATTGTTCCGCTGAAATGCCCATTTGATCGGCTTTCAACATAATCGGTGTGCCATGAGCATCATCAGCACAGACAAAGTAAGTTTCATTACCACGCATACGCTGAAAACGCACCCAAATATCTGCTTGAATATGTTCCAACATATGCCCTAAATGGATTGGCCCATTGGCATAAGGTAAGGCACAAGTTACCAAAATTTGTCGAGGTTGTTTTGACATTATTATTGTCCTTCAAAATAGGGTAAAAATTTCGCAAGATTTTACCCTAAGTTCGGTATTTTTGCCACTTTTGCTTAACTCTTGGAGCGGTTTGTGCTTTAATAGCCGAGAAATTTACTCTACTTTTATTCTAGGAAAAACTATGTCCATTCAATTTTCCAATAATTTTACCGATGAACAACAACTTCAGTTCGTTGAATTATTTAAAAACTTCCAACATTCCAGCTTAAAAAAGGATTTAATCGCCTTAAATGCGGTGAAAAAAATCGAACAAGGCGGAGATAATTTACGCATTGAAATCCAAATGCCTTTTGCTTGGAATACGGCGTTTACACAATTACAAACCGCACTTTCCAATCCTTTATTAGCCATTACAACAGCCCAAAATATCAAATGGCAACTTAATTACCAAATTGCCACCTTAAAACGAGCCAATAATCACCCTGCGGTGAAGGGCGTAAAAAATATCATTGCAGTCACTTCAGGCAAAGGCGGCGTAGGCAAATCAACAACGACAGTAAATTTAGCCCTCGCGCTACAAGCACAAGGTGCAAGGGTCGGCATTTTAGATGCGGATATTTATGGTCCTTCCATTCCACATATGCTGGGGGCGGCCGATCAACGCCCAACATCGCCGGATAATAAACATATTACACCTATTCAAGCGCACGGCTTATTTGCGAATTCCATCGGCTTTTTAATGGAAGCCGATAATGCAACCATTTGGCGTGGTCCAATGGCAAGCAGTGCCTTAAGCCAACTATTAAATGAAACGCTCTGGCCGGATTTAGATTACTTAGTTATCGATATGCCACCGGGAACCGGCGATATTCAATTGACGCTTTCGCAACAAATTCCCGTCACCGGTGCTGTAGTTGTGACTACACCACAAGATATTGCCTTGCTTGATGCAATTAAAGGGATTTCAATGTTCAATAAAGTCTCTGTTCCGGTATTAGGCATTGTGGAAAATATGTCAGTACATATTTGCTCGAATTGTGGCCATCACGAAACCATTTTCGGCACAGGCGGTGCAGAAAAAATCGCTGCAAAATATGGCGTACAAGTGTTAAGCCAATTACCGTTACATATTTGTTTACGTGAAGATTTAGACAAAGGCACGCCAACAGTGATCTCCCACTCCAACACAGAAATCCGCCAAGATTATCTACAATTAGCAGAAAAAGTTGCTACCGAGCTTTATTGGCAAGGCAGTGTTATCCCCGGAGAAATCATGTTCCGTGAAGTAAAATAACCCAAAGTGCGGTAAAATTTTTACCTGTTTTAAAAAAGAAAACAGCCACAATCGTGTGGCTGTTTTTTATTTTAGTTAATAAAAGAAATTTACAGCACCAACGGTCAATGCAGGAATATAAGTCACCATCATCAATGTGATAAACAGGACAAAAATAAACCAAACATTATCTTTAGTGACACTCCAAATATCCTTTTTAGCAATAGATGAGGCGGTAATAAGAACACTCGCAACAGGTGGAGTTTGCTGACCAATAGCGATATTTAGGGTTAAAATAATACCAAAATGAATTGGGTCAATACCTAGTTGTGTAATTAAAGGCAATACAATAGGGACAACCAAAATAATCGCCGCAGCACCGTGTAAGAACATACCAATAATAAATAACATTACATTCAACATCATTAGTACGACATATTTATTATCTGAAATACTTAAAATCGATGCTGCCATTTGTTGTGGCACTTCCTGCTCTGTTAAGAATAATCCTAAAATTGCTGAAGTCGCTACCAATAACATCACAACAGATGTGCCATTCACACTTTCAACCAATGCTTTATAAAGTGCTTGAAAAGTAAGTTCTTTATAAATAAAGAAACCGATTAATAAGGCCAATAATACTGCCAAACCTGCTGCTTCGGTTGCCGTAGTGAAGCCTGACATTATACCGCCCAAGATAATTACAGGTAAGGTTAATGCCCAAAATGCTTCTTTAAACGAAGTACATAATTTACGCAAGCTAAAGGCCTCTTCTCGAGGTAAGTTATATTTGACTGCATAATAATAGCACACAATAAACATCCCTAAAGAAGCAATTCCACCGGCTGCTAACCCCGCAATAAAGAGTTTAGAAATAGAGACATCGGCCATTGCACCATAAATAATCATTGGTAAGGAAGGGGGAATAATGACAGCTAATGATGCCGATGATGAGGTTACGGCAGCAGAAAAAGTCGCCGTATATTTCCGTTTTTTCATTGCAGGGATTAAAATTGATCCCAATGCAGCAACATCAGCCACAGATGAACCGGATATTTCGGCAAAAATCATTGAAACACCCACATTCACCATAGCCAATCCGCCTTTCACAAAGCCAATTAATGCATTAACAAAATTGATTAAACGCACGGAAATTCCGCCTGTATTCATCAATGCACCGGCAAGAATAAATAATGGGATAGCAAGTAATGAAAAGTTAGTTGCACCGTCAAAAATAGACAATGCGACATTGTAGATAGAATCAAAACTGTTTGTGACCAACATACCAATGACTGAAACGATACCAATCGCCACTGCAATTGGTACATTAATCATTACAAGTAAAATTAACCCAATCAATACTAAGAAAGCGATCATAACAATTTCTCCTTAGCAGCTTGCATATCCGCATTGTTATTGACATCATTCAGTGCTTGCTCAATTTCATCGTCATCTTGTGTTTTTCCTTGCAAAAGAGACAGAAAAGCACGAGGCATTGATAGCAATTCTGCAAGAATAAATAACACGCAACCAATCGGTAATGCCGATTGTGCAACAGATAACGGAATGAAATCTAAACTGGTTAAAGTTTCATCGCCAAAAATCGACAACACATAAAATCCAGCCCAAGCCAGTAATAGAAAGAAACCAATCACTAAAATCTCATTAAAGACAAAAAGGATTTTTTTAATTTGTAACGGCATTGATACGACTAAATTGGCAAACCCCATATGACTACGATTTAAGGCTGCCAGGGCTGCCCCATAAAAGGTCAGCCAAGCCAATAAAATCGCAGATACTTCATCATACCAATAGAGTGATTTCCCAATAAAACGAGAAAATATTGAAAATACAATAATTATTGCCAATACACTTAATATCGTCACAGATATAAGGATGAGCAACTTCTTAAATAGATTAAATAAGGAATCCATAAGAACATCTCTCTACTTGATTGCTTCCAAGGTTTTTTCTAACAATGATTTACCCTGCTCAACAGAGGAAATAAATTCATCGTAGATTGGTTTGCTTGCTTCCATAAAGGCTTTTGTATCTGCCACATTAATTTGCATACCGCTTTCAACCAATTTTTTCTCTAATTCTTTATCTAATCTGTCTGCTTCCTTATAGCTCCAAGATTGTGATTCTTTGGCGGCCTCTTCGATAATCTCTCTCACATTTTGTGGTAATTTCTTATAGGAATTTGCCCCAACAGTCAAATATGCCGGAGAATAAACATGGTTTGTAATACTCAAATATTTTTGTACTTCTTGTAATTTTGCCGCATAAATATTCGTTAAAGGATTTTCCTGACCGTCAATCACACCCGTTCTTAAACCAATGAAGACATCACCAAAGGGAATCGGTGTTGGATTTGCACCCCAAGCTTGGAACATTTTTAAACGCCAAGAACTATTTGGCGTTCTAATTTTTAAGCCTTTCAAATCTTCCGGCTTATTAATCGGGCGAGTTGAATTAGTAATGCTTCTGAAACCATTTTCCCATAAACCAATCACTTTATAGCCCTTTTTCTCAATTTCCGGAGCAATATAAGGGTAAAATACGTTCGTTTCCACTTTGGCAAGCTGAGTACGATTAGTAATTAAAAACGGCAGCTCAAAAATCGCCATTTGTGGAATATTGGTTGCTAATGTAGAAGATAACAACGCAATATCAATTGTGCCTAATTTTAATTTTTGCTGAGTATCTTTATCCGTACCTAATTGACCTGAGCCAAAAAACTTCAGTTGATAGTCTAATTTCGCAGCCGATAATTTTTCGTTTGCTACTTTCACAAAATGCTCAGTCGTATCATATTGCAATGACCCCAAACTCGCCGTAGTGGACACCACCAAATCTTTGGCTTGCACTGAAAAAGCCGCAGAAAGTAAAAGTGCGGTCGAAATTACTGTCGTTTTGTAAGAGCCGATTTTCATATTGAAGTCTCCTTGTTGTTAGTTAGGAAAGAGAATTAAAAAACCTTAATTTAGATTAAAAATAACAACAGTCTAAAAAGAAGCAGGCTAGCCCTCACAATACACCGACACGAAAAATGTTCAACAACCAATCTTTTGAAATATGACAAAGATCACATTTTTAAAACAATAAAAAGACAATTTTGTGACAAATTTCACAAAATGCATTTCTTTCAAGGAAATATCACGAATAGTGAAAACTGAACTTTATTGCACTTTTGAGATTACAATGAACATTTGAAATAAAATTTGTGATGATAATATAAAAAAACAGCCACAATCATGTGGCTGTTTTTTATGTTTGAAGCGGCTGTTAAATAACAAATTTCCCAACGCCTAGTTCGTCCTCTTTACGAGTGCGGTTAATAACGGCTTGGGGAGATTGTACAACTCTTAGCCCCATTTGATCTTCGGTGCGAATAACATCGCCACGCAAGGAATTGGTATACACATCGGTAATTTTAATATCCACAAATTTGCCAATCATGTCCGGTGTACCTTTGAAATTAACGATACGGTTGGTTTCTGTGCGACCTGTCAATTCCATAATGTCTTTTTTGGAAGGCCCTTCCACCAATACTCGTTGTTCTGTCCCCAACATTGCTCTGCTGAATTGCGCAGCTTGGTTGTTAATGCGTTGTTGTAGTACATATAAGCGTTGTTTTTTCTCTTCTTCACTCACATCATCAGGCAAATCTGCTGCCGGTGTGCCGGGACGGGCTGAATAAATAAAACTAAAACTCATGTCAAAATTCACTTGCGCAATCAAATTCATTGTGTCTTCAAAATCCTGTGCCGTTTCGCCGGGGAAACCGACAATAAAATCTGAGCTGATTTGAATTTCAGGGCGCACTGCACGCAATTTACGAATAATGGATTTATATTCAAGTGCGGTATGATTTCGTTTCATCATTGTCAGCACACGATCCGAACCACTCTGCACCGGTAAATGTAGGAAACTCACCAATTCCGGTGTATCACGATATACATCAATAATATCATCGCTAAATTCAATCGGGTGGCTGGTAGTGAAACGCAAACGGTCAATGCCGTCAATAGAAGCAACCAAACGTAACAATTCCGCAAAGGTGCAAATACCGCCATCATGCGTTGCCCCACGATAAGCATTCACGTTTTGCCCCAATAAATTCACTTCACGCACACCTTGTTCCGCAAGTTGAGCGATTTCAAACAACACATCATCAACCGGGCGGCTGACTTCTTCTCCTCGAGTATAAGGCACTACACAGAAGGAACAATATTTATTGCAACCTTCCATAATGGAAACAAAGGCTGTCGGCCCTTCAGCTCGTGGTTCAGGCAAGCGGTCAAATTTTTCAATTTCAGGGAAAGAAATATCGACTACCGAACTTTTTCCTCCTCGAATTTGGTTAATCATTTCCGGTAAACGGTGCAAGGTTTGCGGCCCAAAGACAATATCCACAAAAGGCGCACGATCACGGATATGTTCACCTTCTTGTGAAGCAACACAACCGCCCACACCGATAATTAATTCCGGCTTGTTTTTCTTCCAATCTTTCCAACGACCCAATTGGGAAAACACTTTCTCTTGTGCTTTCTCACGAATTGAACAGGTATTTAGCAGTAAAATATCGGCTTCTTCAGGTGTATCCGTCAGTTCAAGACCATGAGTAGCATGTAATAAATCTGCCATTTTGGACGAGTCATACTCATTCATCTGGCAGCCCCAAGTGGTAATATGTAATTTTTGCGTCATAATTAAAATAAATGCGATTAAATCGTTTAGGGTAAAAAATCGGAGCATATTTTACACAGAAGAGCTTGTTTTGTCATATTTCTTTATGTTAAAAAAGCACAATATTTTCGGAGGGAAAAATGCAACGAAAAGACATTATTATTGTCGGTGGAGGCATGGTTGGTGCAGCGGCTGCTGTGGGGCTGGCACAACAGGGTCTAAATCTTCATGTCATCGAACAGCAATCATTACCACAATTTCAATCCCACCAGGCCTACGATTTGCGTATTTCCGCCATTAGCGCTGCTTCCGTGCATTTATTGCAGGATCTCGGTGCTTGGCAATATATCGAAAAAATGCGTATTTGCCCTTATCGACAATTGGAAACTTGGGAAATCGAGGGGTTTTCCACCCATTTTCACAGTAATGAACTTGGTCTGTCGGAACTTGGCTTTATGGTGGAAAACAACATTATTCAGCTAGGTTTGTGGCAACGATTAAGGGATTTTCACAATGCTACAACCTCCCTTGGCTCCACAATAATAAACGCCGAAAAGTGCGGTGAAAATTGGCAGATTTTTTTAGATAACGGGGAAGCATTTAGTTCCCCATTGATTATTGCTGCCGATGGGGCTAATTCCCAATTTCGCCAAAAAGCCGGTATTGGTTTGACCGGCTGGCAATATCGCCAAAGTTGTTTATTAATTTTGGTGGAAACCGAACTTCCCCAACAAGATATCACTTGGCAGCAATTTTTTCCTTCCGGCCCAAGAGCCTTTTTACCTTTACTTGGCAACCAAGGTTGCTTGGTGTGGTATGACGCACCGGAAAAAATCCGCTATTTAAAATCCTTATCCACAGAAAAACTGACAGAGGAAATACTATCGGCGTTTTCTCCTCGACTAGGCAAAATTCATGTGCAAACCGCCAATAGTTTTGAACTCACTCGTCGCCATGCTCAACGTTATTTCAACAACGGTGTGGTATTAATTGGCGATGCGGCTCATACTATCAATCCATTGGCTGGGCAAGGAGTAAATTTGGGGTTTAAAGATGTAAAAGCCTTGTTAGAAGTTGCTCAACATGCTAAAAAGTGCGGTCAAAATTTGGCAGATTTTGAAAGCCTAAATGCGTATGAACGTAAACGTAAAGCCGATAATTTACTCATGCAAAGTGGCATGGATTTATTCTATAAAGCCTTTAAAGAAGATATTTTACCCCTTAAAATTGTCCGAAATTTAGCCTTAATGGCAGCTCAAAAAGCTACACCTTTAAAGAAAAAAGCCTTGAAATATGCGTTGGGACTATAACCCATAAAAAAGCCGTTTCATAGAAACGGCTTGTATTATTTAGTCTAGGAATTTTCTTTTTCTTGTTTCGTGTAGTAAAAATAGAGATACAACATTCCCAATGGAGCAATGAACGGGGATAAAATCCAACATATCGCCATCGTTGAAAATTTCACTGACAGCATAATTACCGCATTCACTATAAAAACATTGTCTCCGAAAATATAATCTATAACACTTTCATAAACAAATCTTGCATAGGGATATAACAATTGCAATAGCAATAAAACCAATGTTATAGCTATTTTCCCGCTCACTGCCGGATGAGGATTATTCCAAACTAAGCTGAAAAAGAAAATAGCGAAAAAAATCAAGCCAAACAAAAAATGTCTTACATAATAAGATAAATTTAGCCCACCAAATGTTTTCTGAAAAAATGTCATCTTATTTTACTCCTATAATTTTTAAGAAATGAACCTAAAACAGGTTTATTATAGCTTGCACCTAAAATAGGTGCAATGAGTAATTTAAGATCATCGATACATTCTAATGAGTATCTTTGGCTGAGAAATTTATTTATCAGTCGGCGACAAGAACTCGGTTTATCACAACGTGCATTATGTGAAAAAATGGGCGTTGTATCTTCTTTTGTGGGAAAAATAGAAACAGGAGACCGGCGTTTAGATGCCTTTGAGTTTATTTTATATTGTAATGCGTTGGAATTAGATCCTGCTTCAGTCTTGACTCAACTACAACAATTGATCCTGAAATAATTATATTCCTTGATTTTCCTTAAACGCCAAATATTCTTCCAATAATTCTATTGCCTCTAAACAATTTTGGCGACGTTGATAAAACTGTTCCAGTTGTTTTTGGCATAAGCCTTTTTGTTCAGTGGAAAGTAGAGTTTGTAATTCGTCTGTTTTTTCATTGATTTTTTCATTGAGCTTTTGTAATGCTTCGTAATATTTTTCCAACCGTTCTCTGGGCGGAAGTTGATCAATCTCTCGACGGAGTTGCTCTCTCTTGTTTAAAAAAGGGCGAAGTTTGACCGCACTTTTCTCTCCTTTATCTTGTTTCAATAAGGCTTCTTGCAAGGCCGTACATTGTGCAATTAATTTTTCCGCTAAAAAATCAATTTCCGTTGTCTCTTTTTCATTTAAGCTACTTAATTGTGACAATGTGTGTTGTAATTCGGCATAATAAAAAGCAAAGGGCTGAAAATCTTCGCTGAATAAAGTGCGGTCAAATTTTGCTGAAATTGACTGTGTATATTGATCTGCATATTGTTGATAAAGCCGTTCTAAAGCATCATTCAACTGTTGTATAAGGGGGTTAAAATTAGCCATAATGCTCCAAACAAAAATCCTCCCCAAAGGGAGGATATTGGATTATAACACCATTGCAGCAATCCAGCCGAAAGCCAATAAAGGCAGGTTGAAGTGCAAGAAGGTCGGCACAACACTGTCTGCGATGTGGTCGTGCTTGCCGTCTGCATTGAGGCCGGAAGTCGGTCCTAAGGTCGAGTCAGAAGCAGGTGAACCTGCATCACCTAAGGCGGCAGCAACACCAACAATACATACCGTTGCCAACGGCGAGAAGCCGAGCGCCAAGCAAAGCGGTACATAAATAGAGGTAATAATTGGTACTGTAGAGAAAGAGGAACCAATGCCCATAGTGATAAATAAGCCCACTAATAACATTAAGAATGCCGCAATACCTTTATTACCTGCACCTAAACCTTGGCTAAAAGTTTCTACTAACGCCGCTACATGGCCGGTTTCATTGATCACTTTCGCAAAGCCTGAGGCAGCAATCATGACAAAGCCGATCATTGCCATTAAACGTAAGCCTTGTTGAAAAATGTCGTTGCTTTCTTTCAGTTTGAAAATACCGAAAACAGCAAAAATCACTAAACCGGCTAAACCACCGATAATGGTCGAGCTGGTGAATAATTGCAATGCAAAAGTCACTACGATAGCAGCTAAACTTACGCCAATGTGTAAAGGTTTAATATTGGCGATATGTTGTTCAATTTCTGTTGTGCCAAATTCAGTATTATCTGCAGTGTATTGGCGAGGTTTACGATAGCTCACAAAAATCGCAAATAATAAACCTAAAATCATACCGATAACCGGAATTGCCATGGCCAATGACACTTCGGCAACATTAGTTTGCAATCCTAAACTTGCACCGGCTTCATTAATATTTTTAACTAAAATGCTTTCAATAAAGATTTTACCGAATCCCACCGGCAACAACATATAAGTTGCGGTTAAACCGAAGGTTAAAACGCAAGCCACAGCACGGCGGTCTAAATTTAAACGGTTAAAAATCGCTAACAATGGCGGTACAACAATTGGAATAAAGGCGATATGCACCGGGATAAGGTTTTGTGAAGACATTGAAAACAGCACAAGCACGGCCAGAATGAAATATTTCACGCCAGAAACTGAACTGCCACTTGGTGTTTTACCTAGGCGTTTAATTACTTTATACGCCAATAAATCTGTGATACCGGATTTAGAAATCGCCACAGCAAACGCCCCTAAAATGGCATAGTTCATCGCCACTTCAGCACCACCGCCTAAACCACCGGTAAACACCGAAATGGTTTTAGACATCCCCAAATCGCCGATCAAACCTGCCGTTAAAGCAGAAATGACTAAGGCAATCACAACATTCACGCGTAACAGGCTTAATGCCAGTAACACGACGATCGAAATTACAACTGCGTTGGTTAGCATAATATTTCCTTAGTTTTTATTATTAAAAAGCTAAATTTACCGAAAAAAAATAATTTGTCTATTTTTTTCAGAAATAATCTGAAAAATCACCGCACTTTTTGTGAAAAATAAAAAAGTGCGGTAATTTTTTTAATCATTTTCTATTCGGAGGAAGGCGGAAAGCCACCTAATTGTTTTAGTCGATTAACTATAAAACAAAACAGTTCGGCAGTACGTTCGGTATCATATAAAGCAGAATGTGCCTGTTTGCCGTCAAAAGAAATTTTTGCCGCTTGGCAAGCTTTGACTAACACCGTTTGCCCAAACATTAATCCGCTCAATGTAGCTGTGTCAAAAGAGCCGAAAGGGTGAAAGGGATTGCGTTTAATGCCGGTGCGTTCTGCCGCTGCCATGAGAAATCCCTGATCAAAAGCGGCATTATGTGCCACAATAATGGAACGCTGGCAACCTGCCTCTTTTTGTCCTCGGCGAACCAATTGAAATAAGCCGGTTAGAGCATCCAGCTCAGAAATTGCCATCGTTTGACGCTCAGGGTCGGTTAAATCAATACCATTGACTTTCATTGATTCCGGATGAATCAAGGACCCCTCAAAAGGCTTAATATGACAATGATAGGTTTGATCTTGCACCAACCAGCCATTTTCGTCCATTTTCAAGGTAATCGCTGCCAACTCTAGCAATGCATCCGTTTGGCTGTTTAACCCTGCTGTTTCTACATCAATAATCACAGGATAATAACCACGAAAGCGATTTTTCAATAACCTATAATCAGTTTGTTCCATTTGTTCTGTCATAAATAAAAGAGGGGAAAATTTCCCCTAAAATTCGATAAATTGTGACCGCACTTTGAGTGGAAATTTCTAGCCTAAATCCGCTTTGGCATTTTTATTTTCGATAAACTCGATTTTGTAACCGTCCGGATCTTCAACAAAGGCAATCACAGTCGTTCCACCTTTCACCGGCCCGGCTTCACGGGTGACTTTACCGCCGGCCGCTTTCACTGCTTCACAAGTGGCATAAACATCATCGACACCGATAGCAATATGACCGTAAGCTGTGCCTAATTCATATTCTGTCACACCCCAGTTGTAAGTTAATTCCAGCACTGCGGCTTTATCTTCATCATCATAACCTAAAAATGCGAGGGTATATTTGTATTCCGGATTTTCTCTTTGGCGTAATAAACGCATTCCCAACACATCCTGATAAAATTTAATGGAACGATCCAAATTGCCCACTCGCAACATAGTGTGTAAAATTCGCATTTTCTCTTCCTTTTTTAATAGATAATCGAGAGCAGATTATGCCATAATCTGTGTAATAAATCAGTTTTTCCACATAAAAAAGGTGCAAATTATGGATAATCGGCTTTTTCATCTTAACTGGCAAAAATACTTAACCCTGATCTTTTTATTATTTTCAGTGGGGTTTCTCGCCAGTGGTGTGATCACTTGGATCGCTGCAAATTGGGATTTTTTCAGTAAATTTGAAAAGCTCTATGGCGTACAAATTTTGTTAATCCTCAGCCTCTGTGCAGCTGTATTTAGCCTGTTTAAACACGGACAGTCGCAAAAACAAGTTGCGGTTTATGGCTTATTCTTTTTATTCTCAGTTATTATCGGCGGATTATTGGCATTAATCGGACAAACTTACCAAACCGGTGCAGATGCTTGGGAATTATTCGCTTGGTGGTCGTTAATACAACTGCCGATATTGCTGTTATTTCCAAATGTTGCGAATGCCTTGTTATTTTTTATCACCACCAATTTAGCCGTTGCTTTATATTTACAACTCAGAGAGTTGAGCCACTTCTATATAATAAGTGCGGTCAATTTTGTCTTTATTTTACTAAGTGAATTTTTCAGTAAATCCTTAAAAGATCAATCTTGGCGGGTATTACCAAAAGTTTCCACTCTACTTTTTATCTGTTTTATTTTTATTGCCGGTCTCGATAACTTTGGCAATTTCAATCCGATATCGGCAATCATTTTTACGCTTGGTCTCTTTTATTACAAAAAATGCCAACGGGATTTATTCTGCATTATCCTCTATTTCCTCGCATTGATTTGTAACATCAATTATTTGTTAGTGATAGTGATAGATCAAACCTACATTGCATCAACATTATCTATCAACTTGATATTCACACTTTCAGCCACCATTTTCGGTACGCTAAAAATCAAACAATGGTATGAATTAAAGGCTTCACCTTGGGCAATTCAAGCGCTGCATTGGATTGTGGCGTTTATCAGCACTTGCTTGATTATTGCAATTGTCGGCACAATTTCTGTAGCGACCTCTTCAGAACATTCATTATTATTGATCTCATTATGCTTGTTAGGTATTGGGCTATATAAAGAGTTTTCGCCTAAACTCAGTGAAATGCTTATTGCTATTTCAATGATTCTTGGGTTTATTTATTTTAGCCTTTTCCTCCACGAGCAATTTTATGATATTCAATTACTGACTATTGGAATGCTGGCATATACGCTGGTGGTTTTCTTCTTCCAGCCGGTATTTTGGCTACAGACTTTAGCTGCGACATTAACTCTGATCAGCATTTTTATTGAACAATATACTTTCCTTTTCAGCTATAAACAAAGTGAAACCGAATTATCAATTTGGTGGCTTGAATCATCGCTATTTGTGTTACTCACTACATTGTTTTATATTTTAGGCAAAACCACAAATGACCAATTAAAACGCCATCTCAGTCCTCTCGCTTGGGCAGCATTATTTACCGTCTATATCACAACAATCTTGATGGAATTTATCTTTATAAAACGTTTCGAGATTGCTCCGGAATTGCCGGAAATGAACTCTTTCAGGGATTTTTTCCATATTATTACATCCCATATTTTTGTGGAAAATCCTTTCTCTATCGGCAAACTGGCTTTTGTCGCCACGGGATTATTACCATTGATTTTCTTTGTGTTAATCAATAAAACAGAAAAAATATCAAGAAAACTGACCGCACTTATCAGCCTCATTTTAACAGGAATGAGCATTGCCTTTATCTCTAGCCAAACTTCGCTGTTAGCCCTAGCCTTAATCTTGCTGGCTTATTTTAACCGTAGCCGAACCTTATTTGGACTGTCAATTTTACTCATTTTATTCAGCCTAAATATGTACTATTATTCACTGAATTTACCCTTGCTCTATAAAGCGTTCCTATTGTTGGCTTTCGGTGGCATTTTTGCCTTTGTGGCTTTTGCTTTATATCGCCAAGCAGGTCAAGGCTCAACAATTCAGCGAGAACAGACACCCCCCCCAATTTCTCGCCTATTGTGGTTAAAATCCACCGCGGTAATCTGTTTATTAATTGCGGTATTAATAGGTTCCAATAAACTGATTAACAAATATGAAGATATTTTGGCAAATGGACAATCCATAGTGTTAAAACTAGCTCCGATTGATCCTCGCTCTTTAATGCAAGGGGATTACATGGCATTGAACTATGAAATTTTGGATGAAGTTTGGCAAACCGCTTATCAAACCGATTTCTATGATGTGAGAAGTAAAGAATTTGATATTAAACCTTCTCATAACCAAATTTATGCCTTGCTGAAACAAAACAAGCAAGGGGTTGCTCAATTATGCCGGCTTGAACTCAATATTCCAACGGACTTTAAAGATTGCCATGATCAAGTGTATTTGCCGATTAAAATCTCATATCGCTTTGATATCAAACTACCGACACACAGTTACTTTTTCAAGGAAGGCAAAGGCGAATATTATGCTCAAGCAGCATTTGGAGAATATAAATTCAAAGACGGAAAAGTCTTATTGCTACGTCTGTTAGATGACAAATTAAATCCGTTATAAAAATGAGCATATTTTTATATCAATTTATTGAAAATAAGTCATCCGATCCCAAAAATTCGGATAAGTAAACTAATAGTGAATTAAACAATTTAAGCTCTGCGCAATATAGAACTCAATATTTATGAGCTATCTAAATTATGGCAGCAGAACAGTTTTTATAACAAATATATCAATGCAAATAAGTAAGGGCTAGCTCTATCAGAACTTAGCCCTTTAATCAAAGCAAATTTGGTAGTCAAATTGTTCTAAATGTTATTAATCTTCTTTTGGCAAACGTTTAATCGCAAAAATCAACCCGCCCCAAATAATAATCATGGCAATGACCATTGTAATAATTGCTATAGCACTCATTATTTCTCTCCTTTTGATTCATTATACCACGCCAGTTTTGACAACAGGTAGGCAACAATAGTGGTCGCAATGGTAATGCCCCAGCCGAAACTGTTTACAAACCAGCTTGGGTAGCCTTCGTAGCCCTCACGCAACACTTTGCTAATTTCGCTAAACAACATAAAGGCTAAGATAGCCGATGTGCCGATTAAGCATAAACGCCAGATGAAACCGACTTTGAACGAAGAGATTTCATTTAAGTAATCCCCTAGCACCCCAAATTTTTTATTGGTTGCAATTAAGACTAGGCCTAAAAAGGCAACAGACACAATGCTGAAATTGTTCACGAATTTATCCATTACGTCCAGCACCGGTAAACCGGTGGTTGTGCCGAATAAGCTAACAGAGATCACCATTAACGGAACACTGACAAATAATGTCGCTTTCACACGGCGCATATGCAGTTTGTCTTGTAATGAGGCAATTACGACTTCAATGGTAGAGATAAAGGAAGTAAACGCAGCAAAGGTTAGTGAGCCAAAGAACAACACACCTAACATTGCACTAAACGGCGCTTGGTTAATAATGGTCGGGAATGCGAAGAACGCTAAGCCGATTCCCCCTTTTGCTACTTCGTGAACTTCTTGCCCTGCGGCAGTCGCCATAAAGCCAAGTGCGGCAAATACACCAATCCCCGCAAGCAATTCAAAGCTACTGTTTGCAAAGCCGACCACTAAACCCGAGCCGGTTAAATCGGTTTTTTTATTCAGGTAAGAGGCATAAGTCACCATAATTCCGAAGCCGACTGAAAGCGAGAAGAAGATTTGACCGTAAGCTGCAATCCACACGCTCGGATCGGAGAGTTTCGACCAATCAGGGGTAAACAGAGCGTCTAACCCTTTTGCCGCCCCCGGTAAGGTTAAGGCGTAAATAACCAGTATGGCGAAGGTTACAATCAACAATGGCATTAACACTTTTGATGCACCTGCTAAGCCTTTTTTCACGCCCATAGATAACACCACAATTGCAACCAACCAAACCGCAATCAGCGGGCCGGTAACCGCAGCTACAAAGTCAAAGCTGAGTCCGTTAGCCACATCACCTATCTTCAAAAATTCACCGACAAAGAAATCAACCGGTTTCTCGCCCCAAGCGCCGTTGATTGAGAAATAGGTATAAGTTGCCGCCCAGCCTAATACCACCGCATAGTAAATGGCGATGAGCAAGTTGATGATCATATGCCACCAACCTAGCGGCTCGAATTTTTTATTTAAACGGCGGTAAGAAAGTGGCGCTGCCCCACGGTGTTTATGCCCGATAGCATAATCTAAAAACAGCAGAGGGATCCCTGCGGTTAATAAGGCGATGATATAAGGAATGATGAATGCGCCACCGCCGTTTTCGTAGGTGGTATAAGGGAAACGCCAGATGTTTCCTAAGCCAACGGCTGAACCGATGGCGGTCATAATAAAGGCACTGCGGCCAGCAAAGGCTTCTCTTTGTGGTGCAGTGGAAGATGGATTAGACACGGTAAATACCTCAAATTTTAGGATAAATCAGTTAAAATTGTGAAAAAACACACAACAGAGTTGCGAATAGTTCGCAAGAGTGTGAAATATGCCGAATAATTAAATAAAAGTAAATGGGGAGGATTGCCTTTTATTCTGAAAGGTAAAATATAAAAATCCAAGGTATTTAGGTATTATAATATTATATGCTAAATAAATGGATTTTTTTATAAAAATGCACTATACTTTAGTTGGTAATTTAGCATAACAATTTGTAGCATTTAACAAAAATTATTCAGCTTTTATGATTTTACTGCAATCATTGAACCAAAATTAAAGCATTGAAACCACAGTTCCACCTGTGAAAACCCTACATTTTTTAACCGCACTTTATGTGTATTAATACTATCAGTTCGCATAACATTTTCCAATGCGGTGCGCTTTTGACTGACCTCCAATTCACTATAACCGTTGGCACGCTTAAATTCGTGATGAAGATCAATTAACAACTCATTCACTTGTTCTTCATCGAAACGGAATTTTTCCGATAAAACCAACAATCCGTTAGGATTTAAACCTTCATAGATTTTTTCCAATAAGGTCTGACGATCCGCCGGTGGCAAAAATTGTAAGGTAAAATTCAATACAACCATCGACGCATTGTTAATTTCAATATGGCGAATATCTTCACATAAAATTTCCACCGGAATATCACTGTGATAAGCCTGTAAATGCTGGCGACAACGCTCTACCATAGGTTGAGAATTATCAACACCGATAATTTTCACATTTTTCTGTTGAATGTTACGTCGCATCGCCAAAGTTGCCGCACCACGAGAACAACCAAGATCATAAACTTGACTACTTTCGGCCACAAAACGATTTGCCAACATGCCAATCGCTGTGATGATATTACTGTAACCGGGTACAGAACGTTGGATCATATCTGGAAACACTTCCGCCACATTTTCATCAAAGGTAAAATCGCCGAGATTGGCAATTGGAGCTGAAAAAAGGGTATCTTTGCTCATAAATTCTCATTTTAGTCATAAAAAGTGCGGTTATTTTAGAGGAAGTTTTGATTTTTTTCAGCTATAATTCGCCAGTTAAATTTCAAACTTATTTCAAAGGAAAACAGAATATGATGCGTACTCATTATTGTGGAACGTTAAAGCGTAAAAATATCGGGCAAGAAGTGGTATTAAGCGGTTGGGTGCATAAACGCCGTGATTTAGGTGGTTTGATTTTTATCGATATGCGTGACCGTGAAGGTATAGTACAAGTCTGTTTTGACCCGAAATTCCAAGAGGCTTTAACCGCTGCCGCTGCATTACGCAATGAATTCTGTATTCAAATTAAAGGCGAAGTTATCGCTCGCCCTGAAAATCAAATTAATAAAAATATGGCCACAGGTGAAGTTGAAGTATTAGCCAAAGCCTTATCTGTTTATAATACCGCCGATGTATTACCTTTGGATTTCAATCAAAACAACACGGAAGAACAGCGTTTAAAATACCGTTATTTAGATTTACGCCGTCCGGAAATGGCTGATAAATTAAAAACCCGTGCCAAAATCACCAGTTTTGTTCGCCGTTTTATGGACGACAACGGATTCTTGGATATCGAAACGCCAATGCTGACTAAAGCCACACCGGAAGGGGCGCGTGACTATTTAGTACCAAGCCGTGTGCATAAAGGCAAATTCTACGCTCTGCCACAATCTCCACAGCTTTTTAAACAATTGTTAATGATGTCAGGTTTTGATCGTTATTATCAAATTGTAAAATGTTTCCGTGATGAAGATTTACGTGCAGATCGTCAGCCTGAGTTTACCCAAATTGATGTGGAAACCAGCTTTATGACTGCTGAAGAAGTGCGTGCAACAATGGAAAAAATGATCCATGGTTTATGGTTGGATCGCCTAAATGTGGATTTAGGTAAATTCCCGATGATGACTTGGCACGAAGCTATGCAACGTTTCGGTTCCGACAAGCCTGATTTACGTAACCCGTTAGAAATGGTTGATGTAGCCGATATTGTAAAAGATGTGGATTTCAAAGTATTCAGCGAGCCTGCCAACAATCCAAATGGCCGTGTAACTGTAATCCGCGTGCCAAACGGTGCGAATATCACTCGTAAACAAATTGACGAATACACACAATTTGTCGGTATTTACGGTGCAAAAGGCTTAGCTTGGTTAAAAATTAATGACATTAACGCCGGGTTAGAAGGCGTACAAAGCCCTATCGCAAAATTCTTAACAGAAGAAAAAATCAAGGCTATTTTTGACCGCACTTCTGCCCAAACCGGCGATATTTTATTCTTTGGAGCGGACACATGGCAAACCGCTACAGATGCAATGGGGGCATTACGCCTAAAATTAGGCCGTGATTTAGGTCTAACCCGTTTAGACCAATGGGCTCCACTATGGGTGATTGATTTCCCTATGTTCGAACGTGATGAAGAAGGCAATTTAGCCGCTATGCACCACCCTTTCACTAGCCCGAAAGATTTCACACCGGAACAGTTAGAAGCGGATCCGACAAATGCCGTAGCGAATGCCTATGATATGGTTATTAACGGCTACGAAGTAGGTGGCGGTTCTGTGCGAATTTTTGATCCAAAAATGCAACAAACCGTCTTCCGTATTCTCGGTATTAATGAAGAAGAACAAGTGGAAAAATTTGGGTTCTTACTGGATGCCTTAAAATTCGGCACACCACCACATGCAGGCTTGGCTTTTGGATTAGATCGTTTAACCATGTTAATTACGGGAACTGAGAATATCCGTGATGTTATCGCCTTCCCAAAAACTACTGCTGCAGCTTGTTTGATGACCGAAGCACCAAGTTTTGGTAATCCAAAAGCGTTGGAAGAGTTGGCGATTAAAACAATTGTTCAAGAGTAACTTGGCTGATAAACATAGGGGAAAATAATTATTTTTTCCCTATGTTTTAACACTGATTTGACAATCCGAAATAATTTGTAAAGTTTTATCATTCTATTTATTACTTATATTTACAAGGTGTTATGCTTCGTCCATTATCTTTAACCATAATTAGTTGGCATATTATTATTTCTAGTTCGTTAGCAATTTTTGGAACAACAGCTCAAATAATCACTAATATCATCCCTATAGATTTGACGAGCACAATACTTATTTTAGGGACTCTTTTTATCAATATGCTTAGTGCTATTTTAATGTTGAGAGGATATAAAATAGGTAGAATTTTATATACATTATTAGCATTAACGACTTTTTATTCAGCATTTCAAAATAAAGATAATTTGATTGTATTTTTAAATCTAACAGGTGGAGTTATCTTAGCCATTATATTTTTAATACTGTTATATAGAGAAAATGTAGATCAATTTTTCTTACAATCTAAACTCAAATAAAAAGGCTATACCAGCTAACCTATTTAAACATTTCTTAGCTAAACACATAAAAACCGTCTCTTACTTATTAATAAGGGACGGTTTTTTACAGCTATAACTTATTTATACAATCAAACCGAATGATAATCTCGATTGCGATAAACCAACGCTTCTTTTGCATCACCTTGTTTAATAGCTACAATTTTACAAATCATAATCCCATGAGTGCCGACTTGCTTAATTTCGGTAATTTCACAATCAAAATTAATCAGTGCATCTTTTAACATTGGCGAACCTGTCGTTAACGTTTCCCAATCAGCATTGGCAAAACGCTCTTCTTGACTTAATGGTGAAGCAAAAACATTAGATAAATGTGATTGTTCAGCAGTTAAGGTATTAACCATCAGAAAACGATTTTGAGCAAAATGCTCATAGGCTCGGGCATTCGTATTCATACACACAAGTAACGTTGGTGGTGAATCAGTCACACTACAAACTGCAGATGCAGTAAAACCGTGCTGCCCCGTTTTTCCCTCTGTTGTCACAATATGTACTGCGGTTGCCAGCTGAGCCATTGCATCTTTAAATTGAGAAACTTCTACCATATTAAATTAACCCGCTAATTCAGCCCGAATAATCGCAGCCCCTTGGCTGAGAGCCTGTAATTTACCTTGTGCGACTTGGCGTGAAAGTGGTGCCATTCCGCAGTTGGTGCTTGGGTAGAGTTTATCCGCATCGACAAATTGTAATGCTTTGCGTAACGTATCTGCCACTTGTTCCGGTGTTTCGATAATGTTAGTTGCTACATCAATCGCTCCCAGCATTACTTTTTTGCCACGCACTAATTCGATTAAGTCCATTGGCACACGGGAGTTTTGGCACTCTAATGAGATAATGTCGATTTTTGATTGTTGCAGTTTCGGGAAACTCTCTTCGTATTGACGCCATTCATTGCCGAGGGTCTGTTTCCAGTCGGTATTGGCTTTAATGCCGTAGCCGTAGCAGATATGCACCGCCGTTTCGCATTTTAAGCCTTCCGCCGCACGCTCTAACGCTGCCACGCCCCAGTCGTTTAATTCATCAAAGAAGACGTTAAACGCCGGTTCGTCAAATTGAATAATATCCACCCCTGCCGCTTCCAACTCTTTGGCTTCTTCGTTGAGGATTTTGGCAAATTCCCACGCCAGTTTTTCACGGCTTTTGTAATGACCGTCATAGAGGGTGTCGATCATCGTCATCGGGCCGGGTAATGCCCATTTAATTGGCTTGTCGGTATGCGCACGCAAAAATTTTGCATCGTCCACAAACACTGATTTCGGACGGGAAACTGTCCCCACCACGCTCGGCACGCTGGCATCATAGCGGTTACGAATACGCACGATTTCACGCTTGCTAAAATCTACCCCTTTTAAATGTTCGATGAACGTGGTGACAAAGTGTTGGCGGGTTTGTTCGCCATCGCTGACAATATCAATGCCTGCCGCAGTTTGTTCGGCAAGAGAAACCAGAAGGGCATCATGTTTGGCTTGAAGCAGTTCCTCGCCTTCAAATTTCCAAGGCGACCACAGTTTTTCCGGCTCGGCAAGCCACGATGGTTTTGGTAGGCTACCGGCAGTAGAGGTTGGGAGAAGAATGTTGCTCATAAATCTGTTGTCCTATCATAAGATTTGTAGGGGTAGGTCCTGTGCCCGCCCAAATATCGATAAAATAACGGGCGGGCACAGGACCCGCCCCTACGAATTTAAACCACTGTTTTTGGGTTATTTTGCTGCCCAAGCCTCTAAAATCGCTTGGTAACGCTTAATAAAATGCTCTTCGGTGTATTTACCCTGTTTGATCGCCAACTGGGTGCGCTCTTCACGGTCATATTCCACTTTGGTGACGGAATAATCTTGGTAAGTCAGGCTGCCTTTATATACCTGCCCTGCGACCGAATTGGCATTGTAAATTTCCGGACGGTAAATTTTTTGGAACGCTTCCATTGTGGCAATCGTGCTGATTAGCTCTAAGTTAGTGTAATCATTGAGCAAATCTGCATTCTCATCAAAGTAGAACGCATACGGCGCAACGGATTTTGGCGGCATAAAGTAACGCACTTTTAAGCCCATTTTCGCAAAATAGTCATCGGTTAAAGAGTAGTCATTTTGCACATATTCTACACCTAAAATCGGGTGAACATTGGTGGTGCGGTGGTAAGTTCGAGTGGTTGCCACGCTTAAACAGATCACCGGTGGTTTTTTATATTTTGCGGTATATTCAGGCGATGCCAATAAATGTTTAAACAGCTTGCCGTGCAACTCGCCATAGCCTTCCGGCACGCTAAATTGCGGTTTGTCTTTATTGTGATCTAACAACAATACGCTGAAATCGTAATCACGCACAAAAGAAGAGAAGTTATTACCGATAATGCCATCAATGGTTTTGCCGGTTTTGTGGTCGATAACAGAGGTTTTCAGCCACTCAATCGCAGGGAAGAACTCGCCTTTGCCTTCCACATCAATATCCAGCGAGACAATATCCAATTTCACCGAATAACGATCCGCATTCGGGTTATCCCAGTTCGCTAAATCGTTAAAACGGTTATTGATCATCGCAATCGCATTTTGCAGGTTCTGTTTGCGGTTTTCGCCACGGGCAAGGTTGGCAAAGTTGGTGGTTAAACGGGTATTTTGATCATCCGGTTGATAATTTTCATCGAATTGAAGTGTATGCACTCGGCAGTTAAATTTTGTTGTCATTTTTACCTTCTATTACTTATTTGACTGATGATTTATTAAAGCATAGATTATTTTTGAATAAAAATGATATATTTTTGAAATAAATATGAAATAAATTCATAACAAAATCAGTAAAATTGCAATAAATGCAACCGCACTTTTCTCTGATTTAAGAAAATTACCTGCCTTTTCATTAAATGAAATGATGATTCACAACCTAATAATTCATTAAAACAAACTTTGCTGTCCCAATAAATAGGTTGGTTCAGGTTTGATTTGAAACCCCATCTCCAATAAAAAGCTTTTTATGGTTTGAATATTATAAAACGAGTGGCTTTTAGTCGTGTTTTCAAAATAGAGGTAAAGTTTATCAAATTCATTTCTGCGTTTAAAAAGCAACGCTACCAAGGCCTTTAATTCCTCATCGGAATAACGATAATCGTGGCGTTCTGCGGCACTCTGCCCTTTCCACCAATTTGAATTGCGCCCGTGTAACCGCAAATAAGCAATGCGTCGATTGGAAAAAAAATGAAACACAGGTAAGCCGATATGTTGCGGATAATCTACATTACACCAAATCAAATTAGGACTTTTGATAAAGGTATCAAATACCACAGGAATATGCCAGCTTGAGTGGCGAAATTCTATAGCCAAGGAATAATCACCAAACCATTGACATAATTCCGCGAGATAACGACGGTTCGCAGTGGTACGTTCAAATTGAACCGGAAATTGCACAAATAAATTTGCCAATACCCTCTGCTCTTTTAATGGCATTAGGGCATTGAGAAAAGCCTCTGCTTGTGCTTTATCAGCAATGAATTTATGGCTGAAATCTTGATGTAATTTCACAGAAAAATTGAGTCTGCCTGCGGCCTTTTCCACTATCCCTTCAAAGGCTTTTAAACCAAGTGGAGCATGAAAGGTACTATTGATTTCAAGAGTATCATAATGCTGACTGTACACCGCCAGAAAATCCTCTTTCTTGGTACCTTGAGGATAAAGTGTACCAATAAGATCAGTGTCTGCATAACCGCCTGTGCCGATATAAATATGTGGGGAATTTGAGTTCATTTTATTCAACATTATTTTTCTCTTATCTCAAACCATTTTAATTATTTTTAGGCAGCTTGCAAACTACTGATAAAGGAGTAAGATTTACTGTCTTTTTCAAGAAAAAATCCATTTAAACAGACAAATTGAAATGCAGTATAAAAATCCAAACAGTATTTTAGTGGTCATTTATGCTAGAGATACTCAACGTGTACTGATGTTACAACGCAAGGATGATCCTAATTTTTGGCAATCTGTTACAGGCACAATTGATCCGAATGAAACAGCTTGGCAAACGGCAATAAGAGAAGTAAAAGAAGAAGCAGGCATTGAAATTCTCTCTAAAAACTTACCGCTCTTTGACTGCCAAACCAAGATAGAATTTGAAATTTTCCCACATTTTCGGTATAAATACGCACCGAATATTACGCACTGCGTTGAACATTGGTTTTTACTGCCGCTGGAAAGCGAGTTGGAACCAATTTTAACCGAGCATTTGGCTTATTGTTGGGTCTCGCCTAAAGAAGCCGCTCAACTGACCAAATCACCAAGTAACGCACAAGCGATAACAGAATATTTAATCCAATAAAATAAGGACAATAACATGGCAGGCCATAGTAAGTGGGCAAATATTAAACACCGTAAAGCGGCACAAGACGCACAACGCGGTAAAATTTTTACTAAATTAATCCGTGAATTAGTGACTGCGGCAAAATTAGGTGGTGGCGACGTTTCCTCAAATCCACGTTTGCGCGCAGCAGTAGATAAAGCCCTTTCCAACAATATGACACGTGATACTATTAATCGTGCCATTGATCGTGGTGTAGGCGGTGGTGATGACACCAATATGGAAACTAAAATCTACGAAGGTTATGGACCGGGCGGTACTGCAGTCATGGTAGAATGCCTAAGCGATAACGCAAACCGCACGATTTCCCAAGTTCGCCCAAGTTTTACGAAATGTGGGGGTAATTTAGGTACAGAAGGATCTGTAGGCTATTTATTCAGTAAAAAAGGCTTGATTTTAGTATCAAGTGCCGATGAAGACAGTCTAACAGAAGCTGCTATTGAAGCAGGCGCCGACGATATTCAACAGCAAGAAGACGGCAGTTTTGAAATCTATACTGCATGGGAAGAGCTAGGCACTGTACGTGATGGTATCGAAGCCGCAGGTTTCAAAATTGAAAGTGCTGAAGTAACTATGATCCCATCAACCACTGTTGAGCTTGATGCGGAAACTGCACCCAAATTACTTGATTTAATCAATCGCCTTGAAGATTGTGATGATGTACAAAACGTGTATCACAACGGTGAAATCAGTGATGAAGTGGCTGCAACCCTTTAATTAGCAACCTAACAGATAAGCGGACAAAGAGTCCGCTTATTTTTTATGTATTTTTAAACAGATAATTATTTTACTTTTTATTTTTTATAGGGTATGCTGAAAAAACGTCAATTTTGTGGCGTATTTCATTTAAACATCAATTATAAGGAGCGTTTTATGAAATTAACTCAATTATTGCCTACCACAATAGCCAGCCTCATGTTAGCAGCCTGTTCAACAACTACTCAAGAGCAAATTGCAACGCAAAAGCAAGTAGAAACAGAAGCAAAGATGCAACAAGCCATTCAAAATGCAGAACAACAGGCAAAACAAGTAGCAATGAATATCCAAGGAAATGCCACAATCGATGTCACCAAAATTACCGATAGCTCAAAATCTATTGTTTACCGTTGCTTAAATGGTAAAAGTGTGACAGCCACCTATTCCTTCCAAGGAAATGATGCCAAAACAGTGAATTTAGTGTTAAAAGAAGGAAAAAAATTACATCAAATTCCAACATTAATCCGTCATATTGAAAACAAGGATTTTGCCTCATTTATAGGAAAAGGATACATTTGGAATGTGGACAGTGATTTCAGCCTTGCCACAGCAATGAAAGGAACTGGCGGTATGCTGACATTAGAAGGTAAAGATACTGATCAAATCTTAGCAAAACTTTGCGATATCGATCATAGATTTACTCAAAAACTGAATAAATAGAAGAATTTAATCTCACTATAAGCGAGAAAAATGATTTCTCGCTTATTTTATTTGTTATAACATGGCTATTATTTTAGGAATTGACCCCGGCTCAAGAGTAACAGGTTACGGCGTTATTCGGCATACCGGGCGAACATTGGAATATCTTGGTAGCGGTATCATTCGTACACAAGTAGAAGATATGCCGACCCGTTTAAAACGCATTTATGCCGGTATCAGTGAAATTATTACCCAATTTCAACCCGATATGTTCGCTATTGAAGAAGTCTTTTTAGCCAAAAACCCAAGCTCAGCATTGAAACTGGGGCAAGCTCGAGGTACGGCGATTGTTGCGGCAGTGAATCGAGATTTACCGGTCTTTGAATATGCCGCCCGTTTAGTGAAACAAACCGTAACCGGCATTGGCTCTGCAGACAAAACCCAAGTACAAGATATGGTTAGCCGTATTTTGCATTTATCTGAAAAACCACAAACTGATGCGGCTGATGCCTTAGCAATTGCGATTACTCACGCCCATACTATGCAACACAGCTTACAGATTTCACAATCTGCCACCACAACTAAAACACAGGAAAAAATCACCGCACTTTTGCGTACAAGATACAGCCGTGGGCGCTTCCGTTTAAAAATTTAACTGTTCTTTTATTCAGTTATTCGTTATACTGGGAAAAATTTTTACGAAGGAAATCACAATGATTGGGCGTTTAACAGGCTTGTTAGTAGAAAAACAACCGCCTGAAATTCTACTTGATGTTAATGGTGTAGGTTATGAATTACTGCTACCAATGACAAGTTTTTATCAACTACCTGAACTCGGGAAACAAATCAGTTTATTTACCCATTTTATTGTACGTGAAGACGCGCATTCATTATTTGGATTTGCTCAAAAAACTGACCGCTCTTTATTCCGTGAATTAATCAAAACCAACGGTGTCGGGCCTAAATTAGCCTTAGCTATTTTATCCGCTATGTCTGTAGAAGAGTTTGCCTATGCTATCGAACGGGAAGAATTATCTAAATTAATCAAAATCCCCGGAGTAGGTAAAAAAACGGCAGAACGCTTGTTAGTGGAACTCAAAGGTAAGTTTAAAGACGTGAAACAAACGGATTTCTTTGTCGAAAGTTCTCATATTACTCAACCTAATCCGATTGAGCAAACCGCTGAAGCACCAACTAATGATGCCGTTGCTGCGCTGATTGCACTGGGTTATAAACCTATGGAAGCAGAAAAAATGGTGAAAAAAATAGCGAGATCCGATTTAAGTAGTGAACAACTCATTCGGGAAGCATTGAAAGCAGCCTTATAACAACATAAAAAAGATAATAAATGTATGATTGAAGCTGATCGTATTATTAGTGCAACGGCCAAACTTGATGATGAAGCCGTAGATCGCGCTATCCGACCTAAACTCTTGGCAGACTATATTGGTCAGCCACAAGTCCGGTCACAAATGGAGATATTTATTCAAGCTGCCAAACTTCGCCAAGATGCGTTGGATCACTTACTGATTTTCGGCCCTCCGGGGTTAGGAAAAACAACCCTTGCCAATATTGTCGCAAATGAAATGGGCGTTAATATACGCACAACTTCAGGACCTGTTTTAGAAAAAGCCGGTGATTTGGCGGCAATGCTGACTAATTTGGAGCCACATGATGTGTTATTTATTGATGAAATCCATCGCTTATCACCCGCTATCGAGGAAGTGCTCTATCCAGCTATGGAAGATTATCAATTGGATATTATGATCGGTGAAGGCCCTGCTGCACGTTCCATCAAATTGGATTTACCGCCGTTTACCTTAATCGGCGCAACCACAAGAGCCGGTTCATTAACCTCACCATTACGTGATCGTTTCGGTATCGTACAACGATTAGAGTTCTATTCTGTGGAAGATTTAACCTTTATTGTCAGTCGTAGTGCGAACTGTTTAAATTTAACTATTTCTGACTCAGCGGCTCACGAGATCGCGCGACGTTCCCGAGGTACACCTCGAATAGCAAACCGCCTTCTTCGCCGCGTACGGGATTATGCTGATGTCAAAAATGGCGGCATAATTTCGGAAGAAATTGCAAAATCCGCCCTATCAATGTTAGATATTGACCAAGCCGGCTTTGATTATTTAGATAGAAAATTGCTTACTTCAATTATTGAACGTTTCGATGGAGGCCCTGTCGGATTAGATAATCTCTCTGCCGCCATTGGAGAAGAACGGGAAACTATTGAAGATGTGTTGGAACCCTATTTAATCCAACAAGGCTATTTACAACGTACGCCGAGAGGCAGAATTGCTACTTCACAAACCTATCGCCACTTCGGATTAGAAAAACTGACAAATTAACGAAAAAATCGATTTTTCATTAGTGATTAATAAAGCACTATTGTGTTTCATCTTGTAATCTAAATCGAGCCAGTTTAGCTAAACCCTGCTCACAACTTTTGGCTTGTATCTGAGTGTCTAAAGCAAGAATTTTCTCCTTGCTTTGATTTAATTTTTGTTTAATTTGACTAATTTGTGGGTGTGTCCCCGGCTGCTTTTCCACTTCTTTAATCAACTGTTCCGTTTCACTAAACAATTGTTGGCATTCTTGAGGCATATTTTTATTTTCTGCTGCCAATGATGAGGTTGCCACCAAACCCAATATGGCAAAAAGTGCGGTCAAAATTAAACGAGTTTTAATAAACATAAATTCTCCTATCTCTATTTAGGCTGAAATTTACCCCTAAATAATGAGAAAAAGTAACAAAACTATACTTTGATGTCTAGCGTTTCTTGGACTAACTATCTCAGGATATTCACAGAGTAAAATATAGCATGCTAAAAATATTAACTTGATAGTTTGATCTGTGTCAATTTAAGTAAATAAAAGGTTTAACGGCTTTTTGATTAATCACAAAAATGTGATCAATATCGCATTTTTGAGGTTTTTTATCCTCATAAAAAGTAGTAGAATACGCTCGGTCTTGGGCTATCTCGAGCATAATTGTTTATCTAAAAATTATGATTGCGATAGTTTATGAAATGAACCGTTTAAAATGATGGAATTTTAAACAACTTGGGGTGATTATCGTTTGTGTCAACACAACGAAAAATCAAATTTGAAACTTGTAGCATTTACAAGGAGTTGAGATGTTAGACATTGTTGAACTCTCTCGTTTGCAGTTTGCTTTAACTGCACTCTATCACTTTTTGTTCGTGCCATTAACATTAGGTCTTTCCTTTGTTCTCGTTATTATGGAAACCTTATATGTGGTCACCGACAAACAAGTTTATAAAGATATGACAAAGTTCTGGGGTAAATTATTTGGCATTAACTTTGCTCTAGGCGTTACTACCGGTATCACAATGGAATTCCAATTCGGTACTAACTGGTCATATTATTCTCACTATGTAGGCGATATTTTCGGCGCACCATTAGCGATTGAAGCATTATTAGCCTTCTTCTTAGAATCTACTTTTGTTGGTTTGTTCTTCTTCGGCTGGGATCGTTTGTCAAAAGGTAAACACTTATTGGCAACTTTCTGTGTTGCATTTGGTTCAAATCTTTCTGCAATGTGGATTTTAGTTGCCAACGGTTGGATGCAAAACCCAATCGCTTCTGAATTTAACTTTGAAACGATGCGAATGGAGATGACCAGTTTCATGGATTTATGGTTAAATCCGGTTGCACAAAGTAAATTCTTACACACGCTTTCCGCCGGCTATGTCTCTGGTGCGATGTTTGTATTAGCAATCAGTTCTTACTATATTTTGAAAGGTCGTGATATCGGCTTTGCCAAACGTTCTTTCTCTGTTGCTTCTACTTTTGGGTTAATCTCTGTCATTTCCGTATTAATTATGGGCGATGAGTCAGGCTATGAAATCGGCCATGCTCAGCCATCTAAATTAGCCGCTATGGAAGGAGAATGGCATACCCAACCTGCACCAGCTTCTTGGAACGCTTTTGTCATTCCAAATTCTGCAGAACAGAAAAATGAATTCGCCATTCAAATCCCTTATGCAGCAGGTATTATCGTGACTCGCTCTTTAGATAAACAATTTGCCGGTTTACAAGACATTCAAGCAGCCAATGAGCAACGTGTTCGTACAGGTATGGTAGCTTATGGTTTATTGGAAGAACTCCGTGTGCAACGTAAAGCAGGTCAAGTTAGCGAAGAAACTAAAGCAAAATTCAACGAAGTACAAAAAGACTTAGGATTTGGCTTATTATTAAAACGTTATACTGACAAAGTGGTTGATGCCACTGAAGCACAAATCAAACAAGCTGCTCGCGATACCATTCCAAACGTAGGCCCTGCATTCTGGTCTTTCCGTGCGATGATGGCTGCAGGTGGTGCAATCTTATTGCTAATGATTTTTGCCTTTGCACAAAACATACGTAAAACTGTGGGTAGAAGCCCATTATTATTAAAAGCCTTACTATGGGGTTTACCATTACCTTGGATTGCGATTGAAAGTGGTTGGTTCTTGGCAGAATATGGCCGTCAACCATGGGCAATTTTTGAAGTCTTACCTGTTGGCGTAGCAAATTCAGCATTAACTACAGGCGATTTATGGTTCTCTATTTTACTATTATGCGGACTTTACAGCCTATTCCTTGTTGCTGAAATGTATTTAATGTATAAATACGGTCGTCTTGGCCCAAGTGCATTAAAAACAGGTCGTTACTATTTTGAGCAATCAGCTAAATAAGCAGGAGTTTAACGATGATTGATTATGAAATTCTACGTTTTATTTGGTGGGTGCTAATCGGCGTTTTATTAGTTGGTTTCTGTGTAACTGACGGGTTTGATATGGGCGTAGCAAACTTACTACCTTTTGTTGGTAAAAAAGAAGTTGAAAAACGCATTATGATCAACTCTATTGCGCCACATTGGGACGGCAACCAAGTTTGGTTATTAACTGCAGGCGGTGCAATGTTTGCTGCATGGCCGACAGTATATGCAACCTCTTTTTCCGGTTTCTACATTGCAATGATGTTAGTGCTGGCTGCGTTATTCTTCCGCCCAATCGGTTTGGAATATCGTGCGAAAGTTGAAGATCCAAGATGGCGTAAAATGTGGGACTTAGGTCTATTTATTAGCGGTTTTGTGCCTTCATTGGTTTTTGGTGTCGCATTTGGTAATTTATTACAAGGCGTACCATTCCACTTCAATGACTTAATGCAAGTGAAATATACGGGGTCATTCTTTGAATTACTCAATCCGTTTGCTATTTTATGTGGTTTGGTCAGTTTATCCATGCTCGTCACTCATGGTGGTGCATGGTTGCAAATGAAAACTACAGCAGAATTGCGCGATCGCTCCCGTACAGTGACTCAAGTTGGTGCATTCATCACATTGGTCACTTTCTGTCTTGCAGGTGCTTGGTTACTTTTCAAAGACGGTTATGTTGTCACCAGCATTATTGATCGCAATGCTGTTTCTTCTCCATTGGGGAAAACTGTTGTAACTGAAACCGGTGCTTGGTTCAATAATTACAAGGATCTACCCGTATTATACATATTCCCGGCCTTAGTCGTTGTTGGGGCATTGTTAAATATTGCAGCGTCAAAAGCAAATCGCTCAGGTTTTGCCTTCTTGTTCTCAGCAATCACAATGCTTGGGGTCGTTTTCACTGCGGGTATTTCAATGTTCCCATTCATTATGCCATCAAGCACACATCCTGATATGAGCTTGTTAGTGTGGGATGCAACTTCCAGTAAATTAACCTTAACCTTAATGGCCGGTTTAGCTGTAGTATTTGTTGTTATTTTACTAGCTTACACCATTTGGGCATACTGGAAAATGTTCGGTCGCTTAGACTCCGAATTCATTGAAGAAAACAAAAACTCATTATACTAAAGGAGAAATATTATGTTTTATGTAGCTTGGGTATTGGGTGTTTTGTTAGCCGTTATGTTAAGCGTTGTCATCACCATCAGCCTTGAAAAATCAGGCAAATTTGATGAATAACAATGATTAATACGCTATATCAATTCGTAAATAAGGGCTCTTGGCGAGCCCTTTCATTTATTCTGGCTATAACACTAACCGGCTTATTCTTTTTCAATATCAATGGATTTTCTACCGCACTTCGTATTCAACCCCCACTTTGGGTTATTACGATATTATGGGCAACCGTGATTTTATGGATTCATGGCATTGGATTTGATATTCGCCATATACTCTGGAAAGTGTTATTTTTTCCTTATATCGGTTATGGCGTTAGCTTATTAGTGTTAATAAAACACCTTTCTAACGTATAACAGAGAAAAAAATGCCTGTGTTACTTCACAGGCATTTTTATCTAAATTCACTTAAAAGGCAGCAAGTTTACAAAATCAGAGAAAATATGACCGCATTTTAAGTATCATTTTCAAACTAAGTTCCTATTTAAGTAAATAGTCTCTTAATGCAACAAAATCATTATCCATTTCATCAGATAATAACGGCAATTTATTATGTTTATCTAATGCTTCAGGCAAAGGTAATTCAATATTTAAAATGCGCTCTACACTTTCTTTAAATTTTGCCGGATGCGCTGTGCAAAGGAAAATACCGGTTTCACCTGGTTGTAATTGCTTTTTCAAGACATCATAAGCAATCGCACCATGTGGCTCACACAAATAGCCTTTAGTATATTGTGCCTTGAGTGCTACTTCCGTTTGCTCATCATTTAAAGCTCCTGCGCCTAATTCAGATAATGCCCAACCATTGCGTTTAAACAATTCTTCTACACGTGGCCAATTATTCGGACGACTCACATCCATCGCATTAGATAAAGTCGCCACAGTAGCATTCGGTGCCCACTTTCCACTCTCAAGATAACGTGGCACCGTATCATTCGCATTAGTTGAAGCGATAAAACGCTTGATTGGCAAACCTAATGTTTTGGCAATTAAACCCGCAGTTAAATTACCGAAATTGCCACTTGGTACTGAAACGACAACATCTTGGCGTTTTTCTTGTGGTAGCTGTGCAACGGCTTCAAAATAATAGCAAACTTGTGCCAATAAACGGCTAATATTAATGGAATTCGCTGAATTTAAGCCGATAGCTTGACGTAATTCAGCATCATCAAAAGCTTGTTTGACAAGAGCTTGGCAAGCATCAAAATCGGCGTTAATTGCCACAGTGCGAATATTGCCACCGAGGGTGCAAAATAATTTTTCCTGTAACGGACTGATTTTACCTTTCGGATACAAAATCACCACATCAATATTTTCTAAACCGTAAAAGGCATGAGCCACCGCCGCACCGGTATCACCTGAAGTTGCCGTTAAAATAGTAATTTTGCCGTCACCACGCACCGTTGCTAAGGCTTGAGCCATAAAGCGCCCACCAAAATCTTTGAATGCTAAAGTTGGTCCATGAAATAACTCCAAAGCAAAAATATTATCTTCCACTTTTGCTAACGGTGCCGGAAATGTAAAGGCATTTTGCACCATCGCATTTAATTTTTCTGCCGGAATTTCCTCGCCAATTAAAACGGATAATATTTTTTGGCTACGCTCGACCAAAGGCAATGCTAATAATTCATCGATGTTATTCAATGTTGGGATAGTTTCAGGAAAAAACAAGCCTTGATCTTTGCCTAAGCCTTGACGTACCGCTTGGGCGAAATTCACTTGTTCTTCAGGGTGTTTGATGTTGTATAAATTCATTTTGTTGTCCAAGTTATTTTAGGAGAGTGCGCTATTCCTGCCCTCCTTGATTACAATATTCAGGTGGGCTAGAAGGCCCTCCTACAGCAAAAGTGCGGTTAATTTTGAGGCTGTTTAGGCTAATTCTCTCGCACCTTGATTATCTACCTTACAAATATGTACAAAACCTTCATTGTTTTGTAGATAATGATTTTCTAAGTAAGTGGCAATTTTCGTTGCCGTTTGTAAATCTGGGCAAACCGTGAAAATTGTCGGGCCAGAACCTGATATACCTGTAGCTAATCCACCTAAGTCACGAGTAGCCTGCTTGACTTCAGCGAAATTTGGCAATAATGTCGCACGATAAGGCTCTGCCACAACATCTTGCATCATCAATGCAGCCAATACATCTTGCCCTGTGTGACAAGCATGAACGAAGCTGCCTAAATGACGAGCATGAGCAATCACATCTTGTCGAGTGTAGCTTTTCGGCAAAATTGCGCGAGCTTCAGCAGTCGAAACTTCAATGCCCGGATAAGCCAGTACCCAATACCATTTATCAAAAAACGGCAAAGTTTGGCTGATATTCCCCAAACTTTCCACCATCAACTGTACGCCACCTAAATAGCAAGGTGCAACATTATCGTAATGAATTGATCCTGAAATCCTGCCTTCCAGCTCTCCCATCATTTCCAATAATTCCATTTTGGAAAAAGGTTCATTGTGGAATGTATTTAATGCTACTAAAGCAGCCACAATAGAACAGGCACTTGAACCTAAGCCTGAACCGATCGGCATATTTTTTTCCAACGTTAAACGTAAAGGCTTTGTTTTTCCGCCTCTCAATTTAACACGCTCACTAAATAGCACATAGGCTTGATAAACTATATTTTTTTGCGGTTCTTTGGGTAATTTGCGTACAAAATACCCCGCACTTTCCAGCTCAAATCCCTCAGCAATTTCTTCAATTTGTACTACATCACCGAGCAACGAACCGTCAATTGGCGAAATCGCTGCACCGAGCGTATCAAATCCCACACTTAAATTGGCACTGGATGCCGGAGCATAAATTCGTAACATTTTCCACTCTCCAATGATAAATTAAGATTTTAAAGTACGTAAAATATCAGCAAACACACCGGCAGCTGTGACCGCATTACCTGCCCCATAACCACGCAGTAATAACGGAATTGGCTGATAATAACGGGTATAGAATGCCAAAGCATTTTCGCCGTTTTTTACTTTGTACAGCGGATCATCACCATCAACTTCGACAATGGAGACTTTGCATTTACCGTTTTCAATTTGCCCCACATAACGTAATACTTTGCCTTCAGCTCTGGCTCGCTCGATGCGGACTTTAAATTCTGCATCTAATTGTGGTAAAAGTGTCATAAATTCGCCCGCACTTTTACCTTCGGAAAAGCCTTTTGGCAGCACACTATCCACTTCTACATCCTCTAATTCCAGCTCAAATCCACATTCACGGGCTAAAATCAATAATTTGCGGGCAACGTCTTGACCGGATAAATCATCACGGGGATCCGGCTCGGTAAATCCTTTTTCCCGTGCAAGTGCGGTAGCCTCCGACAAAGAATAACCTTCTTCCAACTTCCCGAAAATAAAGGATAAAGAACCGGATAAAATACCGTTAAATTTTTCCACATCATCGCCGGCAGCCAATAGGTTTTGTAGATTATCAATGACGGGCAAACCTGCTCCTACATTGGTTTCATACAAGAATTTACGTTGATTTTCACGAGCTTTTTCACGCAATAAATTATAATACGCCAGTTCTCTGGTATTGGCTTTTTTATTCGGTGTAACTACATGGAATCCTTCGCCCAAGGCTCTCGCATATAAGCCGGATACGCTTTCCGCCGTGGTACAATCCACAAACACTGGGTTTACTACATGATGCAATTTAATGAATGACAATAACACATCAAAATCCGAAGGCTGTGTTGCATTGGCTAAGTCTTCCTTCCAATTATCCAAGTTTAAGCCATTTTCATTTAATAACATTTTATTGGAATTGGCTAATGCACAAACTCGGATCTCAATCCCCTTTTTTGCCAGATACGCCTTTTGTTGCTTGACTTGATCAATTAATTCACCACCGACACCACCGACGCCCACTAAAAACATATCCACTACTTTTTGTTTATTAAAAAGTGCCTGATGCGTTGCTTTCACAGCTTCAATCGCTTTATTCAACGGCACTACCGCAGAAATAGAACGCTCGGAAGAACCTTGTGCAATAGCTACAATACTGATATTTGCATTCGCCAAAGCGGAGAAGAAATTCGCTGCAATGCCTTTGGCTTGCTTCATACCATCACCCACTACGGAAATGATGGATAAATCGCTCATCACCTCCACAGGATCAAGCGCTTTTGACGCAAGTTCATGTGCAAATTCAGTATTTAACGCTAATTTTGCTTTTTCCATTACTTTCATAGGCACACAGAAGCTAATACTGTATTCAGAGGAAGATTGGGTAATTAAAATAACAGATACGCCTGCTTTAGACATTGTTGAAAATACACGCGCAGCCATACCAACCATACCCTGCATTCCCGGGCCTGATACATTAAACATTGCCACATTATCTAAGTTGGTAATTCCTTTGACTTGCAAACCTTCACCGACACGCTCGTTACCGTCAATAATTGAACCCGGTGCGCTCGGGTTACCGGTATTTTTAATTAAGCAAGGAATATTCGGTTCCACTAAAGGACCAATAGTACGCGGATGAATTACTTTTGCGCCAAAATAAGACAGCTCCATGGCTTCACGATAGGATAAACTCGGCAATAACCGTGCATCAGGAACTAAACGGGGATCACAGGTGAACACACCGTCCACATCAGTCCAAATTTCACATACATCGGCATGTAAACAAGCCGCTAAACAAGCTGCAGAATAATCAGAACCATTACGCCCTAATAATACCAATTCTCCCTTTTCATTACCTGCAGTAAAACCTGCCATCAACACAACATTTTTCTTAGGAATTGAGGACGCTGCAACTCGTTTGGTAGATTCGGCAATATCAACACTACTTTCTAAATAAGAACCATGCGCTAATAATTTTTCAACAGGGTTAATTAAAGTCACTTCATAGCCACAAGCCTCAAACCAAGCTTTCATCATTGCAATCGATAATTTCTCACCACGGCAATCAATGGTTGCTTTTACAGCATCTTCTACTTTACCCGCTTGGCGAATGTCTTCCAGCAACCCTTTAATTTGTGCAAACTCTCCATCAATTAAAGCTTTAGTTCCCTCAAGATCAAATTTGTCGTTTTTGGCTTTTAAGCCGTTAATAATATTGTAGAAAATATCAAGAGCTTCCGTGAAATGAACATCGGTATCTTGATTTAATGCTGCTTTCTCCGATAACGCCACCAAATGATTGGTAATTTTGGCCGGAGCAGATAATACACCGGCAGCCTGATCCTCTACATGGGCTTTTTCGATTAATTCCGCAGCTTGTAAAAAGCGTTCAGGATTGGCGAGAGAAGTACCACCAAATTTTAATACACGCATAGTTTTTCCTTAGTAATGTTGTGAATATTGAAAATAAATAACAAAAAACCCGTCCTAAAAAGTGACGGGTTTTGTGAATTTCTTTTGCTCGCACTAACCCGCCAAAACAGTGGTAATGGTGGTCATCGTAATAATAAAAGTGCGGTTGATTTTCATCTTGTTTTTCCTAAAAATAGAATGCCTTTAGAAATACTGTAAAAATCGGGGTTTGTCAAATAAAAAATGGAAAATTAAGCAGTTTTTCCATCCCTATTATTTATCTCTAAAACGCCGAAAAAATAACCGCACTTTCTAGTACGGTTATTTTTTATTTATAAATCAAATGAATCTTTTAATCTTTCAGTAGCTCGGCGGGATTCGCCTTTATGCTGAATTTTATTAAGCTGTCTTTCTAATTTTTCTTCTACTTCGTTAATCGCTTTATACATATCATCGCTCTCTGCTGTTGCCAACAAATTGCCGTTTGGCGTACCGATAGAAGCTTCCACTGCAAAGCCACTCGGGGTTTTACTTAAAATAAAATGGGGATTAATCAATTGAGTTTGCCATTTCTCCAATTTTGCAAGTCTGTCTTCCACATGAGCACGAATTGCCGGTGTGATGTCCATTTGTTTGCTGGTGATATTCACTGTCATAGCATTTACCTCTTTTGTGATGAGCTGTCGCTCTGTTTATCCTTAACTACAACATACGCCCTCAACATCTATTTTTCAAGCCCTAAAATAAGAATTTTTTCAAAATGTGATCTCTGTCATAACTTACTTATTGAATGGGAAACAAGTGCGGACAGTCTATCAAACTTTGGTTATAATGACTGTAATTTTATCTGACTACATACTTTGTTATATGCGTGACTATCATCTTTATCGCTATCGCATTCCTATGGACAGCCAAGTCATTTTACGCAACCGTTTTTTAAAAGAACGGGAAGGCTTATTGGTGCATATAAAATGCAAAGACAACGAAGGTTGGGGCGAAATTGCTCCCTTGCCCGAATTTAGCCAAGAAACTGTTGAAATGGCACAAAAACAGACCGCACTTTGGCTGAAAAAATGGGATGAAGCTCGCTCTCAAAATCAAAAATTGTCATTAGATGGATTGTATCCCTCCGTCGCTTTTGGATTAAGTTGTGCCTTAGCTGAGCTGAAAAACACCTTAGCAGAACAAGGCAATTTCCGTTCTGCTCCACTTTGTTATGGCGATCCCGATGAACTTTTTGACAAACTCAACCAAATGCAAGGCGAAAAAGTGGCAAAAGTAAAAGTGGGCATGTACGAAGCCAATCGTGACGGTATGATTGTGGATATGCTGTTGGAAGCTGTGCCTGATTTACAATTACGTCTGGATGCCAATCGTAGTTGGTCATCGGAAAAGGCGGCAATGTTCGCTAAATATGTGAAACCGGCACATCGCCGCCGAATTCAATTTTTGGAAGAACCTTGCAAAACGCCGGAATTAAGTCGTCAATTTGCCTTAGAAACAGATATTGCCATTGCTTGGGACGAAACAACCCGTGAGCCTGATTTTCAATTAAAAAACCAACCGCACTTTAACCCATACGTTACCTCTAATTTAGCCGCTATTGTTATTAAACCGACCTTAGTAGGGTCATTGCAAAAATGTATTGATTTAATTCAACAAGCACATCAATTAGGGATTAAAGCAGTGATCAGTTCTTCACTTGAAAGCAGTTTCGGACTAACTCAATTAGCTCGCATTGCACATCAATACACGCCAAATACCATACCCGGACTCGATACCTTGGATCTCATGGCTTACCAAATTATTCGCCCTTGGCAACATTCCGATTTGCCGTTAATTGACTTAAATTCTGAATTTATCACCCCAATAGATATTGATTAATATGCTGATTTTACTACAAAAATACTACGATTATTTACGCATTGAGAGGCAACTCAGCCCTCATACACTGGTCAATTATCAACGCCAGTTAAGTGCGATTGTGGATATTTTACAACAAAACGGTATACATTCTTGGCTACAACTCAACCCCAGTCTGGTGCGCTTTATTTTAGCCGAAAGTAAAAAATCCGGCTTACATGAAAAAAGCCTGGCACTACGCTTGTCTGCGTTACGCCAATTTTTACATTATTTAGTCATGCAAGGCGAACTGAACGTAAATCCTGCAATAGGCATTTCCGCACCGAAACAAGCCAAACATCTGCCCAAAAATATGGATCAAGAACAGATTACAAAATTATTGGATAATCAAAGTAAAGATCACATTGATATTCGCGATAAAGCCATGTTGGAATTAATGTACAGCGCCGGTTTGCGTTTATCGGAGTTACAGGGGCTAAATCTCGGTAGTATTAATACGCGTGTGCGTGAAGTGCGTGTCATTGGTAAAGGTAATAAAGAACGGATTTTGCCTTTTGGTCGCCATGCTTCCCACGCCATTCAGCAATGGCTGAAAGTGCGATTGTGTTTTAACCCGAAAGATGATGCACTGTTTGTCAGCTCTCTCGGCAATCGAATTTCACATCGGGCTATTCAAAAACGAATGGAAATTTGGGGTATTAAACAAGGTTTAAATGCACATCTCAATCCTCATAAACTTCGCCATTCTTTTGCAACACATCTGCTGGAAGCCAGTTCCGATCTGCGTGCAGTACAAGAATTATTAGGACATAGCAACCTTTCCACCACGCAAATTTATACCCATTTAAATTTTCAACATTTAGCTGAAGTTTATGACAAGGCTCACCCAAGAGCGAAACGGAAATAAGGAAAATCTCATGAAAAAACACATAAAATACTTTATTTTTCAAGGCGGTATTTTTTCAATGGCACCTACCTTGTGTTATATCATCTTGTCATTAACAGACGAATTTGATAGCGGTGTTTTCTATTTTTGTATATTAGTCAGTCTAATATACTTTCTCAGTTTCTGCACAGCATGTTATTTAGTAATGAAAAAAAGACCCAACAACCCAAAGCGGTTAGCGGTAATTCCTTTCATTTTATTTTCTATTGCATATCTACTTTTTTATTTCTATAGAAGGGAAACCATTTCTGATTTCTGGGGATATTATTTATTATTTCTCATCAACTTTTTTATTCCTTTGTGTATGGCGTCTTGTACAATTGTATTTTTGACTAAAAAGGTCTATAAAGAATAGATTACCTATTTCATTGTATTCTCTCCGAATATTAAGGAATACTCAAATAACAAAAATAACCTCATAAAAAATATAACAATGATTTTATTAAATACACAACTCAAGAATATTAAAGTTATCAGTTTCGATTTAGACGATACTCTTTATGACAACAGCGAGGTGATTCGCCTTGCGGAACAAGAATGCGTTGGCTTTTTGGCAAAATCAGCTCAATTAACGAATTTTAATTTAGAACAATGGCACCAATGGAAAAAACGGATTTTTCAACAAGATCCTATTTTCTGCGAAAATGTCACCGCATGGCGTGAGCAAACCATTCGGGAATTATTAACCACAGAGGGCAAAAGTGCGGTGGAAATTGAGCAAATTTCAGCGGCAACCATGCAACATTTTATCGATTATCGCCATCGCATTGATGTACCGCCACAAAGTATTGAGATTCTCAATCAATTAAAACAACAATTTTCGCTTTCCGTCATCACCAACGGCAATGTAACGCCGAGTAAAATCGGTTTCAATCAATTTGAGTTAGTACTTTGTGGCGGCGTACAAGGCAGAGCCAAGCCCCACAAGGATTTATTCGCTCAAACCGCCGCTCATTTTAATGTCGAATTATCCGAAATTTTACACGTCGGTGATAATCTCATCACCGATGTACATGGTGCGATTCAAGCCGGTTGCCAAGCGGTTTGGCTTAATTTATCAGAACAATCCTTTGAGGATTTTGAGGAAAAAGGCGAGTTGCCAACGGTGGAAATCAATGATTTAGTCGATTTATTAAGATTATTAGAATAAATTTTAAATTAAGAAGGTGGAATAAACAGGGGATCAATTTGATAACCTAACTTGCTTAATATTTCAATACCATCGAAATGCTCCGTCTGTTTATTTTGATTATGCTGCTGCAAATAAAAAATAATTTGAGCAATAAATTTAGGTTGGTTTAAATTTATCGCTATGTTATCCCCCTCATATACTGCCGGCATACAATCATTTAACAAAAAATGATCTAATAATTTAAAATTCAACAACCAACAAATTTTCTTTTGATTTATCAAATGAATAATCGTCAAGTGAGGAACTTTAGAAGCACTTCCTCGTCCAAAATGCCAATGATAAATCTGCTCATCAATCACTATTTTTCGCATATCAACACGTTATTCCGACTTATATAAACTCAGCTTCTCAGCCCGAAGTTTATCGAGTTTTTGTAATTGTGCCAAACTTTCCTGAAAAATACTTTGATTATTTTCTGACAATGCACAAAGCACTTTATTTTCGTAAGTATCTGCTTGGCGATAATAATTTGTCGTTTTTAATGCCAAATCAAATTGTGTATAGGCTTCTGTAAAACGTTTTTCCGTACAAAGTAATGCACCATAATTATTGTAAGTATCGCCTTGCTTAGGATCCAATTTAATTGCGGTTTGATAACTGTCTTCTGCCTGTGGAATATGACCTTGTTTTTGGTAATAATAGGCAAAAGCGGAGTGAACCAAATAATATTGTGGTGCGTGTTCCAAGGCTTTATCTAAGTTCAATTTGGCTTGAGAATAATTATTTTCGGCAAGATAACCCAAGGCTAAATCAACCCGAGCTTTGGCGGCTTGGTGACGTTGAATATCATGATTATCCGAAGAGGCACAAGCTACAAGCCCGAAAACAAGATAAAAGTGCGGTAGAAATTTGAGGTATTTTTTCATAACTTTCCCCCATACGAGCCGTATGGGGCTCCATAAACCGAGCTGCTCCGCAGCTCAACACAACAGTCGCAGAGCGACTGGGATTATTCAACCTAGCACGGCTCGTGCTAGGCAAATAAAAAGGGGCAAAAATTTGCCCCTTAATATTAATGTTGTTTAATCTCAATTCCCTGCCCAAATTGCCGTTTCATTGCCGTACGTTTGGTACGGTCAATCACATCACCGGCAAGTTGTCCGCAAGCGGCATCAATATCGTCACCACGGGTTTTACGAACTGTCACTGTAAACCCATATTCCATTAAGGTTTTCTGGAAACGGTCGATACGCGTATTGGAACTTTTGGCATAAGGAGCCTCAGGAAACGGATTCCAAGGAATTAAATTAATTTTACAAGGGGTATTTTTTAATACTTCCGCTAATTGATGAGCATGTTCCGTGCCATCATTCACATGATCAAGCAGCACATATTCAATGGTCACTTTACCATGATTGGCATTCGACACTGCTAGATAACGGTTCACGCTGTCAATCAGCATTTTAATATTGTATTTTTTGTTAATCGGCACGAGTTCATCACGCAACTCGTCATTGGGCGCATGTAATGAAATGGCCAGTGCTACATCGATCATTTCGCTCAGTTTATCCAATGCCGGCACAACACCCGAAGTGGATAATGTCACTCTGCGTTTAGATAAACCATAAGCAAAGTCGTCCAACATAATTTCCATTGCCGGCACAACATTTGCCACGTTTAGTAGCGGTTCTCCCATTCCCATCATCACCACATTGGTGATTGGCCGCACACCGGTGACACCGAAATTGCCAATAATTTTTGATGCCCGCCAAACCTGACCAATAATTTCCGCCACATTCAGATTGCGGTTAAAGCCTTGTTGTGCGGTAGAACAGAACGTACAGGCCAAGGCACAACCCACTTGCGAAGAAACACATAAAGTCGCCCGATCTGCTTCCGGAATATACACGGTTTCTACTTGTTGATCGCCTACTTGCATCGCCCATTTAATCGTACCGTCTGCAGAACGTTGTTCCACTGCCACTTCCGGTGCTTTAATTTCTGCCACGGCTTTTAATTTTTCACGCAAGGCTTTGTTAATATTGGTCATATTATCGAAGTTATCTTCACCGAAATGGTAAATCCATTTGACCAACTGATCCGCACGAAAAGGCTTCTCGCCTAATTCTTTAAAAAATTCGCGCATTTGCGGACGAGTAAGATTCATTAAATTAATTTTTTCTGACATTGTTGCCCCGTTATTACACTTTATGGCTTAAGTTTTATTCATAATAAAAGGGCGCTATTCTACCGATTTACGCCCTGTTAATCTATCAAATTTCCAAAATAAGTCTAAAACCTACCGCACTTTTTGCGATCTTGATCGCAAAAATCACTTTTTTATTCCTGTTTTTGTGGTGTCATAGCCTTACGCTTTTCCTCTTCTTGCTCTGCTAATGCATCTCTTGCCGAGCGAATAGATTTTTCAATTAACGGCCGTCTTCTGTCATCTTCCGGCAATAGCTTTAACATCATCACCCAAGTCACTGCCGCCATTTTGTAATCCTCTTGTTCAAAATAACGGAATGCTAATAAACTTAACGCTTCTGTATTAGCATGATCTTGGCGGATAACCTGTTTTAGCAGTTCTTGACCTTGGTTTTTATCCGAAACATCTTCGGAAAACATGAGAATTCGGGCATATGCCAGTTTGTACCCAATATTTTCAGGCTGTAATTGATGTGCTTTAGCATAACTATCTGCTGCCAGTTGTCCGTTATCCATAGCCATGCCTACTTGACCAAGCATAAACCAGCTGTAATCGTCCTGTGGCTCTTTTTGTACTTTCACCCGTAATGCCGTAGCGAATTGCTGCATTTCAGTTTCGCTCAGCGGTTTTGTCTCTTCTTCTTTTACACGTTCATAAAAGTGCGGTAATTTTTCATAGGTTTTTGCCAACATATCTTGGGCTTGCCAAGATCCCACTTGGAAATACGTCACACCGGCAATAATCAGCAAGGTTAAAAAACCACTGGCAAACCAAATTCTGCCATAAGCACGGTTTTCTTGTAATGTTTTTTTTTCCGCTGGAATATCTTCCAGTAATGCCTGTTGTAACTCTGTTTTTAATTGTTCGGCATTTTCCAATAAACCTTGTTGTTCATCTCGTTCTATTTCTCTTAAACGGTCGAAATAAAAGGCTTTATTGAGTTGTTCCCTTTTCGTTTGAGCAACATTCTGGCGTGTTTTGAGTAAAGGATAAAAACAAACCGCTGCAATGAGTAAACTTAGCAGAGTACTGATTAACCAAAAATGCATTATTATTCCTTCTCTTGTAAAATAGCTTGTAGGCGTTGTTGTTGCTCGTCTGTTAAAACCTCGGTTATTTCTACCGCACTTTTGACCTGAGTTTTTTTGCGACGTAAAACAATAAATAAACCTAAGCCCACCAAAAATGCCGGCATAATCCAAAGTAATAATGTTGCTGCTGTCAGTGGTGGATTGTAAGTCACAAAGTTACCGTAACGTGCCACCATATAATCCACAACATCTTGTTTCGATTTACCTTCTTGTAAGAGTTCAAAGACCTTGCCTCGCATATCAACCGCAATAGTAGCATTTGAATCAGCGATATTATTATTCTGGCATTGGGGGCAACGTAGCTCTTGTGTGAGTTGGTGATAATCTTTTTCTTGTTGTGCATCAGCAAATTGCAATGCATCAATGGCAGCCCAGCTTGAGCAAGTAAAAAGTGCGGTCAATATAAATAACGTTTTGCGTAACATTATTTTTTCTCCACTAATGCATCATAAATCGGCTTCAACTTTTGTGACCAAACATTTGCGTTTACATCACCGGCATGGCGGTAATGAATAATCCCTTTACCATCAATAATGAAAGTTTCCGGTGCGCCATATACACCCAAGTCTAAACCGAAAGAACCTTTTTCATCTTTTAGCACAAATTGATAGGGGTTTTTCAAATCTTTTAACCATTTGATCGCTTTATCATTTTGGTCTTTATAATCCAAGCCGATAATGGTCACGCCTTGTGCAGCCAATTCATTCAAATATTGATGTTCAGCATAGCAAGTAGGGCACCAAGTTGCCCAAACATTTAATAAAATCGGTTTACCTTGTTTGAAAATCGCCTCATCTAAGGCCTTGTTTTCAAATAGATCATAGAGGGCTTTATTAGGTACAGGTTTTCCGATTAATGCACTTTCCAAGGCTTTTGGATCATCGCCTTGGGCATTACGTTGTAATTGCACAAAAAAGGCAATAATCAGTACTAAAAAGATGATTAAAGGTAACAGTAATTTCTTATTCATTATTTTTTTCTTTTAACATAGAGGAAAAACGATAACGACGGTCAAATACACATAATAAGCCGCCTAAAGCCATAAACACGCCACCAAACCAAATCCAACGAATGAAAGGTTTATAATATAAGCGTAATGCCCAAGAACCATCACCAAGACTTTCGCCTAACGCCACATAAATATCACGGGTAAATCCCCAGTCAATTGCCGCTTCGGTCATAGTCATTTTACTTACGGTATAAAAACGTTTTTCAGCATAAAGTGTCGTTTCTAATTTGCCGTCTTTTAAAATATCGACTTGTGCCTTACCGCCACTGTAATTTTGCCCATTTGCTTCCGTGATACCTTTAAATTGATATTGGTAATCATGAATTTGTGCAATATCACCCACATTCATTCTCACATCACGTTCAACACTGTAATTTTGACTAAAAGCGATCCCCCAAATGGTCATAGCTACACCTAAATGAGCTAGTACCATTCCCCAATGCGAACGGGATAATTTGGTTAATCCCACCCAAAAACTATGACGATGAGTAGCTCGTTGCTGTAATTCATAGAGGCTCAGTAATACGATAATAACCGACATCATTACGCCCAATACTGCACTAAGGGTAAGTTGTTCCTGTAGTACATAAGGTAATAGGAAACCGGCAATTGCCATCACCAACACGGCAATAATGACCGGTTTACGGATAGCCGAAAATTGGTCTCTCCGCCATTTTACCAAGGGACCAATTCCCAATAGCAACGCAAAAGGCGTGCAAATAATCAAAAACATTTGATCAAAGAAAGGTGCGCCGATAGAAATTGAGCCAAGGCCTAATTGTTTATGTACCAAAGGTAATAATGTCCCTAATAATACAACAGCAAGTGCGGTCATTAAGAGAATATTATTGAGCAATAACATGGATTCTCGAGAATAGCGGTCGGCATTATCTCGAGAACGGATTTGATTTCCTTTTACTGCATAGAGCGCTAAAGACCCACCGATAACAACAATTAAATAGGCCAAAATATACAAGCCACGAGTAGGATCGGAAGCAAATGCATGTACCGATACTAAAATACCTGAGCGGACTAAAAATGTGCCGAGTAAACAAAGTGAGAAAGCGGAAATAGCCAATAAGACTGTCCAAGCCTTGAATGAACCACGCTTTTCTGTTACAGATAAACTGTGTAATAATGCTGTTCCTGCCAACCAAGGCATTAAAGAAGCATTTTCAACCGGATCCCAAAACCACCAACCACCCCAGCCAAGTTCATAATAAGCCCACCAAGATCCCAATACGATGCCTAAAGTTAAAAAGATCCAAGCGGCCATTGTCCAAGGACGAGACCATCTTGCCCAAGCGGTATCAAGTTTACCGGTCATCAATGATGCAATGGAAAACGCAAAGGCTACAGAAAAGCCGACATAGCCCATATATAAAAGCGGAGGATGGAAAATTAAGCCCACATCTTGCAACAACGGATTTAATTCGCGCCCATCAACCGGAAAATTCGGAAAAGTACGGTTAAATGGATTAGAAGTAAATAACACAAAGAGTAAAAAACCAATGCTAATAATTCCCATAATGCCCAACACACGAGCAACGGCTTCTTGCGGCAATGGTTTACTAAAGACTGCAACCGCAGCTCCCCAAAGGGTTAATAACCAAATCCAAAGTAATAGGGATCCTTCATGAGATCCCCAGACTGCCGAAAGGCGATACTGTAACGGCAAATTGGAATTAGAATTATTGACTACATATTGCACAGTAAAATCATTGACAGCGAAACTATAAAATAGTGCAGCAAACGCAAGACTTAAAGTCAAAAATAATCCATAAGTCATTGGACGAGCCAAAGACATCAATTGAACATGGCCTTTTTCCGCTCCCCATAAAGGTAGTACTGCCAATAAAATAGAAATACCCAAGCTCAAAGCAAGAGCATAGTTACCTAATTCTGCAATCATTGATGACCTTCTTTTTGTAATGCTTTTTCTTGGCGATCACGCTCACTTTCGCCTTTCAAATCTGCAGCAGACACCCCCATAGGTTGATGGGCTTTTTTCATTTGATCACCTAATTCCGGTGGCACATAGTTTTCATCATGCTTCGCTAACACTTCGGAAGCAACCAACAATGTCGGTTCTTTTAATACGCCTTGAGCAACAATACCTTGTCCCTCACGGAATAAATCCGGCAAAATCCCTTCATATTCTACGGTAATTGCAGGTCCGATATCATTTAAGTCAAATTTGACCTTCAAACTTTTCGCATCACGCTCTACAGAACCTGCTACAACCATGCCACCGACACGAATTCGTTGCCCCACTTGCGGGCGCTGTTTTTCATCGTCATTTTTGCCATAAACAATTTCAGAAGGCGTATAAAACAAATCAATATTAGAACGCAAAGCATACATCATTAAACCGGCTGCCACAGATACACCGATTAATACCAGCAAGATCAGGTTAAGTCTGGATTTACGTCTCGGGTGCATTACAAGCCTCCTGTTTTTCTTGCCGATTGCAATCGTTGTTCACGTTGTTGCTCACGGCGAATTTCACGAAAGAGTGCATTTTTCGCTTGATAACTTTGCATCGCCAAAATAACAATCGCCCCTAAAGAAATACCATAGGACAACCATACATAAAAGCCGTAGCCGCCCATCGCCCAGAAATCACTCCAACTTTGAAAAAACATTTTTTTCTCCCACAAAACAATTAAAAATCTGACCGCACTTTAGGCTTTATTCACCAAAGCTTTTACCCAAGGGCGTTTAGCATCATCTTTTAACAACGCCACACGATAACGCACCAAAATCAACCAAAAACTCAATGCCATAAAGCCGAAAATACTTAAAATCAACGGAATTAACATCGGTGTAGCAATGGACGGCTTCTCAAATTTAGTAATGCTTGCGCCCTGGTGTAGCGTATTCCACCATTCCACCGAAAAATGAATAATCGGAATATTAATCACCCCGACAATAGATAAAATGGCCGCTGCTTTCATCCCATCAGTACGATCTTGAAAGGCAGAATACAATGCAATGACACCCAAATAGAGGAAAAATAAAATTAAGGAAGCCGTCAGACGAGCATCCCACACCCACCAAGTTCCCCACATCGGTTTTCCCCAAATCGCACCGGTAATTAGAGCAATAAAAGTAAAGACTGTGCCAATAGGCGCCATTGCAATAATAGATAAGTGCGCTTGGCGGATTTGCCAAACCAACCCAATAATACCGGCAATCGCCATAGACACATAAATCCCCATTGACCAAATCGCTGCCGGCACATGAATATACATAATTCGGAAACTATTTCCCTGCTGATAATCCGCCGGAGCAAATGCCAGCCCCCAAACCAAGCCACCACCTAATAAAAGTGCGGTAAACATGGCGAAAAACGGAATAAATTTACCACATAAATGATATTGAGTTTCAGATTTCGCGTAAGGGTGTAACCACTTCCACATTTGTTTTTTTCCTTATTTAATTATCAATACTAATTCGTAATGCGGCTGCAATGGCAAAAGGCGACAAGCTGATTGCCGCCGCTAACATAGCCCCTAAAATCGCCAATTGCCCCGAATAAGGCATACCGACTATTGCCGCATCTAAAGCCGATGCCGAAAAAATCAACACAGGGATAAATAAAGGCACAACCAATAAGCTCAACAATGTACCGCCTTTACGCAATCCCACAGTTAAAGCCACACCAATTGCGCCAAGACAGCTTAATACAGGCGTGCCAATGAACAAAGTCAGTACCAATGCCAACCAAAAATCCGTTTCCATAGATAACAATAAAGCGGCCACCGGCGATAATAAAATCAGCGGCAAACCGGTTAATAGCCAATGTGCCAGTACTTTTGCCAATGCGGTTAAAACCAAAGGCTGTGCGGTAAGCATTAATTGCTCTAAAGAACCATCGGTAAAATCATCTTTAAATAAACGTTCAAATGACAATAGTGCAGACAATAACGCGGCTACCCATACAATACCGCCTGAAATTTTCGCCAATAATTGGGGTTCCGGCCCCATCACTAAAGGGAATAAGGTAATCACAATCAAAAAAAACCACAGGGGATTTAGAATTTCCGCTTGTTTTCGCATCGCAATGCGAAGTTCCCGTTTGATAATTTCCACAAACATCGCTGTTTATCCCAAAAACTTGTAATTTTCCAACCGCACTTTTTGCAGTTTATTGCTCGGCACTTCTTGATGGCTGGTTAAAATCACCATACCACCCTGTTGGCTATGTTGTTCAAATAATGCCGCCAGTACAGGCACGCCCTGCTTGTCAATAGCAGTAAAGGGCTCGTCCAATATCCACAAAGGGGCTTCCGATAACCAAAGGCGGGCCAAAGCAATGCGTTTTTGCTGACCGGCAGACAATTGCGAAGCAGAGATATCTTCACGCCCAAGTAAGCCCACAATGTCCAATACCTGCCATAAAATCTCCTCGCCTTGTTTGCAACGACCGATTTTTTGATAAAACGCCAAATTTTCCCACGCAGTTAATTCAGGCTTCACGCCGGCTTGATGACCTAAATAAAGTAGATTGGCATAATATTCTTCACGACAACTTGAAATCGGCTGATTATTCCACCGCACTTTGCCGACGACAGGCTGTGCTAAACCGGCCATAATACGTAATAAACTGGTTTTACCGATACCGTTATGCCCTTCAATCTGTACAAAATCGCCTGCACCAAATTCAAGAGATAAATCGCTAAAAAGTATTTTATCTCCCCGCTGACAAGTTAATTGTTCCAGTTGAAGTCTGTTTGACATAAGCCACCCTCTTATTTTGACGTTGCGAATTCTACCATACAGAAAATAAAATTGAGCTACCCACCACATAACTATTTAGAAGTAGATCACCACTTTTATTGATTTATCACAAATTTTTTACTCAAATTCAACAGTCACTACAAAATTAAAAAATTGGAGTACAAATCATGTGGAGCATCAGAAAAATCAAGATTAAATATCCGTAAAAATCATTTTTTCAACATTTTATATAAAACAAGTTGTATTTAAGACTATAAATTCATTATTTTTCACTTAAAAAAGGTTTGACAGAAAAATTTAAACCGCTAATATAAGCCTAAATTCAATATTTTTTAGGTAATTTATGTTTAACTCAATTTTTCTCCTCCTCAACTTACGATTATCACATTCCCTGTGCGGTTAAGTTGTGGACGATAGAAATTAAACGGTCAAACAAAAAGAGAACCCGCACAATAAGCGGGTTTTTCCTTATTTAAAATCCGCAAAACAAAGGCAAAATCAACCGCACTTTTAAGGATGAATTATGGCGAACAATCAGATTATTATTTTTGATACCACGTTGCGTGACGGCGAACAAGCATTAAAAGCCAGCTTAACGGTCAAAGAAAAACTGCAAATTGCATTAGCATTAGAGCGTTTAGGTGTTGATGTCATGGAAGTGGGATTTCCTGTATCTTCCGAGGGCGATTTTTTATCCGTTCGTACGATTGCGGAAAATATCAAAAACAGCCGTGTATGTGCCTTAAGCCGTGCAGTGGCAAAAGATATTGATGCAGCTTATGAAGCCTTAAAAGTGGCTGAAGCTTTCCGTATTCATACCTTTATCGCCAGTTCTGCATTGCATGTTGAAGCCAAATTAAAACGCTCTTTTGACGATGTGGTCGATATGGCAGTAGCAGCAGTAAAACGTGCCAGAGGCTATACTGATGATGTGGAATTTTCTTGCGAAGATGCAGGTCGTACCGGTATCGATAATATTTGCCGCATTGTGGAAGCAGCGATTTCTGCCGGTGCAACTACCGTGAATATTCCCGATACTGTTGGTTTCTGCCTACCAACCCAATACGGTAGCATTATTGCCGATGTGTTAAATCGTGTGCCGAATATTGATAAAGCGGTTATTTCCGTGCATTGCCACAATGATTTGGGTATGGCAACTGCCAACTCACTCACGGCAGTCTTAAATGGAGCAAGACAAATTGAATGTACTATTAACGGTATCGGTGAGCGTGCAGGGAATACTGCGTTGGAAGAAGTGGTCATGGCGATTAAAACCCGTCAAGATATGTTTAATGGCTTGGATACTCGAATTAACACGCAAGAAATTCATCGTGTCAGCCAGATGGTTAGCCAACTATGTAATATGCCAATCCAGCCAAACAAAGCTATCGTGGGCGATAATGCATTCGCACATTCTTCAGGTATTCACCAAGACGGTATGTTGAAAAATAAAAATACTTATGAAATTATGTCGCCGGAAAGTATTGGTCTGAAGAAAGAAAAATTGAATTTGACTGCCCGTTCCGGCCGTGCTGCGGTAAAAGGACATATGACCGATATGGGTTACACTGAATCCGATTATGATTTGGATAAATTGTATGATGCTTTCCTAAAATTAGCTGATAAAAAAGGGCAAGTTTTCGATTACGATTTAGAAGCATTGGCTTTCATTGATATGCAACAAGGCGATGAAGATCGTTTGAAATTAGATGTGATCACTTCTCAATTAATCAGTGGTTTACCGGCCTCTGCTTTCGTTCAAGTAGAATTGGACGGCAAACGTGTGAGTGCCACGTCTCAGGGCGGTAATGGCCCTGTGGATGCGACTTACAACGCAATTATGCAAATTGTGGGTATGGAATTAAAAATGTCTCATTATAATTTGACCGCAAAAGGTGAGGGCGCTGAGGCCTTAGGGCAAGTGGATATTGTGGTAGAATACCAAGGTCGCAAATTCCATGGAGTTGGTCTAGCAACAGATATTGTAGAAAGCTCTGCACGCGCCTTAATCCACGCAATCAATGCTATTTATCGCTCACAAAAAGTGGCAGACGTTACTAAAGAACTAAAACGTTAATTATTACTAAGTGGAAAATATTGTATGAATAAAGATATTACAGAAATTCAAGAGTTATTTAATGAAATTTTTGATGATGCAGATAATCTAAATTTCGATTCAGGCATAGCTTCAAAGTCAGCTCAATTACATCGCTTATGCGATCAAAAAATCTTACTAGTTGAAGAAGAAATAGAAGAACTAAAGAATATAATCAAACAACTAGAGAATTTTAAAAGATCCTCCAATCACTATGTAAATGTAGTACATAAAGAAAGTTCTCATTTCTTTAAATAAGGTATATCAATATGACAACTTATAATGTAGCCGTATTAAGTGGCGACGGTATCGGGCCGGAAGTGATGGCGGAAGCTATTAAAGTCTTAGATATCGTACAACAAAAATTTAATTTCAAATTAAACTACCGCACTTTTGATGTGGGCGGGATTGCTATCGACAACCACGGCACACCATTACCGGCGGAAACCTTAAAAGGCTGTGAAGAAGCCGATGCGATTTTATTCGGCTCTGTGGGTGGACCTAAATGGGAACATTTACCGCCAAACCAACAGCCTGAACGCGGTGCGTTATTACCACTTCGCAAACATTTTGCCTTATTCTGTAACCTACGCCCGGCGACTTTATACAAAGGCTTGGAGAAATTCTGCCCGTTGCGTGCAGATATTTCAGCGAAAGGCTTTGACATGGTCACTGTACGTGAATTGACCGGTGGCATTTACTTCGGTCAGCCCAAAGGTCGTGAGGGTGAAGGTTCGCAAGAAAAAGCCTTTGATACGGAAGTTTATCATCGCTTTGAAATTGAGCGTATTGCTAAAGTCGCCTTTGAAACCGCAATGAAGCGTAACAAACACGTCACTTCTGTCGATAAAGCCAATGTATTAATGAGCTCAATTTTATGGCGTGAAGTGGTTGGTGAGGTAGCAAAACAATATCCTGAAGTTAAATTGGATCATATTTATATCGACAATGCGACTATGCAGTTAATCAAACAACCGGATTTCTTCGATGTGTTACTCTGCTCTAACATTTTCGGCGATATTATTTCCGATGAATGTGCCATGATTACCGGTTCAATGGGTATGTTACCTTCCGCTAGCTTAAATGAGCAAGGATTTGGCTTATACGAACCTGCCGGTGGCTCAGCCCCTGATATTGCAGGCAAAGGCATTGCTAACCCGATTGCTCAAATTCTTTCTGCGGCTATGATGTTGCGTTACAGTTTCAATTTAAATGAAGCTGCAACCGCTATTGAAAATGCCGTGAAAAACGTGTTAGCAGAAGGACATCGCACTGCAGATTTGGCTGACGAAAGCAAGCCTGTTTCCACCGCAGAAATGGGAACCTTGATTGCTAATGCTATCCTTTAAATAAAGGAAAATATAAAATGAGTGAGCAGATTTTTGTGCCAATTCCTTCATTAGTGGTTATTTTATCCGCAAAAGAATCTGAAAAAGGCTCTCCATTGACCGAGCAAGAAGTTCGTGAAATTGCTAAGAATTGCGTTGGTATTATGATGGATCTTGAAGATGCAGAACAATTCCAACAAGGGCGAGGCGATATCAGCATAGAAAATTGTTGGGAGGAATGGCAAATTGCCAGAACAGAATTTTTTGAATAAAAAACTTGCGAAAATAACCGCACTTTAATGTACATTTTGAGCGTCAGCAATACGCTCCTTCTAAAAACCTTAACGAGATAAAAAATGGGAAAAACACTCTACCAAAAACTATTCGATGCGCACGTTGTTCGTGAAGTCGAGGGCGAAACGCCGATTTTGTATATTAACCGCCATTTAATTCATGAAGTAACCAGCCCGCAAGCCTTTGACGGTTTACGTGTTGCCGGTCGTCAAGTGCGTCAGGTAGGTAAAACCTTCGGCACAATGGATCACAGTATTTCCACTCAAGTACGTGATGTGAATAAACTGGAAGGCCAAGCAAAAATCCAAGTGTTAGAATTAGCCAAAAACTGTGAAGAAAACGGTATTTCCTTATTCGATATGAAAACCAAAGAGCAAGGGATTGTGCATGTCATGGGCCCTGAACAAGGCTTAACCTTACCGGGTATGACTATCGTGTGCGGCGATTCTCACACCGCAACTCATGGTGCGTTCGGTGCATTGGCTTTCGGTATCGGTACTTCGGAAGTCGAACATGTGCTTGCTACTCAAACACTAAAACAAGCCCGTGCCAAAAGCATGAAAATTGAAGTGCGTGGTAAAGTAAATCCGGGCATTACAGCAAAAGATATTATTCTTGCGATTATCGGTAAAACCACGATGGCTGGCGGAACAGGTCATGTAGTAGAATATTGTGGCGAAGCTATCCGTGATTTGTCTATGGAAGGCCGTATGACCATTTGCAATATGGCAATTGAAATGGGAGCTAAAGCCGGCTTAGTTGCCCCTGATGAAACGACATTTGCCTACTTAAAAGATCGTCCAAATGCACCAAAAGGTAAAGATTGGGATGATGCCGTGGCATATTGGAAAACCTTAAAAAGTGATGATGATGCAGAATTTGACACTGTCATTACCCTAGAAGCTAAAGATATTGCGCCACAAGTGACTTGGGGCACGAACCCGGGACAAGTTATCGGTATTGATGACGTTATTCCAAATCCACAAGAAATGGATGATCCTGTCACTAAAGCTTCTGCCGAAAAAGCCTTAGCTTACATTGGCTTAGAACCCAATACCGACTTTAAAAATGTGACAGTGGATCAAGTCTTTATCGGTTCCTGCACCAATTCTCGTATTGAAGACTTGCGTGCAGCGGCGGCGGTGATGAAAGGTCGCAAAAAAGCAGACAATGTAAAACGGGTGTTAGTAGTACCGGGATCAGGTTTAGTAAAAGAACAGGCGGAAAAAGAAGGCTTAGATAAAATTTTTATTGAAGCCGGTGCAGAATGGCGTAACCCGGGTTGTTCTATGTGCTTGGGTATGAACGATGACCGTTTAGGCGAATGGGAACGTTGCGCCTCAACGTCTAACCGTAACTTTGAAGGTCGTCAAGGTCGTAACGGACGTACACACTTAGTCAGCCCTGCAATGGCGGCTGCCGCTGCGGTGTTCGGTAAATTTGTGGATATTCGCCAAGTAGAATTAAACTAAGGAGGTAACAATGGCAGGTATTAAACAACATTCAGGCTTAGTTGTGCCTCTTGATGTGGCGAATGTAGATACAGATGCAATTGTCCCAAAACAATTTTTACAAGCTATTACCCGTGTGGGTTTCGGTAAGCATTTATTCCATGAATGGCGTTATCTTGATGTAGAAGGTACACAACCCAATCCGGAATTTGTGTTGAATTATCCACAATATAAAGGTGCAACAATTTTACTTACCCGTAAAAATCTTGGTTGCGGTTCTTCTCGCGAACACGCACCTTGGGCATTAGCTGATTACGGTTTCAAAGTAATGATCGCACCAAGCTTTGCGGATATTTTCTACAATAACAGTCTGAACAACCATATGCTTCCAATTCGTTTAAGTGAAGAGGAAGTAGAAGAAATCTTCCAATGGGTATGGGCAAATGAGGGCAAACAAATTGATGTAGATTTAGAAGCTATGACCGTGAAAACCGGTGAAAAAGTCTATCAGTTTGAATTGGATGAATTCCGTCGCCACTGTCTGTTAAACGGTTTGGACAACATTGGTTTAACACTTCAGCACGAAGATGAAATCGCCGCTTACGAAAGTAAAATTCCGGCATTCTTGCGTTAATCAAAACACTCTCGAAACCGACCGCACTTTTGGCTAAACATCAAAAGTGCGGTCAATTTTTTCATTTTTTTCTACCCTTTCCGCATTAAAAAATTTATAATGCCTGCCTAGTTAAAAGGACTAGAACGAATGTTATTAACGAAAAATCTGTGAATTTTTTATAACATCGCTTTTCAACCCTCTTTCAGACAACATCCGTTTTCGGCTCCTTTAATTCCATTTAAATTCAATCCATAACGGAGCATTTATGAAAAACCACGTTCGTAGTTTTAAGACCTATATTCGTGATGAAATTATCAAAAAAGGCGGCTGGGTCAATTCTCACGCTCATGCAGATCGTGCCTTCACCATGACACCGGAAAAAATCGGGATTTATCAAAACGCTAATTTACAACAAAAATGGGATTTAGTGGATGAAGTAAAACGTACTTCTACCGTAGAAGATTATTACGCTCGCTTTTGTCAATCCATTGAATTAATGATTTCCCAAGGAGTAACAGCATTCGGTACCTTTGTGGATATTGATCCCGTGTGTGAAGATCGCGCTATTATCGCTGCTCATCGAGCCAGAGAAGTCTATAAACACGACATTATTTTGAAATTTGCCAACCAGACTTTAAAAGGAGTGATCGAGCCCACTGCACGCAAGTGGTTTGATATTGGTTCCGATATGGTGGATATGATTGGCGGTTTACCTTATCGTGACGAATTGGATTATGGTCGTGGATTAGAAGCCATGGATATTCTATTGGATACAGCAAAATCTCGAGGCATTATGTGCCATGTTCATGTTGATCAATTTAACACACCGAAAGAAAAAGAAACGGAGCAGCTTTGTGATAAAACCATTGAACACGGCATGCAAGGGCGTGTAGTGGCCATCCACGGGATTTCTATCGGCGCCCATTCCAAAGAATATCGTTACAATCTGTATAAAAAAATGCGTGAAGCCAATTTAATGATGATCGCTTGCCCAATGGCATGGATTGACAGTAACCGTAAAGAAGAATTAATGCCCTTCCACAATGCATTAACGCCGGCAGATGAAATGATCCCAGAAGGAATTACTGTGGCTATCGGCACAGATAATATCTGTGATTATATGGTGCCTCTGTGCGAGGGCGATATGTGGCAGGAATTAAGTCTACTCGCAGCAGGATGCCGTTTCCCGAATTTAGAGGAAATGGTCAATATTGCCAGTATTAATGGTAGAAAAGTACTGGGTTTGGACGTTTAATCCAATATCCAAAAGAAAACGCTGTTAAAGTAAAAAATAACAGCGTTTTTTATCGCTTAATTCAGTTATAATTTCCCTACAAAAATCATAGGGAAATAAAGATGGATTTTGATGTTATTATTGTCGGTGGTGCAATGGCGGGCAGTACTTTGGCATTGGCATTATCCGCAAAAACACAAGGAAAAATGCGGATCGCCGTCATTGAAAAACAAATACCCCAACAACATAATCTACAGGGTTTTGATGCACGTTGTATTGCCTTATCACAAGGAAGCTGTCAGCTACTTGATCAGATCTGTTTCAGTAACTACAGCTTGTGGCAAAAAATTCAAGCGATTTCAACACCAATAAAAAAAATTCACATTTCCGACAAAGGGCATTCAGGCATTGTCGAATTTACCGCAAATGAATTTCAGCTTGAACAACTGGGTTGTGTCGTAGAACTGGCACAGATCGGGCAAATCTTATTGGAACAAATTCATATTCAACCGAACATTGATTATCTCTGTCCTGCAGAAATCGAACTCATTGAACGCAATACTGAATATGTCAAAATCTCACTAAAAAATCACCGCACTTTGACTACGCAACTCCTGATTGGTGCAGATGGTGGCAATTCTATCGTGGCAAGTGCGGTAGGTATTTCACAAGAATGGCTCAAAGATTATCAACAAACCGCAATTATCAGCACGGTACAAACAAACGAAAATCACCAGAATCGCGCCTTTGAACGCTTTACGACAGAAGGTCCATTGGCATTGTTACCTTTAAGCCAAAACCGCTTATCTCTGGTTTGGTGTGTAAAAAATGCCGAACCTTTATTAGATTTAAATGACACCGATTTTTTACACCAATTACAACAGGCATTTGGCTGGCGGTTAGGAAAATTCAATATATGTGGAAAACGGGTAGCTTACCCGTTAAAACTACAAAGAGCAATTCAGCATTGCCAACAACGCATCGCATTAGTTGGAAATGCTACCCAAACCTTGCACCCAATTGCAGGACAAGGCTTTAATTTGGGTATTCGTGATGTGATGAATTTAGCAGAAGTATTATCTGTTGCTTATCTAAATAAACAGGATTTAGGCGATAATAATCTTCTGTCACATTACGAAACACTTCGTTTGCAAGATCAACGTAAAATCATCAGCTTAACCGATAATTTAGTCTCTATATTTGCCAATAATCTTATTCCTTTACAGTTAGGCCGTAATTTGGGATTAACCGTACTTGCAAACTCAACATTGTTACGCCGACAATTCGCCAAACCAACTTTAGGGTGGATAAAATGAAAAACGTGGATTTAATTATTATTGGTGGTGGTATGGTCGGCTTGGCATTGGCTGCCTCACTCAAAGAGTGTGATTTAAAAATTGCCTTGGTAGAACGCTCACCTTTAACTAAGCCGATATCCGAAGTGGGATTTCGTGTAAGTGCCATTAACCTTGCCAGTGAAAATCTGTTACGACAAACACAGGTTTGGGAAAATTTACCGCGAAAAACCGCCTATCGCCAAATGCAGGTATGGGAACGGGACAGCTTTGCTCAAATTCACTTTGACAGCAATAGCTTGGGCTTATCTCATCTTGGGCATATCGTGGAAAATCATTTGATCCAACAAGCCCTATTGCAACAGGTTTCCACCCAAAAAAATACGGAAATATTGACCGCACTTCCAATACAAGTGAATGTCGGCGAAGATAATTTGTTGTTGCAACTTAATGACGGGCAATTTCTCTGCGGTAAATTAATTGTGGGAGCAGATGGTGCCAATTCTTGGCTTCGTAAACAAGCCGATATTCCTCTCAGCTTCCGTGATTATGGGCATCATGCCCTCGTTTGTAATGTAAAAACGGCGGAGCCTCATCAACATACTGCCCGTCAAATTTTTTCCGGCGATAGTATTTTGGCTTTTTTACCTTTACATGAGGAAAACCTGTGTTCTATTGTTTGGTCGCTCCCACCTGAAAAAGCCGAATTTTTAACACATTGCGATAACACCGAATTTAATAAACAACTCAGCGTCGCTTTCGATCATCAATTAGGGCTTTGTGAAGTTCAATCTGCTCGGCAAACTTATCCGCTCACTGCCCGTTATGCCCGTAACTTTGCCCAACATCGTATAGCATTAATCGGCGATGCGGCTCACACCATTCACCCATTAGCCGGACTTGGAGTCAATTTAGGGTTTCAAGATGCCTTAATGTTGGCTACAGAAATTAAAAAATACCTGCATTTACAACAGGATATTGGCAAGTATCGCCACCTCAGAAATTTTGAACGCCACCGTAAAACCGAGGCAGTAAAAATGTTGGCAACAATGCAAGGCTTGAAAGAGCTGTTTGCAACAGACAACCCACTGAAAAAATTTATTCGCGGTATCGGATTAAGTGCGGTAGATAAATTACCTATTTTGAAAGATGAACTGATCAAACAAGCATTAGGATTATAAAAAAACCGCCTAAAAACAAACCGCACTTCAGTGAACCAAAGTGCGGTTTAACGTTGGTCGGTTGTTATTAGAACACGCCTTGTGCCAACATCGCATCAGCTACTTTCACGAAACCGGCAACGTTTGCACCCACAACATAGTTAATGTTTTCTTGACCTTCTACGCTACCGTATTTTTTACAGTTTGCGTGAATATCCAACATAATCCCTTTTAATTTTGCATCTACTTCTTCAGCAGACCAGTATAAACGTTGTGAGCTTTGAGCCATCTCTAAACCTGAAGTCGCTACACCACCGGCATTAGCTGCTTTACCCGGTCCGAATAATACATTAGCCGCCAAGAACGCATCAGTTGCTTCGATAGTCGTCGGCATATTGGCACCTTCAGCCACTAATTGTACGCCGTTGGCAATTAATTTTTCCGCATCTGCCAAATCTAATTCATTTTGGGTTGCACAAGGCAACGCAATGTCTACTTTCACTTCCCAAGGGCGTTTACCTTCAACATAGGTTAAACCGAATTTTTCCGCATAATCTTTTACACGCCCACGTTGTACGTTTTTCACTTCCATTAATGCAGCTAATTTTTCAGTAGTGAAACCGGCTTCATCATAAACATAGCCTGAAGAATCGGAACAAGTAACCACTTTACCGCCTAATTCCAATACTTTTTCAATAGCATATTGCGCTACGTTACCGGAACCGGAAACAGACACAGTTTTACCTTGGAAAGATTGACCTTTTTCTGCCAACATTGCTTGTGCGAAATAGACTAAACCGTAACCTGTGGCTTCAGGACGAATTAAACTACCACCAAAAGATAAACCGCGGCCTGTAAAGACACAAGCAGCTTGATTGGATAATTTTTTCATATAACCGGCCAAATAGCCTACTTCACGACCGCCTACGCCAATGTCGCCTGCCGGCACATCGGTGTCCGCACCGATATGACGATATAATTCAGAGATTAATGCTTGACAGAAACGCATAATTTCGCCTTCTGATTTCCCTTTAGGATCGAAATCAGAACCACCTTTACCGCCGCCCATAGGTAATGTAGTAAGTGCATTTTTGAAAATTTGCTCAAAACCTAAGAATTTTAAGATAGATAAATTCACCGAAGGGTGGAAACGCATACCACCTTTGTATGGGCCGATTGCACTGTTAAATTGTACTCGGAATGCACGGTTTACTTGAGTTTGACCTTTATCATCAGTCCAAGCTACACGGAATTGAAATGCACGCTCAGGTTCAACCAAACGCTCTAATAATGCTTGTGAACGGTATTTTGGATTGGCTTCCAAAAACGGCCATAATGAAGTAAATACTTCACGCACAGCTTGTAAAAATTCCGGTTGGTGGGCATCACGTTGGGCAACATACGATAAAAATTCTTCTAATGAAGCGACTGTATTTGACATAGTTTGTTTTCCTTAAATGTTGTGATTGTATAATTATGTATCCGCTCTGAAAATGGAGCTCGAGATAAATATGCAACACTTTCTAATGAAATCAAAAATATTTTTTCAAAAAAAACATAAAAAATAATCCAAAGTTAGAAAAAATATAATAAAAAAACAGAATCACTGAATATTTTCTAAAAACAAAAATTACAATTTAACAATTAAAAAATATAACCCTTTAATTTTATTGGAAAATTTATTTCAGAGCTGTTTTTTATAGCCTTTAGTTATATTTAAGTATTTTTCTATCTTTACTCAAGATGAAATAGCTGATACCTTTTAAGCAATTTGCAAACCAATGGAGAACAAGAATGAAACTAACTCTAAAATTAACCGCACTTTCGGCGATATTAGCCGCATCCAACCTTGCTCAAGCTGCGGATAAAACCTTTATTAACTGTGTGAGCCGTGCGCCAACTGGTTTTAGCCCTGCCTTAGTAATGGACGGTATTTCTTATAATGCCAGTTCTCAACAGGTGTATAACCGCTTAGTGGAATTTGTACGTGGTTCAACCGAAATTGAACCCGCTTTAGCCGAAAAATGGGATATTTCCGAAGATGGTTTAGTTTATACTTTCCATTTGCGTAAAGGGGTAAAATTCCATTCTAATAAAGAGTTCAAGCCAACCCGTGATTTCAATGCAGATGATGTGATCTTTTCCTTTATGCGACAATTAGATCCAGCTCACCCTTATCATGGCGTATCTAAAGCGACCTATCCGTATTTCAAAGCAATGAAATTCCCGACACTATTGAAGTCTGTAGAAAAAGTTGATGATTACACCGTCAAAATCACCTTAAATAAAAAAGATGCCACCTTCTTATCTAGTTTAGGAATGGATTTTATTTCCATTTATTCCGCAGAATATGCAGATAAAATGCTAAAAGCAGGCACCCCTGAAATAATTGATACGACACCAATCGGTACCGGTCCCTTTGTCTTTGCCGGTTATGTTCTTGATCAAGCCAGCCGTTATACAGCAAACAAAGAATATTGGAAAGGTAAATCTGACTTGGATCGTGTAATTTTCGAAATCGTGCCTGACGCAACAGCACGTTATGCTAAATTGCAAGCAGGTCAGTGTGACTTAATGGATTTCCCGAATGCGGCAGATTTAGAAAAAATGAAAACCGACGATAAAATTAAGCTACTTTCCCAAGAAGGGTTAAATATTGCTTATTTTGCGTTTAATACGGAAAAAGCCCCTTTTGATAATGCGAAAGTGCGCCAAGCACTAAACTATGCAATTGATCGCAAAGCCATTATCGAAGCAGTGTACCGTGGTGCCGGTGTAGCAGCAAAAAACCCGTTACCACCAACGATTTGGGGTTACAACAATACCACTGAACCTTACGAATATAATCTGGAAAAAGCGAAAAAATTATTAGCCGAAGCCGGTTTCCCTAACGGTTTTGAAACGGATATTTGGGTGCAACCTGTAGTACGAGCTTCCAATCCGAATCCACGCCGTATGGCAGAGTTAGTACAAGCAGACTGGGAAAAAATCGGCGTGAAAGGAAACTTAATCAGCTATGAATGGGGCGACTACATCAAACGCACCAAAGCCGGTGAATTAACCGTGGGTATTTATGGTTGGTCGGGTGATAACGGCGATCCTGATAACTTCTTATCTCCGTTATTCGGCTCTGACAACGTCGGAAACAGTAACTATGCCCGTTTCAAAAATGCGGAATTAGATGCCTTATTAGATAAAGCAATTGGTTTGTCCGATAAAGCAGAACGTGCGAAATTATATGAACAAGCGCAAACTATTCTGCGTAAAGAAGCTCCTTGGGTAAATGTGGCTCATTCCATTAACTTTGCACCAACCAGCAAACGCGTGATTGACTATAAACAAAGCCCGTTCGGTTACACCTATTTATACGGCACAAAATTAGCGGACTAATTTAATCAATAAACATAAGGGGCCAAATTAGCCCCTTAATTTTTGTCTTTTTTATATGAGCCTTAACTATATCAAGAAGCGTCTCTTTTGTTAGAAGATAAAACTAGGCCAATTTTCACCGCACTTTCTAATAAATTAAGCACAGAAATGCCAGATCATTTTTCTTAATAAATCTCTGGTCGGTTGAATAAAATCAGCTGACATAAATTCATCCGGTTGGTGAGCTTGTTCAATGGAACCCGGTCCTAGCACTAAGGTTGGGCAAAGTTGCTGAATAAATGGGGCTTCTGTACAATAATTCACCACATCACATTTTTCCCCTAATAATTTTTCCACCACTTGCACTACTTGGGCAGAATGTTCACATTCATAGCCCGGAGTGGGTTCATGTAAATTGCGAATAGAAAGACGGTCGCCATATTGAGCAAACATCGGGGCCAGTTTTTCTTGCAACATGTCATCTAAATCCGTCAAACTGATATTCGGCAAAGGGCGAATGTCAAAATGCAATTCACAACAAGCACAAATACGATTGACCGCATCTCCTCCTTGAATCGCACCGAAATTCATTGTGGGATAAGGAATGTCAAAATCGGCATGATGATATTTTTCTTTCAGTTCATTGCGTAATTGCATTAAATAGCCGGTAGCTTCGTGCATTAATTCAATGGCGTTAATGCCTTTTGTCGGATCGCTGGAATGCCCTGTTTTCCCAATAATTCGTAAGCCTTTTCCAATATGACCTTTGTGAGCCCGCACCGGTTTTAATGAAGTCGGTTCACCAATCACAGCACAATCAGGGCGAATATGGGTATGCTGAATAAAGGTTCTGGTACCAAGCATGGTAGTTTCTTCATCGGCAGTGGCTAAAATTCGCAATGGCTTGCTTAATTGGGTTAAATCCATTTGCTGAATAGCGTCCAGTACAAAAGCAAAAAAGCCTTTCATATCTGCTGTACCCAAGCCGTAAAATTTGCCGTCTTTTTCCGTGAGTTTAAAAGGGTTAAATGTCCAACGACCTTCGTCAAAAGGTACAGTATCTGTATGTCCTGCCAATAATAGACCGCCTTCACCCTCACCATAGGTAGCCAACAAATTATACTTATGGTTACTACCTTCTACGGCAATCATCTCGGTACGAAACCCTAAATCTTGCAACCAGGTGGCCAATAATTCAATTAAAGTGCGGTTGGATTGATCCTCATTTGCTTCAATACTACTAATGGTCGGCAAAGCGATTAATTCGGAATACATAGTTAAAAAGGACGGCATTTTTTTCATCTCAAGCCTCTAAATAAAAGTTGCTTTTTAAATATTTATGCAGAATAATAGCATAATTAATCACTAATTGAGATATTTTTATGCAAAAAACCTTGATTATCGGTGCTAGTGGCTATACCGGTGCCGAGCTTGCTCAAATTTTAACAAGACACCCACATTTTGAGTTAGCAGGACTTTATGTTTCCACCAATAGTGCCGATGCCAATAAACCGATCTCCACGTTGTATCCACAGCTTCGTTCTATTTGTGATTTACCTTTGTTGCCTTTGCCTGAAACTCAAGAAAAACTGACCGCACTTGGGCAGTCTGCAGAGGTGATTTTCTTGGCAACGGCACACGAAATCAGTCATGATTTAGCCCCGATTTTTTTGCAAAACGGCTGTAAAGTGTTTGATTTATCCGGCGCATATCGTGTGAATAATGCAGAATTTTATTCGCAATTTTACGGCTTCACCCACCAATTCCCAGAATTGTTACAAAAAGCGGTTTATGGTTTGGCGGAATGGAATCACAAAGCTATTCAACAAACGGATTTAGTCGCAGTGGCAGGTTGTTATCCGACAGTGTCTCAATTAAGTTTAAAGCCATTAATTGAAAATAATTTATTAGATCTCAATCAGTTACCTATTATTAACGCAGTCAGCGGTGTCAGCGGTGCAGGTCGTAAAGCCTCACTTACAAGCAGTTTTTGCGAAGTAAGTTTAAATGCTTACGGTGTGTTTAATCATCGTCATCAACCTGAAATTGCCACTCATTTAGGCTGTGAAGTTATTTTTACTCCCCATTTAGGTAATTTTAAGCGAGGTATTTTAGCCACTATTACCGCAAAATTAAACGCTGGTGTCAGCGACGAGCAAATTCGAGCGGCCTATTCACAATATTATGCCAACCGCCCATTAGTACGCATCTATGAGCAAGGCCTACCAAGCATTAAAGCAGTGGAATTTACTCCTTATTGCGATATTGGATTTGCGACAAAAAATGGCCATATTATTATTGTGGGAGCGGAAGATAATCTGCTCAAAGGGGCCGCTGCACAGGCAGTGCAATGTGCCAATATTCGTTTTGATTATAATGAAACCTTAGGTTTAATGTAGGAAAATAAAATGAAACCACTTGTGATTAAGCTGGGCGGTGTACTATTGGATACACCGGCAGCCATGGAAAATTTATTTACTGCCTTAGCGGATTATCAACAAAATTTTGAGCGCCCTTTATTAATTGTCCACGGTGGTGGCTGTCTGGTTGATGACTTAATGAAACGCCTGAATTTGCCTGTACAAAAGAAAAATGGGCTACGGGTTACACCAAGCGATCAAATTGATATTATTGTGGGTGCATTAGCAGGCATCGCCAACAAAACCTTGGTTGCTCAAGCAGCAAAATTTAATTTAAACCCCGTTGGTTTATGTCTAGCAGACGGAAATTTAACTACCGCAATTCAACTGGATCCCGAATTAGGGCATGTAGCGACGGTGACCGCCAAAAATCCGGCATTATTGGATAATTTATTGGGTAATGGCTTTTTACCTATCATCAGTTCTATTGCCGTTGATGACAAAGGCCTGTTAATGAATGTGAATGCAGATCAAGCCGCTACGGCAATTGCGGCACTAATTAATGCGGATCTAGTGATGCTCTCCGATGTTGATGGTGTGTTGGATGCAAACAAGCAATTATTAAGCGAACTCAATGCAGCACAAATTGAACAATTAATCGCCGATAAAGTCATTACCGACGGCATGATTGTGAAAGTGATGGCAGCATTAGATGCAGCAAAATTACTCAACTCCGGTGTGGATATTGCCAACTGGAAATATCCGGAAAAACTGACCGCACTTTTCAGTGGTAAAATTATCGGAACAAGAATTAAACCTTAACATTTTGTACTAACAATGACTAATCCCTTCTTTGTTGCCGAAAAAGTTTGAATTTTTAGGAAAATTCAAATTTTTTGTGGAAAAAAGCAAAGCATGGGCTTTCTTTTGCTTACTTTTCTTTACACAAGAAAAGTGACGAAGACCTAATAATTTAGTTAAAGAACATTTCAAAACAGAAAAAGAAACAAGGAAAAAATATGGCATTATGGGGAGGTCGCTTTACACAAGCGGCAGATAAACGATTTAAAGATTTTAATGATTCACTTCGTTTTGACTATCGTTTAGCAGAACAGGATATTGAAGGTTCTGTAGGCTGGTCTAAAGCTTTGGTGAGTGTTGGTATATTAAGCAAAGAGGAGCAACAGCAATTAGAACAAGCATTGAATGAATTGTTAATTGAAGTGCGGTCAAATCCACAAGCGATTTTGCAAGATGATGCCGAAGATATTCATAGTTGGGTCGAAAGCAAACTGATTGATAAAGTCGGTAATTTAGGCAAAAAATTACATACAGGTCGCAGCCGTAATGACCAAGTAGCCTTAGACATTAAAATGTGGTGTAAAACACAGGTAACAGAACTGCAATATGCCATTCGTCAATTGCAAGCCAAATTAGTTGAAACAGCAGAAAACAATCAACATGCTGTAATGCCGGGCTACACCCATTTACAACGTGCTCAGCCGATTAGCTTTGCCCATTGGTGTATGGCTTATGTGGAAATGTTGGAGCGTGATTATAGCCGTTTGCAAGATGCCTATCGCCGTATGAACACTTGCCCGTTAGGTAGTGGTGCTTTAGCCGGCACAGCTTATGCCATCGATCGTGAAAAATTAGCACAAGATTTAGGCTTTGAATTCGCTACCCGTAACAGTTTAGACAGTGTGTCTGATCGTGATCATATTATCGAATTGCTTTCCACCGCCTCTCTCAGCATGGTGCATTTAAGCCGTTTTGCGGAAGATATGATCATTTTCAACAGTGGCGAATCTAATTTCGTAGAATTATCGGATCGAGTGACTTCCGGTTCGTCTTTAATGCCACAAAAGAAAAATCCGGATGCTTGTGAACTCATCCGTGGTAAAGCAGGACGTGTGATTGGTTCGCTCACAGGAATGATGGTTACTGTAAAAGGCTTGCCACTGGCTTACAACAAAGATATGCAAGAAGATAAAGAAGGCATTTTTGATGCCTTGGATACTTGGTATGACTGCTTAACAATGGCCGCATTTGTATTGGAAGACATTCGTGTAAATGTGGATATTACCCGTGAAGCAGCATTAAAAGGCTATTCCAACGCAACAGAATTAGCAGATTATTTAGTGGCAAAAGGTGTTCCGTTCCGTGATTCCCATCATATTGTAGGCGAAACCGTAGTTTATGCCATCAAAGTACAAAAAGGCTTGGAAGATTTGAGGTTAGACGAATTCCGCCAATTCAGTGATGTAGTGGATAATGATGTTTATGATATTCTGTTATTACAATCTTGCTTAGATAAACGCTGTGCGAAAGGCGGTGTTTCTCCATTCCGTGTCGCCGAAGCCATTGCTGAAGCCAAAGTGAGAATTGCCACTCAATAACTATGAATTGGTATGAAAATAAAAAGACCGCAATGAAAAATACCCGTTGCAGTCTTCTTTTTATGCTTGTTTTATTTAGTGCTTCTAGACGTAAAAATAGCGCAAAATGATATTTAAGATGACTTAATATGTCTTTCAAGATCATCTATAAAATAGAAAGTCCTTAAAAAGAACTAACTAATTTACAAAAACTTACGATTTTTTGACCGCACTTTTAGGTAATTCTTAAAAGTGCGGTCATTTTTCATTAGGTTTTAAAACTTATTTTTTCTTGGCGTATTTTAGGCTATCAATAGCAACCGCTAAGATGATAATGGAACCTTTGATGATGTATTGCCAGTATGGATTTACCCCAATGTAGGTTAAGCCATAGTTGATCACCGTAAAAATTAATACACCGGTCACTACACCGATAATGGTACCCACACCACCGGCAAAAGAGACACCACCAACTACACAAGCAGCAATCGCATCCATTTCATACATAAATCCGAGGTTATTCGTGGCAGAACCGATACGTCCAGCCTCCAACATACCACCAAACGCATAGAAAATACCAGCCAACATATAAATGACAAGTAAATTGCGAGTGACATTTACACCTGAAACCCGTGCAGCTTCAGGGTTACCACCGATAGCGAAAATGTTTTTACCGAAACGGGTTTTATTCCAAAGTGTCCACATAATAATGGTTGCAACAATGGCATAGATTGTAATGTAAGATAATTTAAAAGAGCCGAAACGGAAGAAACCTTGAGTGAAAGAGGAGAAATTTTCACTGAAACCCGCAATTGGAGAGCCACCAACCGCATCATAGTACAATGAGTTAATACCATAAACGATGATCATTGTTCCCATTGTAGCAATGAAAGGAGTTACATTTAATACTGCAATCACGAAACCGTTTAATAAACCAATCACCGCCCCTATAGCACAGACAATTAGAATCACTGCAATAATAGGCATTTCCGGTAAATTCGGAAATACCCGATTCATATTTTCCATCGATTGCAATAACGTCGCCGCAATGACAGCAGTTAAACCCACTTGGCGACCGGCAGATAAGTCGGTTCCCTGTACCACAAGCAGACCGGCAATACCTAATGCGATAATTAAACGTACAGAAGATTGAGTGAGAATATTACTGAAGTTCACTACATTGAGAAATGAGGGATCTTGTGCAATAATCACACACAGTAAAATCAACAATACAAAATAAATTGCGTTTTGTTTGAAAAAATCCCAAGATTTATTTTTTTGACCAGCCATACAACATTCCTTCTTATAGATATTTCGCTGCTAATTGGAGAATTTCTTCTTGTGAGGTTTTTGCGGTTTCCACAATCCCCGCCATTTTTCCGTTACTCATTACCAAAATTCTATCAGTAATCCCCAATAGTTCCGGCATTTCAGAGGAAATCATAATAATCCCTTTGTCTTTTTGCGCCAATTGCATAATGAGTTGATAAATTTCATATTTTGCCCCCACATCAATGCCACGAGTAGGTTCATCGAGCATTAAAATTTCAGGCTGAGTAAGCAACCAACGCCCAATAACGACTTTCTGTTGATTACCACCGGAAAGTGAACCTATACTGGTTTTATGCGAAGGCGTTTTGACATTCATGGAATCAATCACCCATTGCGTATCACTCTTCATTTTTTTATTGCTCAATAAACCAAAAGAGCTGATATAGGATTTCATATTGGAAATCAATGAGTTAAACTCAATGCTTAAGTTTGCATAAATACCTGTGGAACGTCGTTCCTCTGTGACCAAAGCAAATCCATTATTAATTGCCTCAAGTGCGGTGCGATTTTCTACAATTTTATCGTGCAATTTGACTGTACCACTTTGTTTTTCACGCACACCGAAAATAGTTTCTACAATGTCGGTACGTTTTGCGCCAACCAAACCGGCAATACCGAGAATCTCACCTTTTCGTAATTCAAAACTAATATCCTTAATTGACGGCTGATTCAATGCAGTCAGATTTTCTACCTGTAAAATCACTTCTTTCGGTTCATTGGTTTTCGGAGGGAAACGCTGGGTGAGCTCACGCCCTACCATCATAGATACAATGCTATCCATAGTAGAATCTTTCACTGCAACCGTATTGATCCATTTACCGTCTCGTAAAATGGTGATTTCATCACAGATTTTGAAGATTTCATCCATTTTGTGGGAAATATAAATGATGCCACAACCACGATCTTTAAGCTTTTGAATAATTGTAAATAAATGTTCAACTTCTTTTTCCGATAATGAAGAAGTCGGTTCATCCATAATCACAATTTTGGCATTATATGAGAAGGCTTTTGCAATCTCGATCATTTGCATTTGTGAAACGGATAAATTAGCTACTTTTTCCTTTGGATCGATATCAATATCCAACTCATCAAAAATCGCTTTGGTATCACGATACATTTTACCGTGATCGACAAAAAAACCTTTTAATGGATAACGACCTAGCCACAGGTTATCCATTACACTACGCTGACGAACTAAGTTTAATTCTTGATGCACCATCGAAATCCCGTTTTCAAGGGCTTCCTTCGAGGTTTTAAAATTGACAGGTTGGCCAAGGAATAAAATATCACCTTCATCTTTAGCATAAATACCGAATAAACATTTGAGAAGGGTGGATTTTCCTGCGCCGTTTTCTCCCATTAACGCATGAACAGAATGAGATTTAACCGTTAAGTTAGCACCGTCTAAGGCTTTTACTCCGGGAAAAGACTTACTAACATTGGTCATTGTGAGTAGCACTTCTTGATTTTGTGCTGTCATACATCACCTCACAGATTGGATTAACTAACATTTTAAAGGTGGTGATTGGGGCGTAAAATACGCCCCAACAGACGAAAATTATTTCAAAAATTCGCCTAAGTTATCTTGATCTACGCCAACATAAGGAATACGCACAACACGGTTTTCTAATTTCCAGTTAGTGCCTTCTGCTGCCGGTTTTCCGTTAGCCAAGTTATTCGCTAATTGAACGACTGCTTTACCTTGATTTACACCGTCATTCAATACTGTACCAGCTAACTCGCCTTTTTTAATTAATTGCAATGCTTCAGGCAACGCATCTACGCCAAAAATCGGTAATTTTTTACCATGAGCTTTAGTCGCTTCCAACGCACCTAATGCCATACCATCGTTATTGGAAATAATAATTTCAATATCTTTTGCTTTTGCACTGGACAACCAAGCATCTACTTTATCTTTTGCTTGTGCTGCATCCCACATTGCCGCATCCATAAATAATTGTTCGGTTTGGATACCTTTCGCATTTAATTGCTCAATCACATATTTAGTACGGGCTTCTGCATCAGGGTGGCCCGGCTCACCTTTTAGCAAGACAAATTGGACTTTACCGTCTTTATTTAAGTCAAACTCAGGATGGGCTTTCCATTGTTTAGCAATCAAATCCCCTTGAATCACACCGGATTCTTTCGGATCTGTACCTACATAGTAAGCATTATCATAGCTACCGATTGCTTTTGGACCCGGGTCTTTGTTGAAGAATACCACAGGAATATTATCCGGTTTTGCTTTACCAATGATCGTTGGTGCTGCTGACGGATCCACTAAGTTAATCGCTAAGGCTTTTACCCCTTTAGACAACAACACATCTACTTGGTCGTTTTGGATTGATTGCGCATTTTGTGAATCATTCATCAACAATTTCACGCCTTTAAAGTTTGCCGCTTCCTTGTCGATCTCTTTACGCATTAATGCCATAAAATTGTCATCATATTTGTAAATAGTTACACCGATACGGGTCTCTGCTTGTGCCAAACCGGCTGTTGAACCCAAAATAACGGATAATGCGACCGCACTTAATACTGATTTTTTCATAATGACATTCCTTCTTTATGTGTTTAGGAGAATAATAGAAATTACCCAAAAATGACGCTTTTTGACTACAACATTGAGTAACTGTTCATAAGATACAATGTTTTTGAATTAAATTCTGTGATCTCTTTCACAATTTTAGAAAAAAGTTGAAAACGATTACAAAAAATTTGAGAAATATTTAACCTTTAGGACATCTATCCGTAGAAAAACGACGCACAATAGTTGGATTAAATTGGGTATGAATAGGCGTTTCAATCTGATCGCTCACCAAACTCAACGCCAATCTCGCCGCATAATTTGCCATTAAATCAATAGGATAACGAATTGTTGTAAGCTTTGGAATTAAATGGCGGGAAATCGGCATATCATCAAAACCAATAATCGAAAATTCCCTCGGTACTTGAATATTATTTTCAAGCAATACGGATAACGCACCGGCAGCCATATTATCGTTATAAGCTACTACAGCAGTTAAATCCGAATGATAGCTGAGTAAATCTACCATGGCGGCTTCACCTCCTTCAAAATCCGGCGTATTCTGAATAGCTGCATCAGCAATAATCGGCAACCCATATTGTGAAAGTGCGGTCAAATAACCTTGTTTTCTTTCTTCTTCATCATAAATCAAATGATTTGAGCCAATGTAACCGATTTTCTTATGCCCTAAACGAATTAGCGATTCCGTGGCTAAAAATGTACCTCGTTCATTATCCAAACTCACACATCGATGCTCATAACCTTTAATATTACGATTAATAATCACCATTCCAGGCACCATATCCAAATAACCTCGTAATTCCTCATCAGACAAGGCTTTGGAATGCACTACAAGGCAACTACAACGTTTGCGTAACAGTGTTTCAATCGCATTCCGTTCTTTTTCGGGTTGATGATAACCAATACCAATTAAAATGGTTTTCCCTTGTTCCGTTGCCACTTGATCGACCGCTTTAACCAAAATAGAAAAAAAAGAATCGGTAACATCTGTCACTACAACACCTATTGTATCCGTATTTTGCAATGCCAAAGCCTGTGCATTGGCATTCGGCGAATACCCCAATTTTTGCACCGCACTTTCTACGGCCATACGCGCTTTCTGACTGCACGAGGCGTTATTTAACACCCGAGAAACCGTGGCAACAGAGACACCGGCATGTTTGGCAACATCACGGATAGTAACCATCATTTTTTTCCTTTTTGCTTGATAGGTGCGTATCATCATAACTAAAAAAATTTCATTTGAAAAATAGTTACATTCAGAAATGTAACAGAGATCACAAAATTTATTCCGTTACATAACCGATAAAAGAAAAGTGAGCCTAACGCTCACTTTATTTTGTTACTTAAACACTTAGACTGTTGATTTTTTAGCTTGTCGTGCAACAATAATCATCAATAAAACACCGGCAACGGCTGAAAGAAAATCCGCTCCGATCCAAAAATAAGACAAGCTGTCAAAATTATAAATGGTTTTACCCTCAACAACTGTACTGGTTTTATCAATCATTACACCGGTTAAAAATTCGCCTAAGGCTGCACCTGCATAACTAAATACGCCCATCATCGCCATTGCCATACCTGAAGCCGCTTTATGTGAAATATCCGTTGCCAATAAACCACCAAAGAAGCATAATTGAATTCCCAAAGAAAAACCAAATACGCTCATTGCAATCAGGGTAAACCAATGATTTCCGGCAGGTGCAAATAGGAAACAAGCCAATGCAACAGTATTAATCAGTGAGACTATCACCACCATTAAGCTACGATTTCCACCTAAGAACCGATCTGACAACCAACCTGAAGCCATTGTACTAAAAATACCGATAATACTATTGATACCAATAATGCCTGCCGCTTCAACTGTGGTATAGCCTTTGCCGTTCTCGAGGAAAAATACTCCCCAGCCGGTCACACCATAACGAGCCACATACATACAACAACAACCAATAGCTAAAATCCAAATTGCCGGGTTTTTAACCACATCCCATTGATGTTTTAAGACTTCTTTTTTATCCAATTCGACAGAATTCGTTTCCATTTTTATAATAGGACGAAATCCCATACTTGCCGGACTGTCTTTCACCCATTTCATCATCGCCAACATACCGAGTAAACCAATAATACCGGCTAACTCAAATCCTGCACGCCACCCGAAATAGCTCACAATCGTGGCTGTCGCAACAAAGGTGATACCTTCGCCGATATTATGTGCAGTTGCCCATATACCATAATAAGTACCACGTTCTTTTTCATCATACCAACGAGAAAGGGCAACAACACAAGCCCCGACACCCATTGACTGAAACCAACCATTAATTCCCCAAATAATCGTCAGAGCAATACCACTGGTATTCATACCCATAGCAAAGTTACACAAAGCCGAAATAAATAATCCTGCTGAAAGATAACGGGTCACATTTGAATAATCGGAAACCGCACTATTCACAAATTTACCCACGGCATAAGTAATAAACACTGCCGAGCCAATAACGCCTAATTCTGTTGGAGTTAAAATTCCTTCTTTAACCAAGGCCGGTTTTGCCACACTAAATGACAAACGGCAAACATAATAAATCGCATAACCTATAGTAAATGCCCAAAAGCTTTTCCAACGTACGCTTTTGAACTCTTTATCAGTATAATCCCGTTCAGGAATTGCCGGTTTTGCATAAAAGAATTTAAGTAAAGACATAAGATTTTCCTTATTGAGAGAATGATCGATAAGTATCGTATAATTTATTAAAAATCTGTGGATTAGCCGCCGCTAATACATACTGGCCTTGGGTCTTCCAGTGTTCACCGAGGGGGTTATTAATAACGCCACCGGCCTCTTTTACTAAAATAGCACCGGCAAAACTATCCCAAGCTCGTAAGTAAGGTTCGTAATAAGCCATTAAACGTCCGGCAGCAACATGAGCAAGCGTTAATGCGGCAGAACCATTGCGTACATAAACACCACCCTCATTAAGAATTTTTTGGAACATAGGCATAATGGACTCCGGCGTAGCCAACCCTTTGCGAGGCACACCCATCCCAATTAATCCGTCATCCCAATTTTCTGCCTGTTGTAATGTACAAATAGGCTGAGAATTGAGATATGCTCCTTGTCCTTTACAGGCATGAAAGAGTTCATTATGCACAGGATCCAATACACAACCGGCAACAATTTCACCTTGTTCAAATAAGGCAATAGAAATACACCAAGAATGCAATCCGTGTAAAAATGCACTTGTACCGTCAATGGGATCAACCACCCAGCAAAATTGCTTATCTAATCCGGTATAACCTGATTCTTCCCCTAAAAAACCGTCTTCAGGAAAAGTTGTTTCAATCGCATTACGGATTTGTTGTTCGACTTGCACATCAGCGATACTGACTTCATCTTGTTTATCGCCACGCTTGGTATTGATGTATAAATTATGCCTTGAGGCATAAAAAGAAAGTGCCGTGTCACCGGCTTCTCGTATCAACCTTTGAATAAATTGATAGCGTTCCTTGAGTGAAAATGTCATGGTCATTACCTCCTTTATGGTATGGAATGAGGTAATCTTACTACTACTACTACTACTACTACTACTACTACAAGTCAATAAGTAAACAATTTTTCAATTTTGTGAAAGCGGTCACATTTTTTTCATGAGAAAACTCATTTTTACCCAAAACCAACATTTTCTTATCATCTTATTAATCCATTGATTAGTAATAAGTAATTTCTATTCAAGGAAATAAAAAAGAAAAGGAATTTCTTAAAAATGTGAGTTATGTCACATTCCTCGGATTGCATACATGCTAATATAGAATTAATATGTAATCGGTTACAATTCAATTTTTGGAGGAAATCATGCTATTTGATCCGACCGAACACCCTCATAGACGCTACAATCCATTAACAGATCAATGGATTTTAGTCTCGCCACATAGAGCAAAACGCCCTTGGCAGGGACAACAAGAAAAAGTCACTGAAGAAAATAAGCCAAGCCATGATCCGAATTGTTATCTTTGCCCACGTAATAAACGCATTACAGGTGAGCAAAATCCGGACTATAAAAAACCTTTTGTATTCAAAAATGATTTTTCTGCCTTGTTGCCTGATACACCGCCACCTGAAAACAATAAATCTCCGCTATTTCAGACCGCACTTGCCCGTGGTGAAAGTCGGGTAATTTGTTTTTCACCCGACCATAGTAAAACCTTGCCTTTGCTGACAGTGGAGGAAATTTATGAGGTTGTAAAAGTCTGGCAAGAACAACTCAACGAATTAGGGAAACAATATCAATGGGTGCAAATTTTTGAAAATAAAGGCGCTGCCATGGGGTGTTCTAACCCGCATCCTCACGGACAAATTTGGGCAAACAGTTTTTTACCCAATGAAGTGGCTAAAGCCGATTTTACACAGAAACGTTATTTATCCGAACAAGGTTCACTGATGTTATTGGATTATGCCGAAAAAGAGTTGGCATTACAGGAACGCATTGTAGTTGAAACCGAACATTGGTTAGCCGTCGTGCCTTATTGGGCTGCTTGGCCCTTTGAAACCTTGTTAATGCCGAAAAAAGCACAAATTAAGCGTTTAACCGATTTAAACGAGGAACAAGCTGAAGATTTAGCCTTGGCATTGAAAAAACTGACGACAAAATATGACAATCTCTTTGAAACCTCATTTCCTTATTCTATGGGCTTCCATGCTGCACCATTTAATGGGGAAAGCAATGAACATTGGCAATTACATGCCCATTTTTATCCACCTTTATTGCGTTCGGCAACAGTGCGTAAATTTATGGTAGGTTATGAAATGTTGGCAGAAGCTCAACGTGATTTAACTGCCGAACAAGCGGCGGCTCGCTTGCGTGAATTGAGTGAAATCCATTACAAACAGCGTTAAAAGTGCGGTCAAAAAAAGGACTATTTTATGAACCCGAAAGAAAAATCCCCTCTATTATTTGAACAACAATATGCTAGAAAACCTGAATTAACTGTTTATGCACCGGGGCGAGTGAATATTATTGGTGAGCATACGGATTACAACGATGGCTTTGTAATGCCTTGTGCGATTAATTATGGTACGGCGGTAAGTGGAGCCAAACGAGATGATCGGGTCTTTAATGTTTATGCTGCCGATTTAGGGGAAACCGACCATTTTTCATTGGCGGAAACCATTGAAAAAAGTGAGCATAAATGGGCTAATTATGTGCGGGGTGTCGTTAAATTTATCCAAGAACGCTGTCCTCAATTTATCCAAGGGGCAGATGTGGTGATTAGTGGCAATGTGCCTCATTCTTCCGGATTAAGCTCCTCTGCCTCATTGGAAGTCGCGGTAGGCAAATTTTGCCAGCAAATAGCAAATTTAGCACTCACAAATACTGAGATTGCATTAATCGGTCAAAAAGCGGAAAACCAATTTGTCGGAGCAAATTGCGGCAATATGGATCAATTGATTTCTGCTTTAGGACAAGAAGATCATTTATTGATGATCGATTGCCGATCCCTAGAGACTAAAGCCACTCCGGTACCGAAAGAAATTGCGGTCATGATTGTAAATTCCAATGTGAAACACGATTTAGTGACCGGCGAATACAATACTCGTCGCCAGCAATGTGAAGCTGCTGCAAAATTTTTCGGTGTAAAAGCCTTACGTGATGTGAGTATTCAGCAATTCCGCGAAAAAGAAGCCGAATTGACCGCACTTGATGAAAATACGGCTAAACGAGCTCGCCATATCGTGACAGAAAATCAACGGGTATTGGCCGCAGTTGAAGCCCTAAATCAAGGTAATATACCTCGTTTAGGCGAATTAATGGGACAATCTCATCTTTCCATGAGAGACGATTTTGAAATTACCGTGCCGGAAATTGATTATTTAGTAGAATTGGCCCAATCCGCCATTGGCGCTGAAGGAGGGGCTAGAATGACAGGTGGCGGTTTCGGTGGTTGTATTGTCGCCATTGCCCCCGTAGAAAAAGTCGATGCTGTCCGTAAAATTATTGCTGACAATTATGAAAAACACACCGGAATTAAAGAAACTTTCTATGTCTGTACTGCCTCTGCCGGAGCTCATGTATGTTAAAAACACTGGAAAAAACGACCGCACTTGCACCTGATAACCAGCCTTTCATTATCGTTACGCTGAAAAATCAACAAGGTATGCAAGTGCAATTAATGGATTGGGGGGCAACTTGGATTTCCTGCAAAGTACCCGTACAAAACCAATTACGAGAAGTTTTACTGGGCTGTCAGCCACAAGATTATCCTCATCATTCTGCTTATATGGGGGCAACGATTGGACGCTATGCCAACCGTATCGCCAACGCACAGTTTCCCTTAAACGGCAAACAAATTAAATTAACCGCCAATCAAGGCAAACATCAGTTACATGGTGGTCAAGGCTTTGATAAACGTCGTTGGCAAATTTGCCAAGACTATCCAAAGTGCGGCGAAAATTCCGTACGTTTTGAATTATTTTCTCCAGACGGCGATGAGGGATTCCAGGGAAATGTCAATATTGCCGTCACTTACGAATTAACAGCACAAAATGAGGTTATCATCTCCTTTGAGGCAGAATCGGATAAAGACACGCCAATAAATTTAACCAACCATGCTTATTTTAATCTGAATAATGCTACCTTGGGTTGTGATGTACGAGAGCATAGTTTGCAATTAAATGCGAAGTATTTTCTGCCGGTAGATCAAGAAGGTATTCCGAATGCGGCATTAAAATCCGTTGAAAATACCAGCTTTGATTTTCGCCACGAAAAGCCGATTGGCTTGGATTTTCTACAGGAAGAGCAATGTGTAACCAAAGGTTATGATCATGCCTTTTTATTAGACGGGCAACAAGAGAAAACAGCAGCAATTCTGACCGCACTTGATCGCAGTATACGTTTAGAAATCAGTACTTCACAACCAGCATTACAAATTTATACCGGCAACTATTTACAAGGTAATCCTACTCGCACAGGTAGCGAATATGCCGACTACAGTGGTATTGCTTTAGAAACCCAAGCCCTACCCGATACTCCCAATCACCTCGAATGGTGGCAATATGGCGGAATGTTAAATGCAGGCGAATCTTATCGCCACTGGACAAAATTTGTATTTTCTGAATTGTTATAAAGCAAAAAAATAAACAAGACCGCACTTTTATCAATTAAAGTGCGGTCTTATTTTTGTTATTTTACCCGCAAAATTATGCCGTTAAATCAATATCTTTGGTTTCTTTAGAAACCCATAATGCCCAGATTGTCACTAATGCATTTAAGGCAAGATAAACACCTACCCCCCAAATACCATAGTTGGCATTAATTTTAATTGCAAACGTTGCAGCCACTGTTGCACCTACAATTGAAGCAAAATTATAAGCTAAAGACGCACCGGAATAACGTACTTCGGTCGGGAACAATTCAGGCAACAATGCAGCCATTGGGCCGAATGTAAAGCCCATTAAGATCATTCCCACGACCAAGAAAGCGAATACTGTCCAAGGCGTACCATTACTTAAGAATAACGGTAAACATAAACCGAATACACCAATTCCCGCAGTCACCAATAATAAGAATTTACGGCGCCCCATTTTGTCGGCAAACACACCGGAAACACTGGTAAAGATACCGAATACGATAGCACTTAATAACAATAAACCTGTATAGATATTTGGCTCAATACCTAAGCCCATTGCATGACCCGCTTCCGACATTTTGACCGGTGTTCTGGAATACACTTGAGCGAAAGCGGTCATAATATAGAACAATACATAGGTTGCGGTCATAATAAAAGTGCCTAAAATCAATGGTTTTAAGTGCTTTTTAAAAACCATGCTTACAGGTGCTTTTTGCGTTTTACCTTTTTCCTCAGCTTCACGGAACACATGGCTTTCGTGTAAGGTTAAACGTACCCATAAACCGATTGCAACTAACACGATAGAAGAAATGAACGGAATACGCCATGCCCATTCAACCAAGGCTTCTTTACCCCAAGTATAACTGACAAGAAAAAATGCGCCGTTGGCCAAAAATAAGCCGATTGGTGCACCTAATTGAGGGAATGTGCCGTACCATGCACGTTTGCCGTCAGGGGCATTTTCAGTTGCCACCAAAGCCGCACCACCCCATTCACCGCCAAGCCCTAAGCCTTGACCTACACGACACAAACACAACAAAATAGTCGCCCAAATGCCAATATCATTATAGGTTGGTAATAAACCAATGATCACGGTAGAACACCCCATTAATAATAAAGAGGCGACCAAGGTTTTTTTCCGACCAATTTTATCGCCGAAATGGCCGAATAAGGCAGAACCGATAGGACGGGCAAAGAAGGCTAATGCTAATGTAGAAAGGGAAAGTAATTCATCGGATACGGGATCGCCGCTTTTGAAAAATTGGGTATTAAACACTAATACAGCTGCTGCTGCATAAATATAGTAATCGAAAAACTCGATAGCTGTTCCCACCATTGAAGCGATGGCAACTTTTCGAGGATCGTTGCGTAATGCTGAACTCATAAAAATTCCTAAGGTTATTTACTAATAAAGGTCGCAATACTACCTATTTTTAAAACCACAAGCAATAGATAAAAATAAAAAGCGCAGTCTATTTTTCCAATATTTAGAAAAATTTACCGCACTTTATTTTTTATTTTTCCATTTTTTAGCATTTAATACCAATTATTTACTAAGTATGCCACACCAATCACCAAGCTAAACACCACTAACCAGAATAATTGCACTTTGGTATTTTGACGATTTAATTGTTCATTATGTAAACGACGCTGCATTAATTTTTGTTTGTAGATTTCCAAATCGGCTTCTTTGAATGAAAAACCACAATGTGGGCAAACTTCCGCACTTTCACTAATTTTTTGCCGACATTCGGGACACCGATGTAATGCCATTTAATTTCCTTTTATTTTGCAATAAGTTAAAAAATAATAAATCAATGCTGCAATAATGGAACAAGCTGCCATCGAAAATAACATCGGGGCGGCACTGTCTAATTTTAATAATGCAGCAAGAGAACCGATACTAGCACCTAAACCAAATCGAACACTTCCGGCGATAGAATTTGCCGTCCCTGCCATTTGTGGAAACTTAGCTAAAATTGAAGCCATTGCATTGGAGGAAATTAATGCATTTTGTCCAACAAATAAAGCTACACCGATAGCCATTGACCAAAAACCGAGATCAAAAAAGACAACCAATAATAGCCATAATGCGGATAACAATTGAATGCTAAGCCCCAATTGTAGTAATTTTTCTGCCCCTACTCGGCCGACAAACCGCCCGTTTAACATTGAACCTAATGTCATCACGCCAATATTCATCATAAAAAAGTAGCCAAAATTTTCTACGGAAATACCGTAAAGATCGATATACACAATGGAACCGAGGGTCAAAAATACAAACATGCCACCAAAGCCAAAACCGGAGGAAATCATATAGCCCAGTACTTCTCTTTGCTTGGAAATCACCACAAAATTCCGCAAAATTATGCCTAATCTTAGGGGGACACGATTGGCTTTTTGATGGGTTTCCGGCACTACAAACCATGTCAGCAAAACACTGATAAAACCAAAAACGGCTATCACATAAAAAATGGTATGCCAATGAAAAAATTTGACTAAATACCCACCGATAATCGGTGCAACCAGTGGTGCAATCATTACAATCAACATAATTAATGACATCATTCTCGATAACTCATTTTTGTCGAATAAGTCTCTCAATAATGCTCCTACTAACACGACAGGAGCTGCCCCAAAAAAGCCTTGTGCAAAACGAAGTGCGGTGAAATTTTCGATAGAATTAACAAAATTCAGCCCAAACGCCATTGAAGCACTCAATAACATACCTAATAAAATAATCGGCTTACGTCCAAAACTGTCACCTACCGGCCCCCAAAAAAGTTGGCCGACTGCCATTCCCATGGTAAAAAGAGTTAATGTGTAAGGCACATTTTCTGCATTAACATGGAAATAGTCTGCAATAGACAAAAATGCCGGCAAATACATATCTACCGCCATTGGTGGTAGCATTGACAACATTCCTAAGGTAATCAAAAACAATGTACCTATTTTTTGTTTCTCACTCATAAGCTAAAAACCTGCAATTTCTTCTGCCGTCAATGAGCGAAATTCCCCTTCCTGCAAATTCACATCCAACACAATATCACCAATTTTCCAACGGTGTAATGCGACGACTTTATTACCTAAAGCTGCAAACATTCGTTTCACTTGATGATAACGTCCCTCACTAATAGTTAAATTCACATTGTAATCATCAATAATCTCTAATTTTGCCGGCAATGTCGGCGTTTTTTCACCACGCAATAAAATCCCTTGCTCACAGGCTTGCCGATAATGACTTTCAACAGGATCTGCCAAGGTCACCAAATAGGTTTTCTCACAATGGTGTTTGGGCGATGTCACCCGATGAGACCATTGCCCGTCATCGGTTAAAAGTACCAAACCTGTCGTATCTGCATCTAATCGACCTGCACAATGTAATTTACCTGCCAATGGATAACCAAAACATTGAAATACACTTGGATAATCACTGTCATCATGAGAACAAACGCAATCCTGTGGCTTATACAGCATAAAATACTGTTTTCCCTCTAACCATGCCAATCGTTCTCCTTCAAAATAAATTTCATCCTCAGGACTGATTTTTCTTGCCCCGTTTTTTTCAATTTCACCGTTAATTTCTACCGCACTTTGCTTAAGTGCTTTATTTGCTTGCGAACGGGTTAAACCTGTTTGCTCTGCTAAAAATTTATCTAATCTCATTTTTACCTCTTTTACGCTATTTTACTCCCTTTTTGCCGGAAAAGCCCTTTTTCCTCGAGGAAAAATAAAAAAGTGCGGTCGTTTTTGCTAAAAATTTGCGGTCTATCACAGTTTTTCACTTTATTTAGTTTTATAATTTCTGCAAACATTCTGTACTCAAAAAGGAGAAACAACAATGTCAGAATTACGTCAAGCCGCCTTAGACTTCCACGAATTTCCAAAACCGGGCAAAATTGAAGTCACACCGACGAAATCTCTTGCGACACAACGGGATCTTGCCTTAGCCTATTCACCGGGCGTAGCAGAACCTTGTCTAGCAATTCAAGCCGATCCTGCAACTGCCTATCGCTATACCGCAAGAGGAAATTTAGTTGCCGTTATTTCCAACGGTACGGCAGTGTTAGGTTTAGGTAATATCGGCGCATTGGCCGGCAAGCCTGTTATGGAAGGCAAAGGCGTGTTATTTAAAAAATTTGCCGGCGTCGATGTATTCGATATTGAAATTGATGAAAAAGATCCGGAAAAACTGGTGGAAATTATTGCTTCCCTCGAACCGACTTTTGGTGGCATTAACCTTGAAGATATTAAAGCACCTGAATGTTTTTACATTGAAGAAAAATTACGTGAGCGTATGAAAATTCCCGTCTTCCATGATGACCAACATGGTACGGCTATTATTAGCTCAGCTGCCGTATTAAACGGTTTACGAATCATCAATAAGAAAATTGATGAAGTAAAATTAGTGGCATCCGGTGCCGGTGCAGCTTCCATTGCTTGCTTGAATTTATTGGTTTCTCTTGGCATGAAACCTGAAAATATCACTGTTTGTGACTCTAAAGGCGTTATTTACAAAGGTCGCGATGAAAAAATGGATGACACTAAAAAACGCTATGCCATTGATGATAACGGCACAAGAAGCTTAGCTGATGCAATACCGAATGCAGATATTTTCTTAGGTTGCTCGGCAGCCGGCGCTTTAACACCAGATATGGTGCGTTCAATGGCCGCTAACCCATTGATCTTAGCCTTAGCTAACCCAAATCCTGAAATTACACCACCTGAAGCTAAAGCTGTTCGTCCTGATGCTATTGTATGTACCGGTCGTTCCGATTTCCCTAACCAAGTCAATAATGTGCTGTGTTTCCCATTTATTTTCCGGGGAGCATTGGATGTAGGTGCAACGACCATTAATGAAGAAATGAAAATGGCTGCAGTCTATGCCATTGCGGATTTAGCATTAGCTGAACAAAATGAAGTTGTCACCTCAGCTTACGGCGGTAACGAAGTATCCTTTGGGCCTGATTACATTATTCCTAAACCATTTGACCCACGCTTAATTGTTCGTATTGCTCCTGCAGTGGCAAAAGCAGCAATGGACAGCGGTGTAGCAACTCGGCCTATTACCGACTGGGACGCTTATAAAGAAAAATTGACCCAATTTGTATATAAAACCAATTTATTTATGAAGCCTGTATTCGACCAAGCCAAAAAAGACAAAAAACGGGTTTTATTGGCAGATGGTGAGGAAACTCGAGTATTACATGCAGTACAAGAAATTACGACTTTAGGAATTGCATACCCTGTTTTAGTCGGCCGTACGGAAGTGATCAAGCAACAAATTAAAAAACTAGGGCTAAAAATTCAAGTCGGCCAAGATTTTGATATTTTAAACACCAATGATCCAATCATTTTTGAAAAATGCTGGCAACTTTACCACAACAAACTTAAACGCCAAGGCGTAACTGCTGCTATGGCACAACGCCGAATGCTCAATAATTCTACCGCAATCGCTTCTGCTTTGTTGGAATTAGGTTATGCAGACGCTATGTTGTGTGGTTTAGTTGGTACTTATTCCTCAAGTTTGAGTATTCTCAATGAAATTATTGGTGTGAAAGCAAATATCAAAGTACCTGCTACTATCAATGGTTTAGTGCTACAAAACAGTAATTTATTTATTACTGATACTTTCGTCAATCAAAATCCAACCGCAGAAGAATTGGCTGAAATTACGCTTATGGCAGCAGAGCAAGTACGCCGTTTTGGCATTGAACCACGAGTTGCTTTGATTTCTCATTCCAATTATGGCACATCAAATCACCCAAGTGCGGTCAAAATGCGAGAGGTTTTAAGTTTGGTTCAACAACGTGATCCACATTTAATGATCGACGGTGAAATGCATTGCGATGTGGCATTATCGGAAAGTTTACGCCACGAAATTATGCCGGATAGCCCGTTAAAAGGGGCAGCTAATGTGTTAGTGATGCCGAATATGGAGGCAGCCCGTATCAGCCTTAACCTATTACAAGGTACACAAACGCCGATTACCATCGGCCCAATCCTAATGGGTATGAACAAACCGGCACATATTTTAACCTCCAAATCCTCTGTCCGCCGAGTTATTAATATGGTTGCTGTTGCTGCAGTTCAAGCACAATAAAATTAAACGACATAATAAGGGCAATTTAGCCCTTATTTTTTCCATTTTTAATGATCTATATCAATTTTTTTGCTAAGATAAATGCGATTATTCACCCAACAAAAAGGAAAACTCTATGGCTTATACACTACCTGAATTAGGCTATGCCTACAATGCATTAGAACCTCATTTTGATGCACAAACAATGGAAATCCACCACAGCAAACACCACCAAGCCTATATTAACAATGCTAATGCCGTGTTTGAAGCAAATCCTGAATTAGCCGAATTAGCAGCTCAAGGTTGCCCGGGTTCATTCTTAAAAAATCATTTAGCGAACGTACCTGCAGACAAATTTGCCGCATTGCGTAATAATGTAGGCGGACACGCTAACCACCATTTATTTTGGAAATCCTTAAAAACCGGTACAACATTACAAGGCACATTAAAAGCGGCTATCGAGCGTGATTTCGGATCTGTTGATGCATTCAAAGCAGAATTTGAAAAAGCGGCAACGACCCGCTTCGGTTCAGGCTGGGCTTGGTTAGTTGTTCAAGAAGGTGGCAAATTAGCCGTTGTATCTACTGCAAACCAAGACAATCCGTTAATGGGTAAAGACATTGCCGGTTGCGAAGGCTTCCCACTATTCGGCTTGGATGTGTGGGAACATGCTTACTACTTAAAATTCCAAAACCGTCGACCGGACTATATCAAAGAATTCTGGAATGTGATCAACTGGGATTTTGCTAACGAGCGTTTTGAGAAAAAAATTGCAAGCTGCGGTTGCAAATAATTAATAAAATTTCAGATAACAAAAATCGGCTCAAAAGAGCCGATTTTTTATTCTTAAGTTTTAATGACACACAAAACTACAAATTATTTAACCGCACTTGAATCCATTGCTGCTCTAAAGCGGTCGCATTTTCTTTGGCTTGCTCATAACTGATTTTGGCTGCCGCTTTATCGCCACGAGCCAATTGAATATCACCGGTTAATAAGGCTTTAGCACTATTCCAAGTGGCATTTTTGACTTGACTTAAAGTATGCAACGACACATCAAATTGACCTAATTGGAATTGTACTGTTGCTAAACGCAAAGCTGAAATAGAAGATAAAATTTCATCCGGTGCTTGTTTTAAGGCTTCTTGTAATTGGCTTTCTGCTTGTGCAAAGTCCTGTTTATCAATAGATTTTTTTGCTTGATCTAATAACAACAATGTCGCATAAGCCGTTTTATTATTTACCTTCACAAACTCGTCTACTTTAGTCTGATCTTGCCGGCTATAAATCAATTGCTCATATTGCGCTGATAATTCTTGTTTTTTAGCCACTTGCTGAGCTTGCCAAAAATTCCAACCACTCACACCACCAACCCCTAAAATTAAGGCCAGCACTAAACTTTTATAATTTTCTTTCCACCAAGCCTTCAGCTCGTTAATCTCTTGTTCTTCTTCAATAGTGTAAGCCATTTTGCTTTCCTCTTAATTATATTGATTTTTTAAATATTCAACTACATCGTCCATTGCAAGGGTTTGTTGAGCACCACCGGCTAAATCTTTCACTACCACTTGCTGATGCTGTACTTCTGTTTCACCCAATACTAAGGCAAATTTAGCTTCCACTTTATCCGCACGTTTAAATTGCTTTTTAAAATTGCCACCGCTGCAATGAGTCATAATACGTAAGTGCGGTAATGCCGAACGGAGTTTTTCAGCCAATTGGAACGCAACTGTTGTCGTACCTTCACCAGCAAAAACAACATAAATATCTACCGCACTTGGCAATTGAATATCTTTATTGACTTCTTGTACTAATAACACTAAGCGCTCCAACCCCATAGCAAAACCGACACCTTGAGTTGCATGCCCACCCAATTGTTCTACTAAACCATCATAACGTCCACCACCACAGACTGTACCTTGTGCACCTAATGCAGAGGTGACCCACTCAAATACAGTTTTATTATAATAATCCAAGCCACGCACCAATTTGGGATTTACCTCATAAGTAATACCCATGGCATCCAATAAACAACAAAGTTGAGCAAAATGCTCACGACTTTCCTCATCCAAATAATCCAATAATTTCGGTGCATCATTTAATACGTCTTGTAATGCTTGGTTTTTGGTATCTAAAATCCGTAAAGGATTTTTAACCAAACGTTCTTTTTCTTCTTCACTCATTAAATCTTGGTGATGTTCTAAAAATGCCACCAACGCAGAACGATAATTTTGACGAGCTTCCAAAGAACCAATAGAGTTAAGTTGCAAAGAAACGTGCTGATCAATACCCAATTCTTTCCACAAACGCGCGGTCAATAAAATTAATTCCGCATCAATTTCCGGATTAGCAATACCAAAAATTTCTACACCGGCTTGATGAAATTGACGATAACGCCCTTTTTGCGGACGTTCATGGCGGAACATTGGCCCCATATACCATAAACGCTGTTCATTATTATAAATCCAACCGTGCTCAATCGCTGCACGGACACAACCTGCAGTCCCTTCGGGACGCAGTGTTAATTGCTCATCGTTATCCCAAAAGCTGTACATTTCTTTAGAAACAACATCTGTTACTTCACCGATAGCCCGTGCAAATAAAGGGGTACTTTCCACAATCGGCATACGCACTTCCGCATAACCATAACCAGCCACGACCGACCGAACTTTATTTTCAACCCATTGCCATAATGGGCTTTCTGTCGGTGAGCAATCATTCATTCCACGAATTGCTTGAATTGTTTTCGCCACGTTTATTTTCCTATCTTACTTTGTTACTACATCAATACGTTGCTGTTGAATCGCAACCTGAGCCCGAATTTTTGCCTCAAGTTGATTAATCATATCTTCGTTATCAAATCGCTCTTTTTGGCGCTCACCATTGAGATAAAAACCGCTTTTCTTATTCCCACCGGTCACGCCAAGATCGGAAATCAGGGCTTCTCCCGGCCCATTTACTACACAACCGATAATCGACACGTCCATTGGCGTAATAATATCTTCAAGACGCTGTTCTAAAGCATTAACCGTACCAATCACATCAAATTCCTGACGAGAACAGGTTGGGCAAGCAATAAAATTAATACCTCGGGAACGAATACGCAGGGATTTCAGAATGTCAAAACCCACTTTAATTTCTTCCACAGGATCCGCCGCCAACGAAATTCTGAGAGTATCGCCGATGCCTTCGGCTAAAAGCATACCTAAACCGACCGCACTTTTCACCGCCCCGGCTCTCGCACCACCGGCTTCCGTAATACCCAAATGAAGTGGCTGCTTAATGGCTTTTGCCAGTAAACGATAAGATTCCACCGCTAAAAATACATCGGAAGCTTTCACACTGACTTTAAATTGATCGAAGTTTAAACGATCTAAAATTTCAACGTGACGCAATGCACTTTCCAATAAGGCTTCCGGTGTCGGTTCGCCGTATTTTTCCTGCAAATCTTTTTCCAAAGAACCGGCATTCACACCGATACGAATCGGGATATTTTTGTCTCTGGCACAATCCACTACCGCACGAATACGATCTTCACGCCCAATATTACCCGGATTAATCCGCAAACAATCGACACCGTATTCCGCCACTTTTAACGCAATGCGATAATCAAAGTGAATATCAGCCACTAACGGCACATTCACTTGTTGTTTAATCAATTTGAAAGCTTCCGCAGCTTCCATTGTGGGTACGGACACTCTCACAATGTCAGCACCAACCCGTTCAAGGGATTTAATTTGCGCCACTGTTGATTCAACATCGGTGGTTCTTGTATTAGTCATTGACTGCACCGCAATAGGTGCATCACCGCCCACCGGCACATTGCCTACATAAATTTTTAAAGATTCACGACGTTTAATCGTTGGTTTAAATGATGACATAATAGAGTAATTTTATTGTAATTTAATACGAGCAACGCGACCGTCAATAGTCAGTGGATAAATCTCACCCTTATAGGTAATTTTCACATTAGCCGGCGCGCCAATGGTTAAAGAATAGGGCCCTTGACCATCAAAAATCAACACCTCACCTTGTTTATATTCCTGTTGTGCTAAGTTTTTACGTGTTGCATCTTTCACAGTAATCCAACTGCTTGCCGCCGTAATTTCAATTTTCAAGTCACCTTTAACCTCTGAAACCGGCTGATTTTCTACCGCACTTTTCTGATTTTCCTCAGCGCCACTATTCTGAATAGAGTCCTCTACAAGTTGCGTTTGAGTGCCTTGTTCCGGAAGATTCAACTCTGTCGATTTAACTGACACAGGCTCCATTTGTATAAGGGGGGATGTCGGCGAAACATTTTCTGTCGCCTTGTAGTTTTGTACCAAAGTATCGCGTTCTGCATTAGATTGTTGGTGATTTTGCCACCACCAAAGTGCTGTCATACCCAACACTATAATTAACACAAGTGCCGTAAAATAACCCACCAAACGCCCATAGGCGAAATGTGGATTATTAGCGATTTTTGCTCTGACACCGCGATTCAAGTCATTTTTCTGCGTTACACCAAAATTGAAAGATTGCCACAATGTCGTTGGCAATTTCAAAAAGCGAGCATAACTTTGCACATAACCACGCATAAAAATCGGGGCAATATGTGGCTGTATCCATTCATCCTGTTCAATTTGCTGCAAAATGGAAGGACGAAGTTGAATCACTTTTGACACATCATCTAAAGTTAAGTTTAAGGCTTCGCGGGCTTGGCGAAATTGCGTCCCTAAAGAAAGATCGGGATTATCGGCATTAGCTTGTTTATTCATTATTTTCCTGAAGTTAAGAGGGAAAAGCTAGTCGGTAAAGTTTAAAGTCGAACAGGGGCTTTTGCAACTTTTATTTCGCCAAAACCTTACCGAAACGCCACCACACTTTTACGCATTTTCTACAGAAAATGCCATTACCTCTTTAATGCTTTCCGCATTTAAGGCAATCATCAATAAACGATCCACACCTAAGGCTACCCCAGCACAATTTGGCATACCGGCTTGCAATGCCGCTAAAAAGCGACGATCGATTTTCCGCTCGGGAAGTCCCATTTTTTGCCGTAAACGGTTATCTTGCTCAAAACGGTGTTGTTGCTCTGCCGCATCCGTTAATTCATTAAAGCCGTTGGCTAATTCCAACCCCTTATAATAAAACTCAAAACGTTCCGCAACACGATGATCCTCCGAGCTGATTTGTGCCAACGCAGCTTGAGTCGCCGGAAAATGATATACGACCACAGGGCGTTCCAAGCCAATTTTAGGCTCAACTAAGGTGCTAAACAAAAACTGCAACAAAGTGTCCCGTTCTTCGTCATCTGCACAAATAAACTGATGCTCTCTGGCTTTTGCCAGCAATTCAGGACGAGAGGCAGACAGTGGATCTAACCCCACATATTCTTGGAAAACAAATTGGTAGCTCAAGCTTTCCGCCGGTTCACAATCTAAAATCTGTTGTAATAAATCATCTACCTCATTGATTAAACGATACATATCAAAGTGAGGTCGATACCATTCCAACATCGTAAATTCAGGATTGTGCTTACGCCCCGTCTCTTCGTTACGAAAAACATGGCAAAGCTGAAAAATCGGCCCACTACCTGCAGCCAGTAAACGTTTCATATGATATTCAGGACTGGTTCCCAACCACAGAGTTTTATTTTGCGACTCGAAAGGCGCAGCAAATTCCGTACTAAACGTGGATAAATGCACATCCGTCACACCAAATTCGCTCAACACCGGTGTCTCCACTTCAAGCAAGCCACGCTCCGTGAAAAAACGACGGATATTATTGATAATTTTTGAACGAGCCAACAAATTAGCCACCGAGGCCGAGGGTTTCCAGTTGAATGATTGTTCTGACATAATTCTTTTGTTTCTCAAATAAAAAAGCCCGTCTATTATAAATAAACAGGCTTGGGAAAGCGAATTAAATACGATTTCCTGCTGGAAGTAAAATATATTTAAACATCTTTATGAGTCTTTCTGAATCTCCGCCGCAAATAACCGCACTTTTTCCCAATCGGTGTATTCGTATTCTTTCGCCGTATCGGTTTCCCCTCTTGTCAGCGTCATAATAAAACGGATCATAATTTTATCCAGCCAGCTGTATCGAGGGTAACGCAATGCTCCCGCAAAAACAGCCACAAAATTTGGTTTCCATTCAATACGAGCAAGCAATTTTCGGGTATACACATTGGTTTCCGGTGTATTACGATTTGCTTTTCGAGCAGTCAAATTCACACTAAAAAACGCCGTTTTTTTGCTATTTAATACGGTGCTATATTGATGAATAAAACTCTCCAGTAAGGGATCAAAATGCCCATAACGAATTGACGCACCGAGAATAATACAATCAAATTGCATCAATTCTTCGGTGGAAATGTCAGCTTTTTCACGCAAGGAAAAAACCTCACAATCCTTGAGTTCAGCAGCTAAAGCTTCAGCAATTTTCTGTGTTTGGCCATAATGACTAAGGTAAAAAATGGCAGTTTTCATCTGTTCTCCCTAATTTTTAGGTTATCTTAACAGATTTATTCATTTTAACGAAAAATTAAACTGCCTTTTTGCTTTCAATCATTGTGAATAATTTGATAAATCAATCACTTGATGACAATAATGGCGTACTAAGTCATGATCGTGGCTGACAATCACTAATGCACATTGCTGTTCTCGACATTGTTCTACCAGCAAATCCATTGTCTCTTTTTGTGTAATAGGGTCGAGGCGTGACGTAACTTCATCGGCAAATAATAAAACGGGTTCAAATAATAATGCACGCAAAATCGCTACACGTTGCAATTCGCCTCCAGACACATTTTCCGCAGTACGTTGTAAAATCTCAGGACTAAGTTTCAACTGTGCTAATAAATAAGGGATTTTTTGGCGATCTAATTTGTGTTTATTAATGACATCATCCAATAGGGTTTGTAAATTCACATTTGGAGCAAAAGCGGCCGGTGGATCCTGATACAACTTTAAAATTTGATGGCGCTTGGCGACAATTTGCCACGAAATCCGACCGCACTTTGGTGTTAATAAGCCACATAATGCATCTCCTAAAGAGCTTTTACCGACACCACTGTCCCCAACAACACCTAAAATTTCACCTCGTTTCAGGTAGAAATTGAGGTTTTCAAATAAAGTTCGCTTGCCTCTGGCCAAAGAGAGATTTTCGACTTTCAGTAAAGTCTCCTCACCTTGATGCTGTTTTACTTCAGCTACCCAATGATAGGGAGCTGCTACAATCAGTTGTTTGGCATAATCTGATTGTGGATTGTGCAAGAGTTGTTCAGCTTCCCCTTGTTCCAGTAATTGCCCTTTTTTCATCACCATAATTCTACCACCGAGTTGGGCGGCTACTTCAATATCGTGGGTAATGGTTAATAATGCGCCGCCGGATTGAGCAACCTGTTTCAGCATATCAATCACTGCTTGGCGGTTTTTTGCATCTAGGCCTTTCGTCGGCTCATCGGCAATCAGCATATAAGCCCCGCCAGAAGTCGCCATTGCAAAAGAAGCTCGTTGAGCCTGACCGCCGGAAAGTTGATGTGGATAATGCGTAGTGAAATTTGCCAACCCAAGTGCGGTCAATTTTTCTTGCATTTTTTGTAGCGCACTTTCGCGATTTTCTCTGCCCACAAAATAAAAACTTTCCCAAGTTTGATTGGCTACATTCATTGTGGGATCGAGAGAACGAGTCGGTTCCTGTGGTAACATGGCCAGTTTTCGCCCCCAATAGGCTTGTAGCTCTGCTGGTGAAAGGCTTTTTCCTTCAATTTTAATTTCACCTTTGGATACCAATTCTTCCGGTAACGCCCCCATAATGGCTTGAGCAAACAAGCTTTTCCCCGAACCTGTTTCGCCTAAAATAGTCAAATTTTCACCTTTACCCAAGCTCAAGCTGATCGGCTCCACCAATTTCACTCCTTGACGGGTAAAAACTTCAAGTTCCGTTGTTTGAATTAACATTATTTCACTCTCCCCGACATTAATTGAAAACTCAGCACCAATAGAAAGACTGCCAAAATCGGTTGGATAAAAATCCATGGCGCTTCATAGTAATAAGGGAAAAGTTCGGTCATCATTAACCCGAGTTCCGCAGTAGGCGGACGCAAACCCACGCTGACAAATCCCAAGGTTGCCAAAGCCAATACCGCATTCCCTGCAGCAAAAGCACTTAATGTCATTACCACCGGTGCAAGTTTAGGTAAAAAATGGCGTTTAATACAGTAGAAAAAGCCCATTCCCATTAAACGGGAAGATTGAATTTCTGCACTATGGGCGAGAGTTTGGCTGATAGAACGCACCACACGGAAAAACTCCACCCACATAACCAATGAAATCCCTAAATACAATGACCAAAACGTACCTGGAGCAATTGCCGCAAACAGCAAAATAAACAACAAGCCCGGCAATGCCATAATCATATCACTGACGAAAGTGAACAAGCGATCCAGCCAACCGCCGACATAGCCACTTAAGATGCCGAATAATACACCAAAAAACAGGGCACAACCCACCGATAATACGATCAAAGAGAAAGACAAACGAATAGCTGAAGCCAACCTAGACAACATATCACGGCCAAAATGATCAGTGCCCAACCAATAAAGTGCGGTTGGTTTTTGCAGTGTTTTGCTTAAGTTTTGAAAGGCTTCGTCCATCGGATACACATAGGGCTGCAAATAAGCGAAGGCTAATAATAAACAAAGCAAAAATGCACCGCACTTTTGAGCGAAAGAAAATCCTTTCAACATTTAAGCCACCTTTCCTTGTAAACGAATACGAGGATCAATCCAACTATTGGCTAAATCCACCGCCATATTTAATAATACAAAAATCCCCCCCATAATTAATGCCGTTCCCTGAATCATCGGTACATCACGAGCAATCACTGCGTGAATTAAAGCATGGCCACTACCCGGCCAAGCGAACAGACTTTCCACAATCACCACGCCTTCAATTAAATAAATCAGTTGTACAGAATGATAAGCTAGAATCGGAATTGCTACATTGCGTAAACCGTGTCGCCAAAAACTCAACGTATTATTTAATCCTTTCAGGCGGGAAAATTGATAATATTCCGTGCTACTCACCGCCACCATGGCATTTCGACTAATGCGAACGGAAACCGCACTTAAACCTAATGCCAATGTTAAGGCAGGTAATACAAAATGTTGCCAACTCCCATAACCGGCAGCAGGCAACCATTGTAATTGTACTGCAAAAAAGGTGATCAAACCGATTCCGATAATAAACGCCGGCACAGAACGTAATGCAGTACTGATAATCAGCGTTAAACGGTCAAAAAATCCGTTTGGTTTTTGAGCTGCAAGCAAGCCAAGAGGGGGACCAATAAATAAAGCAAACAACAACGCAACCAGTGCAAGAGCGAATGTATGCCCAAATTGATGCCCGATTAATGCCCACACACTTTCTCCTGATACTAATGAATGGCCTAATTTAAATTGCACTAAATCCAATAGCCAATTGAAATAACTATGCCACCAAGCCTGATCCAACCCTAATTCCGACCTTACTAATGTTGCTGCCGCACTGTCCGTTTGGTCATAACCATAACGACTGGCAGCAATGCGATAAGCCATATCCCCCGGCAAAGAGCGGGTAAGAATAAAGGTCAGTGTTCCCACTGACCAAATCACTAACAAGAGTTGTAATAATCGATTTCCAATGATTTTTAACACAAACTTATCCTATTACCACGAAAGTTGATTGAGTTTAAAACTGCGTTCAAAGGCATCTAAATCCACCCCCTTCAATGCTTTATTAGCCGCTGCATTTTGCTGATAAAACACCACAGGTGTAATTGGGCGTTCCCGATAAATAATCTCCGCAATACGTTGTTTTAATTGCAATTGTTCTTCTGCTTTCAAGGGTTTTTGTAGTGTATCCAAAGCAAGAGTTAAATCTGTATTTGACCAATTCATTACACCCCAATCACCGCCTTGTGGTGCAAAATCTTGCAGTAATGCCCCCATCAAATCAGGTACTAAACCATAGTTGCGGGCATACAATGCCATTTCTAAACTACCATCTTGATGACCTGCAGGAATTTCGGCAAAATTTCCCACTGAAACCACAACATCAACACCGATTTGTTTCCATTGATTTTGCAATGCCGTAGCAATAATCGGTAATTCAGGGCGATCTGCAAAGGTGCGTAAAGTGAATTTAAACGGTTTTCAGTCTTTATGTAACATACCTTGCGTATCCTCAACAAAACCCAAGGCGATCAAGCGAGCTTTAATTGCCACAGAATCAGGTTGTTTATATTCGGCGTGTACCCGCCAATCGGAAAAAGCTTCCGGCACAATTTGTTCTGCAATACCTTTTTCAATACGTAATACGGACTGTGCAATACCGGCACGATCAATCGCATCACTTAACGCTTGACGAACCTCTATATTCTCAAATAGCGGATGTTTTGCATTCACTTTATATTGAATAGTTCTGGCAATAGACTTAGAAGATAAAATCAAATTCGGATCTTGTTTTAATTTCGCCAAGCTGGCCGGATCAAGATTAAACACCAAATAATTCGGGTTACTTTGCGCTAACAAGGTACGTGTTTCGCTTCGGCTGTTAGCCAAATAAGTCACCTGAGAAATTTTCGCTTTCTCTCCCCAATAATCTACAAATGCCGTTTGCTCAATCTTTTGTGGCGGCTCAATTTTATCCGCTTTATAAGCACCTGTGCCCACAATAGCAATGACATTATTTTCAGCATCAAAGGCGGATTTTGCCAAAATAATAGTGGTAGCATGTGCCAAATAAGCAGGTAAAGAAACAAGCGGTTTTTCAAGGCTGATTTGTACTTGTGTTGGCGAAAGTGCGGTTATTTTTTTAATTAAAATTGATTTTAACGGGCCGGGTTTTGCTAAAGCCACAGTTAAACTTTGCACAACATTATCGGCATTCAATATTGTACCGTCATGAAACTTCACATTTTCACGTAAAGTCAATATCCATTCATCTGCACTATCATTTGATTGCCAAGAGGTTGCCAATGCCGGCAATAGATTGCCTTTATCATCGGCATCTATCAAGGTTTCTGCCAGTTGCAATCGTTGAAAAATATAACCCGATTTACTTGGATCGACCGAAGTAATTTCCCAAGGAGCTACTACATTTAAGGGGCGATTGATAGAAACATTGTTTTTTTCTACCGCACTTTGGGGTACTTCAGTAGAGGAATTAGGTTTATCGCATGCAGATAGCAGACAAGCTGAAAATGCGACAGCAAGAAAAGATCTGATTTTTTGCTTCATTTGGCAATCCTAAAGATATTAAGGAGAAAAATTTTAGGCGAGAAATTTAGCATAAAATAAAGGAAATCACACCTATTATTTCACGATGAAAAATAAGTATCACTATCCTATTAAATTTATTACAAATAATTTGCATTAAGATTAATTAAAATGCTTTTTTGAGGTAGATCACAAAACTGGAAATTATCCTCTCTTTTAGTCAAAAAGAGGTAGAAATTCACAGAAAAAATGGCACAATGAAACCATCAATTTTATTTTTGACTTAAATGGAGGAAATATCGTGCAAACTGTTAATGTCGATATTGCAATTGTGGGAGCCGGTGGCGGTGGGTTACGCGCAGCAATTGCCGCAGCACAAGCTAACCCAAATCTAAAAATTGCATTAATTTCTAAAGTATATCCTATGCGTAGTCATACTGTGGCAGCAGAAGGCGGCGCAGCAGCTGTAATCAAAGAAGAAGATTCTTACGATAAACATTTCCATGATACTGTTGCCGGTGGCGACTGGTTATGTGAACAAGATGTGGTGGAATATTTTGTCCAACATTCTCCTGTGGAAATGACACAGTTGGAACGTTGGGGTTGCCCTTGGAGCCGTAAAGCGGACGGCGATGTGAATGTGCGCCGTTTTGGTGGTATGAAAATTGAACGTACATGGTTCGCTGCCGATAAAACAGGTTTCCATTTATTACATACCTTATTCCAAACCTCAATCCAATTCCCTCAAATCCAACGTTTTGATGAGCATTTTGTGTTAGACATTTTAGTCGATGACGGGCATGCTCGTGGTTGCGTTGCAATGAATATGATGGAAGGAACCTTAGTTCAAATCAATGCCAATGCGGTTGTTATTGCAACAGGTGGTGGTTGCCGTGCATTTAAATTCAATACTAATGGCGGTATCGTGACCGGTGACGGTTTATCCATGGCTTATCGTCACGGCGTGCCGTTGCGTGATATGGAATTCGTACAATATCACCCGACCGGCTTACCTAATACTGGTATTTTGATGACAGAAGGTTGCCGTGGCGAGGGTGGTATTTTGCTCAATAAAAACGGTTACCGTTATTTGCAAGACTATGGTCTGGGTCCTGAAACACCAATCGGCAAGCCTGAAAACAAATATATGGAACTCGGCCCTCGTGATAAAGTCTCTCAAGCTTTCTGGCAAGAATGGCGCAAGGGTAATACATTAAAAACAGCAAAAGGTGTTGATGTAGTGAATTTGGACTTACGTCATTTGGGTGAAAAATACCTCCATGAACGTTTACCATTCATTTGTGAACTTGCGAATGCCTATGAAGGTGTGGATCCAGTGAAAGAGCCGATTCCTGTACGTCCTGTGGTACATTACACAATGGGTGGTATCGAAGTCGATTACAACAGTGAAACCCGTATTAAAGGGTTATTTGCGGTGGGTGAATGTGCCTCTTCCGGTCTTCATGGCGCAAACCGTTTGGGCTCGAATTCATTAGCTGAATTGTTGGTATTAGGTCGTGTTGCCGGTGAATATGCTGCTCAACGTGCTGCAGAAGCACAGCCGGCTAATCAAACCGCAGTAGATGCACAAGCCAAAGATGTGGTTGCTCGTTTAGAAGCCTTATTCCATCAAGAGGGGACCGAAAACTGGGCCGATATTCGTGAAGAAATGGGTACAGCAATGGAAGAAGGTTGTGGTATTTACCGTGACCAAGCCAGTATGCAAAGTGCGGTGGATAAAATTGCAGAATTGAAAGAACGCTATAAACGTATTCGCATTCAAGACCGTTCCAGCGTATTTAATACCAATGTGCTTTACACGGTAGAATTAGGTTATATTTTAGATGTCGCACAGTCCATCGCTAACTCTGCAATTGAACGTAAAGAGTCCCGTGGTGCCCACCAACGTTTAGACTATGTTGAACGTGATGATGTAAACTACTTAAAACACACATTAGCTTATTACAACGAAAACGGCGCACCTCGAATCGAATACAGCCCGGTGAAAATCACTAAATCCCAACCGGCAAAACGTGTTTACGGTGCTGAAGCGGAAGCAGCCGAAGCAGCAGAAAAAGCAAAAGCGAAGGAGAACGCAAATGTCTAATCAAGCGATCACTCAAGCAACCATGAATGTGGAAGTACTGCGTTACAATCCGGAAGTAGATAAAGAACCCTACTTACGTACTTATCAAGTGCCTTATGATAATCAAACTTCGTTATTAGATGCATTAGGTTATATTAAAGACTATTTGGATCCTGAATTGTCTTACCGTTGGTCTTGCCGTATGGCGATTTGTGGCTCTTGCGGCATGATGGTTAATAATAAACCTAAATTGGCTTGTAAAACTTTCTTACGTGATTACAGTGGTCATATGCGGATTGAACCTTTGGCTAACTTCCCGATTGAACGTGACTTAGTTGTTGATTTAAGTCATTTCATCGAAAGTTTGGAAAGCATCAAGCCTTATATTATCGGCAACAAAATGCCAGAATTGGACGGTAAACCACATCCATCAGCAGAATTAGCCAAAAGTCGAACCAAACAAACGCCGGCTCAATTAGAAAAATATCGCCAATTCTCAATGTGTATCAACTGTGGTTTATGTTATGCAGCCTGTCCACAATTTGGTTTAAACCCAGAATTTGTCGGCCCGGCCGCTTTAACCTTAGCACATCGTTATAATTTAGATAACCGAGATAACGGTAAAGCCGAGCGAATGAAAATTCTTAACGGCAAAAACGGCGTATGGAGTTGTACTTTCGTGGGCTATTGTTCCGAAGTCTGCCCAAAACATGTTAATCCGGCCTCGGCAGTAAACCAAGGTAAAATTGAAAGTGCTAAAGACTATGTCTTTGCAATGCTCAGACCCAAAAACTAAGGAGTGATTGAATGACATCTATCGCAAGCAAACGCAAAAAATATGTGCGTGAAATCACACCAACTTGGTGGAAAAAATTAGATTTTTACAAATTCTATGTATTGCGTGAAAGCACCGCAGTACCAACTATTTGGTTCTGTTTAGTGTTACTGTACGGCTTAATTTGCTTAAATAACGGCACATTTACAACGCAATTTGTCGGCTTTCTAAAAAATCCGGTCGTATTTATTTTAAATATCATCACATTAGGCGCAGTATTGCTGAATAGCTTCACGTTCTTTAATATGGCACCACAAATGGCAACCATCATCGTGAAAAACGAACGCCTTGATGCAAAATTGGTTTCTCGGATTTTTTGGGGAATTACCGCTTTAGTCAGCATTTTAGTGCTTATTTTGGTATAGGGAGAAATCACTATGGATAAACTTAATCCTCCACGTTCAAACGAGCCGGCAGTATGGTTATTGTTCGGTGCCGGCGGTGCGATTAGTGCAGTATTTTTCCCTGTATTAGTGTTAGTTCTAGGATTATTACTGCCGTTCGGATTAATCACACCGGATAATATCATTGCTTTCGCCCACACTTGGATCGGCAAACTGGCAATTCTTGCATTGCTGATTTTCCCAATGTGGTGCGGTATGCATCGTGTACATTTAGGCCTACACGATTTCAAAATCCACATTCCTGCCGGTGTCTGGATTTTCTACGGATTATCCACCTTATATAGCGTGATCGTGTTTTTTAGTGTGCTAAGTCTATAAAACTAAAAGAGAAAAAACCTCTTTAGCTTGCTAAAGAGGTTTTATTTTGGTTAAAATTCCGACCGCACTTTTCACAAAATTTATCATTAAGGAACAATATGAACGGTATTTTCCCTATTTCCGGCTCACTCCAACATTATATTTGGGGAGGGCAAGATTATCTTCCTCAATTATTAAAACAAACTAAACAGGAAAGCCAGTTCTACGCCGAATATTGGCTAGGTTCGCACAACTCTGCGCCTTCAACAATCAAGGTAAAAAATCAAGAACTCAGTTTAGTAGATTTTATTCAACAAAATCCAAACGTCCTTGGCAAACAAAGCCGTGCTACTTTTGGTGATGAATTGCCTTATTTATTAAAAATTTTAGATGTAAAACTGCCTCTTTCCATTCAATTACACCCGACTAAAAAACAAGCGGAAATCGGTTTTACAACAGAGAATGCCAAGGGTATTGCACCCAATGACCCCAAACGCACTTATAAAGATAACAATCACAAACCGGAAATGATGATTGCCTTGTCTGAATTTTGGTTACTACACGGTTTCCAAACCAAAGAAAAAATCCGCCAAACACTTAAAACCCGTCCAAGTTTGACCGCACTTTTAGATAAACTCGACACTCAAGATCTACATAGTTTCTATGCAGAAATAATGCAAGCAAAACAAGATCAGCTTGCCGAGTGGTTATTACCGATTATTCAGGCCAATCAAACAGCTTATCAAAATAATGCATTAAGCCTTGATAATCCGGATTATTGGGTATTATATTCAATGGAAGCCATGAATATTACAACGGAAAAATTAGATGTTGGTTTAGTATGCTTCTATTTGTTTAATATCGTAAAAATCAACCAAGGCGAAGGTATTTTTCAAGATGCCGGCATTCCGCATGCCTATTTACGCGGACAAAATATCGAATTAATGGCTTGTTCCGATAATGTTATTCGTGGCGGTTTAACCCCAAAACACGTTGATATTCCGGCATTATTAGAAGTGATCGATTGCCGTGAAGTGATACCTCAAATTATCCCATCGGCTCCACAAACTATCGGGAGTTTTACCTACCAAACGCCGGCGAAAGATTTTGCTTTAGAACGATTAACTTATGAGGATAATACCCAATTACAAGATAAAACTGAAAATGGCTCGATTTTATTGGTTATGCAAGGAAAAATTACTCTGAGTGCTGATAATGATGAAATACAACTGACCCAAGGGCAATCGGCCTTCATCTGTGCAGAAACCAAATATCAAATCGACACCCAAGAAAACGGCTATGCGGTAATTGCAAAACTACCCTAAAATTAACCGCACTTTTCAATCTGAAACTAAAAAATAAAAAGTTGATACACAAAAATGTATCAACTTTTCTTTTATCCAAGATTAAAATAAGAACCGCTTGTATTATCGCAGAAAAACAGAAAGATTGAGACCTAAAATACAAAATATTTGTATTTCTCTTGGAAAGAAAGAAACATTTATGTAAAAACATGCGCAATATCATAATGACACACATCATACCTGTCGCGAAGTCTATGGGGTTCTATTATTCTATTTCAGCTTTATGAACGAAAATACGCAAGCAGAACAAAGTAATTTTTACCGGCAGTAGCCCCTCCTCCGAGCCATTACACAGGATATAATCATAACTCCGATTTACCGCTCAAAAAAGCGACAAAAATTCTGCTACCGCAGATATAATCTGCTATTTAAAAATTGCCTGAATGAGTGGATATTGGAAAGTGAATATAAAGTAAAGACGAGAGGATAGATCGCTCAAAAGCATTTCAATTCACGACTACATTCATTACCATAAACGTATTCCGTAAAGCTAAAAAGGACTGAGCCCTGATAAATACAGTACTCAGTCCTTGAATTAAGTGAGTCTAACTTTTTAGGGTAGTTCAATTCTATTTGTCACCTTTTTAATATTTGATTGAGATATGTTGTATTAAAGACATATATAACAACATACAGACGCTTAAAAGTAGTTCGATTTGAGTAAATTAATACGTTTTTCTATTCTCTCGATTGTTGTAACCACAATTTAAAAGTGAAAATCAGTAATAGTGCAATACCAAGGTTTGCAATGATGAAACCTGCCAATCCGATAAAAGATAGTGGTTCAAATTGATAGAACTCAACCGCACCTCTTGCCATTGCCGCTAAACCAAATGAGAATGCCCAAAATCCCATTGAGAAACCATTTTCGGCTACCCATTTAAGGTTTCGCAAAATAAAGCAGAGCTGTAAGAAACCATATCCCCATAATATTTTTGCCAACAAGTCAATTCCTCCACGAACAGAAAAATAGGCTGAAGAGGCAACAAATGCAGGTGCAAGTACAATGCCAAGTGATGGTCTCGCAATCGGGAAAAGTGGGCTCAATCGGATTCGTTGTAACATAATAGGCTCGTGTACCAGCCAAGAGATGATGCCTATACCGAAAAACAGTGAGGCAACTTCATTATGTCCAACTAAGCTCAATGAGCTTGCCATTGTGAAACTGCCTGCGATTGGTGGTAGATAATGCACAGGGTGCAAGGTTTCAGGTAAGAATTGAGTACCTTTCCATAGTCCACCGATGACAAACACTAAAAAGATTAAATGAACAATTACCCCTAAAAAAATCAATAATTCACCTAACTTGAATCCCCAAATATATAGCACATCACCACTCATCATCGTTGTCATTGTCACTAATGAAAACAAGCTACATTGCACTGGGTGAGTGAGTTCTGCTTTTATTTGCTCAAAGCAAAAGAATACACGATAAATATAGCAACCGAATAATAAGACCCAAAGTATCAGAGAAATGCCGGCAATAATATTACCTACTGTAACAGCATAAGGAGAGATCGATGAGGCATTTAGCCATGCAAGTCCTAACGCTGATAGCCCAAGTGGCATTGCCAAAAAGCCGGTTGTAATAGGAAAAGGTTTTGATTCATTCATAAATTATCTCCAAAATTAGAATCTAGTTGTATAGATAGGATTCCCAATTCTACAAAAAAGTTGATTTTTCTGACCGCTTGTAACGAGAAAAACCTAAAGCTGGTGCTTTAGGTTTCTAAATTTTATGCGTATTTTTCTATTCGTACTCTTCCAACCAGATGGTCAAAATCGCTTCTAAGATATGCTCATCGGACGCTT
>JAUNED010000010.1 GCA_030525745.1 Lonepinella koalarum | reverse complement strand
CTACGACCCACTGGTCCCAAACCAGTTGCGCTACCAAGCTGCGCTACTCGCCGAACAATGGCGTCAATTATAAGTCGCTTTGATTTTCAGTCAATCATTTTTTTACATTTTTCATTCAGTTGCTCAAATTTATCTCAATATTATGCAATAACATTCGCCTTTTCAGTGGTTTTCTGCCAAAATAGCAAACGATTTCGTCCAAATAATAAAGGAAACAGGCATGACAGCACAAACCATTTCAGGTACAGCATTAGCGAAAAAAATCAAATCCGAAATTGCTGAAAAAATTACCGCACTTTCAGCTCAAGGTAAACGTTTACCCGGTTTAGCCGTGATCTTAGTGGGCGCAGATCCCGCATCACAAGTGTATGTAGGTAGTAAACGAAAAAGCTGTGCCGAAATTGGTATTCAATCAGAATCTTATGATTTGCCTGAAAGTACCTCTGAAGAAGACTTATTAAAATTAATTGACCAATTAAATAACGACAATCGTATTGATGGTATTTTAGTCCAACTCCCTCTACCAAAACACATTGATAGCACTAAAATCATTGAAAAAATCGCACCTCATAAAGATGTTGATGGCTTCCATCCTTATAATGTTGGTCGTTTATGCCAGCGAATTCCGACATTGCGTGCTTGTACCCCTTACGGTGTGATGAAATTACTGGAAACTACCGGCCGCAATTTATATGGTCAGCATGCCGTGATTGTAGGAGCATCGAATATTGTCGGACGCCCTATGGCATTAGAATTATTGCTTGGCGGTTGTACTGTCACTGTAACACATCGTTTTACTCAAGATTTAGAACATCATATTCGCCAAGCTGATATTTTGGTGGTTGCAGTTGGGAAAGCTGAATTTATCCCCGGAGAATGGGTGAAAGAGGGAGCCATAGTGATTGATGTCGGCATTAACCGCACTGCCGATGGTAAGCTCAAAGGTGATGTGGACTATGAAAGTGCGGTAAAAAAAGCAGCATTTATTACTCCTGTTCCTGGTGGGGTCGGCCCGATGACAGTAGCAATGCTCATGCACAATACATTAGTCGCATATGAAAATCACCTATAACTACAGCTTATTATTCATTTAAGCAAAAGAATATGCCGGCTTAGAATAAAAGATACCCCACTTCTAAAGAGGTATGAATAGAGTATAAAGAAACCTTTATGAATAAAAAGTGCGGTCAATTTTGATCGCGTTTTTTTATTTTGTGGTAAGGTATAATGATGATGTGCGCAATAAGGAAAAACAATGAAACTACAGCAAATTATTCGTGATAAACAACTTGGCTTACTTTTTCAACAAGGCTTATTCGGCTTAGAAAAAGAGAGCCAAAGGATATATTCCGATGGTTCAATTGTCACCACGCCACACCCTGCCGTATTTGGGAACCGCAGTTACCATCCTTATATTCAAACTGATTTTGCCGAAAGCCAGTTAGAATTGATTACACCGCCAAATAAAAAATTAGCGGATAGCCTGCGTTGGCTGTCTGCGATTCATGAAGTTGTGCTTCGTTCATTACCAGAAGATGAATATATTTTTCCTTTTAGTATGCCCGCCGGTCTTCCACCGGAAAATGAAATCAAGGTTGCCCAACTTGATAATCAGGAAGATGTTGCCTATCGTGAGTATTTAGTGCAATCCTATGGAAAAAACAAACAGATGGTCAGCGGTATTCATTATAATTTCCAGCTTAGCCCTGATTTGGTTGATACCTTATTTCATTTGCAACAGGAATATGCCGATAAAATCACCTTTCAAAATGCCTTATATTTAAAAATGGCAAAAAATTTCCTTCGCTACCAATGGGTTATCCTATATTTATTATCTGCCAGCCCTACAGTAGAAAGTACTTACTTCAAAGACGGATCACCGCTAAAAAACGGCCAATATGTGCGTAGCTTACGTTCTGGACAATATGGTTATGTTAATGCACCTGAAATAAAAGTCTCTTTTGATTCCGTAGAAGAATATGCGCAAAGTTTAGAACATTGGGTCAAAACAGGAAAATTAATTGCAGAAAAAGAATTTTATTCCAATGTTCGCTTGCGTGGTGCAAAAACTGCCAGAGAGTTAGTCAAGAAAGGCATTCATTATGTCGAATTTAGACTATTTGATTTAAACCCTTTTGAGCAATATGGCATTAATTTGCAAGATGCTGAATTTATTCATTATTTTTTATTACTCATGCTTTGGCTCGATGAAACCGCAGATCAACAGTCCATTGAAGTAGGTAAGGCACGTTTGATCGAAGTCGCTTGGGAAGATCCGTTTTCGTCTACGGCTTATCAAGCTGAAGGTGAAACATTATTAACCACAATGGGAGAAATGCTACAAGCTATTTCTGCGCCACAAAGTGCGGTCAATATTTGGTCAGAAAAATTATCTCAATTGTCAGCCCCTACAAAAACCTTATGTGCCAAAGTCGTTACCGCCATTGAACAAGCCGGTGGTTATCAACAATTGGGCGCAAAACTGGCTAAAGATTACAAAGCCCGAGCCTTCGAACGTTTTTATGCACTGTCTGCTTTTGATAATATGGAACTTTCCACCCAAGCCCTACTCTTCGATGTCATTCAAAAAGGCATTAAGACAGAGATCTTAGATGAAAACGATCAGTTCCTCTGTTTACAATTCGGTCATCATATCGAATATGTCAAAAACGGCAATATGACCTCTAAGGATAGCTATATTTCGCCGTTAATTATGGAAAATAAAGTCGTTACCAAAAAAGTGCTGGAAAAGGCCGGCTTTAATGTGCCGAAAAGTATCGAATTTACCTCACCACAACAAGCTATCGCCAGTTATCGGTTATTTGAGGGGCGAGCCATTGTAATTAAACCAAAATCCACTAATTATGGATTGGGTATTACCATTTTCCAACAAGGTGTTAATGATTCTGCTGATTTTGCCAAAGCCATAGAAATCGCATTCCGTGAAGATAAAGAAGTGATGGTGGAAGATTATTTAGTCGGCACAGAATATCGTTTTTTTGTACTGGGCGAAGAAACCTTAGCCGTATTATTACGAGTCCCTGCAAACGTGGTTGGTGATGGTATACATACTGTGGCAGAATTAGTTACTCAGAAAAATAACCATCCACTGCGTGGAGACGGTAGTCGAACACCATTGAAAAAAATCGCACTGGGCGATATTGAAAGTCTACAACTTAAAGAACAAGGATTAACCTTTGATAGCGTGCCGGAAAAAGATCGCAGGGTACAACTTCGTGCTAACTCCAATATTAGTACCGGTGGTGATAGTATTGATATGACCGATGAAATGCACGAAAGCTATAAAGCCCTTGCCGTAGGCATAGCCAAAGCAATGGGGGCTTCAGTCTGTGGAGTAGATTTAATTATCCCTGATTTAACTAAACCGGCTCAACCAAACTTAAATTCTTGGGGTGTAATAGAAGCTAATTTTAACCCAATGATGATGATGCACATTTTCCCTTATGCCGGAAAGTCTCGCCGCTTAACGCAAAATGTGATTAAAATGCTGTTTCCTGAATTAGAAAATGATAAAAGGTAAATACGTGAAATCAATCTATAAAAGCGAATTGACATTATCTCCTGAGGATAATTTCCGATTGCAGTCCTTGTGTGGTGCCTACGATGACAATCTAAAGTTGATTGAACGAGAGTTAAATTTAACTATTGCACGCCAAAACTTTACCTTTGTCATTCATTCCAATGCTCAAAAACAAACCGCATTTCACGAAAATTTGGTCAAAAGTGCGGTGAAATTAATCCAAGATTTGTATGTCGAAACTGCCCCTGTACGTGGCAAAATCAAAGAATTAGATTTATCTGATGTACATATTGCATTGCAAGAGAGCCGAATGTTATTGCAGGAAAGTGAAGTGCCTGAGCAAACAGAAGTATATTCGGGAAAGAAAGCCTATACCTCCGGCATAAAAACCAAGCGAGGTTTAATTAAACCCCGAGGTCAAAATCAAATCGCGTATTTGCACAACATTTTAACCCACGATATCAGTTTCGGTATCGGCCCGGCCGGCACAGGAAAAACCTTTCTTGCGGTTGCTGCAGCAGTGGAAGCCTTGGAACGCCAAGAAATTCGACGAATTTTACTTACACGCCCTGCTGTGGAAGCCGGTGAAAAACTCGGTTTTTTGCCGGGCGATTTAGGTTCAAAAATCGAGCCTTATTTACGACCACTCTATGACGCATTATACGAAATGTTAGGTTTCGAGCGTGTAGAAAAACTGATGGAGCGCAATGTCATTGAAATTGCACCGCTAGCCTATATGCGTGGGCGAACACTTAATGACAGTTTTATCATTCTTGATGAAAGCCAAAATACCACCGTAGAACAAATGAAAATGTTCCTAACCCGAATCGGTTTTAATTCCAAAGCCGTCATCACAGGCGATATCACCCAAGTAGATTTGCCTCGTTCTCAAAAATCCGGGTTAAAACACGCTATTGAAGTATTAGAAAACGTGTCTGAACTCAGTTTTAATTATTTTGACAGCAAGGATATTGTTCGCCACCCTGTTGTTGCCAAAGTGGTACAAGCCTACGAAAAATGGGAAGCAAAAGATGAAGAACGCAAGCAACAACTCGCAGAACAACGCCGATTGGAAAAATTATCCACAGTAGAGCAATAAAAAGCGTAAGAAAATGGGGAAATTATTTCCCCATTTTTTATTTTACTCTTTTAACTGTTTCACCGTTTCGGCAATATTTTCTGATTTAATAATGGCTGAAATCACCGCAACACCATCAGCACCTAAGGCTTTTAATTTTCGAGCAGACTCTTCATTCACACCACCAATGGTCACAAAAGGCTTAGTGATACCCTGCTTTTTCAGATTTGCCACATAATCTATACCTAAGGCAGGAGAATGATCTGCTTTTGAGTTTGTGGGGAAAATGGGGCCGACGCCGATATAATCAATCTCTACATTTTTTTCCGCTTCAAACACCTGATCTAAATTATTGGTAGAAAGCCCCACAATTAATTTATGTTTGGTTTGAGCCAATACTTCCGATACCGCCATATCCTTTTGTCCGACATGAATACCGTCAGCCCCAATCTCTATGGCAAGTTGCACATTATCATTAATAATAAAGGGAACATGATATTTTCGGCATAGTTCAAGGCATTGTTTTGCCAATTGTTTTTGTTTTTCCGGCTCAGCTTCTAAGGAATTTTTACCTTTATCACGGAACTGAAAACAAGTGATGCCGGCAACCAATGCTTGTTCCAAAATAGATAATAAATTCTCACTGACGTTACCTGATAAATGCCGACAATCTTGTGTACCGGCAATAAAATAAACGGAAAGCATTTGTTTGATTTTATTCATCTTTATACGCCCAATGATTTGTTGGCCCATGGCCTTGACCAAGATTTAAAGGATGGCTGATTGCTGCAGTAATAAATTTTTTCGCTGTACGAATAGCATCTTCGACGGATTGACCTTTAGCCAGTTCTGCCGTAATACAAGCAGAAAAAGTACAGCCTGTTCCATGGGTTTGTCGGGTTGGAAAACGTTCCGCTTCCACCGTAAATTGTCCGTTTTGCGTAAAAACCCAGTCCAAACAGACCGCACTTTGTGAATTATCGCTATGCCCACCTTTAATCACCACGGTATTCACGCCCATTTCCTGTAATAAACGAGCCGCTTTTTCAGCAGTGTGTTGATCGATAATCTCAATGCCTGTTAAGGCTTGTGCTTCAGGTAAATTCGGCGTAATCACAAAGGCCTTTGGCAAAATATGCTGCTTTAAAGCAGAAATAGCATTTTGCTGTAATAGTGGTGCGCCGCCTTTAGCAATCATGACAGGATCTAATACAATTTGCTTAAATTGCTGTTTTTCAAGGCTTTCTGCGACAGTGTCAATAATTTCCACGTTACCGAGCATACCAATTTTTACAGCATCAATAGAAAAATCTTCCGCTACCGCTTGAATTTGTGCTTGAATGGTAGATAGCGGTATAGGCGCAATATCAAACACGCCAAGTGTATTTTGAGCCGTCACTGCAGTAATCGCAACCGTACCAAACACACCTCGCATTTGAAAAGTTTTTAAATCGGCTTGAATGCCGGCTCCACCACCGCTATCTGAGCCTGCAATGGTTAAAGCTTGAGGGATTTTTAACATAATTGTGCCTCATATAAATAAATAATTCAGTCTAAAAAAGCTTTTCTCAAAATGCAACACAAATAAAAGTGCGGTCAGTTTTTACTTAGAATTTATATTCCTTTTTATCAATACCATATTTTTGCATGCGTAAATACAGTTTTTTACGGGGAATATCTAAATAAGCCGCCACTTCATTAATTCTGCCTTGAAAATAAATCAACGCATCTTCAATAAGTTGTTTTTCATATTGGCAAATTTGAGCATCCAACGGGTTAATATTATCCGCTTTGAGGTGTGTAGCTGCTAATGTAGTAACATTGGGATCTGAAAATAAACCGATAGCATAAAGTTCCGCCACACTAATCAATTCGGTAACATTGCCTATCCATTGTTGTTGGCTTAAATGTTGCAACAGTTTTTTCGGCGGTTCAATATAAGATTTATTTAACTGAATGCAACTTTTCTGCACATAATGCAAAAAAATATCTGCAATATCCGTTGGGTGTTTATGCAGTGGCAATAATTCAATTTGTGTATGAATAAATAAGGAATACAACTCTGTACTTAAATGATATTGCTGAATAAGCTGAACCAAAGGGAAATCGCTAATAACTATCAAACGAATATTATTTTCTTCATGATGTAATGCGGTTGCAAGTTGCGCTTGTTCAGCATGAGAAAAGCGATGTAGGTGTTTGATAATTAATGTGCTATTTTGGCTTTTTTTAATGATGTCATTAAGAGATTGCGTTGGCCTTTCTGTCCATTCATAAAATACCAAAGCACGCTCATGACGTTGACTTAATTGATGTAAATTAACTGCAGATAAATATCGTCCACTCCCATTCTCTCCCCATAAAAATACCGGAAGATGACTATTTGACAGGCTTTGTAACTGATGGCGAAGTTTGTTGATCCATTCACTGTGGCCAATAAATTTTTGATTTAATTTTACCCATTGCCACTGCTTTTCTTCAATAAATTGGCGACGTTTATTCAAGCTATACTCAACCAGATTCAACAAATTTTCCGGCGAAACCGGTTTTTCCAAAAAATCTATTGCCCCCATTTTGACGGCATTCACAGCCATAGGTACATCACCATGCCCAGTAATCATCACAACGGGAATTTGACGATCAATGTGGATTATTTCATCTAATATGGTTAAACCCGAAATAGTTGGCAACATCACATCACAAAGTACAACCCCTTTCCAATCTGCTAAACGATGCAAATCAAATCCTCTAGGATCGGCAAGAGTAAACACAGAATAACCTTCTTGTTCCAACAAATCTTGATAGGCTGAAAGAATATCGGGGTCATCATCAATTAACAATACATTGTAATCATTACTCAGCATATTGTACTACCTTAAATTTTAAAATAATCAATGCATTACGGGTTATTGTTGAAGCAATGTGTAACTCTCCACCACATTGCTGCATAATGGATTGGCTAATAGACAGACCCAAGCCCAAATTTAGTGATTTACTGGACGAAAACGGCTGTAATAATTTATGTTCCAAAGGCCAACCTTTGCCATTATCACTTATCCAAAGTGTAATTTCGTTTATATCTTGTTGATATATTTCAACCTCAATTTGAGGTGGGTCTTGTTCAATAGCCTCTAATGCATTAAGGAAAATATTTACCAAAACCTGTTCAATCAATACATTTTCTCCCCAAATGTGCGGTAAATTTTCAGGGAATTTTAATTGCGCTTGCCGATGCAGATGCTTGCTTTCCAATAGTTCCCACGCATTGGCAAAACTCAACTTTAAATCCACAATTTGCAAATCACCTCGACCTTGTCTGGAAAATTGGCGTAATCGCTTGATCATCAGAGCGGTTTTCTCTACTAAATGAGTAATTTTTGCCAAATAATCGGCAACAGCAACACTGTCTTGTTTTTGTAAAGCCCGCCTTGCACTGAATAAATAAGCATTCATAGCATTAAGTGGTTGCGTAATTTCGTGACTGATTGAAGTCATTGTTTTTCCTACCACCGCTAATTTTGCTGTTTGCGTTAATTCTTGTTGCGTTTCCACTAACTCCGCTTGCACCTTAATACGGTAGTCAATTTCCTCCATTAATACTTGATTACGTTTAGTAAGCTCTGCTTGCTTATGCGCCATTTCAAATAAGAATAACCTCAAAAGGCGGGCAATTCTGCCCAATTCATCACTACCGTAAACAGGAATTTTAACCTTTTCTTCCCCTTTGCTGAGTTGTAATACCGCATGATTAAGTGCTTCAAAACGCTTTAATAAACGCAAACGAATATAGAAAAAATTGACACCGACTACGAGTACAAATGCTGACAACATTGCCAATAAAATTAGGATCCCCTTAAATTGGGTGCTTTTTTCGACAATTTGTTGTAATAAATCCAGTTGGTTTTTACTGCTTCCCACCTGCTCTCGAATGCGTTGCCGAACATGTGCAAATAACTCATCACTTTCCGATATTAATTTTTGTTTTTGCTGATGTAATATTTGATATTGACGAAATAGATCAGGTAATTGGTCTGTTTTCAACCCCATTTCTAACAATTCATTTAGAATTTGTTTAATCGTTGCCGTAGAAGAATACAGTTGAAGCTGTTCTAAACGCTGATGAATTAATAATGCGAGGTAGTGAAGTTGTTGCTGATATTGCGCCAATTGATAATGGAGCGGTTCATTAATTTGATTACGGAGTTCAACAATCAATTGTTCTTCATATTGAATAAAATCATTAACCAATACTAATTGTTGTTGCAGATGGTTAAGTTGAGCTAATTGCCCCCTGTTTTGCGGGTTTTTGGCAATATTTTTGGCCAATGTAGATTGTTGCCAACTTATTTCTTGTAAAAGTGCAGTGAATTCTTGCTTAAAATCTTTATCCAACCAATTCATTTTTTCCACACTGTGGTTAAATGCTTCATTTAAAGTTAATTGTGCTGAAATAGTGTCAGAAAGTTGCTCAAGTAAATGAGATTGTTGTATTAAAATGAGAGGTAAATTTTCACTCACGCTCTCTTTAAGTGTCGTCAAAAGACCAAAAAGTGCGGTGAAATATTGTTGAGTTTGTTGATAAAACTCTACTTTCTCAGAGGTTGTTTTTGCATTCGAGAATTGTACAAACGCATTGTGTAATAAATTCACTTGTTCTTCTACCTGAAAAGCAGATTGAACTTTGGGAAAATTTTCACTCAAGGCAATATGAATTTCTACCCTTTGCTGCTGCCAAGTAAACAAACCGACACCGCCCACAAATAGACAAAGTAATGCACTTAACCAAAAAGAAAGTTGCAATCCACGACTAAGATCCACTCCTTTAATCCATCGTTTCATTGTAACTGCTCCAAAGCTTTTATAAAGTCTAATTGTTGCCGACTAAAAAATGTTTGCCACTCAGCCAGTACCTGTTCCTGTTGAAACTGAGCCAAATAATCAGCATTTTGCGACTGCTCGGCAGAAAGAGGCAACCGATTAAGGATTTGACGAAGTTCATCTAAAGTTTTGCCTAACTCAGTTTCTTTTTGTCGCAACAGCTGCCAATTTTCTTGTAATTGGTTAAGACGATAAGTCATTTTTTGTTCAAAAAGCAGTTTTACCAACTGCTCACGTTTTAGCAATAAATCATAATCTATCTGTGGTTGGCGAAATAATTGTTGCTGTATGTGGTAATTTTTATCTTTCTCTGAGAGAGGCTCAAGGGGAAATTTCCCCATTTCTTGGTGATTTAACACAGCCTGCCCGGCTTGACTTTGTAAGAACTGAATAAATTGAACTGCCTGTTGTTGATTTGAACTGTGTTTGTTTATGGCAATAAAGGTCGGAGACAATGTAAAATCAGAAAAATAACGAAACTCTAAAGAATTTTGCGATGTTTTTTGAGCTGTTAATAAATTAGCATAATGATCGATTGTAATACCTACGCCACCCAAACCGGCTTGGATCTTATCCACCACGCCAAAACTACGGGAAGAAATCGTCCCTACATTAGCCATAATTTGATTTAACAACGCCCAGCCTTGTTCCCATCCAAATTGCTGTAAAATAGTTTCCAACATAATATGATTAGTATCTGATCGTGTTGGGCTACTAATAATAACAAGTCCTTGCATCTCCGGCCTCGCCAAATCCAGCCAAGATTGAGGCAAGGAAACCTGTTGTTTACCTAATACTTCCGTATTCAACAACATACCATAACCTGATAAAGAAAAGGCACTTACATTTTGTTGTAGCATGATAGGAACAAATTGCTGATATCGTTTTAATGTATCAGGCAAATCAAGCAATACCTGCTTTTTCAACAATCCTTCAAACAACATGGGTGAGGAACTCAAAATTAAATCAACTTCTTTAGCCCTTTCAGTAGAAAACAGTTGATTAATCGATTGACTGGTACGGTTAAGCGTTGTTATCGGCACGGCATTCGGTTGTTTATTCCATTCATCTACTAAATGTCGAATACCTTCTTGAGCAAGGGTAGTAGCAATCACTAATTCCGAAGCCTGTACAGAGAACAAACCCAAAACAACATAGCTTAAAAGTGCGGTCAGAAATGATGATATTTTTCGTCGAATGCCCATTATATTGCACCTCCTACTTACTTATATCTTACTCAAATTTCTCCAAAAATATAGGAATTATTCTGTGATCAAGCTCACAAAATGAAAATTTTCTTTATGAAGTAGAAAGACATTTTTTGTGTCATTTTTGACCAAAACAACATAACAATTGACCGCACTTTCTCTTATTTAATGGATATGGGTCAATAATACACTCTCCTAGCGATAAAAATGGGTTATTTTTGACTGATTTTACTTTAAAAGTGCGGTCTTTTTTTTGTTTGTTTTTCGGAGTATGGTGCTCTTAATTTCATTTATAGAAATGAAAGTATAGGTTGTATCAATGATTTAACCTCAAAATAAAGAAGGACTTAGCTATGAATAAACAAATTTCCACTCTTATTATTGCTTTTGGTTTAGGTGTCACTATTGCGGGCACTGCAGCCGCAAATGAAAAATTGATTGTTTACACCTCAATGAAAGAATCCCTTATCGGGGCATTAAAAACAAAATTTGCTGAAAAACACCCTGAAGTAGCGATGGACTATCAATCTGCCGGTGCAGGTAAATTAATGGCCAAAATTGCTGCCGAAAAAGAATCCGGTCAAATTATGGCAGATATTATCTGGACCAGTGAAGTCCCTGATTTCTTCAAAATGAAAGAAAACGGTATGTTAGAGCCTTATATTTCTAAGGAAGTCGATAATATTGTCAATCCAATTCCAAATTTTGATGGCTCATTTACACCAATTCGTTTAGGCACATTAGGGATTGCTTATAATACCCGTTTTGTCAAAACACCACCAAGCGAATGGTCTGATATTCTGAAAAAGGAATATAAAGGGGCATTTGGTATCGCCAATCCTGCCTTATCCGGTACGTCATATATGAGTGTTGCTTTACTGAAACAAACCTTTGGTTGGGAATTTTTTGAAAAAATCAAAGAAAATAAAGGAAAAGTAGGAAAAGGTTCCGGACAAGTCGTTGATGATACAGCTTCCGGTGATTTATTAGCTTCATTGGCTGTGGACTATATCACCAATGATAAAATTAAAAAAGGCGCTCAATTAAAATTGGCTTATCCAAAAGAAATGTTAGTAATTCCAAGCCCGGCAGCAATTTTTAAAGGATCTAAAAATCTACCTGCAGCTCAAAAATTTGTGGATTTCTTACTTTCTGAAGATGCCCAAAAAATTATTGCTCAAGAAGGCACATTGCCGGTCAGAAAAGGTGTTGCACCTATGGAAGGTATGCCAACAGTAGAAGATGCAATTCAACGTGCTATTCCTATTGATTATCAAGCTATCTTAAGTGAGAAAGAAGAGACGGTGAAAAAATTTACGCAAATCTTGCAAAATCGCAACTAAATTAGAGGTGTTGTTATGGCAACAATTACATTTGAGAACATCAGTAAAACCTTTGGCTCGAATGAAGTATTGAAAAATCTTTCACTCGTTGTCAAAGATGGTGAGTGCTTCACACTTCTTGGCCCTTCAGGCTGTGGTAAAACCGTGTTATTGCGCTTACTTGCCGGTTTTGATGTACCTGATAGCGGACGTATTTTAATTGACGATGAAGTGGTAGCTGATCCGGCTACCGGTATAGATGTACAACCCGATCAACGTGGCTTAGGTGTGGTATTCCAAGATTACGCAGTATGGCCCCATATGACGGTGTTTGACAACATTGCTTATCCCCTGAAATTGAAAGAGTTAGACAAAGAAAGTATTCATCAACAAGTAATGGAAGTTGTTGATTTAGTGAATTTAACGGGGCTTGAAAAGCGGCTCCCCTCACAACTTTCAGGAGGCCAGCAACAGCGTGTTGCATTAGCCAGAGCTTTAGTTGCAAAACCCTCTTTAATGCTGCTAGATGAGCCTTTGAATAATCTTGATGCCAATTTACGTGAGGAAATGCGATTTGAGATCAAAGAATTACAGAAAAAATTAGGTATTACGATTTTATATGTTACTCATGATCAAGAAATCGCCTTAGCCATTTCCGACCGCTTAGCCATTATGGATAAAGATGGCTCAATCCAACAAATCGGCACACCTTGGGAAATTTACGAAAAATCAGAAAATGAAATGGTATTTAAATTTATGGGGTTAGCCAATTTCATTCCTGTGCGTATTGAACAAGGGCAACATTTTGTGGGACAAGGAAATCAGCCTATTTCTTGGCAAAATCAACCCATAGAGAAAGGTAAATTCGGATGTCGCCCATCAGATATACTTCTAAGTAAATCCGGTAACGGCTTACAAGGAACGATTATTCGTGCCAGCTTTTTAGGGGCGGTAATGGATTATATGATTGAGATTGACGGTGTCAATTTACGCACCGAAATTGCAACCAATTATGCCTTACAAAATAATTTAATGTTTGAGGAAGGTGAAGCCTGTGTGGTGAATTTCCACGATTTACTTTGGTTTCCTGAACCCGAGAAAAGGGGGTAATTATGTCAGCTGTTATTGAGAAAAAAAGCCCGTTTAATGTGGCAAATTCAATTTTAGCGCTATCTATTGGTATTTTGGTGATTGTAGTTGCCGTACCGGTATTATTAATTTTCATCAATTCATTTTGGGTAGAAGGTCAATTTAATCTCACAGATGTGGTGAAAATCTTAAAACAACAAGAAACCTATGAAGCCTTGTTAAACTCATTATTTATTGCTGGCGGTGTCACTGTAATGAGTACAATCATAGGAACATTCTTTGCATGGTTGGTGACACGCACAGACTTACCTTACAAAGGCTTTATGAAAGTGATGTTTCTCGTGCCCTTTATGTTACCATCTTTTATCGGTGCATTAGCATGGAAAATGTTACTTTCACCACGAGCAGGTTATATTAATCGTTTCTTTATGGATACCTTTGGTTTAGAAGATCCTATTTTCAATATTTACAGCTACGCCGGGATTATGGCTGTGGAAACGATGTATCTATTTCCATTTGTGTTTATCCAAGTCTGTGGTGCATTAGAACGAATGGATCCAACACTTGAAGAATCTGCGCGTATTTCAGGCGCAAGCCTCTTTACCATCACCCGTAAAATCACTATTCCATTAGTGATGCCAAGTATTGTATCCGGTGCATTACTAATCATGCTTTACTCTATGGCTCACTTTGGTACAGTTGCCGTACTTGGGGTAGAAAATGGGATTTTCAATATACCAACCCTGATTTACGAACGTATTCACCAAAGTGCGGGTAGTTTTGAAGCAATTCGTACAGGCACTGTGTTGGCAACGGTTTTAGTGGCAACAGCCGCACTCATTATTTGGCTACAAAATAAAATTCTCAGCAAAGGACGTTTCCAGATTATTGCCGGTAAAAGTTTCCGCCCTGTGGAAGTTAAATTACGTGGCTTGCGTATGCCACTACTCATTATCTGCTTACTCTACATTGCATTTACGATTGTCTTACCAACCGCAACGATTTTCCTTGTAGGTGGGTTAAAAACTTATGGTTTGCCTATTACATGGGAAAATCTCACCTTAGAAAACTACAAATTTATCCTATTTGATTGGCAACTCACCAAAGATGCAATCCGTAATAGTGTCACTTTAGGTTTAGCCGCTGCCGTCATTACCATGTTTGCCGGTGTCATGATTTCTTATGTGATTGTCAAAATGCGGGTGAAAGGCAAAGGCATTTTAGAATTCTTAGGTATGTTACCCTTCTCTGTTCCCGGCTCTGTTATTGCATTAGGGGTCATTTTAGCTTGGAGTGGTAAATTCGGCGTGAACTTATATAACACCGTATGGATTATTCTGATTGCCTATATTGCACGCTATATGGCGTTCTCATTAAAAGCCAACTCGGCAGCGTTAGAACAAGTTCATGATTCATTAGTTGAAGCCTCCCGTGCTTGTGGTGCAAGTATGTGGCAATCTCTAAAAGACATTGTGATTCCGTTAGTAAGACCGGGAATGATCGCTGCATTCTTCCTGATTTTCTTACCTGCATTGCGTGAATTAACTGTCTCTGTCATGTTATATGGACCATCAACCCGAACCATTGGGGTGGCAATTTATACTCTTAATGAAGATGGCGAAACCGTTTATTCGGCAGCACTTGCAGGTATTGCGTTAATTATCATTGTATTCGGTCAAACCGTCATTAAACGCTATGCTGAGAAAAAAACGCAAAAATAGCCAAAGGGTAAGGAGAATAAAATGAGTTATATTCAATTAACTAATGTAATGAAACAATTTGGTGATGTAATTGCGATCCCTAATTTGAATTTATCCATTGAAAAAGGGGAATGCTTTTCAATGCTTGGCCCTTCAGGTTGCGGTAAAACAACCACATTGAGAATGATCGCCGGATTTGAAGATTTGGACGGTGGTGAAATTAGAGTAGGCGATCGATTATTATCAGCCAAAGCCACTAATTATTATTTACCGCCTGAAAAACGAAATTTTGGCATGGTCTTCCAAGCCTTTGCAGTTTGGCCTCACATGACAGTTTATGATAATGTGGCCTTTCCGTTGGCATTAAAAAACCTGTCTAAACAGGAAATAGAAAAGCGTACGACGGATGCCTTACGTCACACCAATCTACTCAATGTAGCACAAAAAAGCCCGGATGATCTTTCCGGTGGTGGAAAACAGCGTGTGGCTTTAGCTCGTGCATTAGCATTAAATCCTGATGTTATGCTCCTTGATGAACCCTTATCAAGCCTTGATCCACACCTACGTGAAGAAATGCGTTTTGAAATCAAAGCATTACAACGCAAATTTGGCTTCTCCATTATTTATGTGACTCACGATCAATCAGAAGCTATGGCATTATCGGATCGCATTATGGTCATGAGAAAAGGCGTTGTGGAACAAATTGATACGCCGCTAAATGTGTATAACAATCCTGCCAATAAATTTGTCTTTAATTTCATTGGATTATCCAATCAATTAAATGTAAATTTATCCACTCAAGGTGTCTCTTTTGAGGGTGTAGAAGGGGTGTTTAACATCCAACCAGCACCAAGTCAAGAACTCATTGCCCAAGGTAAAGCAATTTTGGCCACAAGACCATCAGAGATAGATTTTGTCTCCTCAGGCGGTGTCAATGGGATAGTTAAACGCCGTTCCTATTTAGGGGAAGTCGTGGATTACAGTATTCTTATCGGTACTCAAGAATTACGAATTCAAAAAGGCCGACGTGATGCCGGTCCGAAAGAAGGTGAAACATGCCAAATTGCCTTTAATAAATTACATTGGTATCCAATAGAATAAGCGGGGACAAGCAAAAGTGCGGTCAAAATTCTCGATATTTTGACCGCACTTTTTTATTCAGATCACAAATTATTAATCAGCTAAAACCAACGCTTTCAAATATTGAAAAATTTCCCGATAGGCCTTAGGAGGTTTGTGTTGCTCTTTTTCTTTTTGAGCCACACGAACTAAATTGCGTAAATGCTGGCGATCAGCATCAGGGTAATCATCAAAGAAACGGGACAATATTTCATCGCCCTGTGTAACAAAATCATCACGTAGACGTTCTAATTTATGCAACATTGCCTGTTGCTGATTATGTTTATTTTCGATCTTATCTAAAGCTTCTTGAATAGGCTCTGTATCAGTGGAACGCAACAGTTTCCCGATAAATTGTAGCTGGCGACGGCGAGCTTCTTTGACTGATTTTCGAGCTAAATTCACTGCGTCTAAAAGGGTTTCGTCTAAAGGGACTTTATCCAAATTGGTTTGGGTTAATTCCACTAATTTTTCACCCAATTTTTTTAAGGCTTCCGCATCACGTTTAATTTCACTCTTGCTGACCCAAATAATTTCTTCTTGTTCATCTGTCCAATCAATTTCGTTTTTTTTACCGCGTTTTTTCATTTTCTATTTCTATCCTTGCTCAGGTTCTGTTTTGCGACATTCTAACAAATAAGCTAAAATGCGACAAATTTATCAAAGGAAAGACTACAAATGAAAACAGTGGAAAATTCAACCGCACTTTTAAAACAACAAGAACAACAATTACGTGATGCGGTAAGTTATGCAGTAGAAATTGCGCAAAAAGCCGGTGCTACCGCAGAAGTGGCTGTCACTAAAGTACAGGGATTATCTGTTTCGACCCGTATGCGTGAAGTGGAAAATGTAGAATTTAATAATGATGGAGCTTTAGGAATCTCCGTTTATTTAGGCCACCAAAAGGGAAATGCCTCAACCTCAGATTTAAGCGCTCAGGCAATTAAAAATACCGTAGAAGCAGCATTGGCAATCGCTAAATATACCTCACCGGATGATTGTGCCGGTCTGGCGCCAAAAGAATTATTAGCATTTAATGCCCCTGATTTGGATTTATATCATGCAAGTAATATTGATGTGGATCAGGCCATGAACATTGCATTAGAAGCCGAAAATGCCGCATTAGACTATGATAAACGTATTGTAAACAGCAACGGCGCTGCTTTTAATTCACACACCGGCGTGAGAGTATATGCTAATAGCCATGGTATGCTACAAAGCTACTTATCGAGTCGTTATTCGATCTCTTGTTCTGTTTTAGGGGGGATTGATGATCAATTGGAAAGTGATTATGAATATACCTTATCTCGCCGTGCTGACTTGTTGGAAAATCCAAGTTGGGTTGGACGTTCAGCCGCCCAAAAAACCATTGCCCGTTTGCAACCACGAAAAATGACTACCCAAAAATCTCCCGTCATTTTCCTAAATGATGTAGCAACCGGCTTAATCGGGCATTTAGCGGCAGCCATCAGTGGCGGCAGTTTATACCGCAAAAACAGCTTTTTACTCGATCAACTTGGGCAACAAATTTTACCCGATTGGCTACAAATCAGCGAGCGGCCACACTTATTAGGGCAATTAGCTTCTACCCCCTTTGATAGTGAAGGTGTTCGGACACAGGATCTAGACATCATCACAAACGGTACATTGCAAACCTATTTACTCACAACTTACAGTGGAAAAAAATTAGGCATGCAAAGTACAGGGCACGCCGGGGGTATTCATAATTGGTTAGTCAAACCCAATTCGACAGGGAAACTGACCGCACTTTTACGTCAAATGGGAACAGGATTATTAGTCACGGATTTAATGGGACAAGCCATTAATATGGTGACAGGGGACTATTCACGAGGAGCTTCCGGCTTTTGGGTGGAAAACGGCGAAATTCAATACCCTGTCTCTGAAATTACTATTGCCGGTGATTTGAAAAGTATGTTGCGGAATATGGTTGCCATTAGCGATGATATTGAACAGCGTTCCAATATTCAAACCGGGTCTATTTTACTGGAAGAAATGAAAATATCAGGAAATTGATAATAATTCGCATTGACATCATTTTTATTTCAGCGTAATATTAGCTCGTCTGTTAAGCAGAATAGCTTAAACAGGTAGAGTAGAAAGTAAATTCGTTAGGGTAAATGAAAGGCCGAAGTGTTAAAACTTCGGTCTTTTTTTGTTATCATAGTGACCATCTTAGTCCAAAAGGAAAATGTATGAAAAAGCATCATGTCGAGGTTTTAATTTCAGAACAAGAGGTTCGTAACAAAATCGATTCTCTCGGTGCGTCAATCACCCAATTCTACCAACAAAAACATATTAACAAGTTGATCGTTGTTGGATTATTACGAGGATCTTTTATGTTTATGGCTGATTTGGTTCGTGTACTCAACTTACCCGTGGAAATCGAATTTATGACAACATCCAGCTATGGTAGCGGTATGACAACAAACCATGATGTCAAAATTAGTAAAGATCTGGATGGTGATATTAAAGGTGAACATGTATTAATCGTAGAAGATATTATCGACACCGGTTATACCTTAGAAAAAGTACGAGAAATTTTAAAATTACGAGATCCTGCCAGCATTACTATTTGCACCTTATTAGATAAACCTTCACGCCGAGAAGTAGAAGTACCTGTAGACTGGGTTGGCTTTGCGATTCCCGATGAATTTGTGGTCGGTTATGGCATTGATTATGCCCAAAAACATCGCAACCTAGGTTTTATCGGCAAAGTCGTATTGGACGAATAAACTCAAAGTGCGGTCAAAATGAAGCTCATTTTAACCGCACTTTTGTTTCGATTAGACTAAAAACAGTGACAACACATACACTGTTGCCATACCGGTGATTCCCATTAAGAATGTCAGCATAGACTGTGTTTTATAGCCTTGTTGTGGCGTCATTTTACCAAAGTTGGTTACCACCCAGAAATAGCTGTCATTGGCATGAGAAACACACATCGCCCCAGCAGCAATCGCCATAACACACAAAGTAGCAGCCATTTCACTGGTTAAGCCCAATACAGTCATTAAAGAGTCAGCTTGATTAAACATACCCATAATAGATGCAGTGGTAATGATCGCAACTGTAGAGCTACCTTGAGCCGTTTTCAAAATAGCGGAAATAATGAATGGGAAGAAAATACCTGCTGTACTGATGATATGCGCATTTTGTTTAATATAATCTACAAAACCGGCCTCAGTAATCACTTTACCCAGTACCCCACCTGCCGCAGTGATAAATAAAATCGGTCCGACCAATTTTAAGGTCTCGTTGGTAATACCGTCAAATTCCCCCATTTTGCCACTTTGAATAAGCAAAATAACCGCAAAAATTACCCCCACAGCCAAAGCAATAATTGGGTTACCAAGGAATTGAATAATCTCGCCCATCGTGCCTGTTACTCCCATAATTTTTGCCACCGAACCAGCTGCCATTAACACAATTGGCATTAAAATAGGCGATAGACTTAAAAACCCATTCGGTAATTTACCATATTGCTTCAGTAAATCGTCGTAACTTTTGCTAATCAGTACATCATCTTCAGCTTGTTGAATGTTGATTTTTAAACCAATTGATTTAGCGAAAAGATAGGACACCATTAAAACCGGCACAGAGACTATCATACCCATCATAATCACTAAAAACAAATTGCCTCCGACACCTAATGCACCTGCTGCTGCAATTGGGCCCGGCGTTGGCGGAATAAATACATGAGACGCATAAAGACCTGCACTCAATGCAACCGCCATTCCCACTGGGCTGGCAGCAATTTTACGGCGCAATGCTTCACGAATTGGGTTTAACACCACAAATCCACTGTCACAAAATACGGGAATGCCTACAATCCACCCCATGATTAACATGGCTAATTCCGGACGTTTTTGCCCTACGAGTTTCACTATCATATCTGCAAGTTTTAAAGCCGCTCCTGTTTTTTCCAATACAGTGCCGATAATTGCGCCAAAGATAATCACAATACCAATACTTTTAAACGTGCCACTGAACCCTTCACCGATAATATTCGGTATTTTATTCAAACTAATCCCTGCTGCGAGCGCTAAGCTCAGAGATATGCTCATCAAGGCTAAAAACGGATGCACTTTTAATTTGGAAATCATCAAAATCATAATAATGATCGCAATCACAAAGGTAATAATTAATGCGATACCACTCATAAAAACTCCTGCTAATCAATAAAAGGTTGCAAAAAACGACCGCACTTTTAATGCGACAAATGGTGTAACCTTGCCACATTTTGTGCCGTTGAAATTAAATTCTCACGTCCTTGAACTAAGATCTGTTCAAGGCTACCAAGTTGCCTGATAATCGGAAATACAGCATCAATTCCGTGTTCAAAAACCACCTCATAGTCTTCACGTAAGGAACCAACAATCGCAATCACAGGCTTGCCGGCGGCCTTAGCTGCTTTAGCCACACCTATAGGCGTTTTTCCATGAATACTTTGGCTATCCATTCTCCCTTCCCCAGTAATGACTAAATCCGCCTCTCGCACAAGCTCTTTCAGATTCACCGCATCAATCACAATTTGCACACCTGATTTAAGTTCCACATTTGGCAGTAACAAAATACCGCCCCCCATTCCACCGGCGGCCCCGGCTCCGGCTTTATCACGAATATTCAATCCTAAATCCCGTTCTACAATCTGTGAAAAATGTAACAATGCTGTATCTAATTGGTGTACCACTTCAGGCGTTGCACCTTTTTGTGGGCCAAACGTTGCTGAAGCACCCTTTTCACCACAAAGGGGATTATCAACATCACAAGCTACTAAAAATTTGACGTACTTTAAACGAGGATCAAGATTTTCTAGACTCATTTTTTCAATAAAAGCAAGCTGTTCTCCACCAAACCCAATAGATTTCCCTGCTTGATTGAAACATTGCACACCTAATGCTTGTAACATGCCTACTCCACCATCATTGGTTGCACTGCCTCCAATGCCTAAAATAATCTGCTCTACCTGATGATCTAATGCTGCTTTAATCAGTTCTCCTGTACCAAAACTGGTTGTTTTCAGGGGATTTCGTTGCACTAATGGCACTAAATGTAATCCCGATGCAGCAGCCATTTCAATAATTGCTGTTTTTCCATCTCCAGACAAACCAAAAAAAGCAGTGGTTTTATCGCCTAATGGAGCAGTTACTTCCACTTCAAGCAACCTTCCTTGTAACGCATCCACTAAAGATTGCACTGTACCTTCACCGCCATCTGCCATCGGCACTTTAATATAATCCGCATTTGGATAAACTTGCTTAAACCCTACTTCAATCGCTTCAGCCACATCAAGTGCAGTTAAACTCTCTTTAAACGAATCAGGCGCAATTACAATTTTCATTGGCATTTTCCTTTTATTACTTAGCCTCTAAGCAAATCATATTCTTTATTCTTTTGGAGTGCTATGGGAAAAATGAAAAAATGTGATCCGTTTCAAATTATTTTTGTAAATTAGTTGCTTTTTCATCGTTTGAGGTTAAAATACAACCTCCTTGTCATCGCTGAATTAGAGATCGGCGAATGATGTATCATTAACAATCTTTTATGAGGATTAAAAAATGTCTCTAAGCGTAGAAAAAAAAGCAGCAATCGTTGCTGAATTCGGTCGTGATGCAAAAGACACCGGTTCTTCCGAAGTTCAAATCGCATTATTAACTGCACAAATCAACCACTTACAATCTCACTTTGCTGAGCACAAAAAAGACCATCACGGTCGTCGTGGTTTATTACGTATGGTTTCTCGCCGTCGTAAATTATTAGACTACTTAAAACGTACTGATTTAGCGAAATATTCTGAAACTATCGCACGTTTAGGTTTACGTCGATAATTTGCGATAATGCCAAAATAACAAAGCACCCGATTGGGTGCTTTTATTTTTATTGGTTCATCAGATATGTCACACAAAAGTGCGGTCATTTTTCTAATTGTTTTAAAAATCAGCAATCAAACGATTTTTTTTATTTTCACCTTGACAGTAACAACTGAACTCCGTATTATGCACACCAATTCAATTGCGGAGGAATGGCAGAGCGGTTGAATGCACCGGTCTTGAAAACCGGCGAGGGTTAACGCCCTCCGTGAGTTCGAATCTCACTTCCTCCGCCACTTAATCTTAGAAATAAGCCGTTAGTAATAAAGCTAACGGCTTTATTTTTTATCATTTCTCTGAAAATTAACTGTAGTTAAACGGCTTATTGCGTAAAATCCCATAAAAAATAAAGCCCTGAATAAACAGGGCTTATTGTAAATAAACAAAAATGACTATTGTTTTATTAGGCTGCAAACGGATCTTGTAAAATCATTGTTTGTACACGATCCGGACCGGTGGAAAGAATAGCTATAGGTACACCGGTAACTTCCTCAATACGTTTCACATAGTTTCTTGTATTTTCCGGCAGCTGATTCACGTCAGTAATACCAAAAGTATTTTCTTTCCAGCCCGGCATTGTCTCGTAAACCGGCTCGACACCTTCCCAATCTTTGGCTGAAAGCGGTGCAAAATCAACGATTTTACCGTTTGGTAATTTATAGCCGACACAAATTTTCACTTCATCAAACCCATCCAATACGTCCAATTTCGTCATACAAAAACCGGAAATCGAGTTAATTTGAATTGCGCGGCGGATTGCAACCGCATCAAACCAACCACAACGACGTGGACGACCTGTTACAGCACCGAATTCATTTCCTTTACGAGCAATTTCCGCACCTACTTCATCAAATAATTCTGTGGTGAAAGGACCACCACCTACACGGGTACAATAGGCTTTGATAATGCCTAATACATAGTCAATATGAAGAGGACCAAAACCTGCACCGGTAGCAACACCGCCAGCAGTCGTGTTAGAACTGGTTACAAACGGATAAGTACCGTGATCAATATCCAGCATCGTGCCTTGCGCACCTTCAAATAAAATATTGTCACCATTTTGGCGTGCAGTGTCTAAAATCGTGCTGACATCAGCCACCATTCCGGTGATCACGTCAGCAACAGCCATCACATCATCTAAGGTTTTTTGAAAATCTACCGGCTCCGCTTTGTAATAATGTACCAGTTGGAAATTATAATAATCTAAAACGGATTTTAACTTTTCAGCGAATTTTTCACGATCAAACAAATCACTGACACGCAAACCACGGCGTGCCACTTTATCTTCATACGCCGGTCCGATACCACGCCCTGTTGTACCGATTTTATTATTTCCTAATGCCGCCTCACGCGCATGATCCATTGCAACATGATAAGGTAAAATTAACGGGCAGGCTTCAGAAATTAACAAACGCTCTCGTACCTTGATACCACGACTTTCCAATTCGCCCATTTCCTGCATTAACGCAGAAGGTGAAAGCACCACACCGTTACCGATTAAACAGGTGACATTTTCACGCAAAATACCGCTCGGGATTAAACGTAGCACTGTTTTTTCACCATTAATGATAAGTGTATGTCCTGCGTTATGGCCACCTTGATAACGTACAACAAACTTTACACGATCGGTTAATAAATCAACAATCTTGCCTTTTCCTTCATCGCCCCATTGTGCACCAAGGATAACAACACTTTTTCCCATAAAAATTCCGCCTTTTACTGAATTAAAATAATGCCTTACTTTACTCTTTTCTCACCAAAATCTCAATGTAAAATCACAAAAGTGCGGTGGATTTTTGGCAAGTTTTGTCAAAAAAAGAGCCTCTCTATTCTAGGCGCTGTTGCACAGCTAATAATTTCTCAGTTTCAATATCCGAGTGGAGTAATTCCACCGTTGGCATGGTTTTATTTGCTTTAGCGGAAAGTGTTTTAAAGCGCTCCACTTTCCCCACCAAGCCCTGATTACCGGCTAATGCGGTCACGGTGTCGTTATAATGTTTACCGGCGGTTAAAAATGTCTGACCCAATTTTGCTAAACGCTCCGCCACAAGACAAATTTGATTATAAATTTCACCGGCACGCTCACTGATTTCTCGGGCTTCCACATTGCCTCTCTCTAACCGCCATAAATTCGCCACGGTGCGTAAAATCGGCATTAATGTGGTATGAGAGACTAAAATCACATTTTTCTCATAACCAAAATTAAACAACCCAACATCCGCTTTCATTGCCTCAATATAAGCCGGCTCAACCGCCACAAACATCAATACAAAATTAGGACTATGTATACCGATTAAATTACTGTAATCTTTAGTTGATAACTCATTAATATGATGACGGATTGCCTTAACATGCTCACGCAGAAACTGAGTGCGCTGTAAATCATCCTCTGCATTAACCGCACTTTCATAGGCAACTAACGACATTTTACTGTCAATAATTAAATGCTTGTTATCAGGTAAATAAACCACAAAATCAGGATAATTATTTCTTCCTTCTTCATCTTTAAAATGTGCCTGTGCCACATAATGCTCACTTTCAATTAAACCGGCTAATTGTAGGCTACGTTCCAGTTGCACTTCCCCCCAATTTCCTAGGGTTTTCTTTTCTCCTTTCAACGCAGAGGTTAAATTATCTGCCTGTTGCGACATAGACATCCCAATCTCCAAGACCTTTTTAATTTCTGCTTCTAAACCGGCATTACCTTTCAAGTTCTCAGAATGAATTTCGTTTGCCCGTTTTTGGAATCCCTCAATTTGTTCACGAAAAGGTTTCAATAAGCTATCCAATGCTTGCTGATTTGATTGACTAAATGAACGGGATTTTTCCTCTAAAATACGATTCGCCAAATTTTGAAACTCAACGCTTAACTGTTGCTTACTTTGCTCAAATATCTGTTGCTGCTCAACAAACTGCTTTTCTTTTTCCGACAATGTCGTTTTCATTTCTGTTAATTCTTGTAATGTATCGGTTAATTTTTGTCTTAACTCTTCCAACTCATGTTCCCTATATATCACCTGCTGTCGAGATTGATCCAATTGATTTTGTAAATGCGTAGCTTGAGCCTCAGCTTTGCTAAAACGGGCTTTAAGTGCGGTCATTATTTCCGTAGTTTGGTGATGAAGTTCTTGTTCCTCGTCTAATTCTTGTTGCAAATAGCGCATTTTTTCATCTCGTTCCTGCAAACGAATTTGCAGATTTTCGGCAAAAGTTTCTGTTTTAACCAAACTCAATTCCAATTGATTTTTCGCTGCTGTCAGCGTATCAAATTTTTCCGCTAACTGATTGTAATCTTGAATGTTTTTTTGTAATTCTTGTTGTAGCCAAAGATTTTCCCGACGACGATAAATAAAAAACAAAAATAAAACTAAGCCTATACCGGCGAATAAAAGTTCAGTTAAAAAATCGGAAGTTTGAATCATATCTTGCATGGGTTTTCCTCATAAAATGATGGTTAGTATAAACGAAAAAAGCTACAATCAATGCAAGATTTTTTAGGAAAATAATCATGAGCGAAAATCTTTTTCACCACACTAAACAACAGGAATTATGCCCGATATGTGGCGCTCCTTTGCATATAAGACAAAGTAAAAAAGGCTTATTTTTGGGGTGTACGGCATACCCAAAATGTGATTATTTAAAACCATTACATGGGCATTCCGAACATAAAATATTAAAAGATCTGACAGAAACTTGCCCTAAATGTGACCATTTTTTACAAGTAAAACAAGGACATTTCGGTATTTTTATTGGTTGTAGCAATTACCCCAATTGCCATTTTATTGTACAAGATGGGCCTGAAGTACCACCGGAAAACATTCCCTGCCCTGAATGCAATAAAGGTGAACTTCTCCCTCGTCGAGGGAGGCAAGGCAAAACCTTTTACGGTTGCAACCAATACCCACATTGTAAATTTACACTCCCTCAACAGCCTCAACGACAAATCTGCCCTAAATGTGGTGGAAATTGGGCTCTCGTAAAAAACACGGGAAAATCCGACCGCACTTTTGTATGCATCAATCCGACTTGTCGTTCGGAATTTGAATAACCCTCTTTTTCAAGACATAAAAATGTTTGCAAAAGAACAATAGCACAGTAGAATTTATGCGTTAAACACCGATGCCTCTAAACTAAATGAATATCTATCAAATCGCCGAACAGCTAAAACAAAATCAAGTCGTTGCTTACCCCACAGAGTCGGTTTTCGGATTAGGATGCAATCCGTTGAGTGAAAGTGCGGTAAAAAATTTGTTGGTTTTGAAAAATCGCCCCATAGAAAAAGGGCTGATTTTAATTGCCCCAAATGTAGATTTTTTACGCCCGTTTATTGCTTTAGAAAAATTTACAGCTTCCGATTTAGCCAAATTACAAGGGGAATATGATCACCCAATTACTTGGGTCGTGCCTGCTCAGAAAACAGTTCCTTATTTTTTAACAGGACAGTTTGACAGTATCGCTGTGCGGATTTGCCGTCATACATCCGTACAACAATTATGTGAATTAAGCGGATTTGCATTGACTTCAACCAGTGCTAATCTCAGCGGAAAACCGCCTTGTAAAACCGCAGATGAAGTAAGGTTACAATTTGGCGAGTTTTTTCCCGTATTAGATGAAAGTGTAGGAAATGCCCTAAACCCCTCGGAAATTCGTGATTTATTTACAGGGCAGCTTTTTAGGCAAGGTTAGGATCTGTTGAGAATAGGAATAAACCATGATCGATCAATATGCTGTATGGGGAAATCCCATTATACAAAGCAAATCACCACAAATTCACAAAATTTTTGCCGAACAAACCAAACAAAATTTAGAATATCACCCCATTTTAGGTGATGAGCAACATTTTGAACAACAGCTTTTAACCTTTTTTGCCGAAGGTGCAAAAGGCTGTAACATCACGGCGCCTTTTAAACAACGTGCCTACCTGCTGGCTGATGAATACAGCGAGCGAGCTTTAACGGCAGAAGCCTGTAATACCTTAAAACGTTTAGATGACGGCCGTTTATATGCCGATAATACTGACGGTGCCGGTTTAGTAAGTGATTTACAACGCTTAGGTTGGCTAAAACCTAATCAATCTATACTCATATTAGGTGCCGGAGGAGCAACACAAGGTGTGTTATTGCCCTTATTACAAGCTCAGCAACACATCACAATTTCTAACCGCACTTTAGATAAAGCGGAAAAACTGAGCAAAAAATTTTCTCAATATGGCCATATTCAAGCCATTGAATTAGCCAATATTCCTCTAAAAAAATTTGATCTGGTCATCAATGCAACCTCCCTTGGCTTACAGGGAAAAACCGTGGAGATTCACCCACAGATTTTACAGCTAAGCAGTGCTGTATACGATATGCAATACGCCAAAGAGGAAGATACTCCCTTTATCACTTGGGCAAAATCATTAGGAGTAACACAAGTGAGCGACGGTTTTGGTATGCTGGTCGGCCAAGCGGCTCATGCCTTTTATTTATGGCGAGGCCTAATGCCTGAAACTCGTCTCTTTTTTGAACAAGAATTAGTCAAATAAGTGAGCAGATGAAAAGTTACCAAAAAAGAGGTAGCTTTTTTCGATAAATTGCAACCAGAACAATTTACCATTTCCGTCATCTTTGTTAGAATGCTTGCCTAATTGAAATTCATTATCAATCATATTTTAACCAAATTTAAGGATTTTCTATGGAACGCTTGCTTGATATTTTACAAGATCACGTTGATTATATTATCTTGGGCTTATTAGCCATTATGAGTTTTGTCATGGTATGGTTTGTGATTGAACGCTTTCTGTTTTTACGTAAAGTCAATGTTGCTCATTACAGTAATATCCACGAATTGGACATTGATCTAAACCGCAATTTGACAACAATTTCCACTATCGGCTCAAATGCTCCTTATGTCGGATTATTGGGGACCGTAGTCAGTATTTTATTAACCTTCTATGCATTGGGAAATTCTGGTGGTGATATTGATGCCGCAGCAATTATGATGCACCTGTCATTGGCATTGAAAGCCACTGCTGTAGGAATTTTGGTTGCGATTCCGTCTATGGTATTTTATAACGGGTTACAACGAAAAGTAGAAGTCAATCGCCTGAAATGGAAAGCCTTAAATAGTGAAAAAAATATCGGTGCATAGGGGTTTAACGTGAAAAAATTCGATGAAATCAATATTATCCCGTTTATCGACATTATGCTGGTATTGCTGGCTATTGTATTAATTACAGCCTCATTCATTTCGCAGGGCAAAATTAAAGTCAATGTACCTAAAGCTTCTTCAACAGTTGCTTTTAAATCTGACGATTTAGCAAAATTATTAACCGTCACAGAAAACGGTGATATTTACTTTAATGATAAACCTATCACTGAAGATGTATTAAGCCAAGAAATTGCTTCTTGGAATAAAGAACAAAAAGTCACACTTAAAGTGGATGCAAAATCGTCCTTCCAAGATTTTATTAAAGTCACCGATTTAATGGCCAAAAATGACATTAAAAATGTTGCCATTGTGACAATGAAAGATAAAGGCAAATAATAATGAAAAAGCATTCTTCTGCCGGCTTTATAGGATCAATTGCTTTTCATAGTACTATTGCATTAGCTGTTTTCATTGCTATCAAAAACCATGACACGGCTAACGGCTTTACAGCTCAAATGGTTGATACCCATATTTCAATGGAAATGTTAATGGCAACTACAGTGGAAAACGAGCCGGAACCTTCACCGCCCGAAATTAAAGAACCGGAACCTATCGCAAAAGAAGAAGTAGAAGATCCCACTTTAAAACCGAAACCTGAACCACCAAAAGAAAAACCGAAAGAAGAAAAAAAAGAAAAACCGAAGGAAAAGCCTAAAGAAAAGCCGAGAGAAAAAATCGAGAAAAAACCTTTACGGCAAGATGTGGTTAAATCAGACAAAGTTATTGAAGGAAATGCTTCAATTAATTCGCAGGCTACTTCTACTTCAGCAAATGTTACCACAAATAACCCTGACCTAACCGGAACCGGTTCAAGTGGATCTGAAGTTGATGCCTATCGTTCAGCACTCCGCCGTGAAATCGAACGCAATAAACGTTATCCGCAACGGGCTAAAATGATGCGAAAACAAGGCATTGTACAAGTCTCTTTCACTTTGGGAAATGATGGTGCATTAAATAACCCAAGAGTTGCCAATTCCTCAGGCAATGAAGATTTAGATAATGCTGCTCTTCAAGCCGTTGAACAAGCTCGCTCTATAGGCTCTCCGCCAACGGGGATGGGAAGAAATTTAACTGTACCGATCAGTTTCAAAATTCAGTAGTAAAAAACAACGAACACTTAATTTACTCCCAAAAGTTGGCCTCATTTCAGGATTTAGTTCTGTATTGCACAGGACTAAATCCTTTTCATTTTGAATATACTCATAATTTGAAAAATCAGTATCCTCGTTAAGAACCTATTCAAGCCCAATAAAACCTTTAGATGATTGAAATAACATCCTGTTTTCAACTATTCGAAAAAACTTCCGATTGTCCTACTATCCGAATAACTATCATTCTGAAGATAAAATTCAATGACTTATTGTTTTAAAAGTTGGTTATATTTAGTCATAAAAAAATCTGCACCTTAATCAGTGGCTGATTAGTCTAGCTTTTGAGGTGCAGATCAAGGCAGTTAGGCCAGCCATGCTAGACTAAATAAACCTATTATACTTAGAGAACTAACTCCAAACGGCTAGGGATACTTAGGAACTTAAATGAAAAAACAAACTACCTTAAAACAGTTCAAATAAATCGCTCCAAATAACTTGAAACATCAGTTATTTTTTTCTCCTGATCGATTTTTTCCGTTGTTTATTAGCACTATCAGCATAATGTCCTTTTAATTTCACTTCTTTTTTAACTTTATCCTTAGCCGTTTTACCTGAACGTCGAGGCTTACGGCTACTGGAAACCAATGCAAAATCAATTTGTCGTTGATCTAATTTCACATTTTCTACCCGAACCTTAACTTCATCACCGATACGATAAATCAAGCCGCTGTTTTCGCCGATTAAACGTTGTCCGCTCAAATCAAAGCGATAATAATCGTTATCCAAGGTGGAAATATGCACTAACCCGTCAATAAACAGCTCCTTTAAACGCACAAAGAAGCCAAACCCATTTACGGAAGAAATAATGCCATCGAACTCATCACCAACGTGATCTTGCATATATTCGCATTTCAACCAATCCGCTACTTCTCGAGTAGCATCATCGGCACGGCGTTCGGTCATGGAGCAATGCTCACCGAGAATATCCATTTCATCAAGGCTGTAATGATAACCGCCGGTATCTGTCGTTTTACGTTTCGAACCTTTTTGTTTTGCCAGTAAATATTTAATACCACGATGTAAAGTCAAATCAGGATAACGGCGGATTGGTGAAGTGAAATGGGCATATTCCTCCAATGCTAAGCCGAAATGCCCGATATTATCAGCCTCATATACCGCTTGGCTAAGAGAGCGTAATAACATTGTTTGAATTAATTCATGATCAGGGCGTTCTTTCACTTGAGTTAAAAGTTTTGCGTAATCCTTAGTACTTGGTTTCAAGCCACCTTCCAATGCTAATCCGCATTCTGCGAGGAAACTTCTGAATGCACTAAGCTTTTCTTCGAGCGGTGTAGCGTGAATACGGAACAATGCCGGTTCTTGATGACGTTCCATAAAATTTGCCGCCGCAATATTCGCCAAAATCATAGATTCCTCAATCATTTTATGTGCATCATTGCGAATCACCGGCTCAATCCGATCAATACGGCCCATTTCATTAAATACAAATTTGCTTTCAATAGTATCAAAATCAATCGCACCGCGTTGATAACGGGCGATCTGTAAAGCTTGATACATTTGATGTAATTCTTGTAAATGCGGTACTAATTGAGCATAACGTTCCCGCAATTCTTCATCGCCGTCCAAAATACGAGCCACTTTAGTATAAGTCAGGCGTGCATGAGAATTCATTACCGCTTCATAGAATTGATAGCCAGTCATTTTACCCTGTTCGGAAATGTCGATTTCACAGACCATACATAGGCGATCTACCTGTGGATTTAAAGAACAAAGCCCATTGGATAAAATTTCCGGTAACATTGGCACAACTCGATTGGGAAAATAGACGGAATTACCTCGGTTGTAGGCTTCTTTATCTAAAGTGGAATGAGGGCGAACATAGTAACTCACGTCGGCAATCGCAACCCATAAACGCCAGCCTTTTTTCTCTTTACGGCAAAAAACCGCATCATCAAAATCTCGAGCGTCCTCACCATCAATGGTTACTAAAGGTAAATCCCGTAAATCGACACGCCCCTGTTTAGCATTTTCCGGCACTTCTTCGGTGAATTTTTTCACCAGTTTTTCCACAGCCGGAGAGAAATTGTGTGGAATCTCATGATTACGCAACGCAATCTCTACTTCCATGCCTTTCGCCATATTATCGCCTAGAATTTCCGTAATTATTCCTACAGGTTGGCTGAAAATAGCATTTCGGGGCTTGAGTTCCACCACAACGACTTGCCCCATACGAGCACCCAAACGGTTTTCATGAGGAATTAAAATATCACGGCAAATTCGGCTATCATCAGGGACAACATAACCAATGCTGTCTTCTAAGAAAAAGCGCCCGACAAGTTGTTTTTTACGTCCTTCCAACACACGGACAATACGCACTTCCCGTCTCCCTTTACGATCTAATTTGGCCGGCTGAGCCAGCACAAAATCACCATGCATCACGCGTTGCATTTCTGTATTAGGAATAAACAAATCTTCTTTTACACCTTCCACTTGCAGAAAACCATAGCCGTCTCGGTGACCTAAGACCATACCTTTAAGTAAATCTAGTTTTTCAGGCAACGCATAACATTTACGTTTCGTGAAAACCAATTGCCCGTCATTTTCCATTGCTCGCAAACGGCGACGAATACCTTCTGAACGCTCTGCATCTTGAATACCGAAGATGTTCAGCAAATTTTCTTTTGACATTGGTGCGTTATGCTCACGAATGATTTGTAAAATAAATTCACGGCTTGGGATAGGATTATCGTATTTGGCTTGTTCTTGGGAATAATGAGGATCAAGATGAATAGGATCAAAAAGTGCGGTCGTTTTTTTAGTGATTTTATTCTTAGTTGTTTTAATTTTTGTTATCTCTTTTGTTTTATTGTTTTTTTCTATTTTTTGACGTGCCATAATTAGCCCTCCTTTAAATAAAGGTATAGAAAGTTTGACATTCCCGACCGATGATTGCAAGCTGAGATTTAAAGAAGGTAATAAAAAACCCGACACAAGGCCGGGCTTTATTCATCACATCAAATCAGATTATTCTGCAACAACAACAATATTTAATGTTGCAAATACTTCGCCGTGAAGTTGGAAACGAACTTCGTGTTCACCGGTGGTACGTAACGGACCATTAAATAAACGAACTTCTGATTTAGCCACTTCAACACCTGCAGCTGTTACCGCTTCAGCAACATCGCGAGTAGTGATAGAACCGAATAAACGACCTTCATCACCTGCTTTAGAAGCAATAGTTACAGTTGCTAATGCAGCTAATTTTGCTGCACGCTCTTGAGCTGCCGCTAAATTAGCCGCTGCTTTCGCTTCTAATTCTGCACGACGAGCTTCAAAATGCTCGATGTTAGCTTTGGTTGCCATAACTGCTTTCCCCTGTGGGATTAAGAAGTTACGTGCGAAACCTGATTTTACATTGACTTGATCACCCACTTGACCTAAGTGAGCAATTTTATCTAAAAGAATTACTTGCATTACCGTATCTCCTTAATTACTGATGATTGTCAGTGTATGGAAGTAACGCTAAATAACGCGCACGTTTGATTGCACGAGCTAACTGACGTTGATACTTCGCACGAGTACCGGTAATACGGCTTGGAACAATTTTGCCGCTCTCAGAAATGTAGTTCTTTAATGTCGCGATGTCTTTGTAATCGATTTCTACAACATTTTCCGCTGTGAAACGGCAGAACTTACGACGACGGAAATAACGTGCCATTTGGCTAGTCTCCTAATCTATAAATTCGATTTGCTCGGCGTGTAACACTAATTGACTTAAACCGCTTGCAGTTTTATGACTACTAACAAATCCGACAATTAACAATTTACAACCGACCGTAATGCTTTGAGTTTTTTGAATTAACTGATGCCCACTAATTTGAACCGGCATTTTACACCAAGCCTGACGGCTTAATCCTGCTTCCGTTTGCTCGGAACGATGTTCCAAATAAAAACGGCAATGTTCTACACCATTAGGGCTTTTTGTTCGTTTTGGTAAATCAGCAACCTTGCCAATTAACGAAAAACGATTATCAATATTCAAATTACTCCTCAGCATCCTCAAAATCGTTGGTTTCAACTTCAGCTAAAGCCGGACGACGTTCGTCTTTTGCTTTAACCATTGGGGACGCTTCTGTTACGGCGTGCTTAGTACGAATAATCACGTTACGAAGAACTGCGTCGTTGTAACGGAACGTTGTTTCTAGCTCGTCGATGACTTCTTGAGGCGCTTCTACATTCATAAGCACATAATGTGCTTTGTGTAATTTATTAATTGGGTACGCTAATTGGCGACGACCCCAATCTTCTAAGCGATGAATTTGACCGCCGGCTTCTTTTACAGAACCTGTATAGCGTTCAATCATGCCTGGTACTTGCTCGCTTTGGTCCGGATGAACCATAAATACGATTTCGTAGTGACGCATTACTGCTCCTTACGGGTTAATCAGCCTCCGACGATAGACCAGTCACCAATCTGCGGAAGCAAGGAACGAAAATTAGAATATGACTGCAGGGCGTGGATTATACAGATTTTGTTGAGAAAAACAAGGAATTTATTTGTTCTTGATGAAGTTTGAAAATACAGAAAAGGAAAATTGGTGCCCCCGGCTGGGTTTGAACCAGCGACCAAACGATTATGAGTCGTCTGCTCTGACCGCTGAGCTACGGGGGCATAAAAATAAAGTGCGGTGATTATAATGAAATCTGAAAATGAAGTCTAGGCATTTATTAAAATATCAATTTGTATCCTCATTAATTTCTCTTGATTGTTTTTCCTGTTTCTTCTGCATTCGTCGTTTAGTAAAAAAATCACTTAATTTTTGACCGCACTTTTCTGCTAAAACGCCCCCTGTAATTTCTAAAACATGGTTCATTTTATAATCTTCAAACAGATGAAAACGGGATCCCATTGCACCGGTTTTATAATCCGAAGCCCCAAAAACCACACGTTTCAGTCGGCTGTGCAAAATAGCTCCTGCACACATTGGACAAGGCTCAAGAGTGACATAAAGTGTGGTATTTAACAGGCGATAATTTTGAACTTGTTGAGCAGCATTTCGAAGTGCGATGATCTCAGCATGTGCGGTAGGATCAGATTGTGTAATGGACAAATTCCAGCCTTCCGCAATAATTTGATTATGTTCATCGATTAACACGGCACCGACGGGAATTTCACCTAGAGATTCTGCTTTATCGGCTAGTGCAAGAGCGTGATTCATAAAGAATTGGTCTAGGCTTGTTTGATGTTCAGTTTTTGTGTTCATAATGTTATTTTATATCGGGTTTCGCCGATGGCGACCTACTTTTCTTTACTCGTGTAAAGAAAAGTAACGAACTACACACTAAACGGATATTTAATCGCCGGATGACTCTCATATCCCACCACATTAAAATCGTCCATTGTCACCCAAGTTTCCAGATCTTCCAACGTCTTGATGTCAGGATTAATTTCTAATTTCGGTAATGGTAAGGGTTCACGTTTAAGTTGTACATCACGCATTAATTCAAGTTGATCTTCGTAAATATGGGCATTTACAATTTTGTGATATGCCATACCTGCTTTTTTACCGGTAATTTGTGCCATTAAAGCTAAGAAAGTAAACACTTGAATTTGATTGAAATTCAGTCCTAGCGGTACATCACAGGAACGCTGATAACTGGTCAAATAAAGAGTGTCACCAAGCAGGGAAAAAGTGTGACTATACATACAAGGTCGCAGACAGCCCAAATCGACTTCACCGGGATTTAAAAAAGTTAAAATTTCACCTCGATCATCAATACCTTTGGATAAATTATTCACGATTTTACGTAGTTGATCCACTGTTTCACCGTTCGGTTTACGCCAAGCTCGGCCTTGCACGCCATAAACCCGTCCCATATCATCCGTCCCTTTTCGTGCCGGATTATTTAGCCAAGCAGTATTTTCATTGGCATTTGCATCCCAAGTTTTTGTACCTAATTTGCGGAAATCTGCCGCATTATCATAACCACGGATGTAACCTAAAAATTCGGCAATAGCCGCTTTCCAGTAACTTTTTCGGGTCGTAATAATCGGGAATTGGTTGTTGCCCACATCATAGATCAAATCTGCATTAATCACGGTTAAGCAGCGTTTACCTGTTCGTTCGTTTTCAATCCATACACCTTCATCAACAATGCGTTGGCAGAGATCCAAATATTGACGCATAAAAACTCCTTATTTTTTAACCGCACTTTGTCGATTATACGCCCACAACATAATGGCGATACCTCCGATAATCATCGGCATTGATAGCCATTGTCCTCTGGTAATTAAATCAGTCGCTGTATTAACATGAGGATCGATTTCCCTCACATATTCCACCAAGAAACGGAATGTGCCGTAACCAATTAAGAATAATCCTGAAACGGCAGCTAAAGGACGTGCTTTGCGTATAAATAAATTTAAAATAATAAATAATACCAGGCCCTCTAAAATAGCTTCATAAAGTTGTGATGGGTGAAGTGGTACACTACCTTGATAGCCATAAGGGAACATTGCCCAAGGTACATTGCTTTCAATCGGTCTACCCCAAAGTTCATTATTGATAAAATTACCTAATCTACCTAATCCCAAACCAAAAGGAACTAAAGGGGCAATCAGATCAGAGGTTTGCCAAAATGAGCGTTTTTGACGGAAAGATGTCCAAATCATTGCCACAATTACGCCGATTAAACCGCCATGAAAGGACATTCCACCTTCCCAAATGCGGAAAAGATACAATGGATCTTGTATAAAACGATCTATACTATAAAAAAATACATCGCCAATACGTCCACCTAAAATCACGCCGATAAAGCCGTTATATAACAGTTGATCAAATTGTTCTTCCGTCCAAAAATTCGGTTGTTGCTTAATGCGACGCATCCCCAACCAATAGGCGAAAGCAAAGCCCAATAAATACATGACTCCATACCAACGTAAGCTGATAGGGCCGATACTAAAAATTTCAGGATTAATATAGGGTAATTGAATGAAATCGTTCATCTTATTCCTTAAGTAAAAATCATACGAATTGCCACACAAATTAAAAAGACAGCAAAGGCTTTTTTCAATGTAGCTACCGGCAAACGGCTGGTAACGATCACGCCTAGTTTTGTAGTAAAAAACGAGGTGGCAGTAATCGCAAGTACTGCGGGAAGATAAATATAGCCAAGAGAATATTCCGGCATACCCTGCAAGTTCCAGCCGCTCGTAATATAACTGGATACGCCTGAAGTGGCTAATAATGCACCACAAAAGGAAGAAGATCCTATAGCTTGGCGCATTTCGTACCCACGAGCATTGAGAAAGGGAACAATAAAACCACCACCGCCAATACCTGCCCCACTGGATGCAATACCGATTAAACTCCCACCAATAACAGCGGCCGTTGATGTTAAAGGCTTATCTCCTTTTTCTGATTTAATGGATAAAATCATTTTAGTGGCTAAGTAAATCACTAAGCAGGCAAAAATTTTGATGGAATAGGATTTAGGTAATTGGCTGACAAATAAGCTGGCTACATAGGCAGAAATCATCAACATCGGTGCAAAAATTTTTAATGAAGATAAATCCACATTGCCGACTTTGTAATGATTATAGGCAGAAGAAGCGCTGGTAATGACAATCGTCGCAAAAGACGTGCCTAAGGCTACGGACATAATTTGATGATCGGCAATGCCTACCATGGGTAATAAATACACCAATACCGGCACAATCACTAGACCACCGCCGATGCCGAATAATCCGGCAAGGAAGCCTGCAAAACAACCGACGATTAAACAAATAATAAAAAATAGCAACATAATAGTTTCCCCTATTTTTTTCCTTTACGAGTTTTTTTGGATTTTTTGCGAGAACGATGATGAAACTGTTTCTTTGTCTGCTTTAATGCTTTGTTTGCCGTTTTTTCAATACATTTTTCAGCCACTTTATCTACCGCACTTTTGTCCGTTTGCTCTATTAATATATCGGATTCTTGTATCAATGCGTGCGTTTCCTGCTGTTCGATAGGTTCTAAATCAAAAATACGTTCATCATTTTTATGATGTTCAAACAAAAAAGTGGCAAATTCCTTCATCGCACGGCGATACACATCGCGTTTAAAAGAAACCACTTGGCGCACAGGATACCAAAAACTCACCCAACGCCAACCGTCAAATTCAGGGGTTTTACTACAATTCATATTGATCGCAGTGTCATCAGTATTAAGCTGTAGTAAAAACCAACGTTGCTTTTGTCCTATACATATAGGTTTGCTGTCATAGCGCAACAACCGTTTTGGTAGTTTATAACGCAACCATTGCTTAGATACATAAAGCACCCTCACGTCTTTTTTCTGCAATCCCACTTCTTCAAAAAGCTCACGAAACATCGCTTGCTCAGGTGTTTCACCGTCGTTAATCCCCCCTTGCGGAAATTGCCAAGAATTTTGTCCGTACCGTTTTGCCCACATCACTTGACCTTTACGGTTGCAAATGACAATGCCCACATTGGGACGGTAGCCATCAAAATCGATCACGCTTGCTTACCTTAACTGATTCTCTTTCTAAAATGCGATGAATTATGGCACAATCCGCCCTTTTCTCCAAATCCTGCATGCAACTTTCACAAAAAGTGCGGTCTTTTTTTGATGAATTTTTAACAGGTTTTGAATAACTCTGTGGATAACATGCGAAATAAAGAAAAAATGACAAAAATAACAAAGAGAGAACTATACTAAAGACTGAAATAATATCACTTTGTCGGAAAAATAGGCATTATTGCCTATTCTCTACTTATCCACAAATCTACCCACAATTTACCTGAATACTTGAACAAAATAGGGAAAAAACAGACCGCACTTTTTAATTATCCAAATCACATGTGGATAAAGTTGTGGTTGAATACAGAATAAGGTAGCAAAACCCAAGAAAATCATTTTTCAGAACTAATAAATTCATTTATTATCAATAAGATAAGAAAAAAGGTATACCTAAAATGAAATAAGCGAAAAACGCATCTGTTTTCTGCTTATTTTTTCAGCAAAATGATTTTAACCAAAAATTTGTATCGCACAACCTGAATTACCATCGCTCAGACAGCTTGTTTTTTGTAGCTCAATTAATTTATCTTTCATAGCTTTAAGCGCATTAATTTTTTCCGTTAAATCCGCAATATGTTTATTGGTAAAATGCAAAATTTCCTCACAATTATGACTTGGTGCATCACGAAAGGCTAAGAGTTCACTAATTTGAGTAAGAGAAAAGCCGACATCACGAGCATGGCGGATAAAGCTCAAACGCTGAATATCCGTATTTCCATAAGTGCGATAATTAGATTCCGTGCGATGTGAAGGACGAATTAAACCGATTTTTTCATAATCTCGAATTTGCTTGGCAGAAAGTCCCGTAGTTTTGGCAGCTTCACTGATATTCATCTTGACTCCGTTGAATTTTTACAAAAAACTGAAATTTTTTATTGACCTTAACCTAAGGTTAATCTTTATTATCATACCTGTTCAAGCAAGACAGTCAAATTTTGCTTCAATTCTACCCTTAATTTATCTACTACTTTAACGAGGAAATTAACCATGACAGTTCATAAAGTTTATCCTGCAGACACTCAATGTAAATCCCACCCATGCCAATGTGCGCCTGCTTGTATTTGCGGTAAAACCTGCGGTTGCAAAGAGGGTGAATGCCATTGCGGTTCTGATTGTGAGTGCCGTCAAGATAGCTGCAAAGCTTAATATGTTAAATAACCAGGGCGTACAATTGTACGCCCTTTTATATAAATTAAATCATTTCCCCGCTTTTCTTATCAGTATCAATAATCAATTGCTGATCATGATGTGTTTGTAATGTAGAACGATGTCCAACACTGATAATCGTCATTTGTGGAAGCATGGTGTTCAGAAGGCGATACATCGCATATTCCAGACCTTCGTCCATACTAGCTGTCGCCTCATCTAAAAATACAACTGTCGGCTGTTGAATAAGCACACGGGCAAAAGATAAACGTTGTTGTTCTCCTAAAGAAAGCACTCTGGTCCATTCATTTTCTTGTGTCAAATTTTCAGCTAAATGTGCCAATTGAACCAAGCGTAAGATCTCTGCTGCCTTATCTAAATCCAAGTTTTCGGGAGCTACGTCCGGGTAATACAAAGCATCAATTAATTTCCCTTGCGGTAAATAGGTTTTTTGTGAAAGGAACAAAGTATTTTTCGGGCAATGAATACGTCCTTCAGCATATGCCCATAAACCTGCTGCTGTACGGAGCAAGGTCGTTTTACCGGCACCAGATGCACCCTTAATCAATAATTTAGCTCCTTGTGGCAAAATAAAATTTAAATCTTGCAATAAAATTTCACCGTTCGGTTTTTTAATCAAAACACGCTCAAATTTAACCGCACTTTCGCTCGGCTGAAAATCAATTTGTGATGATTGATTAACTTGTTGTAGCGCAAAATGAAAACCGGTCAAACGATCCAATACAGCACGATACCCGGCAAAATCATCATAAGCATTACGGAAATAAGACAAGGCTGATTGTACTCGCCCAAAAGCTTGAGAAGTTTGAATTAAATCTCCCAGCTGAATTTGTTTACTAAAATAGCGATGTGCTTGAATGAGGAAAGGAAAAATCACTGACACTTGAGTAACCAAGACATTAAATCCAGAGAGTTTCAGTGTCATATACACCATTTTCCATACATTGCCGATAACCTGATTAAACTGGCTAACCAGCAGATTTTTCTCCATTTTTTCGCCACGGAAAAATGCAACACTTTCAGCGTATTCTTTTAGACGAATTAAGGAGTAACGGTAATTTGCATTCAAACGCTCGTTGGCAAAATTCAATTGGATGAGTGGACGGCCTATACGGAAAGCTATCACACTGGTGATCAACACATAAATAAAGACTAAAAACACCATTGCCTGAGGAATAACCACATCGGCAATAGTCATTGGGCCGGACAAATTCCATAAAATTTGGGTAAATGCCACAATAGACACTACCGAAGAAATAACACCAGTAGCAAAACTAAGGGAAGTAGAAACATAAGATTGCACATCTTGTTGAATTCGCTGATCAGGGTTATCTGGTTGTTCAGATAAATATTGGACTTTATAATAAGCTTGGTTTTCCAGCCATCTTTCCACCATATTATCATTCAGCCACATTCGCCATTGAATGGTAAAACGCTGAGTCAAATAATAGGTCAGTAAAATATTACCAATATGCACTGCAGCTAATACGGAAAACACTACCATTTGTACCCAGAAAATGTCTGCATTCATATTTTGCAAAGCATCATACATTGCTTTATACCACTGGGAAAATAAAATATCCAAACGTACAGAAAGCAAATTAAAAAACACAATCACCATAAAATAAGCTATTGGCTTTAAACTATGCTTAGGAGAAACATAACCTTCTGCCAATTGCCAAAATTGTGCTGCCCAACGGGTACTTTTTACCAATAACCAAACTACCATAGTAAAAGTAACTGCTGTAATTGCCATTGCTTTGCCAATCCAACCTAATGAGGTAAGCAATTCTTGAGTGTAATCCATAAAATACCTGAGTAACATTGAAAATGTGGTGTATTGTTCAGTAAATAGCATTTTTCCGCAAGAAAAATATTATCAATGCGTAATTTTTTGCGTTGGCTCAACTTTTCTATTTCATGGCCTGTTATAATTTGCACAGTTATTTCTATTTTCAAGAGAGGTCACTATGAGTGATATTGCCATTACGATCAGCATTCTAGCCCTCGTTGCTGTGATCGGCTTATGGATAGGGCATTTCAAAATTAGAGGTGTCGGTTTAGGTATTGGCGGTGTATTATTTGGTGGTATTTTGGTATCGCATTTTACAACGCAATATGCACTAAAATTAGATGCACATACGCTGCATTTTATTCAAGAATTCGGCTTAATCTTATTTGTATATACTATTGGTATTCAAGTCGGTCCCGGCTTTTTTGCGTCCTTACGGCAATCAGGATTAAAGCTCAACGGCTTGGCAGCATTAATTGTCTTGCTTGGCTCATTAGTTGCAGCCATTATTTACAAAACAACAGATGCACCATTGGAAATTATTTTAGGGATTTATTCAGGTGCAGTCACTAACACTCCATCACTCGGCGCAGGACAACAAGTATTGGCGGAATTAAGCGGTAAAAATGTCACTGAAATCATGGGTATGTCTTATGCTGTCGCCTATCCTTTTGGGATTTGCGGTATCTTGCTGACCATGTGGTTAATTCGCTTATTTTTTAAAATTAAAGTAGATGAAGAAGCTCAAAAATTTGAGCGTGAAAGCGGCAGTAGTAAAGATAATTTACGTACCATGACCATCAAGGTCACAAACCAAAATATCAATGGTCTATTGCTCAAAGATATTCCGGGTTTTGAACATAAAGATGTCGTCTGTACCCGCTTAAAACGAGATGAAAATATTAGTGTACCTAAATCAGATACGGAAATTTTTGTCGGCGATTTATTGCATATGGTAGGTGAAAAAAACACATTACATAAAATGCAGCTCGTCATCGGTGAAGAAATTGATGTAGAATTTAAAGCAATTCGAGGCTACCTCAGTTCTGAACGTGTGGTTGTGACGAATGAAAAAGTGCTTGGTAAAAAAATCCGTGATGTGGGTATTCATCAAAAATACAACGTGGTCATTTCCCGATTAAACCGTGCAGGTATCGAATTAGTCCCAACCTCTACAACTACTTTACAATTCGGTGACGTACTCCATTTAGTCGGAAGACAAGATGTGATGCCGAATGCTATCGAAGTCATCGGTAACGCCCAATCTAAATTACAACAAGTACAAATGTTGCCTGTCTTTATCGGCATTGGCCTAGGGGTCTTGCTCGGCTCAATTCCCTTCCACTTTCCCGGCTTTCCGGTGGCATTAAAACTTGGTTTAGCCGGTGGCCCATTGGTTGTGGCTCTTATTCTGGCCCGAATCGGATCTATCGGTAAACTATATTGGTTTATGCCGCCTAGTGCCAACCTCGCTTTACGTGAAATCGGTATCGTCTTATTCCTTGCCGTAGTTGGCTTAAAATCAGGAGGTAACTTTGTGCATACCCTAGTCGATGGTGGTGGTTTAACTTGGATGGCTTACGGCGTACTCATTACCTTCCTACCGTTGATGATTGTAGGAATATTAGCTCGCTTATATGCAAAAATGAACTACCTCTCTATTTGTGGCTTACTTGCCGGTTCAATGACAGATCCGCCTGCATTAGCCTTTGCAAATGCGATTAAAGAAGAAAGTGGCGCCTCTGCTCTCGCTTATGCCACTATCTACCCTCTCACCATGTTCCTGCGCATCATCTCACCGCAATTATTAGCCATTTTACTGTGGATGGCATAATTTACTCATTTCTAGGGCGTACAATGTACGCCCTAGGCTACTCAAAAATCACTGTTATTTTACACAAAGAAATTATTAAATACGGAAATAAAAAATGACTAAACGCCGCTATGCAAATAGGAGTTGCTCTAATCCAACGCATTAGATTTCATTCATAAGCATTGCACTCGACAAGGAAGTTGCTATAATCGCCTCTCATTTTAACCCAAACGCATTCACGAAAAACGGTAGAATTTGTAAAGAGTAGATCCAAATGAATTTATTAGAAAAAACCTTAAATTTAAGCTACGGTAAACGCCTAAAAATCGCATTTCAGTATGTTATGCCCCAAAAATATTTAACGCAAGCTGCAGGCTGGCTGGCTCAACAAAAATGGGGTATTGTCACTCATTTCATCATTAAATTGTTTGCTAAAAAATATAATATAGATATGACGGAAGCAGCTAAACCAAATTTTTCTGACTATGCGACATTTAATGAATTTTTCACCCGTTTATTGCGTGATGATGTACGCAAAATTGATGATAATCCGACCGCACTTTGTCTGCCGGCGGACGGTAAAATCAGTCAATGTGGTTTGATCGAGAATGAAACCATGTTGCAAGCCAAAGGCCATTCTTTCAGTTTGCGTGACTTATTGGCAGGCGATGAAGCACTAAGTGAAGCCTTTAAAAACGGGACATTTGCTACCACTTACTTATCACCGAGAGATTACCACCGTGTACATATGCCTTGTGATGCCACTCTGCGAAAAATGATTTATGTGCCGGGGGATTTATTCTCTGTCAATCCATTTCTAAATGAACATGTACCGAATTTGTTAGCACGCAACGAACGTGTAATCTGCGTGTTTGATACGGCTTTCGGTACAATGGTACAAATTTTAGTGGGAGCAACTATCACTGCCAGTATCAGTACTGTTTGGGCCGGTATCATCAATCCGCCTAGACCTAACCAAGTAAAAGTATGGGAGTATGATGGTTCAATCCAACTGAAAAAAGGTCAGGAAATGGGCGCATTCCAACTAGGCTCGACTGTGATTAATCTGTTCCAACAAGATCGTGTAAAATTAGCGGAACATTTAGACGTAGATAGCCTCACTAAAATGGGCGAAATTTTAGCTTATCAACAATAAAAAGAAGGAAAAACAAATGTCAATTTTTGATTCTATCAAATTAGAAACCACCGCCGAAAAAGGCGGCTATGGTGTGGGTTTGCAAATCGGACAACAATTAGCCGATAGTGGTTTAGGCGTATCTGCTGAAGCAGTGGCAAAAGGAATTTTCGATGTCTTAAATCAAAATAAACCTGCCTTAGACTTAAACGAAGTCAGTGCTGCCTTGCAAGAATTACAACAAGCTGCACAAGAAGCAGCTCAAGCACAATTTAAAGCGATTGAAGAAGAAGGAAGAGCTTTTTTAGTTGAAAATGCGAAAAAAGACAGCGTAAAAGTCACTGAAACGGGCCTTCAATATGAAGTTTTAACCGAAGGCAATGGTGCAAAACCTACTCGCCAAGACAGCGTGCGTGTACATTACACCGGAAAACTCATTGACGGCACAACCTTTGACAGTTCCATTGTGCGTGGCACACCGGCAGAATTTCCGGTGAGTGGTGTAATTGCAGGCTGGACAGAAGCCCTACAATTAATGCCTGTGGGTTCAAAATGGCGTTTAACCATTCCTCATAACTTAGCCTATGGCGAACGTGGTGCCGGTGCTTCTATTCCACCATTTAGTGTCTTAGTCTTTGAAGTGGAATTATTGGATATTCTTTAATTTCGAATGTTATCTAAACAAAAAGAGCGGTGCAAATTTGCCACTTCTTAACAAAATAAAGCCCTATAATCTTAAACATTATAGGGCTTTTTATTTGGCTATCGCACCGAATTATCGGTTAAAAAATAATAACAAATTGACTAAAAAAAAAACAATATATACTTTTTATTATTTTACCCATATAGGAGAATAACCATGAAAAAACACTTAGTTACTCTTGTTACAAGTGCAATTATACTTTCTGCTTGCTCAGAAGAAGACAAAGCTTATTATTTAAAAAATATTGAAAAAGCAGAAACTAAGAATGTTCAATGTGAACTGCAAATGAAACAAGCTTGGCAAAATAAAGATAAAAACGCCATTGAAAAATTAGCAAAAGATACAGAATGCAATGCTGCTAAAGAAGCAATTAAAGAAGATCGTAAAATAAAAGCGGCATTGGAACGCCAGAAAAAAGACGCAGCAGACCGTATAAAAATTGAACAAGAAAAAGCAAAAATTCAACAAGAATTAGGGCAAGCCGATTGGAAAAGTGCGGTACGTTTTTTTGTAAATTCAAATTGTGCTCAATATGGCAACAGTATTAACGGCGAATTTCATGTGCCGGAAGATAATTATCATTGTAAGGCTGCGATAGAAATTTACAAAGATTATTTAGCAACCGCTAAAAACGAGTTATTGCAACTTCCTTTTGCAGAACTAAGCGCTCAAGAAAAAAACTATTGTAGCCAAGATAAACGTGAATTTTCAGCCTGTTTCATATGGGAAAGTGTATTGGGTGAACAAGCGGAAAAAGTATTTTCTGCCCAAGAGTTTCAAGATTTATCAAGATTACAAGAAAATTATCAGAAATTTAACAGCAAACGCCCATTGAATGAAATAAAGGCATTTGAAAAAGTATTCAATGAAAAAGAACAAACTATAGTTGATCATTATGTGAAACATTATGATGTATTAAAACAAGATTATAATCAATGTGTGACAAAATTAATCCAAATAGGCCATCATTGGAAAAAGCACGAAGAAAGGGAGGCTGTAAAAAACAGCTACCCTTGTTCTCAAACCAGTAAAGCCCGTAGAAAGTTAGGGTTGGCTTACGATGATTTCAATACATTTTTAGAATAGATTTTAAAAATGTAAATAAAAGGGGTGAGTCAGCTGCTTAAATGCGTCTGTGTACTGGTTGTTTTGATTATAAATAATCAGCGTGGATTGTTGTAATCTCTGTGATAATGGGCTAAACCCCACTAGCATTCTCTGTGCTGGTTTGCCTTGTTTGGTGATGATTTCACAGCGCTCCACGCAAAAAAGTGCGGTCTGTTTTATCAAGCTTTCGGCGGCATCAAAGGGTAAAATAAATTGAATTTTTCCCTCATCAATCAGACAATTTGTCGCCGCCTCTAACCAGTCTAAATGGCTTTGTAGCTGGTAGCGAGCCAAATTTCTGGCTTCGTTACCACAATGAATACCGGGTGGGAAATAAGGTGGATTAGCCACAATCAGGTCAAAACGCTCATTTTTTTCACCGCACTTTTGGCAGAAATCTTCTACGTCTTGATGAAAACATTGAATTTTGTCTGCCCAAGGTGATTGTTGGACATTTTCTTCTGCTTGCCAAAAAGCGGCTTGATCGATTTCTACCGCAGAAATCTTGACCTCCTTCTGCGTACGTTGTGCCAACATTAAGGCGATCACGCCCGAACCGCACCCCATATCTAAAATGGAACTCGCCTGAGAAATATCAGCCATCGCTCCTAGTAATACGGCATCCGTTCCCACTTTCATCGCACAACGATCATCGTTAATATGAAATTGTTTGAATGTGAATCCCATACTTACTTACAACTCGCCTCGCTGTACAATAATCCCGACATTCTTTGCCTGTGCCACAGCTTTCGGTTTACTTAATTTTAAACGTAACCCTTGAATGTTAAAGTGTGTTTGTAACTGCTCTGCTACCTCATAGGCTACCCGTTCAATAAGTAAAAAAGGTTTAGATTCCACATAATCAATAATGAATTTGCTTACATCGGCATAATTCAGGCAATATTGTACATCGTCTGTTTCTGCGGCTTGCCGGCAATTCCAGACCATTTCAAGATCAAATACCAACTTTTGCTTTATTTGTTGCTCCCAATCGTACACACCTATTTGGGCAAATACGCTTAATTCCTCAATAAAAATACGGTCATTCACCTTGTTTTTCCCTTGGCTAAAAAATAATTCGCCTAATCCTATCAAGTTTGGGTAAAATAGCTATAATTTTTTTAAAGAGAAAAGAGAATGAGCCTATTCGCCCTGTGTTATATGCTGTTTGCCTATTTATTAGGCTCAATTTCCAGTGCTGTTTTAATTTGTAAAGCACTTGGATTGCCTGATCCAAGAACAGAAGGCTCTCACAATCCCGGCGCAACCAACGTGTTTCGTTTAGGTGGGCGTTGGGCAGCCTTAGCCGTCTTTGTATTTGATATGCTAAAAGGTATGTTGCCTGTTTGGGCCGGCTATTATTTGGGTTTAAGCCAATTTGAACTGGGTATGGTTGCATTAGGTGCTTGCTTGGGGCATATATTCCCGATTTTTTTCCAATTCAAAGGTGGTAAAGGTGTCGCAACTGCCTTTGGAGCCATTGCTCCTATTGCTTGGGGAGTAGCGGGTTCCGTATTTGGTACTTGGCTTTTTGTCTTTTTAGTGAGTGGCTATTCTTCGCTCAGTGCCGTACTCACTGCACTTTTTACCCCTTTTTATGTATGGTGGTTTAAACCTGAATTCACTTTTCCTGTATCTCTTGTTTGCTGTTTATTAGTCTATCGCCACCACGCCAATATCCAACGTTTATGGCGAGGGCAAGAAGACAAAGTTTGGTCAAAATTGAAAAAATAATCTGATGAAAAAACAACTTTACCTTATTTTTATTCTCTTGATTTCCTGTGGTGCCCTCACATTTTGGACTTATCAACAAATCCAGCAGGTTATTCAACAACCCATTACAACTCAACCAAACCAACTTTTAACCTTGGAGCGGGGAACAACAGGCAAAAAACTGGTCGCACTTTTCGAGCAAGAAAAGCTGGTATCTGATGCAACTTGGTTGCCTTATGCATTAAAACTCAATCCTGATCTGGGCAATGTGAAAGCCGGCACTTATTCACTTAACGGTATTCAGACGGTGAAAGATCTGCTGGTATTGTTAAACAGCGGAAAAGAAGCCCAATTCAGTATTCGTTTCACTGAGGGTGAAACTTGGACACAAGTGTTTAAATCCATAGAAAACGCACCGCACTTGAAAAAAGTTTTTAATTATAACGCACCTGATTGCACATCGGAAAACACCCAAACTTGTAAAATCAGTTTTGTGGAAAGGCAGATTTTTAGTCATTTCAATGCAAAAACAAAGCTCATTGACGATTTGAGTAAAACGATGGTTGGATCGAAAAAATTGGAAGGTTGGATCTATCCCGATACTTACTATTACACACCAAATTCCAGCGATGAAGAGTTGCTTAAACGAGCTATTCTCAAAATGAAAACAACCTTGGATAAGGCGTGGGAAAGTCGCAATAAGGATTTGCCTTTAAACAATAAATACGAAATGTTAATTTTGGCTTCCATTGTGGAAAAAGAAAGCGGTATGGAAGCAGAACGGGGAAAAATTGCTTCCGTTTTTATTAACCGTTTGAAATTAAAAATGAAATTACAAACCGATCCAACGGTGATTTATGGCATGGGCGATGAATATCAAGGTAATATCCGCAAAAAAGATCTCGAAACGCCAACACCTTATAACACTTATGTGATTGAGGGGCTACCACCGACCCCTATTGCCAATCCGAGCGAAAGTGCCTTAATGGCGGTAGCTCAACCTGAAAAAACGGATTTACTCTATTTTGTAGCAAACGGCCGTGGCGGCCATAAATTTAGCCGAACATTGGCAGAACATAATCGTGCCGTACAAGAATATTTGCGTTGGTATCGAGAAAATAAGAAGTAAGAGAGTAATAATGAAAGGAAAATTTATTGTTATTGAAGGCTTGGAAGGAGCAGGAAAAACCACTGCAACCCAAGCGATTGTAGAAGCATTGCAGGCTGAAGGCATTGAGCATTTCGTTTTTACTCGAGAGCCAGGGGGAACACCTTTAGCCGAAAAATTACGCCATTTAATCAAACACGAAAATGACGAACCTATTACAGATAAAGCCGAACTATTAATGTTGTATGCCGCACGCATTCAATTGGTTGAAAATGTGATAAAACCGGCTTTAACTGAAGGAAAATGGGTTATCGGTGACCGTCATGATTTATCTTCTCAGGCTTATCAAGGTGGCGGTCGTCAATTGGATAAACAGTTATTAACTGACTTAAAAAACCGTATTTTGGCAGACTTTGAGCCGGATTTTACCTTGTACTTAGATTTAGATCCTGCCATTGGTTTGGCTAGGGCAAAAGGACGAGGTGAATTGGATCGTATCGAACAGCAAGCCTTAGATTTTTTTCAGCGTACCAGACAACGTTATTTGGAATTAATCAAAGATAACCCGAAAGCCGTCGTTATTAATGCTGAACAAAGCCTTGAAAAAGTCACAGCAGATATTAAAAGTGCGGTTAAACACTTTGTTGTTTCACAAAAATAATATATCAAAATGACAGAACTTTACCCTTGGCTTACACCAACTTACCGGCAAATCCGTCTCGCCTTTGAACAACAACATGGGCATCACGCCTTATTATTCAAAGCCGATAGTGGTTTAGGGGTGGAACAACTTATTCATTCGCTGGCAAAATTCTTACTTTGCGATTTAGCTGAATCTTCCATTCAACATCACAACCATCATTTATTTTCCTCCGGTAATCATCCTGATTATCACCTACTTGCTCCGATTGAAGGCAAAGATATTGGCATTGATCAAGTGCGTGAAATCAACGAAAAAGTAAGCCAATTCGCTCAACAAGGGGGAAATAAAGTCATTTATTTACAAGGCATTGAACGTTTAACCGAGAATGCCGCCAATGCTTTATTAAAAACCTTGGAAGAACCGACAGCAAATACCTACTTTCTCCTACAAGCGGATCTCTCTTCAACAATATTGCCGACAATTCACAGCCGTTGCCAAACCTGGTTGATTACTGTGCCACAAATGCAAGTTTCACTGGAATGGTTGCAATCTCAATATTCTGAAAAAACAGATGATATTTCCACCGCACTTCGTATTAATCACAATAAGCCACTACAAGCATTGGCGATGTTAGAACAAGGGTTAATGGAAAAACGCCGTGAATTTTTACGCCAATTTTGGATTTTTTATATTCGCCGTTCGCCTTTGGAACTGTTAGCGCATTTTGATAAAGATAATCCATTACCACAATTAGATTGGCTCACAGACTTTCTCACCGACGCATTAAAAGCAAAGCTTGGCATTCAAGAAGGCTGGATTTGCCAAGATGTAATTCGGGGCATTCAACAATTTAACGAACAGCAAACTGCGCAAGGTTTACTCAAAGCCAATCAAATTATGCAAAAAGTGCGGTCAGATTTAACCCAGATTAATGCAGTAAATCAAGAATTGATTTTACTGGACGGCTTAACCAAACTGATTACAGATGTTTTTGAAACTTAAGGAAATAGCATGTCATTTTATCGTTTCGGAAATGGTAAGTATAACTTCAGTAGTTTCAGCCAAATTAATTTAGAGCCGATTTGGTGGTATTGTATCTTTAGCTTATCATTTTTAGTCTCTTTGTGGGGAATGAGAAAAATCTGGCAATCTCGAGATTATCTTTTTTTTAAAATTTTATATTCCATAATTATATTTATTCCGATTTTCGGACCACCAATCGTATTATGGATTATGTATTTTTTTCTTCCCCCCAATAAAAAATAAATTAAGGAAAATTATGTTTATTGTAGATAGCCATTGCCATTTGGATGCGTTGGATTACGAGAATTTACACCAAAATATCGATGATGTGGTGGAGAAAGCCAAAGCACGAGGCGTACAACATTTATTAACTATTGGCGTGACTTTAAGCCGTTTTGAAAAACAACGTGATGCCTTGGCACACCGTTCTGATGTCTCATTGGCTTGCGGCGTTCATCCGTTGGATTTAGATGATGAACCCTATGATCACGCCCGTTTAATTGAATTAGCCCAACATTCAAAAGTGATTGCCATCGGCGAAATCGGGTTGGATTATTATTACAGCCAAGACAACAAATCCGTGCAGCAAGATATTTTCAGCCGTCAAATTGAGGTAGCAAATCAGCTGAATAAGCCGGTAATTATTCATACTCGTGCTGCGGGCGAGGATACGATTAATATTTTACGGCAAAATCAGGCAGAAAACTGCGGTGGGGTTATCCATTGTTTTACCGAAACACTGGAATTTGCCAAACAAGCATTGGACTTAGGATTTTATATTTCCTGTTCAGGTATTGTCACCTTTAAAAATGCAAAAGACATCCGTGACGTGATTCGCTATGTTCCATTAGAGCGTTTATTAGTAGAAACCGACAGCCCTTATTTAGCGCCAGTGCCTTTTCGAGGCAAAGAAAATCAACCTGCTTATACACGAGAAGTCTGTGAATATGTCGCTGCCTTAAAAGGGTTATCAGTAGCCGAATTTGCTCAAATCACCACCAAAAATTTTGAGCGTTTATTCAAAATTCAGGTAAAATGAACCGCACTTTTACTCAAGAAAGGAACCATTATGCGTAAAATCATCAAATATTTCCTGTTAGTCGTTATTTTTATTTTTCATACCCTGCTGTTTGCAGGTATTAATTTTGTCACACCAAGTTATGAAATTACGCGAATTAGCAGCGGCGAAGTAAAACGTATGGATAAAGACGGCTTTATTACTAAATCTAATCCTGCCGACAGTACTGTTCGTGACGTGTATTTTATTAACACACAAAACCCCAATAAAACCGAACCCAAAGTCTATCGTAACGAAGATACCGGCTGGGGATTTCCTTTCTATTTCAAATTTGATTCTGCTAATATCCAAGCGAAAGCGTTAGACTATGTTTCTGACACAAAACTTGTCGAACTTAAATATTATGGTTGGAGAATTACCATGTTCAGCGAATTTCCTAATGTCACCGATATTCGCCTCGTGGAAGAAAATGAAACAGCATCCCACCCTATTTTAGCTTATATTTTGTACATTTTAGGATTAATTACCCTACTTCTTTCCGTACAGCTGGTGCGTGGCTGGTTTGATAGCGAGAAAGCCTAATGGGATTGAGTTTAATTGTAGCCGCCACAAAGAATTGGGTGATCGGTAAAGACAATCAAATGCCTTGGCATTTACCGGCAGATTTAACTTGGTTTCGCAAAAACACCACTGGGAAACCGGTCATTATGGGGCGAAAAACCTTTGAAAGTATTGGTCGTCCATTGCCTAAACGTACTAATATCGTACTTTCCCGTTCCCCTTTCCAATTTGACGGTGTAATTTGGAAAGACAATATGCAAAGTGCGATGGGTTGTGTACAAGATCAAAAGGAAATTATGCTCATCGGTGGAGGTGAATTGTTTAAGCAATATTTACCACAAGCAGATAAACTCTATTTCACTCAAATTCAAACCGAACTTGAAGGAGACACTTTTTTCCCCGAAATTAACTGGGAAGAATGGCACATCGAGTTTGAAGAATACCGTATGCAAGATATAGAAAACCCTTACGACTTACGTTTTTTAATCTTAAAAAGAAAATAATCATTCTGTCAGGGCGAATCATTTTCGCCCTGATATTTTCAGCCCAATTCCCCGAAAGTGCGGTATAATTTCGCACGATTTTAACCAAGATAGAGAACACTATGTCAGTACCCCAGTTTGCCGATTTCGACCTGGCACCGGAATTATTAAAAGCGATACAGAAAAAAGGCTATGCTCGTCCAACTGCTATCCAAACAGAAACTATTCCTGCTGCAATGGAAGAACGGGATATTTTAGGTTCGGCGCCGACAGGAACAGGAAAAACTGCTGCCTTTTTATTACCGGCCATTCAGCATTTATTGGACTACCCTCGCCGTAAACCCGGCGCACCTCGCATTTTGGTTTTAACTCCAACAAGAGAACTGGCTATGCAGGTTGCTCAACAAGCTGAAGAATTAGCTCAATTCACCCATTTAAGCATTGCTACGATCACTGGAGGTGTGGCCTATCAAAACCACGGTGAAGTATTCAATAAAAATCAGGACATCGTAGTAGCAACACCGGGACGCTTATTACAATATATTAAAGAGGAAAATTTCGACTGTCGTTCAGTTGAAATCTTGATTTTAGATGAAGCCGATCGCATGTTACAAATGGGCTTTGGGCAAGATGCGGAAAAAGTGGCAGCGGAAACCCGTTGGAGAAAACAAACTCTGTTATTTTCCGCTACCCTTGAGGGGGAATTATTAGTGGATTTTGCCGAACGCTTGCTTAATGACCCTATCAAAATTGATGCCGAACCCAGCCGTCGTGAACGCAAAAAAATCACCCAATGGTATTATCACGCTGATAATAACGAGCATAAAATTAAATTATTAGCCCGTTTTATTGAAGCAGAGCAAGTGACAAAAGGTATTGTATTTGTCCGTCGCCGTGAAGATGTGCGTGAATTGTCCGAAACCTTACGTAAACGTGGTATTCGTTCCACTTATTTAGAAGGCGATATGGCACAGACTCAACGCAATAATGCCATTGATAAATTAAAAAACGGGGTAGTCACTGTATTAGTGGCAACTGATGTGGCAGCTCGAGGTATTGATATTGACGATGTTAGCCATGTAATGAATTTTGACTTGCCTTATAGCGCAGATACCTATTTGCACCGTATCGGGCGCACCGCTCGCGCAGGTAAAAAAGGCACTGCGGTTTCTTTTGTGGAAGCTCATGATTATAAATTACTCGGCAAAATTAAGCGTTATACGGAAGAATTACTGAAAGCCCGTATATTGGAAGGCTTGGAACCTCGTACCAAGCCACCGAAAGACGGTGAAAAAAATACGGTGACCAAAAAACAAAAAGCCCGTATTAAAGCGAAAAAAGAAGAAAAGAAAAAAGTCGAGCAGAAGAAAGTAAAACTTCGCCATAAAGACACGAAAAATATCGGTAAACGCCGTAAACCTTCTTCTGAACAAAATACCCCATAAATTAACCGCACTTTTCACAACTAAAAGGATTGGGCATATTCCAGTCCTTTTTTATTTGTTAAAATACGAAAAAAGTTGAAAAAATGCGCTTATGAAAAACGTCAAACACTTCACACAACAATATATTGATTGGGTCATCAAACTCGGAAGAGTCAAATTTTCCATATTAGGATTCTTGATCTTAGCTACCTTTGCATTACTTACTCAAATGGTATTAAGTATTGCTATAGTAGGTGAAATTCATTGGCAGAGCCTCGCCTACTCTATTATTTTCGGATTAATTTCCGCTCCCTTTGTAATTTATTTTTTCACGATTTTAGTCGAACGTCTTGAACTTTCACGCCTTGCTTTAGCGCAATCTATTCAACATAAAAGTACCTTGTTAGCCACAATTAGCCACGAATTAAGAACACCACTTAACGGCATTGTCGGACTCAGTCGCATGTTATTGGATACCAATCTTACTGCCGAGCAACGAAATTATTTAAATACCATCAGCGTGAGTGCTGTTTCTCTCGGGCATATTTTTAACGACATTATTGATTTGGAAAAAATTGATGCACAGCGTATAGAACTATATCAGCAAAAAACCGATTTCACTGCTTTTTTAAATGACATTCACAATATTGCACAACTCATGGCTTCGCAGAAAAACCTCGATTTTGAATTAAAGTGCGGTGAAAATTTACCGAATTTTATCATGCTCGATCAAACTCGCCTGAGCCAAGTTTTATGGAACTTGCTTAATAATGCGGTGAAATTTACTGAAAAAGGTAAAATTACGCTAAAAGTTGAACAGAAAAAAGATGAACAACTGCACTTTTCCATTTCTGACACCGGTATAGGTATTCCTGCTCAAGATTTGCCACATATTTTTACAATGTATTACCAAGTCAAAGGGCAAAAAAAAGCAGCCGGTACAGGTATTGGTCTGGCAGTATCCAAACAAATTGCACAGCTTATGGAGGGTGATTTAACCGTAACAAGTGTGTTTGGGCAAGGCACTGAATTTAACTTATCCATTCAGGCTAAAAGGATTGATGAAACAGACACATTAAATGTAAAAAGTGCGGTCAAAAATTTGCAAATTTTATTAGTTGAAGATGTACAGCTTAATATCTTAGTCACCACAAATTTATTACAAAAAATGGGGCATTTTGTTGATGTTGCCATGACCGGTAATGAAGCCATTACAATGTTTAAGCAAAAAGAATATGATTTACTCTTACTTGATATCCAACTCCCCGATATGACTGGCTTTGATGTCGCCAAGACACTACGAACGGCTTACGAAAATGACGAGTTAGATTTTCTTCCGCCACTCATTGCTCTAACCGCTAATGTCATTCACAATCGCACAGAATATGAGCAAAAAGGCATGGATGACGTGTTACACAAGCCACTCTCAATAAAAGAATTAACTTGCTGTTTAAACTGCTATTTTTTACAGGACAATTTGTATTCTGTAGAAAAAGATATTCCACAAAGTGCGGTTAATTTTTTAACCGGATTACAATCATATACCCATTGGTTTGATCTAACTATCATCTCAGAATTTATTGAATTAGCCGGACTAAAAAGTTATTTGAATAATGTTAAATTATTCGAGCAACTCTCTAAGAGCGAGCTAAATTTGACTGCACTTTATCATTCTTACAAAACAAATCCTAAGGAAAAATCAGCATTGATTTCTATCGCACATAAATTAAAAGGTGCAGCAGCAAGTTTAGGGTTTGATTATATCCAACAACGGGCAAATCGGATCCAACAAACAGAATTACCTTATTGGGAACAAGATATATCAAAATGGATTAGGGAAATTGAACTGACACTACCATTAATGTTAGAAAAAATATTAAATATAGAAAAATAAAATCATACTATACTAGAAAAAGAAAACCCCGATTTTTAAATCATCGGGATTTTATTTCAGTGATTATCCTATCAGATATGGCCACTTTGATTATAATGCCTATTTATTCGAACCCTCAGGATGTAACCCAATCCCTTTGTGACGTTCTTTTAGTTTAGCATTGATCTCTGCCCAAGATAAATCAGCATTGTGCAGCAACACAGTTAAATGATACGCCAAATCTGCCACTTCAGAAACTAATTCTTCCCGATCATTTTTCATTGCTGCAATGACACTTTCTACTGCCTCTTCCCCTACTTTTTGGGCGATTTTCGGTGTGCCTTTGGCGTAAAGTTTAGCGGTATAAGAGCTTTCCGGATCGGCATTTTTACGCTCTGCGATCATTCGTTCTAATTTGCTGAAAAAGATCCAATCTGGCTGTTCTTGTTCAAACTGATGAAAACAGCTCTCCGCCCCAGTGTGGCAGGTTTCGCCGATAGGGTTGGCGAGGATTAACAGGGTGTCGTTATCACAATCCAAGCTCATATCCACCACGTTTAGGAAATTGCCCGAGGTTTCGCCTTTCGTCCACAGCCGTTGTTTGGTACGGGAGTAAAAAGTCACTCGCTTTTCAGCCAGCGTTTTTTCGAGGGCTTGTTGGTTCATATAGCCTAACATCAGTACTTCACAGGTTTGGGCGTTTTGGATGATAACGGGGAGAAGGTTATCGACTTTTTGCCAGTTGATTTGGTTTATCATAAAAATTCCTTAAGTATTTCAGGATTATTTTGAATATATTCTCTTACGATTCTTTTTTGTTCTTCTTTTGATGGTAGATAATCATCATATTCCCAAGAGAACATCTTTTTTAATTTATTGGAAATTTCATCCCAATCATTTCCTGTTATTTGGGCTATTTCAATTCGTAAATATTCAATAACATCATCAAAATCATCAGTATCTACAATAATTGCAAATTTACCTAAAAGATATTTGTGTTTCTTGATCCAAGTTGGATTATAAATTGTGACATCAAAGTAATCTGCTCCATTATTTCCTTTTTCTCCGATCAATAATGTCACAGAAAAGCAAACCTCATCTTGTAACATACATAAATAAGCATTATTTTTGCTTAGTACATCAGAGTAACTATAATGAACATCTTTTAGTTCAGCTGTTTTCATTTTCAGTAATTACAAAATTATACGATAATTTGGCCGCTTACCCCCATACGAGCCGTATGGGGTTTTATCATCTGAGCCGCTCTGCGGCTCTATCCTTACAGCCACGGAGTGGCTGGGGTTATTGAGCCTAGCACGGCTCGTGCTAGGTCATCTTCTAACTTCACCCCCTTCCGCCGCCAAATACGCCTTCAGCTCACCAATATCAATAATCCGCTTATGAAACACACTTGCTGCCAAAGCCCCGTCCACATTTGCCTCAATAAAAGCATCACGAAAATGCACCATTTCGCCTGCACCGCCTGAGGCAATCAAAGGCACATGGCAAACTTCACGCACTTTTTTCAGTTGCACCAAATCGTAGCCGTTGCGTACGCCGTCTTGGTTCATCATATTCAGCACGATTTCGCCTGCTCCTCGCTTTTGCACTTCCGCCACCCAATCCAACAACTGCCATTCGGTTTGGCGGGTGCGTTTTTCATCGCCGGTGTATTGATTGACCCAATATTTGCCGGTTTCTGCCTCGAACCAGCTATCAATACCAACCACCACCGCTTGTACGCCAAAACGATCCGCCAGTTGAGTAATCAGTTCGGGGTTGGCAAGGGCTGGAGAATTGATGGAGATTTTGTCCGCCCCGAAAGCAAAAATCTGCTCCGCATCGGCAATGGTTTTGATCCCGCCTGCCACACAGAACGGAATATCAATCACCTGTGCCACACGTTCCACCCAGCTTTTATCCACCGTTCTGCCGTCACTTGAGGCGGTAATATCGTAAAACACCAACTCATCCGCTCCCTCTTGGGTATAACGTTGAGCGAGTGGCACAATGTCGCCGATGATTTCGTGGTTGCGGAACTGCACGCCTTTCACAACTTGCCCGTCACGCACGTCTAAACAAGGAATTATCCGTTTTGCCAACATTCGATTGCCTCCGCTACATTAAATTTACCTTCCAACAACGCACGACCGACAATCACGCCAGCCACGCCCGTGCCTTTCAAGGCAGCAATATCCGCAAGCGAGCCGATACCGCCTGAGGATTGAAATTGAATCTCCGGATATTTGGCACAGATTTCTCGATAGAGATCCACATTTGAACCTGCCAGCGTGCCGTCTCGAGAAATATCGGTGCATAAAACGTGTTGCAAGCCCACGGTTTGATAATCTTCAATCAACTCCTCGAGCGACACACCACTTGCCTCTTGCCAGCCACTAATCGCAATGATTTTTTGACCGATTGCATCAATGTTCACATCCAGTGCCAGCACAAATTTCTCCGCACCGTACTTTTTGAACCAGCCTTTAACCGTTTCACGCTCTTTTACCGCAGTCGAACCAATCACCACACGGTTTGCCCCCACCGCCAACAAATCTGCCACGTCCTGCTCGGTACGGATACCGCCGCCTACTTGGATTTTGCAGTGGGTTTCACGAATAATCTTGCCGATAAGTGCGGTCTGTCTTTGAGCCGGATTTTTCGCCCCAGTAAGATCGACCAAATGTAACTGCTCCGCCCCTTGTGCCAAGTAATCGGCAAATTGAGCAATCGGATCATCGGTATAAGTCGTCTGTTTCGCATAATCGCCCTGATGCAGGCGAACTACTTGCCCATCGATAAGATCGAGGGCGGGGATAATGATGGATTTTTGCATATTGTTGTTCCTGTGTGCCTAGCACGAGCCGTGCTAGGCTGAATAATCCCAGTCGCGCTGCGACTGTCTCTCTAAGCTACGGAGTAGCTTGGTTTATCTAGCCCCATACAGCTCGTATGGGGTACAAGCGGTCAAATTCTTCCAAAAACTTGCAAAAAACCGACCGCACTTATTTCTTCACCTGTTTCGCCACTTGTGCAATCACCGCAGCGAAATCAATCGCATTTTGCTGAGTAATCACCGGTTTGCCGGTCTCTGCCTCCAAACTTTCCCGAGCCACTTTTGCAACATTTCCGCCCCGTTTGGCAACGGTTTTATTTTCTTCCAAGCCCTGTGGATGGCTGATTTGAGCGATGTCCTTGGTAGCAGCCTCAGCAAGCATATTCAGCACCAACTCGGTGGTAGTCATATTGTCTCGCAGGCTTTCTTTTTTCAGCCCTTTGAAATCCTTGTATTGTCGAGTGGTCATACCGCTCCACGCCTGTGTGATTTCATTGGTGAGAATCGCAAATTCTCTGCCGGCTTGCACACCGTGATCTTGCCAAGTATCCGTCAGCTCTTTTCGCACCTGAATGGCTTGCAAGCGTTGGTTAATCCACTCACGGGAATAGCCCTTTTTCAAGTAAGTGGCTAAGGCTCGGTCAATGGTCAATTCAGGATCGATAATCTCATCAATCCGCTCTTTGCCGACTTCCGCCAGCCACATTTTCAACGGCTCGGCTTTCGGGCTTGGTACAGACTGAATAATACGGAAAATGCCTTGTAAATCTGCTGCTTGCACGTTGCGTTTTTTGCCATCTTTTCCCAACATTGGAACAGGGGTACAAATTGTACCCCACTTGGCATTGAGTTCTGGGTCACGGCTCCGCATTTTCTTGACATACTGCTTAGGATCAAGGCTATCGGTTAGTGCTTGCACTACATCCACCACCGAGAAAAACCACTCTTCTTTTTCGCTATCCCACACTGAGCGGATTTGGCTGTTTTCAAATAGTTTAATTTCGTTCATTTCTCACCCTCTTTTACTGGTTAAATTAACAGTAATTTTGTCGAAATAAAGCGAGAAATCAAGCCCTATTTTCAAACTTTGCGATCAAGATCGCAAAATCAGACATTCTCCACAAAATTCCTGAGCAACTTCGCCCCAGCCTCGCCCGAACGCTCGGGGTGGAACTGTACGCCGTAGAAGTTTTGGCTGGCAATGGCAGCGGAAAACGGCACGCCGTAGTCGCAGGTGGCGATGGTGTTTTCATTCGGTAACACGCCGTAGCTATGCACAAAATAGAAATGGCTGCCTTGCTCAATGCCGTGAAATAGCGGATGGTCGGCTTGGTACTGCACCTTGTTCCAGCCCATATGCGGCAACGGCAAACCGCATTCAGGCAAGCGTTCGGTTTTGCCACGCATCAGGTTCAACGTGGCTACATCGCCCTCGTGGGAAAATTCCGTCATTAACTGCATTCCCAAACAAATACCGAGCATTGGCTGAGTAGCGTTGCGAATGGTGTCAATAAGTCGGCGATCATGCAAAATCGCCATCGCCGCCGCTGCCGTTCCCACACCGGGGAGCAGCAATTTATCGGCAGATTGGATTTTGTTGAGATCTCGGGAGATCTCTGCCTGAATGCCAAGTCGGTCAAAGGCAAATTTGACCGAAGACAGGTTGGCACAGCCTGTGTCGATGATAGTTAGGTTAGTCATTTTCAATACTATTTCATTTTAGTTATGGCTTTAGCAGCATTTGGATTTTGCAATGCTTTGATTGTTTCTAACTGAATTTCAGCTTGTAATTCTGGCGAAAGAGGTAATTTGGATAAAATCATTTTTTCTAACAAAATAGTTAAAGGCTCTCCAATAGCTTTTCTAAAATTAAATCCTAATAATTGTAAAATTGTTAGAGTTTCTTTTGAGACTAATGGAGAAAGTATTCTAACCATCTCATCTACATTACCACCAGTAACTCCAGCTAATTCTTGTAGTTTGGGAATTAATTTCTGAGTAATATAATCTATTTCTGTATCTGTTATTTTTTGAGCCATCAACTCTTGCTGAAAAGCCTGAGATATTTGCAATAATTCATTTTTATCAGCAATAAGTTCTTGAATAATCTCTTCTAATTCATTTATGGTTTCTTTATCATCTTTTTTGGCTTTAATAGCTCGAATTTTAGTAAAAATACTTGATGCAGTATTTTTTACTAATGCCTCCGATAACTTTATACCCAAGTCAATTAACTGCTGATCCATAAATTATTCTCCTATATCGCTATATACAAGCGGTCAAAATCTCCAAAAACTTTGCAAATTTCAACCGCACTTTCGGGCGGGCACAGGACCCGCCCCTACGATGATTATAAAACCCCTTTCGAGCTCGGCAACTCATTCCCTTCAATACGGATACATTTCCGATGATGACTAAATTGTTTATTTATATCCTTTCCACTTTTTCCATTCTTTAAAACGTTGATCTAAAATAGGCTTTAATTTATCAAAATTTTCCCAAGTATTCGGTAAATGATAAAGTGTTGGAATATCATATTCTTTAAAAACATCGGCATAATCATCTAAATATCGAGCAGGGAATGTTGAATTATCATCTTGATAATAATCTACTGCAAATTCTGCTCCGATGTCATCAAAATCCTCGTCCCATAATTTTTCATCACATAGATCAATTAAAAAATCAACGCCAGTGATTTTTCGTTCTGCTAATTTCTTTAGTTCATCTTGATATTCTTCTAAATGTAATTCACCAATTAAGCCATTACTAAACGCCCAAGCTAAAAACATTCCAATATGTGTTCCTGCATTTTGAGTAGGTAATTCACTCGGATAATCCCCACCATAATGCCAATCCATACGATCTATTGATGCCATTTTAATTTCCTCACTTTTTGATAATACAAGCGGTCAAATTTCCCAAAAACTTTGCAAATTTCAACCGCACTTTCGGGCGGGCACAGGACCCGCCCCTACGGTGATTATAAAACCCCTTTCGAACTCGGCAACTCATTCCCTTCAATGCGGATACATTGACGGAGCGTTCTGCCGAAGACTTTGAACAGGCTTTCGATTTTGTGGTGGTCGTTGTCGCCTTTTGCTTTGATGTGCAGGGTGGCGAGCATCGTGAAGGCGATGGATTGGAAGAAGTGTTCGGTCAGTTCGGTGCTGAAATCGCCCACTTTGTCACGTTTGAAATCGGCTTTGAATTTGATGAACGGTCTGCCCGATAAGTCCATCGCACATTCCGCACGGCTTTCGTCCATCGGCAACACGAAGCCGAAACGGGCGATGCCGCGTTTGTCGCCAATCGCTTGTTTTAACGCGGTGCCGAGGGCGAGGGCGGTGTCTTCCACCGTGTGATGTTCGTCAATCCACAAGTCGCCTTTGGTGGTGATGTTCATTCTAAAACCGCCGTGGGTGGCGATTTGGTCGAGCATATGGTCGAAAAAGCCCACGCCGGTGCTGATTTCGTTGTTGCCTGTTTCGTCCAGCCACACTTGCACTTTGATGTCGGTCTCTTTGGTTTTACGGATAACTTCGGCAAAGCGCTTTGGTCGCTCGCCAATGTTGGTGACGGGCTCATTCAGCAGTTTTTCAGCAATCAAATCCCAGTTCAGTTTTTCAGGGTGATATTGCAACGCCCGAATGCCAAGGTTTTCCGCCAGTTGCACATCGGTGGCACGGTCGCCAATCACAAAGCTGTTGGCTGGGTCGAACAGTTGGCGGTCGATGTATTTTTGCAGCAGTTTGGTGTGCGGTTTGCGACAATCACAGCCGTCTTCAGGCTTGTGTGGACAAATCAGCACATCATCAAATTCAATCCCTTGCGAGTTGAACAACGCCATCATCGCATTGTGCGGTTTGTCGAAATCTGCCTGTGGGAACGAACTGGTGCCCAAGCCGTCTTGGTTCGAGACCATCACAAAACGGTATTTCCCCTTGAGTTTGAGCAGGGCAGGAATCACGTTTTTCTCGAATTTCAGCTTTTCAAGGCTGTCGATTTGAAAATCGGTTTTCGGCTCATCAATTAACGTGCCGTCACGGTCGACAAAAAGGGTGGGTTGCATGTTTTTCTCCTGTAAGTGCCTAGCACGAGCCGTGCTAGGCTCGATAATCCGAGCTGCTTTGCAGCTCTTTTATTCTTCATTATCAGCCGCAAAGCGGCTGGGCTTAGTTAGCCTAAGACGGCTCGTCCTAGGTTATAAATGTCGTTCAAAATACTCATCATCAATATCAAGCATTAACATTCTTATTTCATCAACAAAATTAATGCTCTTATGATGCTCCTTTTGATTTTTAATGTAATTCACTATTTTTGCTTTTTCGTGTTCACTATAAGTCAAAGCACAGTAGCCCTTCGACCAAGCATAGAAATCGGGAAACCAATCGCTATGCTGTTCAAGCCATTTATGACTGGCATTTTTGAGCTGCTTCACAAAATCCGATACTGCCATACTCGGGTGAATTTCCACCAGCAAATGCAAATGATCGGGCATTCCGTTAATGCGGTGTAGCGTACATTTTTGTTGCTGGCAAAATGCCCAAATGTATTGATACAACGCTTTTTCGTTTTGCTCATTGATAGCAGGAACACTCTGCAACGTGCGGAAAACGATGTGGTAATACAGTTTTGTGTAACTCATATAACCTCACACGAGCCGTGTGAGGCTCGATAATCCGAGCTGCTTTGCAGCTCTTATATTCTTCATTATCAGCCGCAAAGCGGCTGGGCTTAATTAGCCTAGGACGGCTCGTCCTAGGTAATCAATCACACGCTGGTTTTCCTCTGCCGTCCCCACCGTAATCCGAATGCAATTTTGCAATCCTAACGCTTTGTGCTGGTCACGCAAAATAATGCCTTGCTCCCAAAGCGCTTTGAAGACTTTTTGTCCGTCTTGGCATTTGAATAGGAGGTAGTTGGCTTCGCTGTCAAAAACTTGTTCTACAAGCGGTAAGTTTTCCAGATTTTTTTGCAATTCGGCACGCAGGGTGATGACTTCCGCCACACGGGTTTTCATTTGCTCAATGCCTTGTGGCGAAAGGGCTTGGGCGGCGATATCGGAAACAGGCACAGGCAGTGGGTAAGGTGCAATCACTTTTTGTAACACGCCGATCAGTTCCGCATTGGCAAGGGTGAAACCACAACGCAAGCCCGCCAAGGCAAAGGCTTTGGAGAGGGTGCGGATAATCGCCAAATGTGGGAAGTTCGCCAGCTCGCTAACCAAACTCGCCTCAGGGCAAAATTCGATGTAGGCTTCGTCCACCACCACAATCGCTTTGCCTGCGGTGATTTGCAAAAGTTCGAGCAAATCCGACCGCTTGATCAGGTTGCCTGTCGGGTTGTTCGGGCTGCACACAAACACCACTTTCACGCCCTCGAGGTTAGCTTTGATTTGGGCTAAATCCAACTGGAAATCGGCGGTTAAAGGCACAGTTTTGGTGGCAATGCCACAGGTATCGGCACTCACAGCGTACATTCCGTAGGTCGGTGGGCAGTAGAGAATGCTGTCGTTCGCCTCGCAAAAGGCACGGATAATCAGCTCAATGCTCTCATCGCCCCCACGGGAAACCAGCACATTTTCAGGTGCAACGCCTGCATATCGGGCGTAACCTTCAATCACCGCCTGCGGTTGTGGCTCAGGGTAGCGGTTAAAAGTGCGGTCGGTTAAATCAAAGTTTGGCGAAAGGGCATATTCATTGGCATTCAGCCACACATCGCCACTGCCCCCCAAACGCCGTGCCGATTGGTAAGGGGTGAGAGCTTGAATGTTTTTGCGGGAAAGTTGGGAAATTGTCATATTGTGTTCCTGTATGTCTTATGCTTTTAATAAAATAAAGTGTTCAATCAGTTTAATCATCAGTTCTTTTTGTTCAGGCAAACTTTCTGCCACCAACAAGGCTAAGGCAACCAGTGTATTGTCGTTAATCAGTTGTTCCACCGGTTTAGCCAGTAAATGCTGGTTCAGGCGTAAATACCACAAAAATAAAAATGATCCTGTGCGTTTGTTGCCATCGGTGAGTGGGTGATTTTTAATTACGAAATAGAGCAAATTGGCAGCACGGCTGGCGACATTCGGGTAAAACAATTCGTCACCAAAACCTTGTTCAATCGTCGCCACCGCTGAAGCCAAGCCCTCATTACGAGGATTGCCGAAAAGTTCGGTTGCCTCGCCTTTTTCGATAAGGGTTTGTTTTAATTGTGCAATCGCTGCCCAAACTTGTGCCATATCGAGAGAAATCATCTCCGTTTGTTTTTGGTGATTATTTTGCAAACTCTGCTCGTCATAGGCTTGGAGCAAACTCCAACTGCGTGCGTAATCTTGCACAACGTTCAATACCGCCTGCCCGTCTGCCGTCACCAACGCTTGATTGGCAAGGGTTTGGCTGAGCAAGCCAATCACCTGTTCAAACTCAATACCTCGTTCCTGTAAACGGCGTTCGTTAAGGGCATAGCCTTTTACCAGATAATCTTTTAGGCGAGCGGTTGCCCAACGGCGAAAAGCTACGCCTTGTGGCGATTTCACTCGATAGCCTATAGAAATGATCATATCCAAATCATAATGATCAATTTCACGGCTAACTTGTCTTGATCCTTCTTGGCGAACTATCCGGAATTTCCGGATAGTTGAATGTTGCTCCAGTTCTCCCTCTGCAAATACATTTGCAATATGCTCATTAATGGTTCTTACATCTTTTCCAAATAATGTCGCCATTTGCGCCTGTGATAGCCACACCGTTTCCTTTTCAAACTGCACGGAAACTTGGGTTTTGCCGTCTTGG
>JAUNED010000009.1 GCA_030525745.1 Lonepinella koalarum | reverse complement strand
GACTACCGTTTATCGCATCGGTACTGGTTTCAGAAATTCGTCCGGCAGCCACATTAGTAATAGTCCGTTTTTCCAATTCTTGATTATTCCCAATCGGTGCATTTGGGTTTGAAGGCATGTTATCCACTTCAGAGTATACCTCTAAAGTAGGCTCCACCGAGGGGCTTGCAAGACCTCTATAACCATCCAGATAAGGCCAGTCTACGATAATCGGTCTATCAATAGGAGGGAACTCAACAATAGGTGGAGGAGGATTGCTCTGAATAGGTTTGCCCCCGATACTCAATGTACCCGAGGCTTGACCGCCGGCAAAATTGTAAGTCTTACCGTTGATCACCATAGACGGTGTGCTTACAGCTTCTTCTGTAATTGAATTTTGCCCTAAGGCAATAGAGTTTTCATGGGATGACTTAGCACCATGCCCAATAGCAACAGCCCCTTTCCCATAGGAATGGGCATCTTTCCCAATAGCAATAGCATCAGCAGAATTACTGCCTACAGTTGCAGATGAACCAACAGCAATAGCCTCAGGCGAAGTATTTCCAACTTTTGTATCAGGACCGATAGCAATACTACGATTTCCTAAAGCTCCGCTTGTTTCTGGGGTTTTATTACTTCCATAGTAATTACCCCCATTTTCATTGATATTGACGTAATCAGTAGCTGAAGCACTTAAAGGAAACATAGTGCCTGTAGTTAAAGCAACAATCAGCTTTAACGAAAATAATTTGCGCAAATTCATAGCTGATTGATTGATTGATTGATCATTTTTGAACTCTGTAAGTGAATATCAATAGTCTATTGATGAAAATTCATTTTAAACTGCATATAAACTCATCTGATCATTAATTATAACAATTTTTGAACACTATGCAAACGCTTAACAAAAAACTTACAATATAAAAATTCCCTTGAATTTGACCGCACTTTTAATTAAGGTAATCACACATTTTTGTTGGAGATACTAGAAATTATGTCACTATCGCTTTCTGTAAAAACCACTTTTCGCACAATACTCATTGCTGGGTTATTGTTGCTCGGATTGGTTATTGCGATAGACAATTTAATTAGTTTTAGCGTAAGAAAATCAGTATATCGGGATATTGAACAAATTCCATATCGTCCCTATGCCCTATTACTCGGCACATCAAAATATACCCTTAAAAATACCCCTAATCAATTTTATCAATATCGCTTAAGTGCGGCGAAAGACCTGTTTGATAACGAAAAAATTGATTATATTCTGCTCAGTGGCGATAATCGTACATTACAATATAATGAGCCTAAAATGATGGCTAATGATTTGAAAAAAAGGGGAATTGGGGACAATGTATTATTTCCCGATTATGCCGGTTTTAGAACATTAGACAGTGTAATCCGCGCCAAACAAGTCTTTCACGCAGAGCCAATGACTATCATCAGCCAAGGTTTCCATTGTGAGCGTGCTTTATTTATTGCCCAGTATCATCATATTGATGCTATTTGTTTTGCGGCAACAGATCCCGACACTTACATTCTGACACGAGTGCGTGAAATGTTGGCCAGAGTATTGATGCTATGGGAATTATGGTTTGAAAAACAACCGCACTTTTTGGGTAATCCTGAACCACTGCCACCGCCTGTTCCTCGCTAATTTGAAATCAACTTGAAGAATTAAATACGAGCAACATCAAATTTTGTCAAATCAATGCGATTTTCTGTGCCATAAAATTCTGCCAAGGCTTGACGTAAAATTTCCGCTCGTTTTGGTAAGCCTTTTTCTGCATATATTTTCACTTGGTCATAAACCGCTTGTTTGAAAGGTTGTGTATCCCCTACATTTCCCTCCAAATTATCCGAGCTAGCAAAAAAGCGAAATCCGGCCGCAGTGGCTAAAATCCATTCGATTGCTTGTGGTTTCACTTCTACTTGTTCAAAATCACGCTGGCGCTGTTCCGAACGACCATCAGGCTCATACCAATAACCAAAATCCTCTAGTTTGCGGCGCTCTTTACCTGCCACCAACCAATGAGCAATTTCATGCAAAGCACTGCTATAAAAACCTCGAGCAAAATAAATTGCATTATAAGGGATTTCCTCATTCGCCGGCAGATAAATCGGTTCATCACCGCCTTTGACTAGTTTTGTATTGTATTCCTGCTCAAAACATTGATTAAAAATCCGAATAATGTCCTCTAAATGATGTTCCATAATGTCTCCAAAACAAATAAAAAAATGACCGCACTACTCTATGCCCATAATTCAAACACAATGAAATCTACCCAAATATCGGCTTATTTGATATAGTGCGTTTTTATTTATTATATAAGGAAAACCTCTCATGTTTGAAGGGTTATTGATCGTTTTAATCCCTATGTTTTTAGGTTACTTACTGAAAACCCATAATCAACAATGGCTCAATTTGATCAATAAAGCCGTCATGATTTTACTCTATGCCATTTTGTTTGTAATGGGCGTATCTCTTGGGCAACTTGATGATGTAGGGAGCAAATTACCGATGATCGGCCTTTCTGCAATGACATTTTGTCTCATTATTGTGTTATGTAATATTATTGGTCTAGTCGCATTTGATAAATTTCGACCTGAGCCACTTAAACATCTCGGCACTGATATACCTCCACGTTGGAAATTACTACTCGACAGTTTTAAACTTTGTTCAATGGTCTTTTTGGGTTTTATCTTTGGTTATTTTAGTAAAGGTGTATTTTCACTTCCTTTCGGCGCAAGTACTTATGTGCTGATTGCACTTATTTTCTTTGTCGGAATTCAACTACGCAACAACGGCATTTCATTGCGTGAAGTCTTATTTAATAAACGAGGTATTTACACCGGTATCATTATGATTTTCACATCTCTCCTAGGTGGCATGATTTCTGCTTATGTATTAGATTTACCGATAACTCAAGGCTTAGCGATAGCCTCAGGTCTAGGATGGTATTCATTGTCGAGTGTTATCATTAATGACGCTTGGGGGCCAATTTATGGCAGTATTGCCTTTTTCAATGATTTGAGTCGCGAAATTTTAAGTTTATTTGTTATTCCGTTTTTTATGTTTAACTACCGTTCAACCGCTGTAGGCTTAGCCGGTGCTACCGCATTAGATTGCACATTGCCGATTATCCAACGCTCCGGTGGCATTGAAGTTGTGCCATTGGCTATTAGTTTCGGTTTTGTCACCAATATTGCTCCACCGATTTTATTGGTATTTTTCTCCTCTATTCCGATTTAAACCTCAACACAATCAAAAAAATCCACCACATTTTTTCTAGTTATAGGGCTGTTGATAATTTAAATAAACCGGTAACAGAACCTAAATAGAACAGAAAGTGCGGTGGATTTTTCTTTAGTTTTATACACTATGTCGATGATCATTAGCTTGTTGAAGCAATTGTCGGCTTTCTTTCATAAATAAATCGGAATACTCACCGAACCAAGCTTTCACTTCTTCAAAAGTACGAATAAAACCTTCTTTATCATCGTTTTCAAAAAATGCCAGGCTCTCGGCATAAGTGTGTTTAAGGCTTTCAATAACGGTCAAATTTTCCGGTTTGTCCATAATAATATCCGCATATAAACTCCCGTCTTGTGCAAATAAACGCCCAATCATAGCTAACTCCAATCGATATATCGGCGAAGATAATGCCAATAAATTAGATAAATTGACCGGCTGGCGGGATAGGTGCAAGCCAAAAGCAAAGGTTGCAAAGTGGCGAAGTGCTTGAATATAAGTCATACTCTGATCATGCTCCGTCGAACCCACTTGGAAAATTTTAGCTCCCCACATTTGCATTTGCTCCAACAGCCACTGATATCTTTCAGGATAACGACCATCGCAACGTACTATCACTTGTTTTGCCATACTTGCAATATCCGGCCCAAACATGGGATGTAAACCAACTACAGCACCTTTATGCACTTCAAGCATTTTTGTAAGCGGCTGGCGTTTTACCGACGTTAAATCCGTCAGCAACATATTTTCTGTGAGATAAGGTTGCAAACGTTCAATACTGGCTAAGGTTTGATTAATTGGCACACAGACAATAACGACATCTGTATTTTCTAAAATCTGTGCAGCATTATCCCAATCATCACGCCCAAGCGATTTCACTGTATAACCTGATTGGCTAAAAAATCGGGCAAATAATCCCCCTAATTTTCCATAACCGCCTACAATCACAATTTTTTTAATTTCCGGATTGACAGTTTTAAAACCAAAATCATTTTCGCTGGCATAGGATTCACGCATTAAACGACGTAGTACATCCTCAATCAAATCCGGTGGCACACCCAATTTTTCGGCTTCGGCACGACGGGCAGCCAACATATCTGCCTCCCGTTCAGGCACATAGATAGGCAAGCCCTGTTGATGTTTCACTTCACCGACTTTTTTGATCAACGCCAAACGCTCCGCAAAAAGCTGTAAAAGTGCCTTATCCACCTGATCAATTTGATTTCTAATTTCCTTTAATGCGTCCATTTTTTAATTCCAACATCTTAAAAGTGCGGTCAGTTTACAATTTGTTTTTTAATTTTTCCGCTAAATTTCGCAATAGTGTATCTGTTGTCTCCCAATCAATGCAAGCATCTGTAATTGACACACCATACTTCATTTCACTCACCGGCTGCTCCGCACTTTGATTGCCGGCATAAATATGACTTTCTAACATCAACCCAATAATAGAGTTTGTACCGCCGATAATTTGTTCCACTGCATTTTCTGCCACTAATGGCTGGCGGCGATAGTCCTTGTTGGAATTTCCATGACTACAATCAATCATAATGGCTTGTTCCAATCCTGCTTTTTCTAATTCCTGTTCACATTTCTTGACAAATTCTGCTTCATAATTTGGTGTTTTTCCACCACGCAAAATGACATGAGCATCAGGATTCCCTGCAGTACGTAATAAATTCACTTGTCCAAAACGATTAATACCGATAAAACTGTGTGGCATCGAAGCTGATTTCATACCATTAATTGCCATGCTCAAACTACCGTCAGTACCATTTTTAAAGCCTACCGCCATTGATAAACCGGAAGCCAATTCACGATGCGTTTGTGATTCTGTTGTTCTCGCTCCAATTGCCGACCAACTAAATAAATCCGCTAAATATTGTGGTGTCATCGGATCAAGTGCCTCTGTTGCCAGTGGCAATCCTATTTCCACCAATTCCAACAATAATTGACGAGCAATATGCAAACCATGTTCCACATCAAAAGAACCGTCAATTTTCGGATCATTAATCAAACCTTTCCAACCAACTGTAGTTCTCGGTTTTTCAAAATACACTCGCATAACAATATATAGATGATCTTTTAATTCATCAGATAAGGCTTTCAATCGCTGAGCATAGTCCAATGCCGCCAAGGGATCATGGATCGAACAAGGTCCTATAACGACTAATAAACGTTCGTCTTTTTTGTGAATAATATCCGAAATTTCACGACGATGGCGTTCAATTTGTCCTCTCAATGCGGTTGGCAACGGCAATTTGTCCTTTAATTCTGCCGGTGTAATCAATACCTTTTCATCAAGGATATGAACATTATGGATACTGTCTTTATTCATTTTTCCCTCCACTTCTTTTTGTAAACTTAATTTTACACAAAATGTAATAAATATATTACACTTAAATTATTAAAATGCAAGTACTATTTTCCCGATAAAACCTTCAAAAAAATAACCGCACTTTTCACAAGTCAGACAAGACAAAAACCAATTTTAGAGGTATGATTAGGTCATCATCATAAAGGAGAATTCACAATGGAAAATTGGACAACTGAAGTTTGGCTGGCTCTTGCCGGTGGATTTACTCTCGGTTTTATTTTTGCTTACATTTTGATCAGTCTAACCAAAAGTTCGGTAAAAAAACAAGCTGAAACCGAAATGGAACTCAAACGAATCAAAGAGGAATTACTGACCAAACGTGAACAACTGGAAAAACACTTTTCAGAAAGTGCAGATTTATTCAAAACCTTGGCACAAGATTATCAAAAAATCTACCGCCACTTGGCCAAATCCTCTGAAACTTTGTTGCCAGAAAGTAATAATAAGGCCTTATTTTTACAAAGTTTTATGAATTCGGATAAATCTACTGCAACCACCGACATCCCCCCAAAAGATTATACTGAAGGTTCATCTGGCATTTTAAAAGCGGAACGTTAATTTTTACCACTCTCCGACAAAGTGCGGTGTATTTTAAAACTATGATAAAATGCACCGCACTTTTTTGTTTTTTTATTCCCTTGAAATTTACCGAACATTTCCACATTTTATTTGTCAAATTCAGCGTATTTTATTTTTTATCATATTAAGGAAGGTAAAATGAAAAAACAAAATATGATGTTAAGCGCACTGACATTAGGTTTAGGTCTAATTTCTGTTCCGATGATAAGCCAAGCGGCTTTACCAACAATGATTCAAGAGCAAGCCGTACCAAGTTTGTCTCCAATGTTGGAAAAAGTACTGCCTGCCGTCGTATCTATTTCTGTGGAAGGTAAAGTGAAAAATAGTCGTTCAAACCGAAATCAAGATTTTTCACAAACTTTACCGGAAGAATTCCGTTATTTCTTTGGAGACGATTTTTTTTCTGATCGTATCCCCCACTCCTCCCGTCAATTTCGAGGAATGGGCTCAGGTGTTATCATTAATGCAGAAAAAGGCTATGTTTTAACCAATAATCACGTTGTTGATGAAGCCGATAAAATCACTGTTACGCTGAATGACGGACGTGAGTTTTCCGGTAAAATCCTCGGTAAAGATAAGCAATCGGACGTGGCTTTAGTCCAATTAGATAACCCTAAAAATTTAACCGAAGTAAAATTTGCCGATAGCGATAAACTCAAAGTGGGTGATTTCACCGTAGCCATAGGTAATCCTTTCGGATTAGGGCAAACCGTGACATCAGGCATTGTCTCAGCATTAGGGCGTTCTACAGGTTCTGATGGCGGTGCTTATGAAAACTATATTCAAACTGATGCTGCAGTCAATCGTGGTAACTCGGGTGGCCCGTTAATTAATTTAAACGGTGAGCTTATCGGTATCAATACGGCAATCATTTCTCCAAGCGGTGGTAATGCCGGTATTGCCTTTGCCATTCCAAGTAATATGGCGAGTAATTTAGTGGCGCAAATCCTTGAATTTGGTGATGTACGTCGGGGACTATTAGGTATTAAAGGTGGAGAACTCAATGCAGATTTAGCTAAAGCCTTTAATGTAGATGCCCAACAAGGTGCGTTTATCAGCGAGGTATTACCTGATTCTGCCGCAGAGAAAGCCGGCTTAAAGGCAGGTGATGTTATCGTGGCTATGAACAAACAAAAAATCACCAGTTTTGCGGAATTACGAGCCAAAATTGCAACTTCAGGTTCAGGTAAAAAAATCACCCTCACCTATTTACGTGACGGAAAATCGAAAGAGGTAGAAGTGACTTTACAATCTGATGAAAAAGACAAATCTACTAAAAAAGGGGAATTAAAAACCCTAGACATATTAGAAGGTGCAGAACTGGATAACAGTAAAAAAGGAGTAGAAATTAGCAAAGTGACACCAAACTCACCAGCTGCTATTTATGGCTTAAAATCAGGAGATATGATTATCGGTGTAAACCGTACCCCAATTAAAAACCTCGATGAATTACATGATGAACTCAAAGGTAAATCCGGAACAACCGCCTTGCAAATTCAACGTGGAAAAAATGTGTTTTATTTATTGATTCAGTAAAATCATTGTAATAAAATTTATTTCATTAAAAAGTAATAATAAAACGCCAGATATTATAAATTTGGCGTTTTTCATCATATGAATATTTGGAGTAAAATTTAATGATAAAAAATAATGTACGAATTCTTCGTACAATATTCATATGTACATTAATAACCATTCTAATTTTACCTACCACTCTAATCACCTTTTATCTCAGTAAAAAATATTTAGGAATTAATATAGATTTCTATTATTTTCTATACAGATTTAGCATAGGAATTATTTTTTTATTTATTTTTCCGTTTATGCTCAACTTAGCAATTCTAAGATCTTTCTCTAAAAATGAGCTAACAATTACACAAAAAGAGAAAAAAATCTTATTCTGCATTGGCATCATTTTAGGAATATTGATGCTTTTATTTTTCTTTGATATTTCAATAAGCCAACATATTGCATTATATTTCATTCGTTTTAATCGTATTAACCTCTCACTATTATTTATGGCTATTTCCTTGCTATTTGGTGTCATATTTATACTCGGATTAATTTTTCATGACTGCATGAGATACAAGGTTTGGAATACGCCTCAATATATTCCACCAAAAGAATGCAAAAAAGATGATAAGACAAAAGCATTTATCTTCCATATAACCTTTTATTCTGCCGTATTTTTTTCATTAGGAATGGGAGTAACTATCTTAATGATGAAAGTATAACTTTTTATAATTTCTCTCTATAATAAAAATATTAAATTTTTTAACCGCACTTTGATGGAGTCACTATGCAACTGACTGATATTTTCCTTTATCCAATTAAATCCACTCAAGCCTACGGCGTAGCACAAGCAGTTGTACAACCGCAAGGGTTAAATTTCGATCGGGAATTTATGCTTACTGAACCGAACGGAAAATTTATCACCGCTCGAAAAGACGGAGAGCTATTTAATTTTTCAGCCTTTCCGATTCCATTTGGCTTGCATATTCAACACAAAGACGGCTCTCAACTTGTAGTACGTTATTTTGATTTTTCCGAGTTGGAAAATTGTGAAGTTTGGGGAACTGAATTTGCTTCCTTTGTTGCCCCTCTAGAAATTAATCAATGGTTCAGTGAAAAAATCGGGTGTGACGTACAATTACGTTGGACGGGCTTAGAAACTCAACGGCGTATCAATCGTTTTCCTGAAAGTGCGGTCAGTTTTGCCGATGGTTATCCCTTGCTACTTACCACTCAAGCCTCTTTGCAAGAAGTGCAAAAACATTGCCCTGTTTCAGTCAAAATGGCTCAGTTCCGAACTAACCTCGTTGTTGATGGTGAAACCGCTTTTGACGAACAACAATGGGAGAAAATTCAAATCGGTGATGTTGCATTTTTCAATGCAAAACCTTGCACACGCTGTATTTTAACCAGCCGCGATCCAGATACTCATCTGTTAGATAAAACAATGGAACCTTTCCGTACCTTGAAAAAAATTAATGTCAGTGAAAAAGGCGATCCGCTGTTTGGAATCAATTTAATTCCATTAAATTCAGGTGTGATTAAGATTGGCGATCAAGTAGAAATTTTGAGTTATAAAGCCTAAAAAATAAGGACGCTTAAAGCGTCCTTTACCTTTATTTATGGAACTGAATTATAAATTATTCAAATCCAATACATCGGTCATATCAAATAACCCTGTTTTCTTTTCAGAAACCCATTTCGCTGCTCTCACAGCACCATTGGCAAAGGTCATTCTGCTGGAGGCTTTGTGAGAAATCTCTACTCGCTCACCGACATCGGCAAACCAAACCGAATGTTCACCAACCACATCACTGGCACGAATAGTTGAAAAACCAATTTCATCACGCTTACGTTCACCTGTAATGCCTTCTCGGGCAAAAATACCATGTGTTTTTAAATCACGCCCTAAGGTTTTCGCAATATGCTCCCCCATGGAAAGTGCTGTGCCGGACGGTGCATCCACCTTATGACGGTGATGTGCTTCAATAATCTCAATATCACAATAATCTCCCATCACTTTGGCCGCTTTTTCCAACAATTTAAACACAAGGTTTACGCCAACACTATAATTGGAAGCAAATACAACACCGATTTTTTCTGCCGCACTTTTAATCGCTAACTTGCCATCATCATCAAAACCAGTAGTTCCAATAATGATATTTTTACCTTGAGCAACACAAAGGTTTAAATGTGTTAAAGTACCTTCCGGACGGGTAAAGTCAATTAATACATCAAAGTTGGCATTATGTTCTGTTAAGCCACCTTCAACGATGACCCCTAATCTACCAATACCAGCTAACTCACCTGCATCTGTACCAATAAAAGAAGATCCTTCGCGTTCAAATGCAGCACTTAATTCTACACTGTCAGCTTGATGAACCGCCTGAATCAATTGGCGGCCCATTCGACCACCCGCACCAACAATCCCTATTTTTAATGTCATTATTTTTCCCTTTTATTTAGTCTTCTAACGCCATGCTTTAAATTGATTAATTAATCCGTTGGTAGAGCTATCATGGCTTTCAACTGGCTCGTTACCCTGTAATTCAGGCAAAATACGATTAGCCAATTGTTTACCTAATTCTACTCCCCATTGATCGAAGCTGTAGATATTGAAAATCACACCTTGTACGAAAATTTTATGTTCATACATAGCAATTAATGCCCCCAATGTGAAAGGCGTGATTTTTTGCACTAAAATGGAGTTGGTCGGTTTATTACCTTGGAACACTTTAAACGGCACAATGTCTTTTACACTATCCAACGATTTACCAGCGTTCACAAATTCGGCTTCGACTTCTTCTTTCGTTTTACCGAATGCTAAAGCTTCAGTTTGAGCAAAGAAGTTAGATAACAATTTGCTATGATGATCGGATAATGGATTATGAGTTTGTGCCGGTGCAATGAAATCACAAGGAATGATTTTCGTACCTTGGTGAATTAATTGATAAAACGCATGCTGGCCGTTTGTGCCGGGCTCTCCCCAAATAATCGGGCCGGTTTGATAATCAGTAATCACCTTACCGTCACGTCCCACATATTTTCCGTTCGATTCCATATTCCCTTGTTGGAAATAGGCGGCAAAACGGTGTAAATATTGATCATAAGGCAAAATTGCTTCTGTTTCCGCACCTTGAAAATTAGTATTCCATAAACCGACTAAAGCCAATGTTGTCGGGATATTTTGTTCAATCGGTGCAGTGCGGAAATGCACATCCATTTCATGCGCACCTTGCAATAATTGCTCGAAATTCTCAAATCCGATTGATAATGCGATGGATAAGCCAATCGCTGACCATAAAGAATAACGGCCACCAACCCAATCCCAAAACTCAAACATATTTTCTGTATCAATACCAAATTTTGCGACTTCTGTTGCGTTGGTAGAAAGTGCAGCGAAATGTTTAGCAATATGATTTTCATCTTTTGCCGTTGCCAAGAACCAATCTCGAGCCGATTGTGCATTAGTCATGGTTTCTTGCGTAGTAAAGGTTTTTGATGCAACTAAAACAAGCGTGGTTTCCGGATTAACTTTCTTCAATGTTTCCGCAATATGTGTCCCATCCACATTTGAAACAAAATGCATTGTTAAATGGTTTTTATAAGGGCGTAATGCTTCTGTTACCATATAAGGCCCCAAATCAGAACCACCGATACCGATATTAATCACATCAGTAATCGCCTTACCTGTATAGCCTTTCCACTCACCTGAAATCACTCGTTCACAGAACGATTTCATTTTTGCCAATACCGCATTGACTTCCGGCATCACATCCTTACCATCAACCAGCACCGGCGTATTAGCACGATTACGCAATGCCGTATGTAACACAGCACGATCTTCGGTACGGTTAATTTTTTCACCGCCGAACATTGCTTTAGTTGCCTCAGCCAAATGACATTCCTCGGCTAATTGGCGTAATAATTTCAAGGTTTCCAAGTTAATTTTATTTTTGGAAAAATCCACCAAAATTTGATCGGCAAAGGTTAAAGAATAAGCGTTAAAACGATTTTTCTCTGATTTAAATAACTCTTGAATTGTTGTTTCTGCCAAATGTTGATTATGTTGGCTTAATGATTTCCATGCCTGTGTATGAGTTGGGTTGATATGTTGCATAATTGTCCTCTTTTTATTAAAAGTGCGGTTAATTTTTCGATTGTTTTAATCAATATATTCCGTTAAAACTCTTGGAGTTAATTTTGTCATTAATTCATAACTGAGAAAACCTGTAATTTCAGCCACTTCCTCAATCGGCAATGTTTTTCCCCATAAAATGACTTCATCTCCCACTCGATCATCGGCATCTTTACCAAGATCAACGGTAATCATATCCATTGAAACCCGGCCGACAATGGGTACACGGCGACCATTAATACATACAGGCGTACCCACAGGGATATTACGAGGATAACCGTCACCATAACCAATAGCTACCACGCCGATTTTAGTGTTCTGCTGGCTGACCCAAGTGCCACCATAACCAACAGGTTCACCGGCTTGGTGATCTCGTACTGCAATTAATGACGAAGCCAATGTCATTACAGGCTCTAACCCATATAAACTGCTTGGTGTATTGGTCGGCGAGACACCATACATAATAATCCCCGGGCGAATAAAATCCAAATGTGAATCCGGCCAAAATAAAATCCCGCCTGAAGCTGCGATAGAACGTTCCCCGTTTTTATCTCCCGTTGCCTGTAGAAAGTGTGCCAACTGAACTTGAGTATAGCCGTTCTCTGTTTCATCTGCTCGGCTAAAATGACTGACAAAACCGATTTTGGCCACATTATTACATTCTGTTAATGCTTGATAGAAAAAATCAACTTCAGATAAAGCGACCCCTAAACGATGCATTCCCGTATCAATTTTCAACCAAACATGAATCGGATTAGGTAATTCACTTTGTTGTAAAATTGTCAATTGTTCTTTGTTATGAATAACCGTGTGAATATTATTCACCGCCATAATCGGTAAATCTTTTGCAGCAAAAAAACCTTCCAATAATAAAATCGGCTTAATAATACCTTGAGAGCGTAAACTTAAGGCTTCCTCCAATCGGGCAACACCAAAACCGTCTACGTTTTCTTCCACTACTTTGGCCACAAATTCCATTCCATGACCATAAGCATTTGCTTTAACCACAGCTAAAATTTTACTTTGCGGTGCAAGCTGTTTAATTTTTTGAATATTGTGTTTCAGCGCCATAGAGCTGATTTTTACGGTTGCCGGTTTCATTTTATTCCTACAAAACTCATGGATTTTTGACCGCACTTTGGTGTCGATAAATTAATAATCATCACTGAATTCATAACTGCCAGCGTAATTATCGAAACGGGAATATTGCCCTTGGAAAGTCAATCTCACTCTCCCGATAGGGCCGTTACGCTGTTTACCGATAATAATTTCGGCCACATTTTTATTTTCTTCGGTAGTCTCGTGATAAACCTCATCACGATAAATAAACATAATCAAATCCGCATCTTGCTCGATAGAACCCGATTCACGCAAATCTGAATTGACAGGACGTTTATCCGCCCGTTGCTCCAAACTACGATTAAGTTGGGATAAAGCAACGACAGGTACTTCCAATTCTTTCGCTAAGGCTTTCAAAGAACGGGAAATCTCCGCAATTTCCAAATTTCGATTTTCTGCGAATCCCGGTGCTCTCATTAATTGTAAATAATCCACCATAATTAAGCTCAAGCCACCATTTTCTTTATACACACGTCTGGCTCGAGAACGTAATTCCGTTGGCGTAAGCCCTGCAGAATCATCAATATACATATTCGGTTTATTATTTAGCATGCCTAATGTACTTGAAATTCGTGCCCATTCCTCATCAGTCTCAATTTGCCCTGTACGGATTTTGGTTTGATCCACTCTTGAAAGTGAGGCTAGAGAACGCATCATAATTTGATCTGCCGGCATCTCTAAACTAAAAATCAGTACGGGTTTATCACTAGACATCGCTGCATTTTCACATAAATTCATGGCGAAAGTAGTTTTTCCCATAGAAGGACGAGCAGCGACAATAATCAAATCCGAAGGCTGAAGGCCAGCCGTTTTCTGATCTAAATCTTTAAAACCGGTAGAAACCCCTGTCACGCCACCATGTTTCCCCATTTTGGATAAAAATTCAATACGCTCAATGGTTTTATTCAACACATCAATCACATTTTGCGGGCCTTCATTTGAAGATGTCCGTTTTTCTGCAATTTGAAAAACTTCCCGTTCTGCCTCATCTAAAATGGTTTTAATATCTCTGCCCTTAGGCTGATAAGCACTTTGCGCAATCGTATTTCCCACACCGATTAATTCACGCAAAATCGCTTTTTCACGAACAATATCCGCATAAGCAATGATATTCGCCGCACTCGGTGTATTTTTGGAAAGTTCCGCTAAATAAGCAAAACCGCCGACATCTTCGATCAATCCTTTATTTTTTAAGGCTTGATCCAGTGTAATTAAATCCATTGGTTGATTTTGCCGAGCAAGGTTTTCTAATTCTTGGAAAATTAAGCGGTGTGCCGCAGTGTAGAAATCCTCTGCAATCACATGTTCAATCACATTTTCCCAATGCATATTACTTAATAAAATCCCACCTAATACCGCTTGTTCAGCTTCAATTGAATGAGGTGGAATATTGATTTGGGAAGTTTGTTTATCCTTAGATTGAACAGGTTGCTTTGCCATAACAAATTCTCGACGAAGATTTCAAAAAACCCTTATATCATATACTAAAACAAGTGTCGGTTAAAAGAAAAAGTGCGGTGAAAATCAACACTGTTTTTCACCGCACTTTTGATATGTTAAAACATCAATTTTATTTCGTTTGACGACGGGCCACAATAGCGTCGGATAATTGTTGCAGCAATATTTCCGTATCTTCCCAACCAATACAAGCATCGGTAATACTTTGCCCGTATGTTAAGGCTTTACCCTCTACCAAATCTTGACGACCTTCAATCAAATGGCTTTCCACCATTACACCAAAAATTTGTTTAGAACCACCGGCAATTTGTCCGCATACATCAGCACAAACATCCATTTGACGTTTGAATTGTTTGTTGCTGTTCGCATGGCTGAAATCTACCATAACATGTCCGATTCGACCACTTTTTTCAATATCTGCACAGACTTTTGCGACGCTTTCAGCATCATAATTGGTGCCTTTATCTCCCCCTCGCAAAATAATGTGGCAATCCTCATTACCTTTGGTAGAAACAATGGCTGAATGGCCGAATTTAGTCACCGATAAAAAATAATGTGGTGCTTCTGCAGAACCAATTGCATCTAAAGCGATTTTAACGCCACCGTTCGTGCCGTTTTTAAAACCGACAGGGCAAGATAAACCTGAAGCTAATTCACGATGTACTTGGGATTCTGTAGTTCTGGCGCCAATAGCGCCCCAGCTCATAAAATCTGCTACATATTGTGGTGTAATCATATCCAAAAACTCACCGGCTGTAGGTAATCCCAAATTATTCACATCAGACAATAATTTGCGGGCAATACGTAAACCGTCATTTAATGCATAGGTATCATTCAAGTAAGGATCGTTGATTAGCCCTTTCCAACCTACAGTAGTCCGTGGTTTTTCAAAGTACACACGCATAATAATTTCTAAATTATCTTTGTATTTATCACGTAGTGGTTTTAACCGTTTGGCATAGTCTAAAGCCGCATTCGGATCATGAATAGAACAAGGCCCGATAACAACCAATAAACGGTCATCTTCGCCATGAATAATTTCATGTGCTTGGCGGCGTGCTTCACGCACTGTCCTGATCGCTATTTCGCTTGCTGGGTATTTTTCAATTAAGGCGACCGGTGGTAATACCTGTTCTACCTTAGCAATTCGAGTATCATCATTAGCGATACGAACTTCATTTTTATTTTTTGACATAATAGGCTCTCTTACAACTTAATAATCGGTATATGTACAATAAATACGATGACAAACAATTCAAAGTGCGGTCAATATAACATAAGTTTTGCACTAGTGAAATAGTACATTTTATTTTTTTATTTAATGACTACTTAATACTTGTGCAGGAGCTAAGCCGGCAGCCCGTTTTGCAGGATATAAGCTTGCCAACAAACTTAGGCTTAAAGAAGCCAATAATACGACGACCACATCTTGCCAGTGTAATTCTGTCGGCAAAAAATCAATAAAATAAATACCGTCTGAAAGCAATTTTCGATCAATCAGACTTTCCAAACGCTGAATAAGCGTGGTCAGATTTAATGTTAAAAAAATACCTAACATAATACCGATTAAACACCCTTTCATACCGGACATTAAACCATACCAAACAAAAATTCGTTTAATAAAAGCACTATTAGCTCCTAACGTACGCATAATAGCAATATCACCGGCTTTATCTTTCACCGCCATAATCAGGGTGGAAACAATATTAAAACAAGCAACACCAATCACCAATACCATGGCAATATACATTACAGTGCGAATAAGCTGAATATCCCGATACATGTAGCCGAATTTACCTGTCCAAGTAGTTAAATTGAGCATTTGCGGATAGCTATTCAGCACCGAATAGTTAATATTTTGCATTGCAAAGGGTTCTGTTACTTTGATTTCTACACCGGAGACTTGGTGTTTTTCATAAGCCAAATAATCTTGTGCTTGTGCCAATGGGATTAAGGCATAACTGTGATCAAGCTGCCCGTCTAAACGTAAAATACCACTGACTTGAATACGCTCTCGGCTTGGTTGAGATTGATTTTGTCCCTCTGTTTGTGAAGAAATCAGCAATGTCACCCAATCCCCCTCATTCACATCAAGTTCTTTTGCAATACCATAACCTAAAATCAATCCACCTTGTTGTTCAAACTGTTTCCAGCCTTGTGCCAAAATAAAATCACTCAATCGGCTGACATTATCTTGTGCGACTGTTTCTACACCTTTAACCTGCACAACTTTCAGCTTCGAGCCATTCTCCACTAACGCCGTAAAAGAAACAAAAGGCGACACTGCTTGAATTTGCGGAATTTTCTGCAAACGCTGTTGTAAATTCTGCCAATGATGGAGTGGTTGTTCATCAGCTGCTGTAATTTCCCCCTGAGGTACGACGGCTAAGATACGGTTATTCAACTCTCGCTCAAAGCCATTCATTGTGCTTAACCCCAAAATTAACACAGCAACACCGATAGCAATACCTAAAGTAGAAAAAAAAGAAATCAGTGAAACAAGACGATTGCGCTGTTTGGCTCGTTGGTATCGCCAACTAATAAACAAGGGCGTATTCATTCTTTAATTCTCCGCTCGCAGTACGCCGTCTTGCATAACCATTCGGCGTTGAAGTTTTTCCGCCAAATGAAGATCATGAGTAACCAATAAAAAGGCGATCCCTTGATCTTGGTTAAGTTTTTGAATTAATTCAAAAATACTTTCTGTCGTTTTACGATCCAAGTTACCTGTCGGCTCATCAGCAAGTACCAATGCCGGATTATTCACCAACGCCCTTGCAATGGCTACCCGTTGTCGCTCTCCACCGGAAAGTGCGGCCGGTTTATGGCTAATTCTATGTGACAAACCGACCGCATTTAACATTTTCTCGGCTCTATCTTGTGCTTCCCTTTTATTCTGCCGTCCGATTAACATGGGCATCATCACATTTTCCAATGCCGTAAAATCCGACATTAAATGATGGAATTGATACACAAAACCTAGATATTGATTTCGCAATTTAGCCAACTCATCTTGGCTGGCTTGTTGTAAAGATTGTCCTCGAATAAAAACTTCACCACTGCTCGGTTGATCTAAACCGCCCAAGGTGTGCAATAAAGTACTTTTCCCAGAACCTGAGGATCCCACAATAGCAACTAATTCTTTTTCCTCCATCGAAAAACTCACATTTTTCAATACTTGCGTTTGAGTTGTGCCTTCGGTGTAATGTTTAGTGATGTTTGAGGCGATTAATAATTTGTTATTCATAAATATATTATTTCTCTTCAATGTTTATCTATATCGTTTTTTGCACGATGTGCGATCCTACTTTTCTTTGCTATATATGTCACTTTTCTTTACTTCGCCAAAAAAACCAGCAAAAAGAAAAGTACCCCTGCTTTGCCTTGTTTCCTAAAAATAGTGAAATTTGCTTTACTGAAAATGTCTGAACTGGCTACGCTCAAATAGACAACATTTTCCTACAAATCCAACCTTTTTGTGGCAGCAAAGAAAGGAACCTATTTTCGAAATTATTCACAAAAGTGCGGTTAATTTTTACTTAGTTTTCAATTCAGCGTAGCGAGTTCAGAAATTTAGCGTGAAGAAAACTTCAACCAAGCTCAGAAAAGCGATGCGTCGGAGCCGCCTTTTTTTGCTTACTTTCTTTGGTTAAGCAAAGAAAGTAAGTCGCCATCGGCGAAACCCGATGTAAAAATCACTCATACCTAAGTGCTTCCGCCGGCTCGACTTTGCTGGCTCGATATGCCGGATAAATAGTGGATAGCAACGCCAAGGCTAACGAAAATAACAGGATAAACGCAATTTGTTGCCATTCAATTAATGTTGGTAACAAAATCCCTTGTGGATTAATTAAATAAATAATGCCGTCTAAATTCAATGTCAGTAGCACGCCAAGCAATAAGCCAATCAGCGTTCCTACCAACCCTACTAAAAATCCTTGAAAAATAAAAATACGGCGAATTTGCTTTTTGGTTAAACCTTGCGTTTGCAAAATGGCAATTTCCCCTTGCTTATCCACAACCATTAAACTCAGCGAAGTGACAATATTAGACACTGCAACCATAATAATGAGACTGATGAGTAGCCCCATCATATTTTTTTCCATTCTCACGGCTTGGAAAAACTCTCCTTTTTGGCTACGCCAGTCATCTATTTTCCATTCAGTTTCGGCGAAAATTTGCGGCAATGCAGTGATTAAAAAGGGATCATTCAACCATAATCTGACACCCTGCACTTGCTCCGGTGAAATTCGCATTAATCGCCCAATATCACTCAAATGAGTAAATACTTCGTAACCTGAAACTTCGTTATATGCCGGATAGATATGGCTCACAGTGAATAAACGTTGCATAGGCATTCGCCCAAAAGGTGTATATTGACTATTCTCTGTCATCATTAAACGCACTTTTTCGCCCACGTTAATCCTCAGTTGTTCTGCTAATCTCGAACCAATAATCATTTGAAATTCGCCTTGTGGTAAAAATTGCTCAAAATCCGATGGCGCCAAATAATTCAACAACATATCATCGCTTGGTTTACTCACCCCAATCACCCGACCGGCACTTACACCGGCAGCAGTCTGCATAATCACATTGGTATTATTAATCGGCTCAATCTTCTCAATCCAAGGTGAAGCGGCTAAATTGGGTAATCTTTTTGTATAATCCGATAAGAATAAATTTCCCTCTTTTGGCATTATAACCGCATGCGGAATACCGGAAAGCACTTGCTGTTTCTGCTGATTTTCCAAGCCGTTCATTACCGAAAGCACAATAATCAACGCGGTTACGCCCAATACAATACCGGCACTGGCAAGGTTGGTCACAAGTCGCCCGAAACGATCCGCACTTTTTGCCCGCCAATAACGCAATGCAATAAAAAAAGAAATACCTAAATTCATATTAGTTCCTCAAAAGTGCGGTGATTTTATCAAAAGTTTTGGATAAAATCGAAAAAAATCCCACTGCACTTTAATCCCACCTTTATCTTTCAGTAAAATCCACTATAATAAAGCCTTTATTTTTCTATTGTTTAGGTAATTACTATGGCTGATATGAATACTGTTCTCGCGGAACTAAAACGCGGTGTCGATCAAATTTTTTCCGAACAGGATTTAATTGAAAAATTAAAAGAAAACCGCCCGTTACGAGTTAAATTAGGGGCAGACCCAACCGCACCGGATATTCATTTAGGTCATACGGTTGTTCTCAATAAATTACGCCAATTCCAAGAATTAGGGCATCAGGTGATGTTTCTGATTGGCGACTTTACCGGTATGGTAGGCGATCCCTCCGGTAAAAATACCACCCGTCCCCCCCTTACTCGTGAAGACGTATTACGCAATGCGGAAACCTATAAAGAACAGATCTTCAAAATTTTAGATCCGGCCAAAACCCAAATTGTATTTAACTCCGAATGGTTGGGGCAATTAGGGACAGAAGGCATGATTCGTTTAGCCTCCAATTATACAGTAGCTCGTATGTTGGAACGTGACGATTTTAAAAAACGTTTTTCCAATCAACAACCTATTGCAATTCACGAATTTATTTATCCTTTATTACAAGGTCACGACTCCGTACATTTACAAGCAGATGTAGAATTAGGAGGCACAGACCAAACCTTTAATTTGTTAATTGGACGTGAACTACAAAAAGCCGCTGGGCAAAAACCACAAGTAGCCATTACCTTACCTTTATTGGTCGGCTTAGACGGCGAGAAAAAAATGTCTAAATCCTTGGGTAACTATATCGGTGTAACTGAAGCACCAAATGAGATGTTTGGTAAAATTATGTCAATTTCTGATGAATTAATGTGGGATTGGTACAATTTACTGTCATTCCGCCCATTAGCGGAAATTGCTCAATTAAAAGCGGATGTTGAAGCCGGTAAAAATCCTCGTGATGTAAAAATTCTATTAGCTAAAGAAATTATCACTCGTTTCCACGATGATGTTGCGGCTGAAGCCGCAGAGCAAGAATTTATCAATCGCTTCCAAAAAGGAGCGATACCTGATGAAATGCCTGAATTTATCTTTGAAGGCGACATTGGTATTGCTAACTTATTAAAAGAAGCCGGATTAGTTGTTTCTACGTCTGAAGCAATCCGTTCCGCACAAGGCGGTGGCGTGAAAATCGATGGTGAAAAAATCGAAGATGTAAAACAATATGCACAAAAAGGCACTTTTGTTTACCAAGTCGGTAAACGTAAATTTGCCCGTGTCACGGTAAAATAACCTCAATTTATACCGCACTTTTATTCAAAGTGCGGTCTTTTTTTACGCATTTTTAAGGAAATCAAATGGCAAATAGAATTTGGGTATTAGGCGATGCTGTGGTGGATTTAATTCCGGACGGCGAACAACATTATTTAAAATGTGCCGGTGGCGCTCCTGCAAATGTGGCTGTAGGTATTGCTCGTTTGGGTGTACCAAGTGCATTTATCGGCAAAGTAGGCAAAGATCCGTTAGGTGAATTTATGCAACAAACCTTGCAAAATGAAAAGGTTAATACGGATTTTATGCGCCTTGATCCTAAACAACGCACATCAACTGTTGTTGTAGGTCTAGATAATGGCGAACGTAGCTTCACCTTTATGGTCAATCCCAGTGCAGATCAGTTTTTAACTGCTGATGAATTGCCGACATTCCAAGCGAACGAATGGTTACACTTCTGTTCTATTGCCTTAATTAATGATCCAAGCCGTACCGCTACTTTTACCGCAATGCGTCAAATTCATCAAGCTGGCGGAAAAGTGTCTTTTGACCCAAATTTGCGTGAAAGCCTATGGCATTCTCAAGCAGAAATGATTGAAGTGGTAATGCAAGCGGTTGAACTGGCGGACGTACTCAAATTCTCCGAAGAAGAACTCTGTTTATTATTGGGATATGACAATTTAGATCAAGCATTTAAAAACATTTGCCAACGTTATCCACAAAAATTAATTATCGTGACCCTAGGCAAAGATGGAGCTTTATATCATTTAAACGGTTATTCTAATATTGTTAAAGGAAAAGCCTTAAAACCTGTGGATACTACCGGTGCCGGCGATGCATTCGTCAGCGGTTTATTGAGCGGATTAGCTCAACAAGAAAACTGGCAACAACCGAAAATATTGGAAAAAATTATTCGCCAAGCCAACGCCAGTGGTGCATTAGCCTGTACTGCCAAAGGGGCAATGTCTGCTTTACCGAATCAACAACAATTAGCGGAATTTTTAGCAAGTTAAGATGATTATTTTTAATGAAGGGAAATATAAATCTCTACACGCAGCACAACAAGGCGAGCTGGAAGATCTGAAAAGTGCGGTCGAAAAAGACCAAGATTTTCGACCGCACTATCATTTGGCTCCACCAACGGGGTTGCTAAACGACCCTAACGGTTTAGTATTTGACGGTGAAAAATACCATATTTTCTATCAGTGGTATCCTTTTGATGCCATTCACGGAATGAAACATTGGCAACATTACACAACCACTGACTTCATTCATTTTCATCACGCTGAACCGCTCATTCCCGATGAATTATTTGAAAGCCACGGTTGTTATTCCGGCGGGGCATTACATCATAATGAACAATTATTTTGTTTTTATACCGGTAATACACGCCGATCTTCGGATAATCAACGTATTCCTTTTCAAAATTTAGCGATATTTGATCATCAAGGGAAATTGCTTGAAAAACGCCCTTTACTAACTCAAGCGCCAAAGGGTTATACTGAGCATTTTCGTGATCCGAAACCTTTTTTTACAAAAGAAGGTAACGTGCGTTTTATTTGTGGCGCACAACGAGAAAATCGTAGTGGTACTGCTGTTTTATTTGAAATGAATAATTTCAATTCCGAACCGGTAATGCTGGGTGAATTATCGTTGAACGGATTTGATAACCACAAAGTGTTTATGTGGGAATGCCCTGATTTATTAAAAATTGATCATCAAGATATTTTCATTTGGTCACCTCAAGGCAAGCCTCGTGAAAACAATCAATTTCAAAATAATTATCACGCTACTTACGCAGTAGGTAAATTAACGGATCTCGTTTTTCAAACCGAACATATTGCCGAATTGGATCAAGGTTTTGATTTTTATGCTCCTCAAACTTTTTCCAATGTTTCAAATCGAGCATTAATGCTGGCTTGGGTGGGATTACCTGATTTGACCTATCCGACAGATCAATATCATTGGCATTCTCTGCTTTCCTTACCTCGTGAATTAATCTTAAAAGAACATCGTTTATTGCAACAACCGGCTCGAGAAATTTACCAAAATCTGACCGCACTTCAGCAAATTGAACTGAATGAGCAAATGGAAATTGCCGATTTAGATCGGGCTTATATCCGCTTTAATCCGCAAAATCAGCCGTTTAAGTTGCATTTTTTTGATAATCCACAAGGGGAAAAACTTGTGCTGTCTTATGCTCAAAACCGTCTTTGTTTGGATCGTACCACAACAAAGCAAACGGAAGAAATGAAACAATTTGGTAGCCTGCGTTATTGTGAAATAGTTGATTTACAACAGGTAGAAATCTTCTTCGATCAATCAGTTTGTGAGATTTTTATTAATCAGGGGGAAAAAGTCATGACTTCTCGTTTCTTTATTGCCCAACGCAAAAACCGGATAAAAACCGACCGCACTTTGTCTCTGTCTATCGGTTATCCAAAAGCGATTTCATACAACTAAACAAAAAGGGCAATCTTAATCTGCCCTTTTATTTGTGTTTCATCAAATTACATATTTACCATTCTACTTGGTCTGATAATATTATCTTGTCTAATCTCAGCTACACCTAAAAAACAATTCTCATCAGAAAATAACCTCACTTGGCCATAAAGTTGTTGCACATTATCAAATTTAACCCGTTGCCCAAATTTTACTGCTTGTGTTTGAGTTGCGGTTAAATCCATACGAGGTAACTTTGACACAGCACTGTCTATTGCCAGTAAAAGATGATCTACTTTTTCCAAGCTCTGATTTTCGGCTAATTCTTGTAATTGCTCCCAAGTCATCATTTTTTCTGAAGGATAATCGGAAACCTCTGTTCGTCGTAGCATTGTCACATGCGCGCCACAACCTAAATATTCACCTAAATCATCAATTAAAGTGCGAATATACGTGCCTTTGGAACAATGTACTTCAAGAGTTAAAAAGGGGGCTTTATAGCAAATAAAACTCAGCTCAAAAATCGTGATTGGGCGAGCCTCTCGTTCAACTGTAATGCCTTGGCGAGCATACTCATATAGGGGCTTACCCTGATGTTTTAACGCAGAAAACATTGTCGGAATTTGCATTAAGTTACCACGAAAATGAGAAAGTGCGGTCAGAATATCCTCTGTTTTAACCTTTACATCTCGGGTTAACACCACTTGCCCTTCCGCGTCAGAGGTATCCGTACGTTCACCTAATTTTGCCGTGACTAAATAACGTTTATCTGAATCCAATAAAAATTGGGAAAACTTTGTGGCTTCCCCAAAACAAATCGGCAACATACCTGTTGCTAAGGGATCTAATGCACCTGTATGCCCTGCTTTATTCGCATTAAACAGGCGTTTGACTTTTTGCATAATGTCATTAGAAGAGATTCCCTGTGGTTTATCCAACAAAAATACACCATGAATATCTCTACCACGTTTGCGAGGTCTTGACATTATTCACCTTTTTCCTGTTCATCACCAATATGGCGTTCTTGATCTTGACGTATTACATTCGTCACTAAATTGGACATACGCATACCTTCAACCAAAGACTGATCATAAATAAAACGCAACTCCGGCACAATCCGCAAACGCATTGCTTTTCCTAATAAGGTACGGATATAAGGTGCCGCTTTTTCTAAGCCCTTCATGCCTTGCTCAACAGCTACTTCATCTTGGTCAAACAAAAAGGTAACAAACACTTTGGCATAAGCTAGATCTTTGGACACTTCCACATCAGAAACCGTCACCATTCCAATACGGGGATCTTTTACTTCTCTTTGTAAAATCACTGCCACTTCTTTTTGTAATTCCTGTGCAACACGATCGCTGCGTTTGAATTCTCTACTCATATTCTCTCCAAAATAAAGACAACAAATCTGCCCCCAAATTTGGGCAATTATAGCTTAAATCCCTTGAATTTCCTAATCTTCCCCACCTTGAAAAATTAATTGCCATTAAATCATCAATACCGGTAATGCCACTAAATCTTCCGCCAACCACATTCTCTTTGGATATTGATTGATAATCACTCCTGTACCGATATTAATCTGCTCTTCCTGTAAATTCTCTTTTAAAATAGAAAATACTTGGTGCTGTATTAGATCAGCCCTAAGATATTATCGTAAATTAAACTGATGTTGAGTTGAGAGAGAAGAAAAATTTCTCATATAAAAAAAGTGCGGTCAAAACTTTCAATATTTTGACCGCACTTTTTTACCCTGTTAGATAGAACGTTTCACTTCAACCACTTCAAAGACTTCGATTTGGTCGCCGACTTTGACATCGTTGTAGTTTTTCACGCCGATACCGCATTCCATACCGTTACGCACTTCGGATACATCATCTTTGAAACGGCGTAGCGATTCTAACTCGCCTTCAAAAATCACCACGTTATCACGCAGAACACGGATTGGGTTGTTACGTTTAACGATACCTTCTGTCACCATACAACCGGCAATCGCACCAAATTTCGGGTGGCGGAACACATCACGCACTTCTGCCAAGCCGATAATTTCTTGTTTAAATTCCGGCTGTAACATACCACTCATTGCGGCTTTGATTTCGTTTAACAATTCATAAATTATTGAATAATAACGTAAATCAATATTTTCATTTTCTAAAATACGACGGGCAGAAGCATCCGCACGCACGTTAAAGCCAAGTACAATCGCATTCGATGCGGCAGCTAAAGTTGCATCAGTTTCAGTAATCCCGCCCACACCGGAGCCAACTACTTTCACTTTAACTTCAGCAGTAGAAAGCTCGTTCAATGCTTGAACAATAGCTTCCACAGAGCCTTGTACGTCCGCTTTCACGATAACATTCAATTCAGCTACATCACCGTCAGACATATTGCTGAACATATTTTCCAGTTTCGCTTTTTGCTGACGAGCTAATTTCACTTCACGGAATTTGCCTTGACGATAAAGTGCTACTTCACGGGCTTTTTTCTCATCACGAACAACAGTTGCCTCATCACCTGCAGAAGGCACTCCTGAAAGGCCTAACACTTCTACCGGAATTGATGGACCTGCAGCAGTAATTTCTTTGCCGTTTTCATCACGCATTGCACGAACACGGCCATATTCAAAACCGCAAAGTACGATATCGCCTCGATTTAATGTACCGGACTGTACTAAAATGGTGGCAACAGGTCCTCTCCCTTTGTCAAGGTAAGATTCAATCACAACACCGCTTGCCATTCCCTCTTTCACTGCACTCAGTTCCAAAACTTCTGATTGCAATAAAATCGCTTCCAATAAATCATCAATACCCGTCCCTTTTTTCGCCGATACCGGTACAAATTGTACGTCACCACCGAATTTTTCAGAGATCACTTCGTATTGCAGTAACTCTTGCTCTACACGATCCGGATTCGCTTCCGGTTTATCGATTTTGTTTACCGCAACCACAATCGGCGCACCGGCAGCTTTGGCGTGCTGGATAGCCTCGATGGTTTGTGGCATTACACCGTCATCAGCCGCAACAACCAGCACCACAATATCAGTCGCTTTCGCACCACGGGCACGCATTGAGGTAAAGGCGGCGTGTCCCGGGGTATCTAAGAAGGTAATCATCTTACCATCATCGGTTTCAACGTGGTATGCACCGATATGCTGGGTGATCCCGCCTGCCTCACCGGCTGCCACTTTCGCTTTACGAATGTAGTCAAGCAACGAGGTTTTACCGTGGTCAACGTGACCCATAATGGTCACCACCGGCGCACGCTGTACTTTTTCCGCATGTAAATCACGATCTTCTAATACCGCTTCTTCTAATTCATTTTCTTTACGCAGAATGACTTTATGCCCTAATTCCTCTGCAACCAACTGAGCTGTTTCTTGATCGATCACTTGGTTAATGGTCACCATTTCACCCATTTTCATCATCGTTTTAATGATTTCTGTGGCTTTGATTGCCATTTTATCTGCAAGATCTTTTACCGTAATGGTTTCTCCAATCACCACATCAGCCTTAGCCACTTGGGCAGGTTTTGTAAAGGCTTGCTGAATAGAACTACCTTTTTTGCCCTTACCTTTAGCATGTTTACGATCGGCATTACGCTCATTTTTATTTAATTCTTCATCACGACCGCCTTTTTTGACTTTCGCAACACCACTTTTTCCTTTGCCACGGCTTCCCTCATTACGACGCTCAGAATCACGCTCAGCCTCTCTAGCATAACTTGAAGTAAAACGCTCATCTTCAAAATCATCACTGCTATAGTTATTATTGCTTTCTTCACGCTCAATTTCCGCTAAACGTCGTGCATTCTCCGCCGCACGTTTTGCTTCCATTTCCGCTTTTTGGCGTGCTAATTCTTCTTGTTTTTGACGTAATGCTGCTTCTTCTGCACGACGTTTCTCTTTTTCCGGATCTGCCGTTTTTTGTACCGCACTTTTTTCTGCTTGGGCTTTCGCTGCTTGTTTTGCTTCTGCTTCTTTTCTCGCTTTTTCCTCAGCATCTTTCTTTGCCTGAGCTTCAGCTGCCTGTTTTGCTTTTTCTGCTGCTTTTGCTTCTGCTTCTTGCTGTGCTTTTAATTTTGCCTCTTCTGCAGCTTTTCTTGCTACTTCGGTATCTACTTTACGGGATTTACGCACTTCTACTTGTACCGCTTTAGCTTTACCGCCCGCAGTTGTCGCACTTACCGTCGTTTTTTAACGGCGCTTTAAACTTAATTTTTTAGGTGCTTCTTGATTATCTGTCATCTTTCTATCCTCTCTTAGCTGAACCAGCAAATATTACGTGCAGCCATAATTAATTCAGCCGCTTTTTCAGCACTCAGCTCTTCAATATCAGCTAAATCATCAACACCTTGCTCCGCTAATTCTTCCAAGGTAGTAATTTGTTTTTCCGCTAATTTGAATGCAATATGGCGCTCCATACCTTCTAAATTGAGCAATTTATCTTCAATATGAGCTGCTTCTAAGGCTTTTTCTTCTGCAAGTGCGGTCGCTGTAATGGCATTTTTAGCACGTTGCTGTAATTCTTCAACCAAATCTTCATCTTCCAAACCGTCAATCGCCGTTAATTCGCTGACCGGTACATAGGCTAACTCTTCAAGAGAAGTAAATCCTTCATCAATTAAAATTTGGGCAAATTCATCATCAATTTCCAGTGCATTCATAAATAAATTCAGCACTTTTTTATCTTCTGCCTGATGTTTTTCTTCCAACTCAGCTACTGTCATCACATTTAACGCCCAACCGGTTAATTGCGTCGCAAGACGTACATTTTGCCCGTTTTTACCGATAGCTTGAGCAAGATTAGCCTCTTCAACGGCAATATCCATTGAGTGATTATCTTCATCAACCACAATAGAACTTACATCAGCAGGTGACATCGCATTAATCACATATTGTGCCGGATTTTCGTCCCATAACACAATATCAATACGCTCGCCACCTAATTCATTAATAATAGCTTGAACACGGGAACCACGCATTCCCACACAAGCGCCAACAGGATCAATTCGTTTATCACTACTTTTCACTGCAATTTTCGCACGGGAACCCGGATCTCGAGCCGCACCACGAATTTCAATCATTTCTTCGGCAATTTCAGGCACTTCCAAACGGAATAACTCTTCAAGCATCACAGGTTTTGCACGAGTTACAAATAATTGAGCTCCTTTATTTTCCGGACTGACTTTATAAAGCACGCCACGAATACGATCACCCGGTCGGAAATTTTCACGCGGTAACATATCTTCACGTTGAATCACTGCTTCCGCTTTAGTTACTTCTTCTTTATTCCCCAAACGGTCATTAAAGCTGTCACGAGGCAAAATCTCCAAAATAATGTTATCACGATTCACTTTTTTCACTGTACCCGTAATAATTTTTCCTTCTTCACTACGGAATTGCTCAACAACTTTACTACGCTCAGCTTCACGAATTTTTGTACTGATCACCTGACGTGCGGTTTGCATTGCAATACGATCAAAAGCGATAGAATCTATCTCATCTTCAACATATTCACCCACTTGAATCTCCGGCGATTCCAATTGTGCCGCTTCAAGTGTAATTTCTTTTGTCGGGTAATTCACTTCTTCCACTACCAGCCAACGACGGAAAGTTTCGAATTCACCGGTTTTACGATTAATCACTACACGTACATCAACATCATATTCATATTTTTTCTTCGTAGATAAAGCAATCGCACTTTCTAAAGCGTCAAAAATTGTATCGCGGGAAAGGGCCTTTTGATTGGAAACCGCTTCTGCTGCTAATAAAATCTCTTTACTCATTTTTCTGTTTTTCCTCTAAAAATTAAAATTTTGCAATTACATTGGCTTTTTGAATATTGCTGAAAATAAATTGCTGCGGCTGATTGTCCACCACTAAAGTCAGCATATCGCCTTCCATTTTTTCCAATGTCCCTTGCCATTTACGACGATCTGCCACAGGAATTCGCAAATGAACAGCAATTTCTTTCCCTATATAACGCTCAAATTGTGCTAACGTAAATAAAGGACGATCCAAGCCCGGAGAAGACACTTCTAAGTTATATTTATCTGCAATCGGATCTTCAACATCCAACACTGCACTCACTTGGCGGCTCACATCAGCACAGTCATCTACTGTCACGCCGCCTTCTTTATCAATAAACAAACGAACCGTCATAAATCGACCTACACGCTGACATTCAACACCCCAAAGTTCGCAGCCTAAATCCGCTACCGAATCTTGCAGTAATTCTGCCAATTTTTGTTCCAAGATTGCCAAAATAATCTCCTTAACCCAATGATATTCTTTGAAATTATCCCTTCCTTTTTCTACAAAATATCTGTGCTTTTATTTTCTACAGACGTAAAAAAAGGGCTCAAAGCCCAGTGATAACAAGTCAAATTTTGCGTACAAAAAAACCCCGAAAACATTTTGGGGCTTCACTGAACTTATATTTCATAAGAAGTGGTTGCGGGGGCCGGATTTGAACCGACGGCCTTCGGGTTATGAGCCCGACGAGCTACCAAGCTGCTCCACCCCGCGTCCGAAATATGTGGCGTATTATACAGGATAATTTGCCTTTGGCAAGTTTTAATTTCGTTTTAGCTCAACATTCATCAAAATGTCGACAAAATTGACCGCATTTTCTTATATATTTTTTATATCATCACTTCAAAAAGCAAATGAGGTTGATAGCTAAAACGCTATCAAATCATTCTCTATTCGTTTTTGATAAACGGATAAAACGGCTCACCCCATTCAATTTGTTGATGATTATTCAACATAATCCGTAATAATTCAGGAATAATATCGTATAAAATTGCACAAGCATCACGAACTTGAGTTCGGTTTGCCGAACTATTATAAGTTGCACCACCGTGTATTAACTGATTACGCAAAGTATAAATGCGTTGGAAAATCAATGCCAAAATATTCGCTGTTTTCTGTTCTTCCACCGCATAATAAAAACAAGAAAGGTGGTGTTTCTCCGCTTTTAAATAGGCGTGTTCGCTCATTTTTCCATTGTGAAATTCCCAAAATGGTTGGAACACATAAGGATTATCCATTAACAAACGAATCGCACCGGAAAATTTTTTCCAAACTAAGTTATAAATAGCTTTATCTTTATCCAACTCACATAAATTTTGGAAAAAATAGTTAAAGCTTTCACTTTCAGTTAATTGCTGCCCTTCAATTTCGCGAGCATATAACGCATTAAAACTAATCCACAAAGAGATAAATTTTACATCTAAATCATCATCTGAAAGTTCCGCTTTGTTCAGCCAGCTCAACGCCCTATGGATACGTAAACGGAAGGGTTCAGGATGCTCGGCTCGATGTTGGTCAAATAGGGATTTTAGAGAAGAATAATGCATTGAAGTGTTCATATTAATACCTGCAATGTGAAATCAAATTATAGGTATTATAATATTAAAAACTCTCACAAGCTTTAAGATTTAATTGCACAAACTCTTCCCAAGAATAAATCTCGGTAAGATACTTTTTATAATAATCCTCCACCCGACAAACAAGCGGTCTGTTTTCATAGATTTTACACAAATTGGTTTGCTCATCAAAATAACGGCAAATCAGATCACCTCGATCTAAAAATGCCGTTTCTTCAGCTAAACCAACCCGCTTGCAGCATTTGCCGCAAGCGGTACAGGGGAAAGGGGATAATTTAGTATTCGTCATCATCAATTAAATCATTAAATTCTTTAAACGATCCCATCCTGCTTTTAATTACATATTGTTCCCCAATTTTTTCGACAGATTTGGCAGCAGATTGATAATTTTTAGATTGGATTGATGATGAAAGTTCATCAAATAACTGTGTTAATTCTAGTTTTCTTTCTGCAAAATACTTGTCTATTTTACGGTTATGCTCAATTAGGAATGTTTCAACTAAATTGGTTACATCTTCTACATATTTATCATGAGCTTCTGCTCTCAATTTGTAACGTTGTAGTTCAACTTCATTTCTAAGAATTGCTGTAACTTGACGTAATCCAAGATAAGAGAAACGCATCCACGCAACAAAATTCATTCGAGAGAAAAACTCTACCCAATTATTTGAGCCACCACTACGAATAAAAGCATCACCAGCATCAATTAAACATAATGTTCCTTGACCTACTAACAACATTTTGCGTAATCTCGCATTACTATCAAAATTCAAAAATTGCAGACAATCTGACCAAGAACGATTGTATTGAAAACGATGGCGAATAATACAGAAAATACGAATAAATAATTCAACCATTACAACAGGAATTGATTGAACCATTCCAAAACGAAAATCATAACCTTGCTCGAATACTTTTACAGCAACTTCTGCCAAGGTTTTCTGTTCCCCATTCACATTGAAGCTACCAAAATTTAAACCTTGCAATAATTCATAAAAAGGAATAGGGATGCCGGCTCCACGCTGACTAGCACCTGATGAACCGGCAATATCCGACATAATATGTCCAATCCAGTTTATAAATGCTGCAAACAATTTACTCGGGAAATTTGAACCTTGTAATTTACTTTCAGAATCTATTGTAATCAAATAACCACGATCATAGAAACTTGCAGTTCCTTTAAATTGATCGATAATCGAAAAAATTAACCCTATTGGGCTTGGGGAATGTGAAAGTGATTTTAAGTGGTGATTACTTGCCGACATCTCAAAAATCCCAGAAACATCAACACTGTGTCTCTGATCATAATTTACCTTAAACTTTCTTTCTAGAAAGCCTATTGCCGATTTTGTGGGATCTGAACCCGATTTGGCACCTTCCCAACCATTTAATTTAGCAAAATTTTCAACTAGTTTATCCATCATGTTATCAGCTGATGATATCCATTCAGAGTCTTTGGGAGAACCAACAAAAAATGAATCAACTAACCCAGCTAAAACACCAGCAGAACTCGAAAAGATATAATCCCATTTATCACATTCACTACTGATTTTTACATCTTCATCAATCTGTTGTAATTTTTTATCTAGCTCTCGTTCTTTTTCATCAATTTGATTAAGAACAATATTGTGAGACTTCAGCACTTGATTAAATGAAAGATATTCTTCTTGCTCGATAATATCTTCAAAAGTTGCTAGTTCAGTGTTAGTTTTAGTTAGCAAAGATTGTAAAGATTGTTTCTCAAACTGTTTTAAGTCTTCATTCATATATGTCCCCTTATAAATAGAGCAGAAATTACTCTGCTCTATTTATCAAATTAAATGTAAGATAAAAGATAATTTGTTCTTTCTTCCATTTTAGTTTCTGCTAAGCGGTACTTCTCTTCTAAAACATCATCACCTTTTTCATTCATTGTCGCCTGTTTAATAAAATCAGCTATAGTGTAATAGAAAGCATAGTTAGCATAAACAACCTCTCTTTCTTCTTCTGAAAGTTCTTTCAATTTTACATTTCTTTCTGCATACCCTTTTAATAATTCCAACAGAGTTTCGGTCCAATTTTCAACTAAGTCATTAAAAGTACTGCGACACTCCTCTGTATATCTTTCAATACTTCTCAATTTACTAGTTACTACTTTGAGTTTTTCAGCAGCCGCTTGAACTTTTTTATATTCCGAATAAGCTTCATCTTTTTTTTCTGCTGCTTTAGATGCCATAACTGCACCGCCAATAGCTAATAATGGTCCTGCAACTAATCCGCCAAGTACTGCCGTTCCCCCTGCCACACCTAATCCACCAGAAGCTAAAGAGCCACCACCAAGCCAAGCTAACGTCGCACTTTTAGCAGCAGCGCCAGATAAACCAGCAATTGCAGTGCCAGTAGAAGCTGCACCTAATGACATCACTCCAGCATAAGCGCCACCGGCAGCAGCTAAACCAGCTAATGAGCCACTAGCAACAGCTTTTGCAGCACTTCCTATTGTTTCCATCTCAATGTTTTGAGCTTTCACTAACTCAATAGCTACCTTCACGCTACTATTTTCATCAATGATGTGAAGTGCTTTTAAAATGTTGATTTCTTCTTCATGAGTAATAATAATTTTAGGGTACTCATTCGAAAAATTTTTACCTACTTGTAATTGATTACCACGACGAGTTCCATCAGGATAACAAATCAAACCATCAAAGATAGCTAGATATTCCATAGCATCTTTCTTTGATTGACCGTAAGATTCTAATTCAGTATTAGTTTTACGTTTTTGAGAATCTAGTTTGCTATTAGCTTCTTCTGACTCTTCCTTTGCCCATCTAGCATAACGCTCAGCATCTTCTAGGTCGTTTTTAGCATCTAAGCCTTTTTTAACACCAAAAGCACCTGCTGCAATAGCCGCACCTGCTACAATAAACGGAATTGGCATTTTCATTTCTCCTAAATAAATGTATTGTTTAACTTAATTACCAAATTTTCTATATAAATAGAAATCTTTACTTTTCTAACAAATACTGCTGCAACTTCTCCACCATTTTCCCCTGCAACTCACTCGGGCTAATGATAGTTAAATGCGGTATCCAATACTGCACCAGTGGCACAATTTCAAATTCGTGGATATTTTTGCAGCTTAAAATTAGCTCGTTATTTTCTGATTTATGTACCAATTCTTGGTTTGGCAGTAAATTTCGGCGTAGGAAATAAGGGGCAACTTCACCACTGACTTTAATTAATACTTCGCTGATTTGATTGCCGAATGAAATGCTGTCGTTGGTTTTAATTTCTTCAAGCAGTTGCTGGTTTGGTTCAAAGGTTTCGTCTAGCACTTTGAGCATTTTCATTTGCGTGAAACAGAATGTTTTTTGCTTGTCGTTATCTGTGCCGATGAGATACCAAATGCCGTTTTTATTAATGAGACTGTGTGGGGCAATTTTGTAAAATTTCGCCTGAATTTGACCGCTCTTTGTGTAGCTAAAATCAATAAATTGGTGAGTTTCAATCGCTCGTTGAATCAGTTTAAATTCTTTGTCTAAATGGCGAATATCTTCATATTCAAAACCTTTCACTTGCACGCTTTCGAGCAATTTTTCTTGATAAAAGTTACGATCGACTTTCGGAAATAGATTAGAAATACTGGCGAAATGGGCAAAGCGTTCAATGTCTTCAGCGTTAAGCAGACCGTATTTATCCCGTTTGATTTTGTAAAAGCGAGGGCCTTTTTCCTCCCATTCAAGAAAATCAAAGCGTTCATTCACATCACGCTGCATAGTGCGAAGTGATACACCAAAATATTCAGCAAGCTGTTGTAAATCGACACGCTGCCCTTGATTAAGCAAGAAGAGCATTTCACAAAAGCGTTTGGCGAGAACTATATTGCGTTTCATATTTTCCTTAAAACCGTTAAAAAACGGCTGAGAGTATAAACAAGGTGGTTTGACAGGTTGTGTCGTGCCAATATTTTTTTACCTTGATGATAAAAACCACTCAAATTGTACAAAAAAAAAACAACTAGTCAGCAAGAGATTTTTGCTATGCTTTTTATGGTGTTTTAATATTTCGAGGAATAAAAAAGATTAAGCTTTACAAATTGTACAAAAAAAAAACAATTAGCAAGCAAGAGAGAATCTGATATGAAAAATTTGAATGTAGAATTTTTGAACGGAACAGATAATTTTTCGTTATTTTGGACAATTTATTTTTAGGGACAAATATTGATACCTTTAGTACCGCTAAAAATATCGGTATTTCAAGCGATTCAGCAATGTAATATACCGCTGATGCCAAAGGCATGAAACAAGCTTGGGAGATTGCCGGAGAACGTTTCTGGACAACACGTTCCCGATAATGGCTTTTCGCATCATAAACACTTTCATTTAACCAGTATTTTGTCAATACGATAGAGAAAATCACGGTTTTCTCTATCTATTCTCTTTTTAGGTTTAGGGATTGTTGATAATTCCACATAAAAAATCGCTGATCACTTCAAAGATAATATAACTTTGTAGTAAATCAGCGACTTAAAAATGTTGAGAGAATATTGCACTCTATAATTTATTGATAACTCACAATAGCAGAAATAGACAGTTGATTATTTTCTTGCTCTGCAGGAGTAATGCCAAAAATCAATGTACTGTCATCTTCGCATTGTTGATGAATAAAATCCATAATACGATTGGATTCAGCTAAAGAGATATTTTCTCCTTTCATCATCAGTAATACTCCTTGAATCTCCCCTTCCACTGAAAATTGCTCAAGTAATGTTTGCTCACACAATGCTACACGATCTTCTCCTTGAGCTTGGCTTGAAATAAACCGACAACGCCCCCCCTTACAGGTAGACCTCAAATCGTCCACATCAATAGCAATCAAGGCAGAGTCACTGAACATATCTATTATCTCGCTCATTACCTCAACCGCTGTTTGAGTCTGTGATAATCTTAAACAACAATCCGCCCCAAGACCTTGCTTTTTCCCCAACTGTACCGCCATCACCAACTTATTGGCAGATTTTCTGCAAAAATCAACCGCTTGTTGAGTTCTTTCAAAATCAAAATTTCCTACTAAAAATAGCAAATCAGCTTGTAATTGTTCTTCGGTCATATTCTTAGTAAAACATAAACATTCAACCCCCAATCTACTAAATGCCATTAAATGAGACTGAGCAATGCTATCAAGTAAAATAATTTTTACTATAGACGGAGGAAGCTTCTTAGTAGATATTTCATTCAGTACATCCACCAATTCTGGTGTAATTGTATTTCCCCCCCCACCTAATTTAGTCAATTTCTTTCTAAGTTTAACAGCTTGATTAAAACTAATGTTGAAACGTCTTTGCAATGCATCTATTGTTCCCCGCCCTGTTTCCTGAACATAATCAATTGCAGCTTGTAACAATAACGCTTTATCATCTTGTATATTATTCATAATTTACCTCTTTATTATGGAATATTTAATACAAAATAACACAAGAAACACGACAAGTTTTGTCGCACAAAATAAAAGCAATAAAAAAACCTTTATCAATAATTCTATGTGATTTATCGATAAAGGCTTTTAACAAAAATGTGAATGCAATCAACTAAAACCCAATTCCCGTACCAATACTGACACCGGCGCCGCCGTTACCGATACCAAAACCACCGCCAACGGAACAAGCCGTTAAAAACAAAGATAATATTAAGCAAATTGCTAATTTTTTCATTTTTTCTCCCGTTAAATTTTATTTTTAATCACAATTTCTCGTGGAATAATGATATTGGGTAATACTTCTTTTTTCCCCTTGACATTAAACTTTTGCATAACCAAATTAAACATTTTTTCGACAATCTCATCGTAACGTTGTACGCTACAAACAATCGGATTGGATAAAAAATCCAGCATATCGTGTTCTCCAAAGGTCGCAATTGCCAAGTGCGGTGGAATTTTTTGCCATTTTTGCCATACGGCTTTGAGAAAACCTTGTAAAAGCGTAAGTGAGGTGACAAAGATACAATCCGGTAAGGAATTTTTTTCCAACCATTGTTTAAATACTTTGTTTGTTTCCTGTTGTGAAAAATGCGATACATAAACAAAATCCACGGTAATGTGATTTTCTTGCAATGCTCTCCGAAAGCCTTTTTCACGATTTTGGCTCACACTCAATTCCGATTTTGCTCCTAAAAACAAGACTGAACTTGGATTTTTTCCTTTTAAGAGCGTCGATGCCAGTTGGTACGCATCATTTTCATCATCACAAAGAATATTGTTTTTTCCTTGGATCTCACGATCCAAACCGATAATCGGTAATTTCATTTTATGATAAAAATCCGTCTGTTGCATTGCACTGGTAACAATTAAAGCGTCCACTTGGCGGTGTTGTAAATGGCTTACACAGTCTTGTTCATTATCTGTTTCGTCGTGGGAGCATGCCATTAGCACTTGATAATTTTCAGCTCTAAATTTGGCTTCCAATCCATTGGCAATTTTAGCATAACTTTGATTTTGGAAATCAGGAATAATCAGTCCAATTGTGTTGGTTTTTCCTACTCGAAGGCTGGCAGCCATCGCATTGGGCTTAAATTGGTATTGCTCGATTAAGGCTTCCACTTTAGCAATAGTTTTATCACTTACACGGTAATCCTTGGCTTTACCGTTAATGACATAACTAACCGTTGTCCTTGATACACCGGCCAATTTTGCCAATTCATCTAATTTCATTGTTTATCCTTAAAATTGAAATACTGAAACGAGTATAGCATAATCGTGATGAAAAAATACCGACAAAACAGCCTAATTTGAGAGAAATCAATCGGATGATAAATCAAGGTCCGTTGAAAATTCAAATAAAGTGCGGTCAGATTTTTTATGCTTTTATACTAAACGAGATTTCTTATAAAGAAAAAAGGTTGCAGTTCTGCCAAAAAATTGTATATTCCTTCTCTCATGTTGAAAATTGACATTCTTGAATAGGCGTATGGCTTATTCAAATTGAATTGTAGGCAAAATAATTTCATTATGTTTTCATTTATTCTTAAGCGTATTTTAATGGTAGTGCCAACTTTTATTGCCATTACCTTAATTACCTTTGCTTTAGTCCATTTAATCCCCGGAGATCCCATTGAAATCCGAATGGGTGAACGTGGTGTCGATCCACAAATGCACGCTGAAATGATGCGTCAATTAGGATTACATTTACCATTACCCGAGCAATATTGGAATTATATCAAAGGAGTGTTTCAAGGAGATTTAGGTAAATCTTTCCGTAATAATGAACCTGTTCTCAACGAATTCTTAACCCTATTTCCAGCCACGATGGAGTTGGCTTTTTTTGCCTTGCTTTGGTCATTAATTTTAGGCATCGGTTTAGGTATCATTGCCGCAGTAAAAAAAGACAGTTGGATTTCTCATTTGGTCAGCGGTTTGTCTTTAACAGGCTATTCTATGCCTATTTTCTGGTGGGGATTAATTTTAATTATTTACGTTGCAGAGCCCTTTGGTTTGCCTCGTGGCGCAAGATTGCCCTCGGAGTTTTGGATTGATTTTGATACCGGATTTATGCTAATTGACACTTGGCGTTCTAACGAACCCGGTGCGTTTTTAGCCGCATTAAAATCCCTACTGTTGCCTGCAATTGTACTAGGCACAATCCCCCTTGCCGTAGTCACTCGAATGACACGTTCTTCTATGTTAGAAGTGCTGGGAGAAGATTATATCCGAACGGCAAAAGCAAAAGGTCTGAATACAACAAGAATTGTGATTATTCACGCATTGCGAAACGCATTAATCCCAGTAGTTACTGTTGTTGGTCTCATTGTAGGGCAACTGCTTTCCGGAGCAGTTTTAACTGAAAACATCTTCTCATGGCCGGGAATAGGAAAATGGATTATTGATGCCATTAACAACCGTGATTACCCTGTATTACAAGGTGCTGTGCTGATTATTGCTACTATTATTATTTTGGTTAATTTAGCGGTAGATTTGATTTATGGCGTTATCAACCCTCGTATTCGCCATCGTTAATTTTTCATTTTGGAGTGATGTTAATGTCTCAAAAGCACTCAAATAACCCTATACCACAAACACCTTTACAAGAATTTTGGCATTATTTCAGTCAAAATCGTGGTGCAGTTATCGGGTTAATTTTCATTTTGTTCGTTTTTTTGACCGCACTTTTTGCCGATTGGATCGCCCCTTTTGATCCTATAGAACAAAACCGCTCAGCATTATTATTACCACCAGTTTGGTTTGAAGGCGGAAATTCAAGTTACTTATTAGGTACAGATGATATTGGTCGAGATATCCTCTCCCGTATTATTCATGGCACAAGATTATCGGTTTTTATCGGCTTGATTATTGTTATACTCTCCTGCATTTTAGGTGTAATTCTAGGCTTACTTGCAGGTTATTACGGTGGTTCATTCGATATAGTTATTATGCGCTTTATCGACATTATGCTGGCAATTCCAAGCCTGCTTTTAACCATTGGTGTCGTGACTATTTTAGGCCCTTCCTTATTCAATGCAGCCCTTGCTATTGCTGCCGTTTCTATTCCCAGCTATGTGCGTTTAACTCGCGCTGCTGTGATGAATGAAAAAAATCGGGATTATGTCATTGCCTCTAAAGTAGCCGGCGCCGGTGTATTTCGTTTAATGTTTATTGTGATTTTACCTAATTGTTTAGCGCCGATTATCGTACAAATGACAATGGGTATTTCCAATGCCATTTTAGAACTGGCGGCCCTTGGTTTTTTAGGTATTGGAGCACAGCCACCGACACCCGAACTTGGTACAATGTTGGCTGAAGCACGGGGATTTATGCTTTCCGCTAACTGGCTGGTAACAATCCCGGGATTAGCAATTTTATCACTGGTTCTCGCTTTTAATTTAATGGGTGACGGCTTGCGTGATGCTCTTGATCCTAAATTAAAGCAATAGGGGGAAATATGGCTCTATTAGAAGTAAACAATCTATCCGTCCATTTCGGTGATGAGAAAACAGCATTCAAAGCAGTTGATCGCATTAGTTATCAAATCAACGAAGGTGAAATATTGGGCATTGTTGGCGAGTCCGGTTCGGGTAAATCCGTCAGTTCTCTTGCAATCATGGGGTTAATTGATTTTCCCGGCAAAGTATCTGCCGACGTATTGAATTTCCAAAATCAAAATTTATTGGCACTCTCCGCAAAAGAAAAGCAAAGCATTATCGGTGCGGATATTGCAATGATCTTCCAAGATGCCATGACCAGCCTCAACCCAAGCTATACTGTCGGCTTTCAAATTATGGAAGCCTTGAAAATTCACCAAGGCGGCAGCAAAGCAGAACGTAAAGCTCGCACCCTTGAATTGCTGAGACTGGTAGGAATCCCTGATCCTGAATCTCGTCTGTCAGTTTATCCCCATCAATTATCAGGTGGTATGAGCCAACGGGTAATGATTGCTATGGCGATTGCTTGTAACCCTAAATTATTAATTGCTGATGAACCCACAACTGCCTTAGACGTTACTATTCAAGCACAAATTATTGACTTACTGTTGGAATTGCAGCGTAAAGAAAATATGGCATTAATTTTAATTACACATGATCTGGCGCTAGTCGCTGAAGCGGCACACCGAATCATTGTGATGTATGCCGGACAAATTGTAGAGGAAGGTAAAGCAGAAGAAATTTTCCGTTCACCGCTCCACCCTTACACGCAGGCTTTATTAAAAGCATTGCCGGAATTTGCCGAAGGAAAAGCCAGATTACAATCATTGCAAGGGGTTGTACCGGGTAAATATGATCGCCCACAGGGCTGTTTGCTTAATCCACGCTGCCCTTATGCTACTGAAAAATGCCGTGAAATTGAACCGCACTTACAACCCATTAACGGTCGCTATGTCAAATGTCATACCCCTTTAAATGAGCAGGGATTGCCTAACTAATCAAGTAAAGAAGTATTATATGCAAAATCAAAATGAACATTATCCTTTGTTGCAAGCGAACAACCTAAAAAAATATTATCCTGTCAAACAGGGATTTTTCGCTTCACCAAAGCAAGTCAAAGCAGTTGATGGTGTATCTTTTCGACTTGAACGAGGAAAAACCTTAGCTATTGTAGGCGAATCAGGCTGTGGAAAATCCACTCTTGGGCGAATGCTGACAATGATTGAAACACCTACGGAAGGCGAACTCTTTTATAATGGACAAAATTTCTTGGTCAATGACAAAGAAACAACCAAACTACGCCGTCAAAAAATTCAAATTGTATTCCAAAATCCCTACAGTTCTCTCAATCCACGCAAAAAAGTCGGTACTATTTTGGAAGAACCTTTACAAATTAACACCTCACTTTCAGCACAAGAACGTAAACAAGCAGTACTGGAAATGATGGAAAAAGTCGGCTTAAAATCGGAATTTTATGAGCGTTATCCTCATATGTTTTCAGGCGGACAACGCCAACGCATTGCGATTGCCCGTGGTTTAATGTTAAAACCGGATATTGTTGTGGCAGATGAGCCGGTTTCGGCATTAGATGTATCAGTGAGAGCGCAAGTACTCAATTTAATGATGGATTTACAACAGGAATTAGGGCTGTCTTATGTATTTATTTCTCACGATTTATCCGTGGTAGAACACATTGCAGATGAAGTCATGGTCATGTACTTAGGACGTTGTGTAGAACAAGGTGACACAAAAACGCTCTTCAAGGCTCCAAAACATCCTTATACCCAAGCCCTACTCTCTGCTACGCCCAGATTAAATCCATTACAACGGCGTGAACGAATCAAACTCAGTGGCGAATTACCCAGTCCGTTAAATCCGCCTAAAGGCTGTGCATTTCATACCCGTTGTCACTTAGCAACAGAACGTTGCTCACAAGAACAACCACCTCTCCGCCAATGGGAAAATCGGCAAATCGCCTGTTTTATGGTGGATTAATCCAAAAAGAAAAGTGCGGTAAAACTTGAGGAAGTTTGACCGCACTTTATTAAAAGAAAATTATTTAAAAGCTTATAGCACAACAGTTTTATTTTGATATACAAAAATTCTATCGTGCAATGCCAAATCTAAGGCTTTACTTAATACCGTTTTTTCCACATCACGTCCGGCTTTCATCATCGCATCTGCACTATAAGTGTGATCCACATTAATCACATTTTGCATAATAATTGGCCCTTGATCTAACTCATTATTAATAAAATGTGCCGTTGCACCAATAATTTTCACACCTCGCTCATAGGCTTGATGATAAGGTCGTGCGCCAATAAACGCCGGTAAGAAGGAATGATGAATATTAATCACTCGATTTGGATAACGAGACACAAATTCCGGATTAAGTACACGCATATATTTCGCCAACACAATGAAATCCGGCTGGTATTCATCAATTTTTTCTGCCAATAATTGATCATGCTCTACGCGCGTTAAACCTTCATGACTCACACAATGGAAAGGCACATCAAAGCGTTCAACCAAACTACGCAAATTATCATGATTACCGATAACCGCAGCAATTTCCACATTCAACGCACCATAATAATTTTTCATTAACAAATCGCCGATACAATGAGCTTCTTTTGTCACCAAAATCACAATTCGTTTTTTGCGATCCGCATCAATCAAACGACAATTTGTTCCTTTCGGTAAACTAAATTGTAAATCCGCTAATAAGGTTTCTTCGTTAAAAATTCCTTGTAATTCCGTCCTCATAAAAAAATGCTTGGTTTCAAAATCGACAAATTCATTATTATGCAGGATATTAAGTTGGTGTTTATAACAAATATTGGTAATTTTTGCGATTAACCCTTTATCATCAGGGCAGTCTGTTAAAAGGATTTTATTTTTGATCATCTTTATTTAATTTGTTAAATGTAAAAAAAGAAAACTCATAGCAGCAAAAACACTACTATGAGTTTTAAGGGATCTTAAATTTTAAAGGATTCTAATGTTTTGCCCGCAGCTAACGCAACCTTGATTACAGTTGGTATTCTACCTTGACCTGACCAATATTTTTCTGTACCGTTTTCATCAATATATTTATATTTCGGCTCACTTGGTTTTCTCTGTTTTCTTGCTTTTTTCTCTTTGAAATCTTTAGATGTCAAGCCTAATTCTTCTAATGTAATACCTTTTTCTTTTAATTCGGACCGGTATTTTTCAATTAATTCTTTACGTGCTTTTTCTTGTTCTAAAGCCGCTTGTTCATTTTCTACTTTTTGTGCAATAAATTCTTGTAATTTAGTCAATACATTTTTTGCATCTTCTAAGGTTAATGCATTTACAGCCGCTCTTAAACTACGAGCATTTTTCAATAATTTAATTAAGTCAGACATAGTTACCTCTGTTGTTTAATAAAAAAATAATAGCACTAAGATAATATAGCAATTACTTTTTCGAGTAAATTTTTTATTTAAAAAAATGAAAAAAATCTTAAAGTGCGGTCATTTTTTTCTAAGTTTTGAGAAAAATTCCCCTTATACTCTTGCATTTTTCCTATCTTATTGTAATCTTTGCACATCCTACATATGTAGAGGTGCAACCCTTATAAGTATTTTTTCCGAGTGGATAACGAAGACGAAAAAGGAAAGGAACGGTTGCCGAAATCGGTTGAAAGTCGTTTTAGCCGATTGGGGGCGTTATCGAAAGAAACGTCACTGTCATAGTCTTACACTATGGAGCGCTACTGGTTAGGTCTGGTCTTTCTACCTACCTTTCTTTATTTAATCAATCGATTAATTCAATTTCAGTAGTTTTATACTTACTTTTATTCTTAGGAAATACAAATGCAACTTGTTGATTTTTCATCATCATTTTGGTCAGTCGTGCCGCCATTACTGGCGCTGGGCCTTGCTATTATTACGCGAAAAGTTATTTTATCTCTCAGCGCCGGTATTATTGTCGGTGCATTAATGCTAACTAATGCCAATCCGTTAGACACACTGATTTATTTAAAAAATACCGTTATTTCTCTGGTTTATGGCGAAGAAGGTTTAAATGACAACAATGTTAATATTGTCTTATTCTTGTTATTACTCGGTATTTTGACCGCACTTTTAACCGTATCCGGTTCAAATCAGGCTTTTGCAAACTGGGCACAAAAACGGATTAAAGGTCGTCGTGGTGCTAAATTAATGGCTGCTTGTTTAGTATTCATTACCTTTATCGATGACTATTTCCACAGCTTGGCCGTAGGTGCTATCGCTCGCCCTGTCACTGATAAATTCAAAATTTCCCGTGCAAAATTAGCTTATATTTTAGATTCCACTGCAGCACCAATGTGTGTCATGATGCCTATTTCAAGCTGGGGAGCTTACATTATCACACTTATCGCTGGCTTATTAGCTGAACACGCTATCACTGGCTACTCACCAATAGGTGCTTTTATGGCAATGAGCGCCATGAACTTCTACGCCATTTTTGCCATGATTATGGTGTTTATTGTAGCTTATTTCTCCTTTGACATCGGTCCGATGGCTCGCTTAGAAAAAGCCGCACAAGAAGCAACGGAAGAAAGTGAAAACGAAGCAATCGAAGTAAAAGGTAGAATGCGCAATTTGGTCTTCCCAATTGCAACACTGATTATTGCTACTGTGGCGATGATGATGTACACCGGTGGCTCTGCGTTAGCAGCTGACGGCAAAGAATTCTCTATACTTGGTGCTTTTGAAAACACCACTGTCGGTATTTCTTTAGTCGTAGGTGCATTAAGTGCGGTAGCTGTAGCCACAGTTTTAATTTTTGTTGGTCAGCATGTCACGGGTTCAGAATATGTAAAAGCTTGGGGATTGGGGATGAAATCCATGATGGGCGCTATTTTAATTTTGTTCTTTGCATGGACAATCAACAAAGTTGTCGGCGATGTCTCAACTGGTAAATACTTATCCGGCTTAATTTCAGGCAATTTAGCTGCCGGCTTCTTACCGGTATTATTATTCTTAATCGGCGCGGCTATGGCCTTTTCTACTGGCACAAGTTGGGGAACCTTCGGCATTATGTTACCTATTGCCGCCTCCATTGCCGCCAATGCAGCCCCTGAATTATTACTCCCTTGCTTGTCTGCGGTCATGGCGGGTGCAGTATGTGGAGACCACTGCTCTCCGGTATCTGATACCACCATTTTATCGTCCACCGGTGCAAAATGTAACCATATGGATCACGTTACGACACAATTACCTTATGCTTTAGTGGTTGCTGCCGCATCTGCTATCGGTTACATTGTGGTTGGCTTTACCCAATCCGGCTTATTCGGTTTTATCAGCACAGCAGTAGCTATGGTAGCGCTAATCTTGGTAATGAAAAAACGTTAATTTTGTGATAATTATCACAATTTCAAAATAAATTTTAAAAAATTTATTATTTTATAAAATGCGACAAAGTGTCGCATTTTATATTTTTTCAACCAATAATTTTTTATAAAAAACCAATAAAATAACAAAATACAGCATTTTACTTCAAAAATTTATACCACAAAATATATCACTTTCTCTTTCACCTCTAGACAATCCGATTATTTCCGCTAAACTACAAATATCCTAACAATAAATTCATAAAGTGCGGTTAAAAAAGAGGTTAAAATGAAAAAATTATCCGGTGCAGAAATGGTTGTGCAATCCTTGCGTGATCAAGGTGTAAAATATTTATTCGGTTATCCCGGTGGTTCAGTCTTGGACATTTATGACGCTATTCATACACTTGGCGGTATTGAACACATTTTAGTGCGTCATGAACAAGCGGCTGTACATATGGCCGATGGTTATGCCCGTTCTACCGGCGAAGTAGGTTGTGTACTGGTAACTTCAGGCCCCGGAGCAACCAATGCCATTACCGGTATAGCCACTGCTTATACTGACTCTATCCCTCTAGTCGTGATTACAGGTCAAGTACCAAGTAGCTTAATCGGCACAGATGCATTCCAAGAATGCGATATGGTGGGTATTTCTCGACCGGTCGTCAAACACAGTTTCTTGGTAAAACGAGCAGAAGATATTCCACAAGTTATCAAAAAAGCCTTCTATATTGCCTCAACCGGTCGTCCCGGCCCAGTAGTAATTGATTTACCCAAAGATGTAGTGAATCCTGCCAATAAATACCCATACGAATACCCGACAGAGATTAGCATGCGTTCTTATAACCCAACAACGCAAGGCCATAAAGGACAAATCAAAAAAGCCTTAAAAGCCTTATTGGTAGCTAAAAAACCGGTACTCTTCATCGGTGGTGGCGTAATTATTGGCAATAGTAGCGAAAAATTAACCCAATTTGCCCACCAATTAAATTTACCTGTTACCTCTTCACTAATGGGATTAGGTGGCTTCCCAAGCACAGATAAACAATTCTTAGGTATGCTGGGAATGCACGGAACATTCGAAGCCAATAATGCAATGCATGAAAGTGATTTAATTTTAGGTATCGGTGTACGTTTTGATGATCGTACAACCAATAATTTAGCGAAATATTGCCCAAATGCCAAAGTCATTCATGTTGATATTGACCCAACTTCTATCTCTAAAAATGTATCGGCAGCAATTCCTATCGTAGGCAATGCTGAAAATGTGTTGGAAGAATTTTTATCTTTATTACAAGAAGAAAATCTCAGTAAATCACAAACAGATTTAAGCGACTGGTGGGCGCAAATTGAACAATGGCGTGCAAAAAAATGCTTGGAATTTGACCGCACTTCCAATGTCATCAAACCACAAGCTGTATTAGAAGCCATTTACCGCTTAACCAAAGGCGATGCCTATATCACCTCTGATGTGGGGCAACACCAAATGTTCGCTGCTCTACATTATCCGTTTGACAAACCTCGCCGTTGGATCAATTCCGGAGGTCTTGGAACAATGGGCTTTGGTTTCCCAGCAGCAATCGGTGTAAAATTGGCTCATCCTGAATCCACAGTTGTCTGTATTACCGGCGATGGCAGTATTCAAATGAATATTCAAGAGCTTTCTACCGCCAAACAATATGGTATTCCTATCGTGATAGTCAGTTTGAACAATCGCTTCTTAGGCATGGTAAAACAATGGCAAGATTTAATTTATTCAGGTCGCCATTCTCATTCTTATATGAACTCTTTGCCTGACTTTGTGAAATTGGCGGAAGCCTATGGTCATGTCGGTATTCAAATTAATACACCGGATGAATTAGAAGAAAAATTAGCCCAAGCCTTTGCAATTAAAGATAAATTAGTGTTCTTGGACATCAATGTTGATGAAACCGAACATGTTTATCCAATGCAAGTGCGTGGTGGTGCAATGAACGAAATGATTTTAACCAAACCAACGGAGAATAAATAATGCGTAGAATTTTATCTGTATTACTTGAAAATGAATCCGGTGCATTATCCCGTGTGGTCGGCTTATTTTCACAACGAGCCTTTAACATTGAAAGTTTAACGGTTGCTCCAACAGATGACCCAACCCTGTCAAGAATGACCATTGAAGCGTCAGGCGATGTGCAAATGTTAGAGCAAATCGAAAAGCAACTACACAAATTGGTGGACGTATTTAAAGTGATTAGCTTAAGCGATTGTGAACACGTTGAACGTGAAATTATGCTACTCAAAGTACGGGCTAGTGGCGCAACGCGTGTCGAAATTAAGCACTTAGCAGATATTTTCCGCGGTCAAATTGTTGATGTTACGGCGAAATCCTATACCATTCAACTTGCCGGCACGAAAGACAAATTAGATTCATTCGTAGCTGCAGTAAAAGCAGAAACCCAAGTGATTGAAATTGTCCGTTCAGGCCTCATCAGCCTCTCTCGTGGCGAAAAAAATTGCTTATAAACTAACATAAAATGTAAAAGTGCGGTTGAAAAATTAATCAAATTTCAACCGCACTTTTCTTATTTAAACATCTCTTTCTTCTCAATCACAAAGAACAAGCTACAATGTATCAACCAAGCAATCAAGGTGCTAATCAATAAATCTATAGGATAATGCATTCCCAACCGCAAACGACTAACTAACATTAAAACAGCCCAAATTGTCATCCCACCCAGTAAAAAATGAGCTTTTAAGCTACGATGATTAAATAAACGGGTAAACCCAACAGTTAAAAATAACCAAGCCGCCGCAAAAATAGTATGCCCGGAGGGGAAAGAATAACCGGTTTCACTCTCACGATGCTCAATCAACCAACTTGGAGTGTTAGTTTTACCCTCATAAAATTGACTCACAATCACACCACGTTCTTTGCGGCTTTGATCATAGAAATAATCCGTAGATACGCCACTTTTTTGTGCAATATCCTGAATAAATGGACGAGGCTCTGCAAAAACTGTTTTCAAACCTGTTTTCAACCCTTGAGTAATCAACATAGATAATGCCATTATGCCAACGGCAATAATCCAATGGCGACGATTACCAATAATTGGATAAAACAACAAGGCAAATACACCACAAGTGATAAGCGCATAAGGCACACTACCCGTTTCTGTCAGCAAATAAAGAAAATAATCAAAATTGGTTAAATGTGTGTCATTTTGCCACTGCCAACCCAACAACCATGTTCCCAAAGGAACAACACAAAGGAGTAACATATAAAAAGAAAGTCGTATAAACATAATTTTTCCTTCCAAAATGAAATGTCAATATTCTAACATTTGCCCTAATCAGAAACACCTTTTATTCACAATAAAATTAGAAATAATTACTCAAGCCGAAAAGAAGCATATAAGCGAAAATTCGTGCTCTAAATAGTTAGGAAATGATATTTTACAATTTAAATTATCTTAATTTTTTGTAAATCCATTGGCTTTACTAATAATCTATTGTCAAAACCTATCATAAAAATCTATTCGCAATGTCTTTCGTATCTTTTTAAAACTGTGTCATAATCAACTTATTTAAAGTATCAACAAAATCGTCATCAAGGAAAATAGATTTATGTCAAAAATACAATTAGTGGCTGAAGCAAATTTACCAACGGAATACGGTATTTTCCGTTTAGTCGGATTTGAATTCCCTGAAACAAAAAAAGAACATGTGGCATTAGTGATGGGGGATGTGAAACAGAGCAATGAGCCTGTTTTGGCGCGTATCCACTCTGAATGCTTGACCGGCGATGCGCTCCATAGTTTAAAATGCGATTGTGGCTTTCAGTTGGCTACAGCACTACGCCAAATCAGTGAGGAAGGCTGTGGTGTGTTAATTTATCACCGAGAAGAAGGCCGTGGCATTGGGATCATTAATAAGATTCGTGCTTATGCCTTGCAAGATCAAGGTATGGATACGATTGAAGCCAACTTGGCTTTAGGGTTTGCTGCTGATGAGCGTAATTTTTCTGTTTGTGCAGATATTTTTGAGCTGCTTGGTGTAAACTCCGTGCGATTACTCACCAATAATCCCGAAAAGATCGAGACTATGCGTAAAGCCGGTATCAATGTGGTTGAACGTGTGCCTTTGAATGTTGGTGAAAATCGCTATAACACTGATTATCTCAGCACCAAAGCAGCTAAAATGGGGCATTATATTATTCATAACAATGAAAAACAGTTCCTAGATTGCCCTCATTGCCAATCTGAAATTCCTCACAAATCTTCTTAAAATCGACCGCACTTTGCGTTACTCCGGTACTATCTGGCAAAGTGCGGTGCCTGTTTAACAGGTTCTGTAAAGTGCTATATAGCTACCTATAAGCATTTTTCTTTCTCTGTGATTTCTATTGCGCTGCAATCACATTCAAAATCCGCTTATCGGAAATCGGGTATTTTGTTCCCAATTGTTGAGCAAATAAACTCACACGCAGTTCTTCCAACATATCACGGATTTCTAAAACCTCTGCAGAGTGCGGTTTGGATTTAGGGAGTTTTGCCAATAATTGATTATAGGCATTTTCTACTTGTTCGATACGCAACATCGCTGCCCGATCTCGGTTTGGATCTTGAGCCAACTTATCAATTCGCTTATCAATAGCCAATAAATAACGCTGTAAATCTGCTAATTTGGCATAGCCCGTTTTTTGCACAAAGCCACTAAAAATCAGGTTTGCCAGCTGTTTTTTGATATCTGACAATGCAAATGCCATGGTAAAATCCATTTTTCCTTTTAAGCGTTTATTAATTTCAAATGTCAACGTTAAGAGTGTTTCCACTTTTTGGGCAATATCTACTGTGATTTCATTAAGATGCTCTCTGACATAATCCCGTAATTTGTCAAAATCTTGCTCATTCCAAACAAAACCACCAAAATCTGCAATGAGTTTATCCACACCGCAGGCAATACAATCATCAATTAAATCCAATACCTTCCCAAATGGCGTAAAATACAATCCAAGTTTTGATTTATTCGGCAATTTTTCATGCAAATATTTGATCGGCGAAGGCACATTGAGCAAAATCAAGCGACGTAAGCCTTGTTGCATAGCTACGGATTGTTCGTATTCGGTTTCAAATAATTTGATTCCCACGGCATCTTTTTCATCTGTAATCGCAGGATAGGCTTTGACTGTAAATCCTTGTTTTTTCTGTTCATAATACTGAGGAAGCTGATCAAAATTCCAAATGTGAATGCCACTTTGCTCAATACCTTCATCTGCAACCGCAGAAATACTGGCTTGAATTTGATCTTTCAAACGAAATTTCAGTTCGTCCAAATCCATACTTTCTGCTATTTTTTTACCTTTTTCGTCAATCACTCTGAATGTCATTTTTAAGTGCGGTGGAATTTGTTCAAGATTCCATTCAGCGGTTTCGACATTCACACCGGTCATTTTGCGTAATTCATGACTAAGACAGTCTAACAAAGGCTTATTTAATTCCGTCACTCGTCCTAAGAATGCTTCTGCATAATTGGGGGCAGGTACAAAATGGCGGCGTAAGGATTTTGGTAAGGATTTAATCAATGCCACAATTAATTCATGACGAAGCCCCGGAATTTGCCAATCAAATCCTTGCATGTCAATTTGATTCAGTAAGGGTAACGGAATATGTACTGTGACACCATCAGCTTCTGTGCCGGGTTCAAATTGATAGCTGAGTTTTAGCTTCATATTGCCCTGATGCCAAAAATTCGGAAAATCCAATTGGCTGATTTTTTGTGCTTCATCCTTTATTAAAAAGGCTTTTTCAAAATGGAGTAAATCAGGCTCCTGTTGAGAAGTCTTTTTCCACCAATGATCAAAATGTGCTTGAGAAACCACATCTGCACCAATTCGAGCATCATAAAACGCAAATAGCATCTGATCATCAACTAAAATATCTCGACGACGGGATTTATGCTCCAGCTCTTCCACTTCTTGAATAAGTTTTTGGTTTTCAAAGAAAAATTTATGTTTTGTATGCCAATTGCCTTCCACTAAGGCGGAACGAATAAAAATCTCACGACAGGTTTGGGGATCAATTTTCGCAAAATTGGTTTGACGAGCCGTAACAATAGGTACGCCATATAAGGTCACTTTTTCATCAGCGATGACTTGTCCACGTGATTTTGACCAACGTGGCTCGGAATAACTGCTTTTTATCAAATGCTTAGCCTGTGGCTCAATCCATTCCGGCTCAATTTCAGCCACCATGCGCCCCCAAAGTTTTGAAGTTTCCACTAACTCTGCTGCCATGACCCATTTAGGTTGTTTTTTAAATAAAGAAGAATTCGGAAAAATCGCAAAATGGGTATTTCTTGCGCCTAAATATTGCTGTTTTTCCGTTTCTTTCAAACCAATATGGGAAAGTAATCCGGATAACAGTGCGGTATGAATTTGTGGATATTCCGCAGGCTCGGAATTAATAGGCAGCCCCATTTCACGCACCGCCAAGCGGATCTGATGATAAATATCTTGCCATTCTCTAATGCGTAAATAATTCAAAAATTCTTTTTGGCATAAACGACGAAATTGATTGTTGCTCAAGGCTTTTTGCTGTTCTTGTAAATAATGCCATAAATTAATAAAAGCGAGAAAATCAGATTTTTTATCAGCAAAGCGACGATGTTTTTCATCAGCCGCCTGTTGTTTTTCCTGTGGGCGTTCCCGAGGATCCTGAATCGACAAAGCGGCCACAATAATCATTACTTCATGTACCGCTGACAACTCAACGGCACTGAGTAACATTTTCGCTAAACGAGGATCAACCGGAAGTTGGGCAAGACGTTTTCCCTGCGCGGTTAATATCCGTTTTTCTCCCTCTTTTGTTTTTTTCAGTTCAAAAGCCTGTAATTCTTCCAACAATTTAATACCGTCTTGAATATGGCGTTTATCTGGCGCATCAATGAACGGGAAAGAAGCAATATCATCCAAACCTAAAGCCGTCATTTGTAAAATGACCGATGCTAAATTTGTGCGTAAAATTTCCGGATCGGTAAATTGAGGGCGATGATTAAAATCCTCTTCTGAATACAAACGAATGCAAATCCCTTCACTAACACGCCCACAACGCCCTTTTCGCTGATTGGCCGAAGCCTGTGAAATAGGCTCAATAGGTAAACGCTGCACTTTAGTACGATAACTATAACGGGAAATCCGTGCTGTACCGGGATCGATAACATATTTAATTCCCGGCACGGTTAAAGAGGTTTCTGCAACGTTAGTTGCCAATACAATACGATTTAAACCGCTTGGGTGAAAAATTTTATTCTGTTCTTGAGCTGAAAGTCGGGCAAAGAGCGGTAAGATTTCTGTGTGTTTTAAATTCTGTTTCTGTAAAGCCTCAGCTGTATCACGAATTTCACGTTCGCCATTGAGGAAAATTAAAATATCCCCTCGCCTTTCAGCTTGTAATTCATCAACCGCATTTAAAATGCCTTGTAACTGATCTTGATCTTCCGTTTCCACAATAGGTCGATAACGCACTTCTACAGGGAAAGTACGTCCGGAAACTTCCACAATAGGCGCATGATTAAAATGCTTGGAAAAACGCTCTACATCAATAGTTGCCGAGGTAATAATTAACTTTAAATCAGGACGACGAGGCAATAACTGTTTTAAATAACCTAGGATAAAATCATTATTGAGACTACGTTCGTGAGCTTCATCAATAATTAAACAGGTATATTGATTAAGATAAGGATCCGATTGAATTTCTGCCAATAAAATCCCGTCTGTCATTAATTTAATTTGGGTTTGTTCACTTACCTGATCATTAAAACGAACTTTGTAGCCCACTAAGCCGCCAAGTTCGGTTTTCAACTCTTCCGCAATTCGGCTTGCAACAGAACGAGCGGCAATCCGGCGTGGCTGAGTATGTCCGATTACGCCTTTTTCTCCCAATCCAAGCGCCAAACACATTTTCGGTAGTTGAGTGGTTTTTCCTGAACCCGTTTCACCGGCAATGACGACAACTTGATTATCTGCAATCAATGTTTGAATATGGGCTTGATGTTGGCTTACCGGTAAATTATCTGCAAATTCAATAGGATTTTTGACCGCTCTTTTGCGTGCAATTAGCCTCTGTTGAGCCTGTTGAATTTCTCGCTGAATTTCAGCGGCAACAGTTTGTTGACTTTCTTTGTTGGCGATTTTACCTAAACCTTTAATCCGAAAGAATAAACGACGATAATCTATAATCATCAATTCCGTCAGCTGTGCCATCAAATGTTGCTGTAATGGGTTAAAAGAATTGGGGTGAGTCTGTTTTTTCATTCAAGCAAGTTGGATATAAATTAAATATCAGAATTATACCAAGTTGAAAGGAAAATGGATAAAAAAATGGTGGGTAATATGCCCACCATGAAAAAGAGAAACCATTTCAAACTTAAAATTTAAATTCCATGGAAATCATCACATAGCGTTCCGGTGCAAGGAATCGGTTTAATCCCTCACCACTGACACGGCTTGCGACAGTTGGATTAGTATCTGAAATGCTGCGAAGGCTATCCCAACTCCAATATTTTTTATTCAATAGGTTATAAATACCCGCTTTTAATACCGCACTTTCACCAATATGTTTATGGGCAACCAAGTCAAATAGAGTGGCAGATTGACTTAAGTAAGGATAAGTCGATAGATGCTTCTCACGGCTCAAATAAGCCCCATTTGCCGGCACTGGTGTTAGTCTGTCAATCAATGCATAATGTTGTGCATCCTTGGCTTTTTTGCCTTGAGTATAGGTGGCATTTAAATGTACCGCCCAATCATTATTAGGCGCTCGATAACCCAATCCGAATAAGGCTTTTAAAGGCTGGACACTGAGTAAATCCGCACCGTCTGACCGTTTCCCTTTGGCATAACCTAAACCGGCGTTTAGTTCAAAGCCTTGTGGTATCAAAGTCCAAGCTGCATTTAAATCTAATGTTCCATTAACATCAATGCCGGTAATTTTAGCATTATTCAAATTTTGGAATTGATAGGTGCCATAGTTTGCTACCCAAGCACTTGGCGGGATTGAAGGAGGTCGTGGCGAAGAAAGAGGAGCACTATATAATGCCAAGGTGGCTAAATCGATCATATTTTTATATTGAGTATGATAAGCCGTCATGCTTAATCGACCTAATTCTCCATTTCCGCTCAACGTGAGTTCATGGCTTAAGCTGGTTTCAGGTTTAAGATCCGGATTTGCCTTAAAGGTTTGGTTAAATGGTAATGGTGAGCCAATATCCGTTGCGGTGACCGAGCGGTTAAAAAACAGATCTATTGCTGTCGGTGTTCTAAATCCTCGACTGACTTTATAGGCAACTTGCCAACTTGGCAGGACTTGATAAGCCAACGCTATATCCCCGGCCCAATTGTTAAAGGTTTTATCGGATAATCTGTGATCTTCAGAGCTGAATGTTGTTCTTTCATAACGCACATTAATATGCGCAGATACATTGTGATTTAGACGGATATTATCACCAAAGAGGAAAAACCAACTTTGCATTTCCGCCGGTGGTTGCATATTGTTATCGACTAAAGGCATATTGGTTTTATAAATCTGCTTATCGAAACGAAAATCTGATTTTCCATAGCCCAATTGTGTTGTCAATAAATGTGGTGTATTACCCCAATTAAGCGGTTTTAAACTCACACCTAAGGTACTGTCTAACGCTGTCGTAATAAACGTGCGTTTTGCATTTTCAAATCTTGGGCCCGCCACCTGATCATTTTGCCCTGACATCTCAGTTTTTTGTTTAGATAAGCTAAATTTGAGATTATCGATAAGCTGATTTGATGGTGTATAGAAATAAGATACGCCATAACTCGCTAATTTTTGAATATCCTGTGTATGGCGAAGCGTTGTCGGTGAATAAGACAACTCTTGCCCGTCATTTCGACTCCGTTGTGTTAAGGCTTTCCATTCTACACGGTGTTCGTTATGCCATTTGATACCCAATTTTGCTAAATAGCTGTATTGATCATTTTTATAGGGATTGGGTATACCACGCCCATACCCCATAATATCAGGGCCTTTCGAAGGAATTTGCGTTTCTGTACCTGCCCGATGGCTATACATCACTAAAGCATCCACATATTGACTATCACCGGCAATACCAAACGTTTTAATATGTTCACGATTACGCCCATTATAAGTATATTTGATGACACCACCTAATTGGCGATCTTTCGGCAAAATATCATTCACTGTTTTTGTTTGATAATTTACTGCGCCTCCCAATGCACCGTTGCCTACTGTCGTACTTGAGCCTTTCTCAATGTCTACCGCCCCCATTAAATCGGTTTCGGCTTGAATACGGGCTCGATTGTAATAACTATACCGGCTAAATGTCGAATAATTATTGGAAGCAGCTTGAGTAACACCGTCAATAGTCATTGCCACTTGGTTGCCTTCTACACCTCGCAGGCTAAATCCTTGAGAACCAAAACGCCCAGTTTCTGATACGCCCATATCTGTGCTATAGCGAACCAAATCTTGATGGCTCGTGACCATCTGATCTTTTATCGGGTTTTCTTGTTTTTCCACCACTTCGATAGTTTCAAGTTGTTGTTTATGTTGCTCTGTGCTTTTTGCCAAAACCTGTTGAGTCATCGCCGTTGAAATTGCGACAGCGAGTAGACTTTTAGAAAAATACGATATATTTCGCATAAGATATCCTCCATTCGTTAGGGAAATGAATAATACCTATTTAGTGGTATAATGTAAAGCTGAAACGTTTTTAGCAAATAAAGTGCGGTCAAAATTATCTCCGGAGGTGAACAACATCGAGCCCATATTGCCCGAGTGCTTACTCAACTGATGCCTAAACCGTCCTCTGAACTGTCAGGAAAATGGCTGTTATTAGATGAACCTACCAACCATTTGGATATTCACCACCAATACCAACTCTTTGCCTTATTGCAACAATTAAAGAATCAGGGATTAACCATTATTACAATATTGCATGATCCTGCACTGGCAATTAACCAGTCCGATCATATTTTAATGCTGAAAAACGGTGAGAAATTTGCAGAAAGATCTGCACAAGGAGTTGCTGAAAGCTCGCTATTGAATGAACTTTATGAAATGAAAATGGGCTGCCGACATTGCCCTTATACAGAACAATATTATCTTTCGCCCAAACTCTAAAACGATGAAAAAAAGTACCGCACTTTTATTTAGCTTTTACCTAAAAATAAGGACAAAATACCGGCCGCGATTAATGGCCCTACCGGAACACCGCCTAAAAATGCCACACCGATAATTGTTCCGATAATTAAACCCGTGATCAACATGGGTTGATTAGCCAATAACCCAATTCCCTGTCCACCAAGCCAAGCTACTAACAAGCCGATAACCATAGCTAAAATCACTTTCCAATGCACTAATTCAGAAAAAGCCGGCAGTTGAATTTTACCCGACACAATAGGCGCAAGCACACCAACGGTTAAAATAATAATGCCCACAGTTAAACCGTATTTTTCCACCCAAGGTAAGTAATGTGACAAGAATGTTTGTTGAATGAATAATAAAATAATGGCTGAAATGGTGATCGAATGATTATGGCTTAACACACCAAGTAAAATCAATGCAGCTAAAAAAACAGCAATGCTGTTAAATTGTAATGACATAATGATCTCAAATGATAAAGCGAAATTTTATTTATTATATTTCAATTTTGCCGAAAAGTCGTTAGACTAAGGCTATCTTTGTAGCTCAGAAAATTACAACTATGGATATTGCCTTTCTGCTCGCCTCAAAAATTACGGAATTAACCCTTATTGTCTTAATGGGGTATATCTTAGTCAAAAGCAAGCTACTCCAATCAAAAGACAGTTATCCTCTCTCCGTCATTGGGCTGTATATTATCAGCCCTGCAGTCATGATTAATGCATTCCAAATCAACTACACGCCTCAAATTATCCAAGGATTAATGCTCTCACTTGGATTGGCTGTCGTATTGCATATCCTATTAATTTTCTTAGGTTGGTTATTAAAACGCTGTTTCAAACTTGAACCAATGGAACAAGCCGCCTCAATTTATTCTAATTCCGGCAATTTAATTGTTCCCTTGGTTATGTCTTTATTCGGGAAAGAATGGGTCATTTACGCTACCTGCTTTATTGTGGTACAAACTTTTCTATTTTGGACACATTGCCGTATCTTACTTTGTGGAAAAGGAAATTTAACTTGGAAAAATGTGATCAGTAATGTAAATATCCAAGCGATTTTTATTGGTGTAACCCTATTTGCCTTTCAACTCAAGCTCCCTCCAATGTTACAAGGTACATTATCCTCTGTAGGCTCATTTATCGGCCCAAACGCTATGCTAATTGCCGGAATGCTTATCGCCGCAATCCCAATGCGGACATTATTTTCTTCCAAACGAATTTATTTAGTCACATTTTTACGCTTAATTTTTATCCCGATATTATTACTTACTCTTATCAAACTGAGCGGTATAGAAACTTGGGTCGAAAATGGGCGGACTATTGTGATGATCAGCTTCCTTGCCACTATCAGTCCGGCTGCGGCAACGGTGACACAAATGGCATTAGTCTTTAATAAAGACGCTCAAAAAGCCAGTGCCATTTATGGTGTGACTACACTTTTATGTGTATTCACTATGCCACTGATTATTGCACTCTACCAATTATTTTAATGAAGTAATATCTAAACTACTATACAAAAAAAGCGCTGGAATTAACCAACGCTTTTAACTGAATATTCTCGGCTATTTTGCCGGTGTATATTTTTGTTGTAATTCGGCTTGTTGTTTTTGCAACTCTTCTGCCGTTTTTAATGCTTGTTGAGATTTTTGCTGTAACGCTTGCTGAGCTTCTATTGTTGGGTTTTGCATCATTTTTACGCTGTCTGCAAGCAATTCATTAGACAAATTCAATGCCTCTGTCATTTTCACTTTAAAGGCTTTCACTTCATCGCTTTTTACTTCAACCGCCTCTAAATCTTTCGCTGTCGCTTTGACTTTTTCACTAAAATCATTCAGCGCAACTTCAATCTGTTTTGGATCTTGGCTGGCCAATTTTTGTTGTAATTCAGCTTGGAAAGCTATTTGCGATTGTTGCTGCTTCTCACTAAATTCCATTAATCGTTTGAAATCTGCCGCCGGATCAGGCTTATCACAAGCGGATAAGAAAAAAGCGAATAACACCGGTGCACCGATTTTCAGTAATTTGTTCATTGATTTTCCTCTAAAATACATAATAAAAAAACGCTCGCTATTCTACCCGCTATTGAAATTAATGCAAATATTAATCTATTAATTGCATTAATTTTTGGCCGAACTCTGCACGCCAATGTCGTAATAAAATCGGCAATTTTTCAGGATTTTTTTTCTTTAACCAAACCCATTTCAATAAATCTTCTAAATCCCTTTTACTTGCAATAACTTCTTTAGATAAATCATTTGGTGCGATTTCTTGCAATCTTTGTTGTAAGGTCTTTATCGTTTTTTTATAGTTTGGATTCTCTGAAATTTTTTCAATAGGTTGCGGATAATCAGCTTCCGCTGTTTTTTCTGCTTGCTCCAATAACCAAAGAATTTTTTTCCCGTGAATACGCACTTCATGATCGTGGAAACCTAATGTTAATAATTCAGAACGATTTTTAGGATAATGTTTGGCCGCTTCCCTCAAGGCATCAGATTTCACCACAAAATTCAAGGCTAAATCACGCAAAATCGCCTCATTATGCCGCCATTCAGCCAGCCATTTTAAACGATTTAATTCTTTTGGCGAAAGTAGCCAAACTTGGGGAATAGTTAAATAGGCTTTTTCAGCGGGCTTTATTTTATTTTGCTTTTCCAATAACAATTCACAATCAAAATCCACCGCACTTTTCCAACGGGTTTTGGCCAGTTCCTCGTTCATTTTCAGATAAAGAGGTAACAAGTACCATACATCAGCTGCCGCATAAGACAGTTGTTGTTCCGATAACGGACGGGCCAACCAGTCAGTACGTGAAGCGCCTTTATCCAATTCCAATTGAAAATAATGCTTTACCAAAGTCGCAAAACCGGTGGAATTGGGAAACCCCAGAAAATCAGCGATGATTTGTGTATCTTTCATTGGTGTAGGCAATTGCCCGAAATAATGTTTAAACACCGCTAAATCTTCGCTACAAGAATGCAGGATTTTTTCAACGAAAGGTGCAGCTAAAAGTGCCACAAAAGGTGAAAAATCAGAGATGTTATCCGGAATAATCAAACTCAGTCGTTCACCGTCATAAAGCTGAATTAGACCTAGTTTGGGATAATAGGTTCTGATACGAACAAATTCGGTATCTAATGCCACCGCACTTTTTATCATTGCTTGTTGACAACATTCTGCCAATGCCTGATTATCCGTGACAAGTTGAAAGTGCGGTAGGTTGTGGTCTTCTTTTCTCATTTTGTTTTTTCAAGTAAAAAGGGGCGTTTCCGCACCTTGGAAAGTAGCTTATTCTGCCGGTCGTTTAGCTAATTCTTCGTCCCGTAAGACCCGACGCAAAATTTTACCTACATTGGATTTTGGCAATTCCTCACGAAATTCGATGTCTTTTGGAATTTTATAGCCGGTTAAATGTTGGCGACAATGGTTTCTCAGTTCGTCACGAGTGAGACTTTCATCTTTTTTCACCACAAAAATTTTTATCGTTTCGCCGGATACTTCATTCGGTACACCAACGGCAACAACTTCCTGAACTTTATAATTGAGCATGACCACATCTTCAATTTCATTAGGATAAACGTTAAAACCGGAGACCAAAATCATATCTTTTTTGCGATCTACTATGCGTAAATTATAGCTTTCATCCATAACCACAATATCGCCTGTGGCCATCCAACCATCCTTCATCACTTCAGCAGTTGCTTCAGGACGCTGCCAGTAACCTTGCATCACTTGTCCGCCTTTTACCCATAATTCTCCGGCTTCATTCAATCCCGCTTCACTACCGTCATCTTTAATGATTTTAATATCTGTATTTGGCATAGGAACACCAATGGTACCATTGTGTTTTTCAGTATTTGCCGTGCAAGCTGCAATTAACGGCGAACATTCCGTCATTCCATAACCTTCAATAATCGGGCAACCTGTCAGCTCATGCCAGCGTGTCGCTACCGATTGTTGAATAGACATACCTCCACCTACAGATAATTTCAGTGAAGAAAAATTAACTTCTTTAAAATTTTCGTTATTTAACAATGCATTAAATAACGTATTTACGCCTGTAATTGCTGCAAAAGGGTATTTTTTCAGTTCTTTAATAAAGCCGTCAATATCGCGCGGATTGGTAATCAAAATTGCCGTAATGCCCATTTCAATAAATAACAAACAATTTACCGTTAAAGCAAAAACGTGATACAAAGGCAAAGCTATAATGGCATTAATTTGGCGACGGTCTTTCAAAAATTGATCCGCTATCCACTTAGTTTGAAAAATATTGGTAATAATATTACCATGTGACAACATTGCACCTTTCGCCACACCGGTTGTACCACCGGTATATTGTAAAAATGCCAGTTCATCTCGCCCCAATTCCGGACGCACATATTGGCGTAATTTGCCGATAGCCAATACTTCGCGGAATGTCACTGCATTCGGCAATTTATATTTCGGCACTAACTTTTTAATATATTTGACCACAAAATTCACTAAGGTACGTTTACCGAAAGCCAGTTGATCACCCATTCGGGTCAAAATAACGTGTTTTACCTCAGTATTAAACACAACTTTTTCAACTGTAGATGCAAAATTAGACACAACCACAATGGCTTTTGCACCACTGTCTTGTAATTGATGTTCCAATTCACGAGGCGTATAAAGAGGATTGACATTCACCACCACCAAGCCTGCACGTAAAACACCGAATAAGGCGATTGGATATTGCAATAAATTTGGCATCATCAACGCCACACGGTCACCCCGTTCCAGTTTTAATTCATTTTGCAAATATGCCGCAAAAGCTCGGCTACGTTCTTCTAATTTACGAAACGTCAATGTTTGCCCCATATTGATATAAGCCGGGCGATCAGGGTTCTCCCGCACCGCTCTCTCGAACATATCCAACATGTTTTGATATGGCGGTTCCGGCAACACTTTTTCCATGCCTTCGGGATAATTTTTAAACCAAGGTTTTTCCATTTTTCAGCCCTCTAATAAAGATTGTAACGCAATTTCGGTGTCGGACGCATATAACCACCATAACCAAATCCCCGACGGCGCGATTCCATATAATCTGCCCAATCATCAGGATCATAATAGTATTCTTCCACCAATTGCCATCGTTTATAATATTGTCCTTGAATCACCGGATACTGATAATCCGCCAAATCAATTTTGCCTTTTTCCCTACCAATTAATGTGCCTGACAGGGTAATATATTGATCTTTTAATATTGCCGGATCCACAAAACCATCCAAATATACCATAAAACGCCCGTCACTCTGTCCATCTAAATCAGGTTTAGCGGAAAAAGTTAAGACAGGTAAACTCAATATTTCTACTTTTGTCTGATTTTTTAAGGCTTGAGCTGCTAATACTTTTCCACCTAAACGGACATTTTTACAGCGACATGCTTCATCACCCTCCTGAATTTGACGTAAGCTTTGCAAGGTAAATTCATTTTTTTCCAAGCCTTGTGGCGGCTTAATACAAGCACTTAACCCTACCACCGCTAAAAGTGCAGTTAAAAAAATCCTTATTTTGTGCATTTCCCTCTCCTATTCACGACCGGGTAATTTCTGCCAAGTGACTTCATTACGCAAATAAACCGGTTCAATTTCCACCGCACTTATCCAACGTTTCTGTAAACATAAAGGCACCGCTAAGGATAGCATATATTCTGCGGAAGGCAGCTGAATGTCAGAGGGTTGCCCGATATTCTGTAACTGCGAATAAGCTGTCCAACCGGTTCCAACAGTCAGCCAATCTTCAGCCACCAATTGAAGTTGGGAAATCAGTTTTTCCGGTGAACAAACTTGCTCGGTAATGATCTCTTGCCATTGTAAAAACTCATTATTTTCTAACCGCACTTTTTCTGCTTTTAATTGAGAAAAATACACTTCGTTCATTCGAGCATCAATCGCTGCCAACACTTGCGTTTTCTGTTGAGTTTCGTAAGCAGCTTGTGCCATAGCCGTTAAATTAGAAATAGGAATTACCGGCAAATCTGCCCCAAATGCCAAGCCTTGTGCAATTCCGGCTCCAACCCGAACACCGGTAAAACTGCCCGGTCCTCTGCCAAAAACCAAGGCATCTACTTGACTTAAACTTATCTCTGATTGTGCCAAAATCGCATCAATCATCGGTAAAATCCGTTTGGTGTGGCTGCGTTGAGCCAATTCTGCCAACATTGTTTTTTCCCCTTTGTGCAACAACGCCACAGAACAGGCTTCCGTAGAAGTATCAAGTGCCAATAAAGTTAAATTATTCATCATTATTTCCTATGTCACCATATAAGACCCAAACAAGAACAAATTTATGGATTTAGCCATTCAAGCATAAAGTTATTACTCAAAATCACATTGTATTCCACACATTTTACAAAACTTTCCTGTTTTCTACCGCACTTTTTCCTGTAAAAAGATAATGGCTTTATTCAAATCTCTTGTACGCTTAGCATTCGGCAGGCTCTTTAAAAAGGTTTCACCATAGGGCCGATTGACTAAACGACTATCGCAAATCATAACAACACCACGATCTGTCACATCACGAATCAGTCTCCCCACACCTTGCTTTAATGCAATCACAGCTTCAGGAATTTGAATATCATTGAATGGTTCTCCACCTTGCAGTTGGCAATCTTCAATACGCGCTTTAAGTAAAGGCTCATCCGGCGAACTAAAGGGTAATTTATCAATAATCACCAATGATAAGGCATCACCTCTTACATCAATACCTTCCCAAAAACTGGAGGTCGCCACTAAAACCGAATGAGGCTCTTGAATAAATTGTTCAAGTAATGTGGCCTTGCCTTTTTCTCCCTGTAGCAAAATAGATAATTCACTGTTCTCACGAAAATATTCGGCTAATTCCCGCATCATAAAATAGGAGGTACAAAGTACAAAACAACGTCCTCGGTTTGCTTCAATCACAGGCAACAGCAGTTTTCCCAAATGTTCTGCCGTATTTTTCTGATTGCTGCCGGGCAGGTAACGAGGCACACAAAGCATGGCTTGATTCGCATAATCAAAAGGACTTGGCAGCACCAATTGTTCCGCCTGAGTAACTCCTAATCGCCGACAAAAATAATCAAAGGATCCACCGACATCAAGTGTCGCTGAAGTAAAAATCCAAGCGGCTTGTTTTTGCTCAATTTGACTGCCGAATTTATCTGCAACGGTCAGCGGTGTAATATGCAAAGCAAATTGGCGATTGAAGGTTTCATACCAATAACAATAGCCTGTCATTGTCGTGTCGGTTAAACGTTTAAGTTGATTTTTAAGGCTGTTTAACCGCTCAAAAATACTGTCTAAAGTTTGTGAACGCCCCAAGCCAAGTTTGACAACTTCCGTAGTAAATTCTAATTTTTCCATTAAAATTTCTACACCTTTTTTGACCGCACTTTGTGTAAAAATCTCCCGCCAATTGCCTTTTTGATTTCCATCGCCAAGTAATAAGCGGAAATCCTGCACCATTTTTTGCAAATGATCCGATGCCACACCCAATTGCTGCATATCTTTCACTTCGGTTCGATAAACAATATGAATATCTTTACATAAATCAAAAAGCTGGCGTGAAGTCAGAGATTGTCCAAAATACTGGCTGGCAATATCGGGAAGTTGATGGGCTTCATCAAAAATAATCGCCTCCGCCTGTGGGATTAATTCGCCAAAGCCGCTTTCTTTCACTGCCATATCCGCACAAAACAGATGATGATTGACCACGACTAAATCCGCTGCCAAAGCACGCTTTCGAGCTTGAACCACATAACAATCATTATAGTTAGGGCAATCTGTTCCAAGGCAACTTTCTGTTGTACTTACCAATTGCGGCAAAATCGGGCTATCTTCAGCAAGCTCACGACATTCGGATAAATCACCGGTTTGAGTACCAAGCTGCCATTTTTGTACCTTTACCAAGTCAGCTAAAATCGATTTATCCCCTACCAAGCCGGTATATTTTACTTGCTCCAAACGCTCCAAACACAAATAATTGGCACGTCCTTTGAGCAAAGCGGTTTTACCAGTGTAATTCAAGGCTTGGGCAATAGTAGGCAGATCTCGATGAAATAATTGATCTTGGAGATTTTTTGAGCCGGTAGAAATAATGGTTTTCTTTTTGGCTAACAACACCGGCGCTAAATACGCAAAGGTTTTACCTGTACCTGTACCGGCTTCAACCACAAGTGCGGTCTTATTTTGTAGGGTTTTAGCGACCGCTTGAGCCATATCCGATTGTGCCTGTCGAGGACGAAATCCTTGGATATTTTGGCTGAGTATACCTTGCTCGGCAAATACCTGAATAATTTGTGAAGGTTCTGTCATTAAATTTTGTTTTAATCGCAAATTTTGGTATATATTGTAACAGACCAACCGTTAAAAAAGGAAAAATTATGTCTCGTCAATTCATTAAACAACTTGCGCCCTCACTTCATTTATACCAATATAACAAAATTCCGGTCTTGGAATTAGATCACGCGGTCGGCAAGGCTAAAATTGCCTTACAAGGCGCACATTTATTCAGTTGGCAACCCGCTCACTGTGCACAAGATGTATTATGGCTCAGTGAAATAGAACCTTTCCAACAAGGTAATGCCATTCGTGGTGGCGTGCCTATTTGCTACCCTTGGTTCGGAGCAGGTGGCACCCCCTTTCACGGCTACGCCCGTATTAACCTCTGGGAATTAACGGATTTTGATATTCGCACCGAAAAAGTGCGGTTAGAATTTCAATTGTTTTCACAAGAAAAAAATTCCCTCGCCAATATCACAATGGAATTTAGCAATGAACTGATATTAAGTTTCCAAGGCTCAGAGAAAAATGCGCAAGTAGCTCTACATAGCTATTTTAATATCGGTGATATTACCCAAACTAAAGTGCATAACCTGCCGGAACAGTGTTTTAATTCCTTAACAAAACAATCAGAAATAGTATCTTCCACTCGAACTATCAACGAAAATGTGGACTGTATTTACCAATTGGACAATCCACTTTCTGTTATTGAAGATCCTGTATATCAACGACAAATTGAAATCGAACATCTCAATGCCAGTGAAATCGTGTTATGGAACCCTTGGCATAAACCCACCTCTTCAATGTCGGAAACCGGCTATAAAACCATGGTCTGTGTAGAAACAGCACGAATTCATCAAACATTAAATGATGACGTGGTTGCTGTAAAAATTCGTGTAAAATAATCGGACGAAACGAGAATATTATGGCATTAATCAGTTTAACCAACGGCTATCTTTCTTTTAGTGATCACCCATTACTGGATCACACTGATTTATATATTGAACCTAACGAACGTGTTTGTTTGGTCGGGCGCAACGGTGCAGGAAAATCCACTCTGCTTAAAATCTTAAGCGGTGATGTCATTATGGACGATGGAAAAATCCAGTATGAAAAAGATTTGGTCATTTCCCGTTTGGAACAAGATCCCCCTCGAACTGCATCAGGCAATATATTTGATTATGTTGCAGAAGGTATCGGATATTTAGCAGAACAGCTAAAAGAATATCACCGAATTTCCACCGCACTTGAAACCGATTATAGCGAAAATCTGTTAAATCAATTAGCACACATTCAAAGTCAACTTGAACATAATAATGCTTGGCAGTTTGAAAATAAAATTAAAGAGGTGTTAGGCAAACTTGAACTGAATGCGAATACCTTACTCTCTGAACTTTCCGGTGGCTGGTTACGAAAAGCCGCGCTTGCTCGAGCTTTAGTTTGTGATCCCGATATATTGTTACTTGATGAACCAACTAACCATTTAGATGTAGACGCTATTGAATGGTTAGAAGAGTTTTTACTGAACTTTAACGGCAGTATCGTATTTATTTCTCACGACCGTTCGTTTATCCGTAAAATGGCCACCCGGATTGTAGATTTAGATCGTGGAAAATTAGTCTCTTACCCCGGTAATTACGATCTTTATTTAACCACCAAAGAAGAAAATCTTCGGGTAGAAGCCTTACAAAATGAGCTGTTTGACAAAAAGTTAGCTCAAGAGGAAATCTGGATTCGACAAGGAATTAAAGCACGTCGCACCCGAAATGAAGGGAGAGTGAGAGCGCTCAAAGCCTTACGGGAAGAACGCCGCCAACGCCGTGAAGTACTCGGGACAGCCAAACTACAACTCGATACTTCGAGCCGTTCGGGTAAAATTGTCTTTGAAGTAGAAAATGCCAGTTATCAAATTGCAGAAAAAAAACTACTCAACAATTTTAGCACCACTATTTTGCGAGGAGATAAAATTGCATTAGTCGGCCCAAATGGTTGCGGAAAAACTACTTTTATCAAATTACTGCTTGAGCAAATTCAACCGACTCAAGGTTCCATACGTTGTGGCACAAAATTAGATATTGCTTATTTTGATCAATATCGAGTGGATCTCGATCCTGAAAAAACAGTCATGGATAATGTCGCTGACGGCAAACAAGATATTGAAGTAAATGGTATAAAACGTCATGTTCTCGGTTATTTACAGGATTTCCTCTTTCCCCCTAAACGAGCAATGACACCTGTCAAAGCCTTATCGGGCGGTGAACGAAATCGCCTATTATTAGCGAAATTATTACTCAAACCGAATAATTTACTGATTTTGGATGAACCCACTAACGATCTTGATGTAGAAACCTTGGAATTATTAGAAGAAATCCTTGCTGATTACCAAGGTACCTTATTGATTGTCAGCCACGACAGGCAATTTATCGACAATGTCGCCACCGAATGCTACATGTTCGAGGGAGAGGGTGTACTAAATAAATATGTGGGCGGCTTTTTTGATGCCAAACAACAACAGGCTAATGTTATGGCACAAAAAATTATAGAAACGCCAAATAAAGGAAAAAAAGCTACTTCGGAGCCAAAAGAAAGCCAAAATGCGGTAGAAAACCCGACGGTTTTAACCAATAAAAACCGCACGATAAAACTCTCGTATAAAGAACAGAGAGAGTTGGAACAACTCCCACAACTACTGGAACAATTAGAGGAAATCATCACTGCACTTCAAATCGAGGTCAGTTCACCTCAATTTTTCCAACTATCGCACGATTACACTACAGCAAAATTGCAAGAATTAGCTAATCGAGAAGCCGAATTAGAACAGGCTTTTCTACGTTGGGAAACCTTAGAAGAAAAGAAAAATAATGTGGCATAAAACAAAGGGCGGATTTATCCGTCCTTTTTGCTAAATATGTAAATGTAAATCGATTTAACACCGGATTAATGACGAGATAATTCAGGAAAAATCATCATCAACATTTGGACTAAATTAGCCAAACTCTCCGCCTGCATTTTTTCCATCACATTGGCTCGATGCACTTCTACCGTGCGTACTGAAATCGCTAATTTATCTGCAATTTGTTTATTGGTGAACCCTTGCATAATCAGTGGCACAAGATGTCGCTCTTTTTCCGTCAATTTGGCATAATTTTGCGAAATTTCACGAATTTTAACCGCTTGTTCACTCACTTTTTCCGCTTGTGTAATAGCCTGTTTTAACTGCTCAAAGCTTGCCGGTTTTTGCAGAAAATCCACTGCGCCTTTTTTCAGCTCGGCGACTGCCATCGGCACATCGCCGTGGGCGGTCATAATGACCACGGCTAGGGTCGATTGTGCTTCACGCAGTTTTTGATGCACCTGTTGCCCGTCCAGCAACGGCATTCGAATATCCAGTAACAGCACGCCTTGCTGATGTAAATCCGCCTGTGCCAAAAAATCTACGCTGTTCTGCCAAGTTTGGATTTCAACCCCGAGCGGAGCAAGCAGGAACGACATTGCGTCTAAAATGCTTTCTTCGTCATCAAGAATGTGAA
>JAUNED010000061.1 GCA_030525745.1 Lonepinella koalarum | reverse complement strand
ACTCGGCTACGAACCGAGCGGTCAGAGGTTCGAATCCTCTCGGGTGCGCCATTTCTATATTATATCCATTATATTCCCCTTTTATTAAATAATTAAACTATAAAATATTATTCTGTTAATTTGTAATTTCAGATAGGCTTAATGCTTAGTTGAAATAATGAGGATTTTAAATTGAAAGGATTAATTGCTCGCCTTTTTATTGCTGTAGCATTGTTACTGTGGGCTTGGGATATGATTTTTCCTTGGCAAAAAATCATTCATTCAGAAGCAAATCATTATACGCAAATTCAGCAAAGTAAAATGTTAAAGGTTGGAATGATCAATCATCCACTTTCTTATTTTGTTGGGCCTGCAGGAAAAAGCGGGATTGAATATGATTTAGCAACAGCCTTTGCTCAATATTTGAAAGTTAATCTTGATATTAAAACTTATGACAGTAGCGAAAAATTGTTTGAAGCATTAAGAAATAATGATATTGATATTGCTGCGGCTGGACTGCTTTACCATTCTGAATTAAATGATGAATTTCAGATAGGACCTTCCTATTATTCGGCTTCTTGGCAGCTTGTTTATAAAAAGGGAAGTGCTAGACCATATCGGCTTTCAGATTTGCGGGAAAATGTGATTATTCCAGCAGGTTCTGCGGTAATTCCGATATTAAATCAGCTTAAGGTGGATAATCCGGAACTAAAATGGCAAGTTTCAGATAAATTTACGCAAGAAGAGTTGTTGCTGAAAGTCGCACAAGGAGAAATTGCACATACAATAGCAATGTCGGTTGATATTTCCTCTGCACAGCATATTAATCCTAATTTAGCAGTGGGATTTGACTTAACAGATGAAAATCCAGTGTTATGGTATTTAGCTAACAGTTCTTATAGTGAGTTACAGTCTGCATTACTGGATTTTATGTCAGACTCTATTGAAACTGGGCTGATATCAAGAATAGAAGAGAAATATTTTAATCATTTAGCGAAGTTTGATTATGTGGATATTCAGAGTTATTTGAATGCGATTAAAACTATTTTACCTAAATATGAACCACTTTTTAGGGCGCATAAAGGTGATTTAGAATGGCAAATGCTGGCGGCTATCGCCTATCAGGAGTCTCATTGGGATCCTAATGCAACTTCTCCAACCGGAGTGCGGGGAATTATGATGTTGACAAAAGATACGGCCGATAGAATGAAAATTTCTGATAGGACTAATCCTGCACAAAGTATCAAAGCGGGCTCTGAATATTTACATATGTTAATGAGACAAATGCCAGAAACTATTCCTCAAGCAGATAGAATTTGGTATAGCCTAGCAGCGTATAATATGGGATTGGGGCATTTATTGGATCTTCGTCGATTAACAAAACAACTTGGTGGTGATCCGGATAATTGGCTTGATGTTAAAAAGAATCTGCCATTGCTTGCGGAAAAACGTTATTATGCTAATCTAAAATACGGCTATGCTCGAGGATATGAAGCATTACAGTATGTTGAAAATATACGGCGTTATTATGGTAGTATTATTAATTATCAACGAGTTGAAGAGCAAAAAATACAAGAACAAGAAAATTTACCAGATGGTCAAATAAAACAGGAGAATTCTTCTTATGAGAAAATTGAAGAAAAAGAAATCCCTACCGACAAGGAAATTACGCCTGCGTCAAATTAAGCAAATTAAAGATAGAAAAAGATTAATTTCTTCACGCAGAAAGGCATTTATGCAAATACAGCAATCAGTATAGCTTTTGTCTAATATGTAGAAGATCAGACTTGATCTGACAATTCACTCGTGAGAGTTTCCCGTTTAGAATATGAGTGTCAAAAATTCA
>JAUNED010000035.1 GCA_030525745.1 Lonepinella koalarum | reverse complement strand
AAAAGACGAAACTTTTTATCAAAAGATGATTTTTTAAACTATTCCGGAAATAATATCGCTAAGTGCGGTTAATTTTTTATGTGTTTTATGTACGCCAAAACGCAGGGCTAAATAAAACTAATAAGGAAAATATTTCCAAACGGCCGGATACCATGGCCACCGTTAGAATCCATTTTGCATTGTCCGGAACAGCTACCATATTACTACTGACAGATCCTAAGCCCGGTCCAAGGTTATTTAAACAGGCAATCACAGCATTAAATGCATCAAAGGGCTCTAAACCACAAGCCATCACACCCAACAAACAAACAACAAAAATCAATACATAAGCTGAAAAGAACGCCCAAATTCCTTGAATTACACTTTCAGGTAAAATATGTTTTCCTAATTTAATCGGATAAACTAAGTTAGGGTGTACTGCACGATGTAATTCTCGTTTCCCCTGTAAATAGAGTACTAAAATTCGTACTGCTTTCATCCCCCCTCCTGTTGAGCCTGCACAACCACCAACGAATGAGCCGATAATTAACAACATAGGCAAAAATAACGGCCATTGTTCAAAATTTGTCGTTGTGTAACCTGCTGTGGTTGCAATAGAAATAGCTTGAAAAGCAGCTTGTTCAAGGCTTTGACCGACTGAGGTAAAATATTGCTTACTCCATAAAATTAAAAAACAACATAAAATAAGGCTAAACTGAATCAAAATAAAGAAACGAAATTCAGGATCTCGTCGATAAATTTTCAATACATCCCCTTTGCCAAGCGTAGTAAATGCACGAAAATGTAACCCAAAGTTACAAGCAGAAATCAACAAAAACAGCATTGTAATGTAGTTAATCCAGCTATTATCAAAATAAGCTATACTGGCATCATGGGTAGAAAATCCGCCTATAGACACAGTAGAAAAACTATGACTAATAGCATCAAAAGGCGACATTCCAGCCCAATAGTAGGCCAAGGCACAAAATACGGTCAATGACGTATAAATAAACCAAAGTGCTTTCGCTGTTTCTGCAATTCGAGGACGCATTTTTTGATCTTTCATCGGCCCCGACATTTCCGCTCTATATAAAGACATTCCACCAATTCCCAATAATGGAATAATAGCAATGGCAAGTACAATAATTCCCATACCACCAAGCCATTGTAAAAATTGGCGGTAAAACAAAATGGATTTTGGCAATAAATCTAAACCAACAATCGTGGTAGCGCCCGTAGTAGTTAAACCGGAAAAGGCTTCAAAAAATGCAGATGATAATGTTAAATCAGGCTTTTCAAATAACATGAAAGGTAAAGCTGCAAGGCTACCTAATACTACCCAAAACGCTACTACAATTAAAAAACCTTCGCGAGAACGTAATTCTTCTTTATGCCGACGACAAAACCACCATAGTAAAAAGCCTGCAATTGCGTTAATTGCAAAAGCTTGAATAAAGGATTTACCACCACCGTCGCCATAAATCAAAGCCACCAATGCAGGAACAAGCATAGTGGTCGAAAAACACATGACTAAAATACCGATAATTCTCAGAATGGATAATAGATGCACAAATTACTCTTCCATTAATTCTAATGCTAACTGTTTGTGATACAACAGCTTCATTTTAAGTCTCTAACAAACAAGCCACATATCAATTTTTTCTTCATTTCTTCTTCAAAAATGACCGCACTTTTCTAGGATAACCCTTACTTATTCTACCTTAATCTTTTGACCGCACTTTTTTCGCAGGTTATTATAACCATAAATTAATGAGGAAAATATGCTAATGAATGAAATCCCAATCCATCATACCTTAGATACCCTTGGACTACGTTGCCCTGAACCAATAATGTTGGTTCGTAAACAGATCCGCCACATGAACGAAGGAGAAATTCTATTGATCATTGCCGATGATCCTGCAACAACACGTGATATCCCCGGGTTTTGTCAATTTATGGAACATACACTGGTTAAACAAAACATCACCAAGCCGCCATTTCACTATTGGGTACGAAAAGGCAAATGAGCAAAACCGAACGCATGTTTCATGCCATTTTATTTGAAATATTAGCAATCTTAATTTCTATTTTCGCTGTAAAACTCATCTCAACACATTCCACAAAACAAACTACAGTGGTTATTGTTGCTATCTCTGTTATTGCCATATTTTGGAATATGATTTTTAACTGGGTTTTCGACTGCTTTTTCACAGAATCAAGGGAAACCCGAACAGTAAAATTACGCATTTTTCATGCGATCTTGTTTGAAGGTGGTTTATTGATTTTTACATTACCGATGATTATTTATATCTTAAATATCCCTTGGTTAGAGGCATTTCTCATGGATATTGGATTGACTTTATTGATTTTAATTTATACCTTTTTCTTTAACTTAATTTATGATCACATTCGTGCCAGCATAATCAAAAATAGCCTATAAAAGCCTATTTTTGTGGGATTAATTGGTTTTTCATCTTGACAAATAATTGTTCCAACATGGTATAACGTTTACGATACATTGATCGTTTTTTGCTCTCCACCTGCTCCAAATTTTTTGTCTCAATCAATAACGGCAATTCCCAATAATTATTCAAAAAACCGCCACTTTCTGAAAAAATCACATCATAATCAACTACATAGCGCTTACTCTGTACTAATCTAGACTTATTTTGATTACGCTGAGGAATGCCTAATAATTTCTCAAATCCTAAAATTTGAGTAAGTAATTTCATAGCATCCACCATCAAATACGCTGGACGCAACCCATGGCATTTTTTAGTTAAAATTTTCACAATATCTTTGGAATCCTGATAATTAGGCCCTTGAATGACAGCAATTAACAACGCATTATCTAATTTTGCAAAGGTCAATAAATAAATCAAACGATTCTGTTCTTTTTCCCATAATTCTAATGCCCAAAAACCTTCCATCGCCTGATGTTCATTAACATTCAAAATGAGATCAAATCCCTCAATTATCTCACCCAAATTTATCGGCGATTGCCATAAAAAAGAGCGGTTTAAATGAGCCAACTTTTGCGGTAAAAATAATAAGTTTTCTTTCATTAACTCAAAGCGTTGCTGAGCCGAAAAACGTTTATCTAAAAAGCGATGCACCAATGGATATGCAAAATTCACTCGAGTATTCAGTAAATCTACCAATTCAGGGGATTGATTAATAAATTGCTCAAATTGGGTGATCAACCGTTGATGTAAAAATGAACGTAAACGATAACGAAAACGTTTCATGCGATAGGATTTTTTACCTTGATCTGGATATAAATTTTCTGCTGGCAACCAGCGGTATTGTTGTTCAGACATAATCTCTCCTAAATTAGCCATACATTTTCGCACAATCGCTCGGTTTTTTGTATTGTTTTATGCTATCCTACTCCATAATCATCAAGGAATTATTATGTCTGAAGTCAAACTTAACTATCACAAAACCCATTTTTTAACCAGTGCCGCAAATATCACACAATTACCACAAGACAGCGGCATTGAAATTGCCTTTGCCGGACGCTCGAATGCGGGGAAATCTACCGCATTAAATGCCTTAACCAATCAAAAAAACTTAGCTCGCACCTCTAAAACACCGGGACGGACGCAACTAATCAATTTATTTGAGGTTGAGCCTGAATATAAATTAGTCGATTTGCCGGGCTATGGCTATGCCGCAGTCCCTGAACAGATGAAACTACAATGGCAAAAATCCTTGGGTGAATACTTACAAAAACGGGAATGTTTACATGGCTTAGTTATTTTGATGGATATTCGCCACCCGTTAAAAGATTTAGATCAACAAATGATTGAATGGGCTGTTGCTTCCAAACTACCTATTTTACTTCTCTTGACCAAAGCAGACAAACTCAGTCAAAGTGCAAGAAGTAAACAAGTAAAAATGGTGAGGGAAGCTATTTTGCCGTTCCAAGGCGATATTCAAGTGGAAACCTTCTCCGCATTGAATAAAATAGGTATCGATCATTTAAGAAACAAACTTGATCTCTGGTTCTCCTTAAAATAAATATTATTTTTACGATCCTGATCGCAAAAAAGTGCGGTCAGTATTTCCGCTACTTTGATTTTTTCCTATATTCCCCCCAAAAATTGAGGAGAAAATCATGTCACTCGCCATTATCTATAGCCGTGCCTCCATGGGGGTGCAAGCGCCTCTAGTTACGATTGAAGTGCACATCAGCAACGGGAAACCGGCTTTTGCCTTAGTAGGTTTGCCCGAAAAAACCGTAAAAGAAGCGCAAGATCGCGTCCGTAGCGCCTTACTTAATGCTCAATTCAAATACCCTGCCAAACGTATTACAGTGAATCTTGCTCCTGCAGATTTACCCAAAGAAGGCGGACGATTTGATTTACCTATTGCTCTCGGAATTTTAGCGGCTTCAGGCCAAATAGACACGGAGCATTTACGCCAATTTGAATTTCTTGGAGAACTCGCTTTAACAGGCAATTTGCGTGGTGTGCATGGTATTATCCCTGCAATTTTAGCAGCTCAAAAATCACGACGAAAAATGGTTATCGCCGAGCAAAATGCTAACGAAGCTTCACTGATTTCAGGGCAGGAAACCTATTATGCCTATAGCCTTTTAGAAGTGGTGCAATTTCTCAATAACCAGATGAAACTCCCCAATTCAACAGAATTTTCAATACAAAGTACGATGGATGTTTTACCTCAATCTTCACAGGATTTAACAGATATTATCGGACAACAACATGCCAAACGTGCTTTAATTATAGCAGCTGCAGGCCAACACAACTTGTTGTTTCTAGGCCCTCCCGGTACAGGTAAAACAATGCTGGCCAGCCGTTTAAATACACTTTTACCGGAAATGACTGATGAAGAAGCAATTGAAACAGCTTCAGTCACTAGTCTCGTACAAAACGGACTGAATTTTACCAATTGGAAAGTACGCCCCTTCCGCTCACCACATCATAGTGCCTCATTACCTGCTTTAGTAGGTGGTGGCTCCATTCCTAAACCCGGTGAAATTTCATTGGCGCACAATGGCATTTTATTTTTAGATGAACTCCCCGAATTTGATCGAAAAGTCTTAGATGCGCTGCGACAACCTCTGGAAAGTGGTGAAATTATTATTTCCCGAGCCAGTGCTAAAATTCAATTTCCGGCAAAATTCCAATTAGTTGCAGCTATGAATCCAAGCCCTACAGGACATTATCAAGGCACACATAATCGCACCTCTCCACAACAAATTATGCGTTACCTCAATCGGTTATCGGGCCCGTTTTTAGATCGGTTCGATTTATCTATCGAAGTTCCGTTATTGCCACAAGGTACTTTACAACAGCAAGGGAATCGAGGCGAAACCAGCTCAGAAGTGCGGTCAAAAATCCTCAAGGTTCGTGAAAAACAATTTACCCGAGCAGGTAAAATCAATGCTCATTTGACCAGTAAAGAAATTGAACGAGATTGTCAATTACACACCAAAGATGCGGCATTTTTAGAAACAGCTTTAAATAAACTGGGGTTATCCGTGCGAGCTTATCACCGAATTTTAAAGGTCGCCCGTACTATTGCCGATCTAAGTGACGAAGAATATATTACTCAAGTACATTTATCAGAAGCCTTAAGTTATCGAGCAATGGATCGATTGTTGCAAAAATTAGGTGCTGAACAATAGAAAACCGGCTTAAAGCCGGTTTTCTATTATAACGATTGAGCCGAAATATAGGCCACCAAATCTTCAATAGTAACAACAGGATAATTGAATTTTTTAGCAAAAGCTACAATGTCGGGCGTTCTTGCCATAGAACCATCATCATTGGTAATTTCACAGATGACCGCTGCAGGCTTAAAACCGGCAAGTTTCGCTAAATCCACAGAGGATTCCGTGTGACCACGGCGTTTTAACACACCACCCTCCACTGCTCGTAAAGGGAAAATATGACCCGGCCGATGTAAATCAGTCGGCTTCGCATTATCTGCTACTGCTGCTTTGATCGTGGTTACACGATCCATTGCAGAAACACCTGTAGAAACACCTTTAGCAGCTTCAATGCTGACAGTAAAAGCAGTTTTATTGACACTGGAATTATTTTGTACCATAGGCGGTAATGCCAATTTCTGGCATAATTCATCGGTAATACACAAACAAACTATACCGCTTCCATAGCGGATTAAACGTGCCATTTGTTCGGTAGTAATCGTTTCTGCTGGGAAAATTAAATCGCCCTCGTTTTCGCGATCTTCATCGTCTAAAACAAGTACTCCATTACCTTGTTTAAACGCATTGATAGCATTAAGCACACGCTCGGTTGGCGTACCAAATGTGGATAGTAATGACTGATTCATAGTAAATTCCTTGAAAATGAAATGAAACGGATACCAGAATCAGGGCGTAGAAAATAAGTCGATATGACAACAAGCCGCAGAATCTCCACTGCAACCTGCCTATTCTCTTCCATCCAGACTTTTACTGTTGGCTTTGGAATTTAACCAAATCTGCTGACTTTATATTGCTATAAACGCTCGCGGGCTATACCGCCAGTAGGGAATTTCACCCTGCCCTGAGAATGCGGTTGCAGTATAACCTAATTTACCTAAAATTTAAATGTGCCAAATAAAAAGGTTTTTATTTCGGGCAAGATTGCATAAAATACAAAATGTAAAATATAGATGAGGTTTTTATGCTGGATCCGAAAAAAATTGAACAAATCATACAACAAATTCAAACTGCGCTACCACAGGGTATTAAAGAGTTAGGGCAAGATGCAGAAGCAAAAATCAAGCAGACGTTACAAGCCCAGCTTGCTAAATTAGATTTAGTTACCCGCGAAGAATTTGATGTACAAACCCAAGTTTTACTGCGTACTCGAGAGAAATTGGTTGAATTAGAGAAGCAAGTGGAACACTTACTGCAGAAAGAGCAAAACTAAACTGATTTTCACCGCACTTTTGAATTATCAACAGACACTAAAGGGCGGTCATTTTTTGATTATTTTTATTTAAGGAAAAATTATGTCCGATTTTGCTTATTTACAACAAAAACGCAAACAGCTTGGACTGAAAGTCAATGAGGTATGCGAGCAGGCAAAGATTACTCGAGCTTATTTTAACCAATTGATTCGCGGTAAAATCAAAAATCCGAGTGCAGCAAAATTGAGTGCCTTACACCAAGTTCTGCAAATTAGTGAACAACCAAACAAAAAAGTCGGTGTGATTTTTGGTAAGTTTTACCCTGTGCATACAGGGCATATCAATATGATTTACGAAGCCTTTAGTAAGGTTGACGAAATTCATGTTATCGTTTGTACCGATTCAGTGCGAGATACTCAACTGTTCCAAAACAGCAAAATGAAACGAATGCCAACTACGCAGGATCGACTACGTTGGATGCAACAGATCTTTAAATATCAAAAAAATCAAATCTTTATTCATCATTTAGTCGAAGACGGTTTACCAAGCTATCCAAACGGTTGGGCTGCTTGGTCGGAAGCTGTAAAACAACTTTTTGAACAAAAACATATTAATCCAAGCATTGTATTTAGTAGTGAAATTCAAGATAAACTCCCCTATGAAACCTACTTAGGCTTAGAAGTCATCCTTGTGGATCCTGAACGCCATTTCTTTAACGTGTCCGCAACAAAAATCCGTAATAACCCTTTCCGCTATTGGAAATTTATCCCCAAAGAAGTCCGGCCGTTTTTTGCCAAAACTATTGCTATTTTAGGTGGCGAAAGCAGTGGTAAAAGTGTGCTGGTAAATAAATTGGCGGCCGTTTTCAACACGACTTCGGCGTGGGAATATGGACGGGAATTTGTGTTTGAACAACTGGGCGGCGATGAACAGGCAATGCAATACTCAGATTACCCTAAAATGGCGATTGGACATCAGCATTATGTAGATTACGCTGTGCGACACGCACACAAAGTCGCTTTTATCGACACCGATTATGTCACCACACAGGCATTTTGTATTCAATATGAGGGAAAACCTCACCCATTTTTAGATTCAATGATTAAAGAATATCCCTTCGATGTTACTATCTTATTAAATAATAATACAAAATGGGTCGATGATGGATTGCGTAGCCTAGGCAGCCGAAAACAACGCCAAAAATTCCAACTTTTACTCAAAAAGCTGCTGGAAAAATACGATATCCCTTACATCGAAATCGAATCACCAAGCTACTTAGAACGCTATTCACAAGTCAAAGCCATTGTAGAAAAAGTCCTCAATGACGAAGAACCAGATGAATTCAATACAGAAAATAAGGACAGCCGATGATTTTATTTGCAGGCGACCCTCACGGTAGCTACGCGCATTTATATCCTTTCATTCGTGAAAAGGAAAAATTATCGCTCATTATTTTAGGCGATTTACAGCTTACCTCTACTCAAGAACTGGACAAATTAGCCCAACATTGTGATCTTTGGTTTATTCACGGCAACCACGACAGTAAAACCGTTGCAGCATTTAACGCATTATGGGGAAGCGAATGGAAAAGTCGCAATCTGCATGCAAGAGTAGTCAATATTGAAGGCAAACGTATCGCAGGGTTAGGAGGTGTATTCCGTGGGCAAATTTGGATGCCACCAAATCGCCCGATGTTTTTCGATCCTATTCATTTTTGTCAATATTGCCCACAGGAGAAATTATGGAACGGCGGTATTCCCCTACGTCACCGTACCTCTATTTTTCCTTGTGATGTGGAGGCTTTGGAAACACAGCAAGCCGATATTCTCATCTGCCATGAAGCACCAAAGCCTAATATTTCAGGCTTTGCCGTGATTAACCAACTGGCGGAAAAGATGGGAGTAAACCGGATTTTCCATGGCCATCATCACGATAATATTGATTACAGCGAAACCAACAAAAAGCACTATAAAATTACCAATGTCGGCTTCCGTAGCCTTTGTGATTTAGACGGAAATTATTTATTGAAAGGTATTGATGATCGCTAAATATCATCCCCTTATTTAAAACGGGTGAAAACAAAAAGTGCGGTAAAAACTTGAGGTATTTTAACCGCACTTTTTACTTTTAAAACCCCATGATTATTCCTATAAATATTTTCCCACAAAATCCTGTAATTCGGCGATTTCCTTTTTTGCTTTCTCCGACAACACTTTGTTATCTTTCAACATTTGTGCAGAACGTGCTTCAATGTAGCGTAAATAATCAATATTCTGTGTTTCTTCATACTGTTTTTTCGCCACATACATTTCAGCAAAATCTCGATTGGCTTGAGAAAGTAGCATTTTTTGCCCCATCAAGACAAAAACAGCCAATGCCAATACAATAATCGACCCATACCCTCCCGTTGGGTAATGCAACAGACCGGCAATAATTAAAAGTGCGGTCACCAATCGAGAAGAATTTTTAATGTAGGTTTCACTCGGTGGTGCTTTTAGTAACTCTTTGATATTCATAGTCTTCCTTAAATGTCAGCACGAAATAGAAAAGGGCAGTTAAACTGCCCTCAATAATATCACCCTTGTATCATTACGCCAATATACCGAAGTGGTAGCCTAAAATGCCCACGCCGAATAAGGCGAAAATAATGTACATTGCATTCACTTTACGACGTAATAAAGACATACAAACAAATGTTAAACCTAATGCAGCTAAGCCCGGTAATAAATCATTCAGTACACTTTGTACGGTTGTGACAACTTCAGTACCCGCTTGGTTTGTATAGCGGGAAAGTTCCAACGGAATGTTGATACTCGTCCATTTTGACACCAATGATCCCATAACGAACAAGCCGAGAATGGATGCGCCTTGTGTCACTTTTTGTAAGCGACCACCTCCCATATCGCCTACGATTTCCGTTCCTTTTTGATAACCGTATTTAAAACCGTACCAACGGGTTGCTGCTCGAGCAATATTGATCAAAATAAAAAATAATAACGGCCCTAAAATATTACCTGTTAAAGCTAAACCAGCTCCCAAGGCAGCAAAGACAGGACGTAAGGTTCCCCAGAAAATTGGGTCGCCCACACCGGCTAAGGGCCCCATTAAGCCGACTTTTACACCACTAATAGCAGCATCATCAATATCTGCGCCGTTAGCACGCTCTTCTTCCATTGCAGCAGTTACACCCATAATAGCAGAACCCACCCAAGGCTGAGTATTGAAAAATTCAAGGTGGCGTTTTAATGCTGCCGCTTGATCTTCTTTTGTGCTATAAAGACGTTTGATCGCTGGGATCATAGACACACAGAACCCCATAGATTGCATACGTTCAAAGTTGAAAGAACCTAATAAAAAGGTTGAACGCCAGTAAGTTGAGCGAATATCCGCTTTTGTTAGTTGTTTTTTCTCAGACATTTTTGTATTCCTTCTTATAGACCTTCAAGTTCATCATCTGCCAATTTACGTTTTGTTGTAGATGTCGGGAATTTTGCTTGGTGGAATTGTGGGTTTAATTGAATATAAATCAATGCCAAACACGCACCTAACATTCCTAAGCCAACCAAGTTGTAATTAGAGAATGAAGCCACTACAAAACCTAAGAAGAAGAATGGCATTAACGCCCCCGCACGCATCATATTAATCACCATTGCATAGCCTACAACTACAATGAAACCACCGGCAATTTGTAAGCCACGAGTAATCACTTCAGGAATTGCATTTAATGCTTCGGTTACTGTGTCTGTACCTGCTACCAATGCCACGGCTAATGTTGGAATAGCAACACGCAAGGCTTGCAATGAAAGGCCGGCAAAATGACAAAACTCTATACCACGGAAATTTGCTTTCGCTGCAAAATCATCGGCTTTATGTTGTAGGAAAATAGTGATTGTACGCACAAAAATGGTTAATACTTGACCGGCTGCGGCAACCGGAATCGCAATCGCAATCGCTGTCCCTTTGTCTTGACCACCTTTAATCACAAGGATTGCGGCGATCACAGACGCTAAGGCTGCATCTGGTGCCATTGCCGCCCCTACATTCATCCAGCCTAATGCCAACATTTCCAACATACCGCCGACAATAATACCGGTTTGTAAGTCTCCTAATACCCAACCAACCAGCGTACAAGCCACTAACGGACGATGGGTTTGACGTTCGTCAAGAACGGATCCCATACCGCAAATTGCGGCAACAAGGGTAACTAAAATAATTTCAATAGAAGTCATGATTTTGTTTCCTTAAAATTGAATCGCATCTAATTTTGCTTTGGTGATTTCAACTCTTGGGTTGGTCGCCACTTTCTGCATACTTAAATCCACGCCTAAATCCAGTAATTTATGAAAGGCCTCAACATCTGCTTTACCAACGGTTACTGCATCGGAGAGCATCTTATTACCGTCTTTATAAGTCATACCACCGACATTGATTTTGTCAATTTTCACGCCCCCCTCAATTAAACGCAGAGCATCTGCAGGTTTAGTAATTAACCATAAAATATTTTTTCCTGCATATTTGGGATTGTGGTACACCTTAATCGCTTTTTCTACCGGAATCACATAACCTTTCAAACCGGGCGGTACAATTTGTAATAAGAGTTCTCGGCGTAATTCATCGTTTGCCACATCATCATTGACAGCAAAAATCGCTTCACATTTCACCGCTTTCGCCCAAGAGGTTGCCACTTGACCATGAATTAAACGATCATCAATACGTAGTAATGAAATATTCATATTCCCTGTCAGGGTCGGATCTCTCAATTCTTCGCTATTTTCTACCGCACTTTCCATTGGCTTTTCTGCCGCTTTGGGCTCAGGATTACGGAATGAACGTACCGCTTGAACACCAACTTCTTTTGCGGTCTCCACCAATGCCTCTAAGCTGCTAGTCTCTTTAGCATCCAATACTTCTAATAACATTGGTAAACTAATTCCAGTCACAATATCGGTATTTTCACGATTTATTGCCACGCGAGCAGCAGCGTTATAAGGACTTCCTCCGAACAAATCTACGAGGAAAAGTACCGCCTCATTTGCAGGTAATTTCTCAATAATCGCAGTATATTTTGCAACTAAATCATCACCACCCTCACCGGGTAAAAAAGTAACAACATGGGTATTTTCATCTTCGCCAAATACCATTGTGGCAGAATTGACGATTTCTTCCGAAAATTTACCGTGTGTTGCAACGATAAGATGAGTCATTTCAGATCTCCATAAATTTAACTAAAAATACATCTCGCTATATCGTTTCAGCAAGAAAAAACAAGGCTAAAAACGATGTTGCTAAAAATACGCCTTATTAAAAATTTGTCAAATGCGATTTTGCAGAAATGCGATCTAGATCACATTATTTAAGCATTATTTTTGTATAGCAAAAGTGCGGTCAATTTCCCTACCTTTTGTGATAGGTGAATTAAGGCTTAATATCACGCAAAATCGGATTTTGCATCGAAATCAATGTTTCCGTTGATTGAATTTCATCAATTAACTGAATTTTCGTTGCCAAAACGGAATGTAATTCAGCAATCGTATGCGTCATCACCTTAATAAAAATCGAATAATTTCCCGTGGTGTAATAAGCCTCTACAACCTCATCAAAACTTTCTAATTTTTGAATCACTTTCTCGTAATCTTTCGCACTTTTTAAAATAATACCGATAAAACAACATACATCATAGCCCAATTTACGCTCATTGATACGCACTTTGGTCCCTTCAATGATGCCGGATTGGCGCATTTTCTCTACTCGCACATGGATTGTCCCTGGACTTACCCCAAAATTTTTTGCCATTTCAGCATAAGGTGTACGGGCATCTCTCGTTAATACACGCAAAATTTGCTGATCCAAGATATCAATTTGATGCATATTTTTACCTCTGTTCTTATCAAATTTAGAAATATTCTAAAATACTAACCCATTTTTTAAATAAAAACCATATTAAACGGCTTACAATATAAAACATATTGAAGTTTTATCTTTAAATATTAGATAATATGCAACATGCGTTATATGACGCCGATTTTTACAAAGGAAAACATCATGGAAAAGTCATTTATTTTACAACAACAGGAAATTAGCTTTGCTAAAAACACCTTTACAGACAAACTCATCGAACATTTAGGACTGGTTGAAGTTCAAGGTCCAATTTTAAGCCAAGTAGGCAATGGCATTCAGGATAACCTTTCCGGATCAGAAAAAGCAGTGCAAGTGAATGTAAAAATGATCAAAGATGCGACTTTTGAAGTAGTACATTCTTTAGCAAAATGGAAACGACATACTTTAGCACGCTTTGGTTTTGCTGAAGGTGAAGGGCTATTTGTACACATGAAAGCCTTACGCCCTGATGAAGACAGCCTCGATCAAACTCACTCCGTGTATGTGGATCAGTGGGACTGGGAAAAAGTAATTCCCACCGGCCGTCGCAATTTAGCCTACTTAAAAGAAACCGTTCAATTAATTTATCAAGCGATTGTAGAAACCGAAGAAGCCGTCAGCAAAAAATTTGGTTTGGCTAAATTCCTGCCACAAGAAATAAAATTTGTACATTCGGAAGAATTAGTACAACGTTTCCCAAATATGAATGATAAAGAACGCGAAAACGCCATCTGTAAGGAACATGGTGCAGTATTTTTAATTGGAATTGGCGGCGTATTATCTGATGGTAAGCCACATGATGCTCGAGCGCCGGACTATGATGACTGGACAACACCATCCGAAGGCGAATATAAAGGCCTAAACGGTGATATTTTAGTTTGGAACCCAGTGTTAGGCCGTGCTTTTGAATTATCTTCCATGGGAATCCGTGTTGATGAAACCGCCTTACGTAAACAGTTAGCCATTAAAAATGACGAAGATCGCCTAAAATTAGACTGGCACCAAGATTTAATCAACGGCAAAATGCCGTTATCTATCGGTGGCGGTATAGGTCAATCCCGTTTAGCTATGTTGTTACTCCACAAACACCATATTGGTGAAGTACAATCCAGCGTTTGGCCGAAATCTGTGATGGAAGAATTTGAACATATTCTGTAAGTGCTAACATAAAAAGAGCGGTTAAAATTTTCAAGATTTTAACCGCTCTTTTTCGTCTATTTTGTTTCAAATTCCATACCAATAAGCATTGGTAAAAGTACCGGTGTCGTCGCTAATGCCATAACAAATTGCACTGCAACTAATGGGCTTACCATACTTAAAGCCACCATTTCTTTTACCTCTTGATGTACTCTAAGTCGAGTAAAATCATGCTGATAGTGCAAATTAAGTACCTGATTCTGACGATATTTTGATAATAAATCTGCTCTATTTTGTAGCATAATACGTTTCCCCACCGCACGATATTGTCGTTTTAAGGCGGGATTATCCGCATTCCACGCCAAAGATTTTGGCATCTTTGCCACTACATCTGGCTTAATTTTAGTCAATGGATTAAACCAGAACTGTTTTTACAAATGATCCTGTTCTACCAAGCTGTATTTTTTAGGATCAAGATAAACCGCATATTCAGCAAAAATCTGCTCATCTATCCCATTAAAATTGAGATCCACCGCTATAATATCTTTTGCAAAATAAGATTTCATCAGCTCTTGAAAAGCTACAACATCTTGATTCTCAAAAATATAATCGTATTTTTCGCCTAAGGCATACATTTTCTTCCCATCAAACACAAAAGCATACAATCGCTCATTCACCTTTTCCGTACGATGAATATAACTCTCGCAACTGAGTAAAAATGTAACCAATAACACAATTAAATAACGCATTTATTCGCACCGATATAGTCTCGAAAGATCTACATTTTTTGTTTCTTCCTCAGTAATATCATTGATATTTACAGCACAACCTGACGGAATATATTCATATTGTTTACCGGCCTCAGGAATAAAAGAACGTTCATCACCTTGTCGAGAACCATCACTCTGATATAGACCGAAGGTGGCAACTCTATCTACAAACGCAAAAAATTTATTCGGTTCTCTCGTTACTTTACACATATTTTCACTGGTGACTACACAAGGTTTCCCTGGTGTTGGACAGGAAGTTTTGAACTGAGTAACCACAGGAAAAATATTCACCGGCTTACCTGCCGGAATAACATATTCGCTAAACATATTGTTATTGGCCTGAGCAATATCGCTAGCTCGAGTTTGTGTCATTCCAATACGTTTTTGTTTCTCTATTCCTAAAAACTTATCTAATCCAGCAACCATAATATGCGTACCTCGCTTATTAGATTGGCAGTCTATCCCCACATAAAACCCAGCTCCATTGCCGTTTACATCAAAAATCCGTAATCTAGCATGTTTAGTTGGATCGTAATTGTTGGGTGAAATCACCTCTTTTGTCGTACAACCAGATAACAATAATCCACAGCATAAATAAATCCACTTTTTCATTTATCATCCTCTATTAATAAAAAAACCGACGGAATAAAAAAAACCGACGGAAATTTCGTCGGCTCTTCTCTATTAGGCTTTCACTTGAGTTTTTAAGAACGCAAGCAACTCATCTTTGGCGATCATCTGTTTCTCACCACCACGGCGGTGTTTGTATTCGATTTCGCCGTTCTCTAAGTTTTTCTCACCAATCACCACCATATGTGGCACGCCGATCAGCTCCATATCCGCAAACATCACACCCGGGCGCTCTTTGCGGTCGTCAAAAATCACATCAACGCCTTGTGAACGCAGGGTTTGGTAAAGTTCTTCTGCGTAGGCTTGGACTTTTTCCGATTTGTGCATATTCATCGGCACAATGGCGACGGTAAATGGCGCAATTTCGTCCGATGGCCAGATAATGCCACACTCGTCGTGGTGCTGCTCAATCGCTGCCGCCACCACACGGGTTACTCCGATACCGTAGCAGCCCATAATCACGGTTTGTGGTCTGCCGTCTTCACCTTGCACGGTGCATTTCA
>JAUNED010000060.1 GCA_030525745.1 Lonepinella koalarum | reverse complement strand
GTCTAGAGAATCTAGATGACAATGTGAGTCTATAATAAATAAGTCTTTCATTTTTCTAAATATAGCGTTTATGATTCATTTGGTTATGTAAGATGCGAACAATAAATATATGATCTGCTGTTATTCGATAATAAATTGTATGAGATTGATGTGTGTGTATTCGCAAGCCACCACGAATATGTTCCGCAGAAGTTCCCATTGTTGGAAAATCAGCTAATAAATTCAAAATATGCTTTAGATCTGCAAAATAAGATTCTGTTTGTTGAACACCAAATTGAGAGATACTGTAACGAAAAAGTTTCTCTTGATCTCGGAGTGCTTGAGCAGAAAGTTTATACATTAAGTTCCGCCTTTACTCTCAACATCATTTCATCAATCGTTTCGGTTGCATAACCACTAGCATCACCATCATCAATGGCTTGTCGCAACTGAGCCAAATATTGCTCTTTTTCCTCAAGCATTCGTAAAGCGGTTCTCACTACTTCACTGGTAGAGCCATAACGCCCACTTGCCACCATTTCATTCACAAAATCATTTAGAGGTTCGCCTAAAGTCACGCTGGTTGTTCTTGCCATAATATTCTCCTTGTGTGAATTATTCATACAATAACATAAAGGCATAAATTCTGCAAAATACAATGGCTCAATATTGAGTGTTTTTAAAGGAATTTATTATGAAAAAATCACAACTTTCACAGCAATTATTTAGCGATTATTTCCAAAACTGGGTGGAAACCTATAAAGAGGGGGCAATTCGAGCGGTGACAATGAAAAAATATCGCTCGACACAGCGTTGGTTAGGGCAGTTAGCTCCGAAATTGCGATTATGTGATCTCACTCGATTAAGTTATCAGAAATTGCTGAATGATTATGCCGAATATCACGAACGCCAGACTACAATGGACTTTCATCATCAGCTCAAAGGGGCAATTTTAGATGCGGTAGATGAAGGGCTAATTGATAGTGACCCAACCCGCAAAGCGATTATTAAGGGCAAACCGCCGAGAAGTAAAAAGATCAAATATCTCAACCAATTTGAACTTTCGGCACTGCTTAATCAACTTGACCTAGGGGAAAAAATCAGTTGGGATTGGTTTATTCTGCTGATTGCAAAAACCGGAATGCGATTTTCCGAAGCCCTTGCGATTACGCCTGATGACTTTGATTTTGCCCGTCAAACGTTGCAAATTAATAAAACATGGAACTACAAAGAAAAAGGTGGCTTTGCCCCCACAAAAAACCGTTCCTCCGTGCGAAAAGTGCAAATTGACTGGCAAACCATTATTCAGTTTTCCCAGCTGGTAAAAAATCTACCGCCTGAAAAGCCGATTTTTTACAGCACAACGCCTATTTACAACTCCACTATTAACGGTATTCTTGCCCGATTTTGTCGTAAAGCCGGCATTTCTCAAATTACCGTACATGGCTTACGCCACACTCACGCCTCATTATTGCTGTTTGCCGGTGTCTCAATTGCCAGCGTAGCAAGAAGGCTCGGGCATTCCAGTATGACTACTACCCAGCACACCTATTTACATATTATCCAAGAGCTTGAAAATCAGGATACGGATATTGTAATGCGGCATTTGGCTGGGTTGTGTTGATTTTTCTGTGTGATCTATTGTAGGGGCAGATCTGTGTGTCTGCCCGAACAAATATGATTGTGCATCAAGGGCGGATAGATATATTCGCCCATACGAAATAGAGCGTAAGTAATGTTGTCTATTTAATAAACATTTTTTCTAAATAAAGCTGTTTAATAAATTGATATTTTTCTATTTTTCGTTGATGAAGAGCGATAGTCTCGTCCAGCTGTTTGAAAAAGTTACCAATGGCAATTT
>JAUNED010000034.1 GCA_030525745.1 Lonepinella koalarum | reverse complement strand
TGTACCTACGTTTACGTGGACTTTGTCACCACGATTAAACTGTTCTTTAGCCATTTTAAAGTTTCCTTTGTTGTTAATATCCCATAGTACGGAATGTACTATGGGGTTTTAAGTTAAAAATTATTTTTTACGTGCTTCAATAACAGCTTCAGCTACCTGTCTTGGCGCTTCTGCATATTTCAACGGTTCCATTGAGTAAGATGCACGACCCTGAGTTTGGGAACGTAAATCTGTTGCATAACCAAACATCTCAGATAATGGAACTTCTGCATTGATCTTAACCACGAATTCATTCGCTTCTTGGCCATTTACCATTGCACGACGACGACTTAAGTCACCGATTACATCACCAACATAATCCGGTGGAGTTTCAACTTCCACTTTCATAATAGGCTCAAGTAATACCGGATTTGCTTTCGCAAACGCTGCTTTAAACGCTAATGATGCAGCCAGTTTGAACGCTAATTCAGATGAGTCAACATCGTGGTATGAACCGAAGTGTAAACGAACCCCTAAATCCACTACAGGATAGCCTGCTAATGGACCTGATTTAAGCTGTTCTTGGATACCTTTATCAACAGCTGGAATGTATTCACCCGGAATTACACCACCTTTAATCTCATTTACGAACTCATATCCCGGGCCTTCAGGGTCTAATGGGTATAAGTCGATCACAACGTGACCGTATTGACCACGACCACCAGATTGTTTTGCGTGTTTACCTTCAACATCGTTTACACGAGTGCGGATAGTTTCACGGTAAGATACTTGTGGTTTACCGATGTTCGCTTCCACTTTGAACTCACGTTTCATACGGTCAACGATGATGTCTAAGTGTAACTCACCCATACCTGAGATGATGGTTTCACCAGATTCTTCATCAGTGTGAACACGGAATGATGGGTCTTCTTGTGCTAAACGACCTAATGCTAAGCCCATTTTCTCTTGGTCTGCTTTTGTTTTTGGTTCAACCGCAACAGAGATTACCGGCTCTGGGAATTCCATACGCTCTAAGATAATTGGAGATTCTTGAGCACATAATGTATCACCTGTGCCTACATCTTTTAAACCAATCGCAGCAGCGATATCGCCAGCGCGAACTTCTTTGATTTCATCACGTTTGTTCGCATGCATCTGTACGATACGACCTAAACGCTCACGCTTTTGTTTTACAGAGTTGTAAACAGTATCACCTGAATTTACAACACCGGAATATACACGGAAGAATGTTAAGTTACCAACGAATGGGTCAGTTGCAATTTTAAATGCCAAAGCTGCAAAAGGTTCATTATCATCTGCATGACGTTCGCCAGCTGAACCATCTTCATTAATACCTTCAATCGCAGGAATATCTGTTGGTGCTGGTAGGTAGTCGATTACTGCGTCAAGCATTGCCTGAACACCTTTATTTTTGAATGCAGAACCACAGCAAACAGGAATAACCTCACCGGCTAATACACGCTGACGTAATGCTGTTTTAATCTCTTCTTCTGTTAATTCTTCACCAGAGAAGAATTTATCCATTAACTCATCAGATGCTTCTGCGGCTGCTTCAACTAAGTTGCCACGCCATTGTTCACAGGCTTCTAACATATCAGCTGGAATATCTTCATAAGTGAAAGTCATACCTTGGTCAGCTTCATTCCAGTTAATTGCTTTCATTTTGATCAAATCAACAACACCTTTAAAGCTGTCTTCTGCACCAATTGGTAATTGAAGAGGAACTGAGTTACCGCCTAAACGGGTTTTGATTTGCTCAACAACACGCAAGAAGTTTGCACCTGTACGGTCCATTTTATTTACGAACGCAATACGTGGTACTTTATATTTGTTAGCTTGACGCCATACTGTTTCAGACTGAGGTTGTACACCACCTACAGCACAATAAACCATTACCGCACCATCAAGAACACGCATAGAACGTTCAACTTCAATTGTGAAATCAACGTGTCCCGGAGTATCAATAACGTTAATACGGTGTTGTGGATATTGTTGTGACATACCAGACCAGAAAGCTGTTGTTGCAGCAGATGTGATCGTGATACCACGCTCTTGTTCTTGTTCCATCCAGTCCATAGTAGCCGCACCATCATGTACTTCACCGATCTTGTGACTAACACCTGTATAGAATAAGATACGCTCTGAGGTCGTTGTTTTACCTGCATCAATGTGAGCGGAAATACCGATATTTCGATAACGCTCAATAGGGGTTACGCGAGCCATTATATTACCTTATTTGGGTTTGAATTCTTTAAGAGTAAGGCTTCATCACAATGACTGAAATGAAGCCTCGAATAAAAATTGTCAGATTACCAACGGAAGTGAGCAAACGCTTTGTTCGCTTCAGCCATGCGATGAACATCTTCACGTTTTTTCACTGCAGAACCTTTGTTATCTGCCGCATCAGAAAGTTCATTTGCAAGGCGTAAAGCCATTGATTTATCACCACGTTTACGGGCAGCTTCAACGATCCAACGCATACCTAATGCATTACGACGAGTTGGACGCACTTCAACTGGCACTTGATAGGTTGAACCACCCACACGGCGAGATTTAACTTCAACGGTTGGGCGAACGTTCTCTAATGCAATTTCGAAAGCCTCTAATGCTTCTTTGCCGGTACGTTGGGCTAAAGTTTCTAACGCATTATAAACAATTGATTCAGCGATAGATTTTTTACCATCTACCATTAATACGTTAATAAATTTCGCAAGTAATTCTGAACCGAACTTCGGATCTGGAAGAATTTTGCGAGGTTCAATACGACGACGACGTGGCATTGTAAATTTCTCCGTTTTTTAATTCAGGATATCCAAAACTCATTAAAATATGACCGCACTTTGGCGACAATTACTGGAGTTTATGGTTTAAATATTAATAATTTAGACGTTTGGCCTTACTTAACGGAGTACATTAAGCTTTAGGACGTTTAACGCCGTATTTGGAACGTGCTTGCTTACGATCTTTTACGCCTGCACAGTCTAATGCACCACGTACGGTGTGATAACGCACACCCGGTAAGTCTTTAACACGACCGCCACGGATAAGCACAACACTGTGCTCTTGAAGGTTATGACCTTCACCGCCAATATAAGAAGTTACTTCAAAACCGTTAGTCAAACGCACACGACATACTTTACGTAATGCGGAGTTCGGTTTTTTAGGAGTTGTAGTGTACACACGAGTACACACACCACGTCTCTGCGGGCAAGCCTCTAATGCAGGAACGTTGGTTTTTACAACCTTTTTCACACGCGGTTTGCGTACTAATTGGTTGATAGTTGCCATTAAATAAGCTCCAGTTTAATAAAAAATGCTAAAACAAAAATGTTTTTATAACCTCTATCTATAGAAAGATAGACGCTAAATTATAGTTTTGAAAAAAAATACTGTCAAGAAATTACGCAGGATTTATATCGCCGATCCTCAGAGCAAGATCCTATTTTTCTCAAAAACACAACCATCGCTCCATTCCACTTCAATATGGAGTAAAAATCAGCAACGATTATCTTAAACTAATTTGCACTGAATTTAGCATATCCCGAAATAGGAGAATATACGCCGTAACTTAAAGATAGTCGGCCCTTTGTTTTTTAGACGAGATTTTTTAGAATTGGTTAATTTTTAATATGAGTAATTTTTTCCTGATACAGCTCTTAATTTTATAATGCTGCCACTTCAAATTCTAGTAACAACTCATTGTTTTACTATAATTTTTTTATTTTCTCGATACAGATCCCAAATTTCAAAAAATCAAATTCACAAATAAAAAATAATTTGTTATAAATTTTAAAAACCTCAATAAAGACAGGAGTTACCTATGAATATTACACAAATAAACACTCTCGACATTAGAAACACCTTAACAGGTTTAATTGGTGAAGTCACTGCTAAGAGACTTTTCATTGGTTATGGCTTATTTCAAAAGCAACATATGTTTGCATTATATAAGTCAGGTAATATTTATCTAAGGGCAAAACAAGAATTAGCTAAGGAATTAGAGAAACAAGGAGCTGTTTCTTGGGGTGTTTATCATCCTAATACCAGATTAAGCGTTTCTGATTATTATCGCTTACCTAAAGCAATTACTGAAGATCCTGCACTGTATAAGTATTTTCTACTCCAGTCATTAGAACAAATTGAGCAAGAAAAAAACGATACTCAAAAGAGAAAAAAGAAAATGATCAGAAACATGGCCAATTTATCTGTACGATCTGAACGTCTATTATCTAAAGTAGGTGTCTTCACCGTTAATGATTTCCGTACATTAGGTGCAGTAAATTGCTATGTCAGGCTGGTAAAACAAGATCTTGTTTTTGGTCTAGAGTTTTTTTGGAAACTCTGCGCAGCCTTACAACACCGTAGAGTAGAAACATTAACTAAAGCTGAAAAAGAAGAATTATTAAAGTCCCTAAATTGCGCTTTAGCAAATGCAGGTATGAAGAGCATTAAGTGAATTTTATGGTGTACCAAACTTATTTGCTTTAGTTATAGTCAAATGAAACTACATATAAAACACAGGCTAGTATTTATACTAGCCTTAATACTCTATTACAGAGTAGGTAAACAAATTGTTTATACTTATTTTTAAATAAATATCAGCCTCTTTTTCCTGATATTCCTAAAAGATAAATATTTTGCTTACCTCTTTGGTAAATAACGCATTGGATCAACTGATTTTCCTTTATGTCGAATCTCAAAATGAAGTTTGGTACTGTCTGTGCCAGTATTCCCCATTTTTGCTATTTGCTGACCAGCTTTCACTTCTTGCTGATCACTAACAAGTAAGCTATCGTTATGTGCATAGGCACTGAGAAAATCATCATTATGTTTAATTATGATTAAATTTCCATAGCCACGCAAAGCATTTCCAGCATAAACTACTCGACCAGCAGCTGCTGCTATTACTTCTTGCCCTTTTGAACCACTAATATCAATTCCTTTATTACCACCATCAGCACTAGAGAAACCCTGTACCACCTTACCAGAAGTTGGCCATTGCCAGTTAATGCTGGAAATTGGAGCTGTTGTACTTGGCATTACTGTTGGAGCAACAGTTCCTGCCATTGCAACACTACCTGTTGTAACCGCACTTGGCGTTTGTGTTGGTGGGTTAGAACCTACCCCAGCTTTAACAGGGCCTGTGATTGTGCCGTCAGAACCATATTGTGTGCCATTTGGTCCTTGAGTATAAGTGACACTTGGTTCTACCGGTTTTGCTGTCGGTACACACTCTTGTGTTTGAGTTATTGTATTACCACCATGAGATACTTTTAATGTTTGTCCCACACTTAATGTATAAGGTTCTTTCATACCATTAAGAGAAGCTAATTCTTTTACATCAATACCGGCAATATAGGCAATCAAGAACATGGTATCGCCTTTTTTCACGGTATAACTATTTCCCTTATAGAAACCTTTATCAATCTTACTATAATCCGGCGCATTTGTAGTTGCATTGCGTGGAATCTCAAAGTGTTGTGTTTGTGATACACCTGAGTTATTTGCCTTTTTTACTACCGGTTTACAGACCATACCTTGCTGTGAAGATTGAGCAACAGGTTGATTTATTACCGAAGGTTGATAAGTTGGTTGTTGAGCTGGTGAAGGTATTGTTGTTACAGGTGTATTCATACCTACAGGCATTGAACCTTGTTTTACTTGAGGCTCCCAAGAACCACCTGTTGATGGGTTATCTACCGGTTGCATAATCCCTGGAGACAAAACACCACCAGCATCCTCAACCGGTGCTGAACCAGTATTATTTGTACAAGCAGAGACAATTACTGCAGTAAGTGGCAGTAATAAAAAAGTTTTTTTCATATTTTTCATTATTTATTTTCCAGATAATTATTTCATATTTTCAGGCATACTTTGTTGTTTTACTTCAGGCATCCAGCTACCACCTTCAACAGCCCCTGTGCCGGCAACAGGTTGCATTATGCCATTAGGTAAGGCATTCGGATCTTTTTGAGATTCTGCCACACAAGCAGATAACATCAAGATAGACAACAAACAAGCAATTTGTTTCATAATTTTTCCTTATTTTAAGATGATATAAGCAATCACAGCTAATACCACTACAGACCAACCGATCAATTCAATGGATTTTCGTAATTTCGCAGCAAACTTCTCGCCCCCCCAAGCAGCCAATTTTGCAACCAATAAAAATCTGGCTAAACGGGAAATGAATGCAGTTACCATAAAAGGTAAAAAGGCCATTTGCATTACACCTGCAGCAATAGTGAATACCTTATAAGGAATTGGCGAAAAACCAGCAACAAAAACCACCAAAACTCCCCATTCTTGAAACCAAGAGATGGCTTTATCCCAATGAGATTGATAGCCGAATTGAATAATATAACCCTGTACCCAATCAAAAGCATAATAACCAATAATATAACCAACAATCCCTCCCAACATTGAAGCAATTGCTGTATAAAAAGCCAATTTGGTCGATTGCTTGGGTTTTGACATCGACATTGGGATCAACATAACATCAGGCAGAATAGGGAAAAAAATTGCTTCAATAAAACTCACAAAACTTAGCCAAAAGGTTGCAAAACGGTGTTTTGACCATTGCATGGTTTTATCATACATTGCACCAAAAATATTCAAGTTTTTTCCTCTATATAAACGCATAAAAACATTTTATTATTCACTTTCCAACCACTTTTGTAAAGCAGTGATTGAATGATGTGCAGTCATATCAGAATGAAGAGGGGTAAGTGACACATAACCTTGTTTTACCGTGTAAAAGTCAGTGCCTTCACCTGCATCCTCTGGTAATCCTGCAGCACCAATCCAATAAATATTATCACCTCTCGGATCTTGTTGTTTAATGACTTCCGCTGCTGAAAAACGATGTCCCAACCGACTAACTTTTATTCCTTTAATTTGCTCATAAGGTAAATCCGGTACATTGATATTTATGATTTCTTTGCTTTTCAATAACTGGCCATGCAACCGAGGAATCAAATCACACACAATTTTGACCGCACTTTCATAATATTGCCGACCATCTAAAGAAACAGCAATAGAAGGCAACCCTAAATGGCGACCTTCAAAGGCTGCAGCCACTGTACCAGAATATAATGTATCATCCCCCAAATTTGCACCAGCATTAATACCGGAAACAACTAAATCAATCTGTCCACTTAAAAAACCGTTTAATGCTAAATGCACACAATCGGCTGGAGTACCATTAATACAATAATCACCATTATCCAGCTTACGAGGACGCAAGGGTTCAATGAGTGTGAGAGAGCTGGATGCTGCACTGCGATTACGGTCAGGTGCAACAATAATCACATTAGCAAATTTTCTCAATTCAACTGCAAGTTTTTGAATGCCTTCGGCATGATAGCCATCATCATTTGATAGAAGAATATTCATATATTTTTTATTTTAAACTTATTTGACATCAGGTTTTATGTTTACAAGGTAAAACAATATACGTCAAAAGTATACCAATATTATTGAAAAGATTCTTTACTAATAAGCCTTATACAATAGGTCCTATCAAACCCATCACTCATCTACTCACAATAAAGTTCAATATTAGCAAAGAAATATAACGAAACATAAATTATTTCATAAAATAACCTTGAACACCCCTTTTATTATAGCGTACATTAACCATTACCAAATGATGTAATATTAATAAATTCAATTCTAGATAATCTAAGGATCATAAAATGTCTAAAAAAGTTGTCATAATCCATACCAGTTTAGTCAGCCATACAGATCTTAATCAACTCTTCAAAGAAATAATGCCCGATGTAAAAGTACATAATATTATTGATGACAGTTTATTAGATGAAGTAAAAACAATGGGACATATTACTCCTAAGATTGTTAGTAGAATGGTGGAATACTTTAATGTAGCAGAAAATATCGGTGCGGATCTTATTTTCAATCAATGTTCTTCTGTTGGAGAAGCGGCTCAAATTGCAGCAAAATGTGTAAATGTACCAATGTTACGCATTGATCAGCCTATGGCAGAAAAAGCGGTGGGGTTAGGAAAGCGCATTGCAGTTGTTGGAACAGTAAGCTCAACAATGATACCAAGCTGCAAAATTGTGGAACGCATGGCTGAAAAACATCAAAAAGGGGTTGAAATAGTACCTTATGTAATTGAAGGTGCATTAGAATTATTAATGAACGAAGGACAAACTCGCCATAATCAATTCGTACTAAAAAAGCTAAAAGAAATTCAACATGACTTTGATGTCATCATACTTGCCCAAGGTAGTATGAAAGTATTAGAACCAGAGCTTCATCAAATATCAAAACCGGTTCTCACCAGCCCGCGTCTCGCTGTTGAAGCGGCCAAAGCATTATTATTTACATAATCAGCATAATACTAAAGATTTGGAGCTGTTGATAATGACATACTAAACAATTCTCAACAGTCCCTAATCCTTTATTGCACAAAAGAATCGAATTCTAATTCATAATTATCTCCATCTCGGCTATAAGAGATATAACGCGGAAATTTTTCGTGTTGGTATTTTTTTACCATAAAATCTTTATTTTCCATTCTAAATTTATATGTAATTTCTTGTACTTCGCCAATTTCTGTTTTAATCGTTTTTTCTGATTTATTTAATATTACATTATTTGCCGGATAAAGTTTTTTGCCGTTTGTTGTTTGAAAATTCAAAGGTAATTGATCGTAATAACTAAGTTGGAATGCCATCGAAAATAAATCAAAAATAGGAGTATTCAGTGATTCGGTTTTTAAACCGTCTTTAATTTTACCGTATTCAATTAGCTTACCTTGAACACTGACTTTGGCGTAAGGTTTGCTATTTCGACTATCCTGATAGTTCAACATACTAAATTGAGTACTTGATTGTGTACCATTAGCACTAAATTTTATTTTATAAAGAGGCACATTAATACTGGCACTTACCGAATATGTTTTACCGTTTTCTTTAAAATGTACATAAGCCGGCATTAAATAATTAGTACTATATTTAATATTGTAATCTTCCGCAAAAACCCTTGGTAATGCAAACCCTAATAAAAGTGCGGTCAGTATTTTGAGTATTTTCATGTTATCTCCTTAATAATTAAAACCTGTATTCTGATTAATAATCATCAACTTAGACAGTAATCTAATAGAAAGTTTAGGGAAATAATATCGATAGCACAACAAAAAACAACCGCTGTTTTTCTAACATCTAAAAAATCCGAAAAAGTGCGGTTGTTTCTTCTGGAAAATTAGAAACGATACTCTAATCCTAAATGTAGAGTACGGCCAGGTGCAGTATTTAATCCCATATTATTTGTATCCAAATAGTAACGATTAAATGTATTATCCATCGTCATTGTTAATTTTAAATTATGAGATACACTATAATTAGCATAGATATCCACCAAAGAATAAGCAGCCCAGTCTATACTCGATGTATCATCTCTAAGAACAGGAACAACTCGTTTTCCATGGTAGCTATAACGTACACCAATATCCAACTTTTCATCTAACCATCTTGTTCCCAATATCAATTGATACTGTAATTTTGGCGGTACGGTATTGTTAATATTGCTGGCATAAACATAACCATCATAACATTGATCATCAGAATTACCCACCTGATGTGGCATGAGGCAATATTGTGTTTTTGTGTAATAAGTACCTGAAAATTTTGCATAAAACATCCGCATATCGTAATAAGCCGAAACCTCAAGTCCTTCCATTTTTGCTCGTTGTAAATTAACCGTTTGGGTTTTGCCACTCTCTTTATCAAGACTCCGAGTTAAATAATTTGCAATATTATTGTTGAAATAAGCCAATTTCAATCCAATAACATTATCTTGTCCTCCAATATTTTCATACAATCCATTAACACCAAATTCCCAGTTTTTAGCTCTTTCAGGTTTCAATTTTTCTAAACTATCCGATGTATTTGACATAGACCAGCCTTTTGTTGCTTGAAATAAACTTGGCGAACGTAGCGCTTGAGCATATTTTGCATATACTGTCGTTCCTTTTGCAACTTCTGCACTTAACATCGTAATTGGTGAAAAACCTTTATTTTTGATTGGAAATTGATGATGAAAAATCGCTGGATCATAAATATCAGGGCCTGATACATAATCATAGGTTGTGGAACGAATATAACGTACACCGCTATCAGCTTTTAACCAATCATTAAACGGATAACTTAAGTTAATAAAGCTACTCATTTCTTTACGTTTTCCGTTTCGGACATACCCGGGAGCTATCGCATCATCCGGATAGCCTTTAGACAAAACTCTTGCTTGAGCATCGCGAGGAGGATAAATACGTTCATAACTATGAGTAATACCATATTTTATTGAAAGAGGCTTATTATTCAATTGAAAAATACTGGTATTATCAATACTCAATCCTTTTTGTTTTGAAATCAAAAAATGCGCATGGCGTTGAGAATAATCATACCCAAAACTATCTAGATAAGGTGTAAAGTTTGATGAGTCGCTATGAGTATAATAAGCACTAATATTTACCTTAATATAAGGTGAATTAGGGGTATATTGATAATTTAAACTGTAACGATCAACCTTAATCTCTGATCCTTCACCTTGCAATGCACCATAACCACGAAAGCTTAAAATAGAACTCATTATTTCACCAAAACGACTGTGATAATGATTGTAACTTAACCCGAATTTATGATGATCATTATAAAAATTCGTCTTTACTAAATAAGATTTGTTAAATTGACTTGTGTTTAAAGCCTCCTCACCAGCACGATATAACGTACTATGATTATCTCTAAAATGGACTTTTGATACCTCAACTGTTTCATATTCACCATTAATTTCTGCATAATCCTGATTTTCTTCTACTTCTATACGATCAATTTCCGGTGTTTGCCCGTGTTTTCCAACAAAATAATTACCTTGATTACGTTTAGCATAAGCAAACACTACGTCTGCATTAGCCCATTTATTAGCAAAAGCAATGCTGTAATTATAGGAATTAAAATTTAAACCATTTGAAGAATAACGTGCATTCGGTGAATAGGTTTGGGTTTGACATAAGCCAGAATCATTAGTCAAACATTGACTAATATAACGAGTTTGATATCCCCCTTTTGTATAATTATTTGGCGATGAAACCGTATTCGTCATCGTGCCTAATTTTAATAAAATTCCCCAAGATCTTCCTTCAGAAATAATATCTTTCCAACCTAAAGTATTCATTCGCACAACACCACCTACCGCACCAGTAGCATCTTCAGCAAAAGATGGGCCTTTTTCAATTTCAACTTGACTAATAAAATCAGGATCTAAATAAGTGCGAGTGGAAGATCCGGCATAACCTTGCCAAGAAGGTACTGATTGTAAACCGTTATCCACATATACAGGCACACGATTTTCATTAGCTATTCCACGAATATTCACCGATAATGCGCCACTATTCCGCTTATTACCTACTATAACCCCTGGCACACCGGAAAGGAAATCACCTACCGAGCTTCCTCTAAATGTATCTATATCGGATTTTCCTAGATAAGAATAAGATCCACTGGAAACGTAAGTTTTAAGATGATTTTCATCATAAGGTGTTTTATTCCCTTTTTCTCCACTTACTAAAATGGTTTCCAATTTATTTTCTTCATGCTTTGATTTTACTGATTGCGCTAATATAAAAGGCGGAATAAGCATAAAACCTATCCCTAACCACACGATTCTTGATTGCATTTTATACTGCATAAAAACCTCCAACACCATTTATTAATAATGATTTTTATTTTAATTATTTCACTCTATAAATGAAAGTTATAAATCAAAAACAACAAAAAAATAAACCGCACTTTTAACTAAAATGCGGTTAAGTTATTAAGGTGATTCTAGAGGTAAGAACTATACAACAAACCCTATGGATTGATAAACCTGAGACAACGTTTTTGCTGCTCGCTCACGTGCTTTTCTTGCGCCTTCTGCAGCAATTTGGTTAAGCAAGGCTTCGTTGTTACGATAATGATGAAAACGCTCCTGAAGTGTAGTCAGCATTTTCACTGTTTCTTCTGCAACTGCCGTTTTAAGGTGACCATACATTTTTCCTTCAAACTCTTTTTCCAATTCTGCAATAGATTTATCGCTCATCACAGACAGCATTTCCAATAGATTGGATACACCGGCTTTATTTTGTACATCATAACGCACCACTGGTGGTTCGTCGCCGTCTGTCATTGCCCGTTTGATTTTCTTCTCTACGGATTTTGGGTCTTCCAATAGCGTGATCACATTATTGCGATTATCATCTGACTTAGACATTTTTTTTGTCGGCTCTTGCAAAGACATAATTCTTGCACCAGCTTTCGGGATAAAGGCTTGCGGAATTACAAACTGATTATCACCATAAATAGCATTGAAACGCTGAGCAATATCACGAGTGATTTCCAAATGCTGACGCTGATCTTCGCCTACCGGAACTTGGTTAGCTTGATAAAGCAAAATATCTGCCGCCATTAATACCGGATAGGTAAATAAACCTACATTGATATTATCGGCATGTTTGCTGGATTTATCCTTAAATTGGGTCATTCTCCCCATCTCACCAAAATAGGTGTAGCAATTCAATACCCAAGAAAGCTGTGTATGTTCCGGTACATGAGATTGAATAAAAATAGTACTTTTTGCTGGATCAATACCACAAGCTAAATACAAAGCCAACACATCGAGTGTTGATTTACGCAAGGCTACCGGATCTTGGCGAACAGTTATTGCGTGCAAATCTACGATGCAAAATAAACATTCATAGTCATCTTGCATTTTTACCCATTGACGCAACGCCCCAAGATAGTTGCCGATGGTTAATTCACCTGAAGGCTGAACGCCACTTAATACCACTGGTTTTGTCATTTTATTTCCTTTTCTTTTTTATTTTGCAGCAATTACCCACAAAACAACTTAAAAATAGACCGCACTTTAGCTTAAACAATAGTTAAAATATCCGCAAAATTATCAAATACCCAATCCGGATTGCTTTCACTAATCGGAATGTTGTAATTATAGCCGTAAGTCAATCCCACAGCAGCACAACCTGCATTATGTGCAGCGATAATATCGTTTTTGGAATCACCCACAAATAAAATTTGATGTGGATATAAACCAAATTTTCCACATAAATAATAAATCGGTGCAGGGTGAGGTTTTATCGCAGGTAAAGATTGTCCGCCAAGCATTTCGCTAAAGTAATGATCAATTCCGAAAGCAGCTAACACCGGCTGAACATGTTTAGTTGGTTTGTTGGTCACTACAGCCAAAATAAAGCCCTGTTCTTTCAATTTTTCCAAGGTTTCTTTTACATTGTCATACAAGCGACTGAGGTTACACAAATTTTCACCATAATAAAAACCAAAACGGCGTTTGAGTTGGCGAATTTCTTCCTCTATCAGTGTTTTACCTGTTTGTTCTTTTGCCCAAGCCAAAGCTCTACCGATCAACACATCAGAACCATTACCAATCCAAGTTAAAACCAAATGTTCCGGTGCTTTTGGTAAATCAAATTCCTCAAGTGCCGAATTCACCGATAACGCTAAATCAGGCAAACTATCTACCAATGTACCATCAAGGTCAAAGCCGATTAATTTAAATTGTGATGTCATTTTATTTTCCTATTTTGTCACTTTTTCTAATTCTGCACGCATTTCATCAATGACTTTTTTATAATCGGGTGCATCAAAAATCGCTGATCCTGCTACAAACATATCCGCTCCGGCTTGTGCAATTTGAGCGATATTATTCACTTTCACGCCACCATCAACTTCAAGGCGAATATCTAAACCGCTTTGGTCAATGCGTTTACGTACTTCACGCAATTTATCCAAGGTAGAAGGAATAAAAGATTGACCTCCAAATCCCGGATTAACAGACATTAACAAAATAATATCCACTTTATCCATCACGTAATCTAAATAACTCAATGGCGTTGCAGGATTAAAGACCAAACCGGATTGACAGCCACTGTCTCGAATTAATTGCAACGTCCGATCCATATGAATGGATGCTTCAGGGTGAAATGTAATGGATGTTGCTCCGGCCTTGGCAAAATCAACAATAAGGCGATCTACCGGGCTAGCCATTAAATGCACATCAATAGGGCATCTAATACCATAATCACGCAAAGACTGACAAATTGGCGCACCAAAAGTTAAATTCGGCACATAATGATTATCCATCACATCAAAATGAATTAAATCTGCACCGCACTTTAAGACTTTTTCCACATCTTCACCGAGTCGTGCCAAATCAGCAGAAAGAATTGAAGGCGCAATCAAATAAGGTTTATTCATTCACTTTCTCCGTTAAAAAATTGCCTGTAATATACTATCTTTACCGATCAAAATTAAGTCTTATTCTTAGGCACTATTGATAATTCAAATAAATTGTCGTTATCACTTAAAAATATCACTGACAGAAAGAAAATACAGTCAATGGCGATTCTACTCACAAATTTCTGACAAAATGTGTGATTTTTAAATATAACCTTGTAAGACATGGAGAAAAAATCTACCAACATTGCAAATTTATTTAAATAATTAATAGAGCCTAAACTCTCTGTTTAATACTAGCGCAATACCGTCATTATTATTATCCGCAGTCACTTCATCGGCAATGGATTTAATTTCTACCGGCGCATTGCCCATAGCGATACCTAATCCAGCATATTGCAACATATCCAAGTCATTAAAATTATCGCCAAAGGCAATAACTTCCTCGGTTTTTACATTAAGGATACTCTCCATAAAACGAATCGCATTTGCTTTAGTTGCTGTGTTATTCATGATTTCTAAATACTCATTAAGAGATCGATGAATACTTAAGTGCGGTAACTTTTCTTTCAGTTTTCTTTCCAATGTTTGAATTTCTGTAGGTTCTCCCATAATCAACACTTTATGAGCTTCTGTTAAATTCTGCGGACAAGGCTGATAATTCACACCTGTAATATCCCTTTCCCGTTTAGCCCAAAAATTATGTTCATCATTCACAAACCAATTGAACCCTACATAATAATTAATACATAAATGTTGATAATCTGCTAAAAATGTCTTTAATTGAGCTAAATCCTGTTCTTCAATTAACACTGAACGCAATTCATTAAAATCTTTATCTAAAATCAATGCTCCACTGTAACAAACTATTGGTTGGTTAATTTGTAATTGTTCGGCATAGGGTGTTATAGCTTTGGGTGGGCGTGCAGAAACTGGTATAAAAGGAATTCCTTGTTGAGCAATAGATTTAATTGCCTGTTCGGTTTTTGGGGTAATTTGGTGTTGATTATTAAGCAATGTGCCATCAATATCACTGAAAACTGCTTTGTATTTTGTATTGTTCAACATAAATATCCTCCATTAAATACAGATTTCATTCTAGCATAAAAACAAACCGCACTTTAACTGGAATTAAAGTGCGGTTTATATTTATTACATTTTGAAAAATTAACGTTTAGTTCTGGTTAATTTTTCAGTGAGTTCGTAAGCTCGCAATTTGGCCAACTCTTGTGACAATTTTGCTACCATTAATTCATGGTTATTGTCGCCTGATTTCGCTACAATATTTTCTTCAGCTTTTCGTTTTGCGTTCAAAATACGCTCTTGATCCAATTCTGAACCTCGAATAGCGACATCAGCCAATACGGTTACTACATTAGGCTGAACTTCTAAAAATCCACCGGAAACATAAATCACTTCTTCTTGATTATTTTCCAAGGTAAATTTTACAATTCCGGGTTTTATTCCTGTGAGTAAAGGCATATGGCCTGCCAAAATACCTAATTCACCCTCTAAACCTGTAGCTTGAACGCTTTTAACTACACCTTCAAAGATTTTCTTCTCTGCACTTACGATAGTTAAGTTGAATGTTGCCATGTTATTCTCCTTCAATCTGGTAATCAGTTGAAGTGATTACATATTTTTTGCTTTTTCAACAACTTCATCAATTGAACCCACCATATAGAACGCTTGTTCCGGAATATGGTCGTATTCGCCTTCTAAAATGCCTTTAAAGCCACGGATAGTCTCTTTTAACGGTACGAATTTGCCCGGTACGCCGT
>JAUNED010000008.1 GCA_030525745.1 Lonepinella koalarum | reverse complement strand
ACGGCAAACAGTAATGGCGATGTTTCCGGTGGTGTAGGTATTGGTTATCAATACTAATCTTTAATAAAATGAATAAGCGCCCAACATCCGTTGTGGCGCTTATTTTTTATTTGTATATTAACCAACTCCACTTAACTCCCATCAATACAACGATAAATACACAAGGGCGAATAATCCTCTTCGCTCTTGTTATTGATGGTTGCTTATAAGATCTCCGCTAAAAAGTGCGGTTCATTTTGCCGTAGTTTTATAACATAAATAAAGCTAGGAATAAGGTGGCTAAAATCATACCCGGTGCGGTACGCTTCACCATTTCCACCGGACTAACCATGGCTAAACCGGCACAAACAATAGTCACACCTGCAATCGGAGAGGCTGTTCGCCCAATAGCGCCGGCAATTGCAGCTGCCATACCTAAATTAACGTGGGTATAGCCTAATTCCACTGCATGTGGCGTCACTGCGGTATTAAAGGCAATGGCCGCCGCATCGCCGGAACCTGTCACTAATCCCATCAAGAATGGCCCAATAGTGGCCCCCCAACGCACAAATTCATTGGAATGTTTTAAAAATTCAATCGCCGAATCCACTGCACCGGTCGCTTTTAAACCGGCAACAAAAACGCTCGCTGCGATAATAATACCTAATACGTTTGCATAAGAGTTACCCATGCCGTTGAAGAATTCTTCAGTGATTTTTATCGGTGATATACGAGTCACAATAATACCGTAAATCGCACCAATTAACATCGCTTGTGGTACACCCATTTTAGTCCATTCCAATCCCGGTGTTTTAGCTAATTCAGTACCGCCAATCACCAAAATAATCAATGGAATCAATGGTGCTAAGGCAAAAAGGACATTGACTTTAGCAAAATTATTTTCTGCTTTTTGATTTTCTTGTAAATAAGCTTGTCGATGTTGTTCACCATAATCTTTCAAAATAATGGCTAGTAATGTCAGCACTAATGCACCGATAGCACCGGCAATCATGGTATAAGGTGCGTGAGAAAGATTTACTTCGGTAATGGTTAATTTTGACATATCACTAATCATGGCACTATGAGATGATCCCGGGCTCATCATAGAACCGAATGTACCTGCCAAAATAGCAGCCCCTGCTGTTGCCGGACGAACACCGGCACTTTTTAAGACCGGAATTAATGTTGCCCCCACGGCTGCTGCACAACCGGCTGCAGAAGGAATCGCAATATTAATAAAGAAGGTAATAATTGTGGCAATCGGGATTAAAAAGAATTTTAATCCGCTGAGTGGTTTAGTTAATAAATGCACTAAATGTGTGTCGCATTGGGTATATTTCATGACATAGGCAAAACCCATACTGGCACAAATTGCCATAATTAGGCCACCGCTGGTCATTGATTTTGCAAAAGCATCTAAAGCTTCCATCGGTTTAAACGTGAGGATCGCCATCACTAACCCCACACCAATCAGCACGGTACGGGTTTCGTATTTTTTGATTAGAAGATAGATTGTAGCAATGATCCCTAAAATTGCCACAATAGAATTAAATGTTGCCATAACAATGTTCCTTAGTTGTTATTTATAATGAAAAGATGAAGTCAATGTAGTGAGTTGCATATTTTCACTGAAGCGTAAAATTGCTTGTTCACCCAATACACTTGCCTGTTCGCCTTGAATATGTAACGCCGTGCCTTCCGGCAATGCATAAACAAGTGCGGTCGGATTAAGGATTAAAAATTCTTTCAGGCGATCTTCACGACTTTCGCCGTTATGCCCTTGAATTTTACCAGAAATAAAATGCGGATTAATTTGATGTGGAAATAAATTTAATGCCGCAAAAGAGGGAGGATAAATAATCGGCATGTCATTGGTCGTCATAATGGAAGCTCCTGCTACATTAGCCCCCGCACTCCAACCAAAATAAGGTGTGCCATTATTCACTTTTTCACGAATCACATCGAGTACATTGTGTTCATACATACGTTGTAACAAACAAAACGTATTGCCGCCCCCAATGCCGATCACATCCGCTTGTTCAATAATGTCTCTATGTTTTTTGCCATGATGTACGGAAATAATGTCCATCTCTAAGGAAGAAAGTGCTTGCTGCACAGCAATTTCATATTCCTCAAAGGAACGGGTTACGCCGGCATAAGGAATAAAAGCAATTTTTTTCCCTTTGTAGTTCTGCAAAAATTGATCTAACCAGGGTATTGTGTGAATTAAATAGCCACTGTCCTTGTATTTGGAACCACTCATGAGTAACATATTTTTCATTCAGTTATCCTCTTTTTTATTTTTCCTTATTATGCCTTGTTCATCAAAAAAGAGGAAAAAAAGATATTGATTTTTTGAGCCAGGTCACAAAATTAATGCACAGGAGTTTATTATGTCGATTAATTTATCTCGAGTACAACACATTATTGACACATTAGCCGATATGTCTGAAATGGAAGGCGAACTCACTCGCTTAGCTTTCACACCGAAAGATGAGGCTGCTCATGATTATCTTATTAGCCTTTGTGAAAACTATGATTTACAAATTCGACGTGATGCAATCGGCAATCTGTTTATACGTAAGGCAGGAGTGGAAGATCATTTACCTGCGGTAGCATTTGGTTCACATATTGACACCGTCGTCAACGCCGGTAAATATGATGGGCCTTTAGGTTCTATTGGTGGCTTGGAAATTTTATTTCAATTATGCGAGCAAGGGCAAAAAACCCGTTATCCATTAGAATTAATTATATTTACTTGCGAAGAATCCAGCCGTTTTAATTATGCCACCTTAGGCAGTAAATTGATGTGTGGTATTACAAATAAACAAAAACTCAGTAGCCTACGGGACAAACAGGGAAAAGGGCTGGCTGAAGCGCTAACTGACATCGGTTTAAATTTTGATCAAGCCGATTCGGTAAAACGTCGTCCTGAAGAGTTTAAATGCTTTGTCGAATTGCATATTGAACAAGGCCCCCGTTTAGAAAACGAACAGAAAACTATTGGTGTCGTCACCGGTATTGCCGCTCCTATTCGCTGCATTGTGAAAATTCAAGGGCAAGCAGACCATTCCGGTGCAACCGCTATGCACTATCGCCATGATGCTTTATTAGGTGGTGCAGAATTAGCCTTAGCGGTGGAACAAGCTGCTATTGAAGCAGGACATTCTACCGTGGCAACTGTTGGCAATTTAACGGCAAAACCGGGCGTAATGAATGTCGTACCCGGCTATTGTGAATTATTAGTGGATATTCGCGGCATTCATGTAGAAGCCAGAGAGTCGGTATTTACCAAACTTCAACAAAAAATCGACCAAGTCGCAGAAAAACGAGGCTTACAAATTGAATTACAATTACTTTCTAAAGATACACCGATTGTATTACCTAATGAAATGATAGAAAGTATTCGCCAAGCCAGTGAAACCTTAGGCTACAGTTATGAAATTATGCCGAGTGGCGCAGGGCATGATGCAATGCATATGGCAACATACTGCCCGACAGGTATGATTTTTGTGCCTTCCCAACAAGGAATTAGCCATAATCCACTGGAATTTACTGAATGGAAAGATGTACAAGCCGGCATTGAAGTCCTACAAAAGGTAGTTTTAACACAAGCTGAATTAGTGAAATAAGGAAAAAGTGCGGTCAAAAATCCCCATATTTTAAATTGATTACAACATGTGGCAGTAGCTATAAAAAAAGCCTCGCAACAATGCGAGGCTTTCCTATTTTTAACATTATAAACTTTCTGTGAAAGTGCGGGTAATTACATCACGTTGCTGTTCAGGCGTTAAGGAATTAAAACGCACTGCATAACCGGAAACACGAATAGTTAATTGTGGATATTTTTCCGGATGTTTTACCGCATCTTCTAATGTTTCACGGCGTAATACGTTCACATTTAAATGCTGGCCACCTTCTACTTTAATTGTTGGCGCGACATTAACCGGCAATTCACGATATTCAATTTGACCTAATTCGCTGACCGCCACGACTTGATCTTCAGCAAAACCACCTTTTGCACATAAGCAACGGGCTTCACCTTTGTCACTATCCAATAACCAAAATGAATTTAATAAATTGTCATTTGCCGCTTGTGTAATTTGAATACCTTTAATCATAAAATGCCTCCTCAATTGGCGGTGATGAATTAATCAAAATATGCTGAGAATTTTATCAAAAAATTTTATTCTTTAAAAATATTTTGAGGCAAAACAAGCGGATTTTTACTAGGTTTTTACAAAAAATTGATCTTGTACAAAAAATATTACATTACTTTGATTTATTCATTACAAATAAACACATTTTAATAACAATAATTTAACAAAATAAGCTTTACTCCCTTTAAAAAAGATGATTTTTTCATGGTTTTTCTATAAGCTAAGCAAGAAAAAATCACGGGGGAATGACAATGCAGAATAAAACGTGGAAAGATGTGATTGGCGTTGAAAAATCACAGCCTTATTTTCAACAAATTTTAGCTCAAGTCAAACAAGCAAGGGATGCAGGTAAAATTGTCTATCCTCCGCAATCCGATATTTTTAATGCCTTTAAACTCACCGAATTTGAACAAGTCAAAGTAGTTATTTTAGGACAAGATCCTTATCATGGCCCAAATCAGGCTCATGGGCTCTCTTTTTCGGTGAAGCCCGGCGTGCCGATCCCGCCCTCTTTAATCAATATTTACAAAGAGTTAAGCCAAGATATTGAAGGATTTCAGATCCCTAACCACGGCTATTTAGTCCCTTGGGCTGAACAAGGCGTGTTACTGTTAAATACAGTCTTAACTGTAGAACAAGGACAAGCCCATTCTCATGCCAATTTCGGCTGGGAAATTTTTACGGATCGTGTCATTTCTGCATTAAACGAACAACGGAAAAATTTGGTTTTCCTCCTCTGGGGCAGCCACGCACAAAAAAAAGGGCAATTTATCGACCGACAAAAACATTGCGTTTTAACCTCGGTACATCCTTCGCCCTTATCCGCACATCGTGGATTCTTTGGGTGTCGCCATTTTTCTCAAGCCAATGCGTATTTACACCGTCAAGGTCTGTCCGAAATTGATTGGAAATTAACCGCACTTTAAGCTCAATTTTTAGATTTAAGGAACCCCCTATGTTAGCCATTATTTCCCCTGCCAAAACTCTTGATTACGAAAGTGCGGTGAGAAATTTATCTGTTTCACAGCCCAATTTAACCTCCTATAGTCAACAATTAATTGAGGTTTGTCGTCAACTTTCTCCGGCTCAAATCAGTTCACTGATGTCTATCAGCGACAAGCTCGCCGGTTTAAACGCCGCCCGTTTTGCAGAATGGCAAATAGAACATAATGAAAATAACGCCCGAGCAGCGATTTTTGCCTTTAAAGGCGATGTTTATACAGGCTTGGACTCAGATAGCTTAAGCGATGAAGACATTCATTTTGCCCAACAACATTTGCGCATGCTTTCCGGTTTATACGGCTTATTACGTCCTTTAGATTTAATGCAACCCTATCGCCTTGAAATGGGCACAAAACTCACCAATCCGAAAGGCAAGGATCTTTATGATTTCTGGGGTAATGTAATCACTCGAGAAATTCAGACCGCACTTGATCAGCAACAGGACGATATTTTGGTCAATCTTGCTTCCGATGAATATTTTAAATCGGTCAAGACCAAAGAATTAAAGGCTCATATTATCAAGCCTGTGTTTTTGGACAACAAAAACGGACAATATAAAGTCATTAGTTTTTATGCCAAAAAAGCCCGTGGCCTGATGTGTCGTTTTATTATTCAACACCGTTTAACTCAAATTGAACAATTAAAAGATTTTAACTTAGGCGGTTATTGGTTTGATGAAAGCACCTCAAGTACAACAGAACTTGTTTTTAAACGTAACATTGAGGAGTAAAAATGAAAAAAATCAGCTTATTCTCCTCAATTATGTTACTTTCCGCTTGCGTAACTACACAAACGACTAGCGTAGATATGCCTGAAAAAATCGAACATAACGGGCAAATTTACTATTTAGCCAATCAGCAAAATTTAGGCGAAATGCAACGTTATTTTTACCTCAAACAAGGTGAAAGCACTCAACATTGGCAAAGTGCGGTGGATATTTTGTTAGATTTGAATAAAGGAAATCGTAGCATGACAGAACGTATTGCACTACGAAAAAAAGTCTTTGAAAAAAATCGAATAACCAATTTTGAACTCACCGAAAAAGACAATGCACTTTATGCTTATGTGATTTATCCACCCAATGACAAAGAAAATAATTATCAAATTGATGTAGCAAAAGGTAAAAATTCCGCCGAATGCGGTTTCGCTCAAATTCAATATTCACAGAAAATAGAATCTCCTGGCGAATTAGACTTACTACACCCAGATAGCAAATATGGCAAATTGAGAAGAAACGCTAAAAAAACACTGGCTGAACTTGCTCAATTTAATTGGCATTGCCACCCTTTTGATCACAAAACGCCCTAAAAAATGACCGCACTTTATTCAAGCCAAGTAAAAAAAGCTGCCGTTTTTGCCGTTTTTACTGCGGCTTTTCTGATTATCATCAAAGGCGTAGCTTGGTGGCAAACGGGATCTGTCAGTATGCTTGCATCCATTACTGATTCCATGCTGGATTTACTGGCTTCTTTTATTAGCATGCTAATTTTACGTTTTGCCTTAATGCCGGCCGATCATAATCATGCTTTCGGACATGGTAAAGCGGAATCCATGGCAAGCCTGACACAAAGCGCCTTTATTTCAGGCTCAGCCATTTTCCTACTCTTACAGGGCATTCAGCGACTTTCATCTCCACAACCACTGACTAATTCAATGTTGGGCTTTGGCGTCACGCTTTTCTCCATTGTTTTGACCGCACTTTTGGTATGGTATCAAGGCAAGGTAGTAAAACAAACAAATAGCCCGGCAATTAAAGCAGATCGGTTACATTATCAAACGGATTTACTGATGAATGTGGCCATTCTTATCTCATTAGGACTCAGTTATTCAGGCATGATTTGGGCAGATGCCACATTTGCTATTGTAATTGCACTTTATATTTTGTGGAATGCTGCCTTAATGTTAGTCAGTTCAGTACAATTATTGCTGGATGTAGCCTTACCTGCAGAAGAAATTACACAAATTGAAGAGATTATTTTAAGCGATCAACGTATTTTAGGTTTCCACGATTTACGTACACGCCGTTCCGGCGCAGTGCGTTTCATTCAATTTCACTTGGAATTAGATGATAATCTGTCTTTTATCGACGCACACGAGATTACCGAAAATCTCGAGCAACGACTAAAAACAGCATTTCCCGTTGTCGATATTGCTATTCATCATGAGCCGACCAGTATTGTGCAATCCGAAAATCACGAAACCTTTAATTAGATCAAAATTTTCCAAAATTTTGCTAGAGCGAAAAGGGCGAATAGTGTAATCTTAGCGCCGGTTTAAATTCATTTTAATTTTTATTTTGGAGCAATACTTATGATTAAAAAAATTGCAGTTTTAACCAGTGGCGGCGATGCACCGGGAATGAATGCCGCAATCCGTGGTGTCGTGCGTTCTGCTTTATCTGCCGGATTAGATGTCTATGGCATTTACGACGGCTACCAAGGTTTATACAATAATAAAATCAAACGATTAGATCGTTATAGTGTGTCAGATATTATCAACCGTGGCGGTACTGTATTAGGATCTGCCCGTTTCCCTGAATTCAAAAATCCGGAAGTGCGGTCAAAATGTGCGGATATTTTGCGTTCACACGGCATTGATGCCTTAGTGGTTATCGGTGGAGACGGCTCTTATATGGGTGCTAAATTACTGACAGAAGAACACGGTTTCCCTTGTATCGGTATTCCGGGCACTATCGACAACGATGTCGCCGGGACGGACTACACCATCGGCTACCAAACCGCACTAGAAACAGCAGTTGAAGCCATCGACCGTTTGCGTGACACGTCCAGTTCCCACCAACGTATTTCTATCGTCGAAATTATGGGTCGCCATTGCAGTGATTTAACCATTTCTGCCGGTATTGCAGGCGGCTGTGAATACATCGTGGCTTCGGAAGTGGAATTTAACCGTGAAGAATTAATCAAACAAATTGAACGTAGTATTATGAACGGCAAACGCCATGCCTTAATCGTTATTACGGAATTAATCACGGACGTGCATTCTCTTGCCAAAGAAATCGAAGCTCGTGTTCATCACGAAACCAGAGCAACTGTATTAGGTCACATCCAACGTGGTGGTACTCCTTGTGCCTTTGACCGCGTGTTAGCTTCTCGTATGGGGGTATATGCGGTGGATTTATTATTGCAAGGTCAAGCCGGTCGCTGTGTAGGTATTCAAAATGAAAAATTGGTACATCACGATATTGTGGATGCTATCAACAATATGCGTCGTGAATTTAAAGCCGAATGGTTAGAAGTGGCAAAACGCCTGTTCTAATTATCACTGAAATTCACCCAAATGGACGAGTTAAAATGTTAAACAATTTTAACTCGTCTTTGTATTCTCCGCTTGCCATATAACCTACTTTATTATGTCGATTAAACAAAATTTAGCCCAAATTCATCAGCATATTTCTCAAGCTTGCGAACTGGCCAAACGGGAAAAAAGTGCGGTCAAATTATTGGCTGTTTCTAAAACCAAACCTATTGAGGATATATTGGTCGCAATAGAGTCCGGTCAGGTTGCCTTTGGAGAAAACTATGTACAGGAAGGCGTAGAAAAAATTCACTTTTTCCAACAACAAGGATTGCAATTGGAATGGCATTTTATCGGTTCATTACAATCCAACAAAACCCGCCTGGTTGCTGAGTATTTTGATTGGTTTCAAACCTTGGATCGGGCTAAAATTGCAGACCGATTAAATGAACAACGCCCCGCCGATAAATCACCGTTAAATGTGTTAATTCAAATTAATATCAGCGATGAAAGCAGTAAATCAGGCATTTTGCCACAAGAGATGTTTGCTTTGGCAAAACATATCGAAAACAAACCGCACTTAAGGCTTCGTGGACTTATGGCAATTCCTGCGGAGACAAAAGATAATGGGGAACAAATTACTACTTTTTCTGCAATGCAAACTTTATTCGAACAACTAAAAACCGCCTTCCCTCATCAACAAATTGATACTCTGTCTATGGGTATGTCGGATGATATGAATAATGCCATTAAATGTGGTTCTACAATGGTCAGAATCGGCACGGCGATTTTTGGTAAACGGGCTTAATTCAGCATAAAACTGTGCTATAATTCGGTCGCTTTATCATAAGGATATAAAAATGAATATTCGTTGGACAGTGATATTATCTGTGATTGCCCTGTGTTTGCTGACATGGTTTTACACACTAAATCAAAAAGACGAGGACTTATCAAGCTTAATCAAAAAAGATGAGCAACCTGAATATGTCGGGCATAATATGCAAACCTTAGTCTATTCACCGACAGGTCAAAAGCAGTATCAAGCCACTGCCAAACAAGTGGAATATTTCCAACAAGACGGCCGAACACATTTTATCTTACCTGATGTGTTATTATTTGAAATCACGAGCGAAAAAAGTCAGCAAAAACACAGTTGGACATTACGGGCAGACAAAGCTGTTTTGACCAAAGATAATATGCTTTATCTCAGTGGCAATGTGATTGCACAGAGTCTGGTAAATGATTCAAAATTACAACGGGTAGAAACCCAACAAGCGACAGTGAATTTAAAAACACAAGATATTACTTCCGACCAAGCTGTCAAAATTAACGGCTTAAATTTTACTTCCACCGGCTTGAAACTGGTGGGTAACTTACAACAACAAACCGCCACGCTGAAAGAGCAGGTCAAAACCTATTATGAAATTCAAAAATAATAAAACCCTCCGATTTTCCACCGCACTTTTTTCTGCGATTCTAATGAGTTTTCCTCTCATGGCCTTCGCTTTAAAAAGCGACACGGAACAACCGATTAATATCAATTCAGGTAATCAGTCCTTAGATATGGAAAAAAATATCGTGACTTTCACTGATAAGGTTGAAATTACACAAGGTTCGATTGAAATTAAAGCAGACAAAGTCATCATTACCCGTCCTGCTGAAAATTCAGGCAAAAAAGGCAATATAGAAGCTTTTGGAAAACCGGTGACCTTCCACCAATTATTAGATGACGGAAAGCCTGTAACGGGTAAAGCCGAACGTGTACATTATGATTTGGGCACTGAATTCCTTACCCTTACAGGTAACGCCGAATTACAGCAATTGGACAGTAAAATTACAGCCAATCAAATCACTTATGATGTAAAAAAACAACAACTTAAAGCTGACGGTAAATCACAACGTGTACGAACCGTACTTATCCCTAACCAATTAAATCAGAAGAAATAATTATGTCTGTTCTTTATGCTGAACATTTAGCTAAAAGCTACAAAAGTCGTCAAGTCGTATCTGATGTCTCTTTTGCAGTAAATTCCAATGAAATAGTCGGTTTACTCGGGCCAAACGGCGCAGGCAAAACCACCTCATTTTATATGGTGGTGGGTCTAGTCCGCCACGATCAGGGTAAAATCCGCATTGATAATGAGGATATCAGTTTACTACCAATGCATGACCGTGCTAAAAAAGGGATAGGATATTTGCCACAAGAAGCGTCTATTTTCCGTCGTTTAAGCGTTTATGATAATTTAATGGCCGTATTGGAAATTCGCAAAGATCTGAATGCGAACCAACGCCGTGTTAGAGCTGATGAACTTATTGATGAATTTAATATCGGACATATTCGCAACAGCTTAGGGCAATCTCTTTCAGGAGGTGAACGTCGTCGAGTAGAAATAGCCCGTGCATTGGCTGCAAATCCGAAATTTATTTTGCTGGATGAACCATTTGCCGGCGTAGATCCTATTTCGGTCATTGATATAAAAAAAATCATTACCGATTTGCGACATCGTGGCTTAGGCGTACTGATTACAGACCATAATGTGCGTGAAACCTTAGATGTATGTGAACGTGCTTATATTGTCAGTGAAGGTAGAATGATTGCCAATGGCACGCCAACGGAAATTATGAACGATGAACACGTTAAACGTGTCTATTTGGGCGAGCAATTCAGACTTTAATATGAAATTTACTTCACTTCTCAGCCCAGACAATATCCGCCAAGGCGTGATTTGTTCGAGCAAAAAAAACCTGTTGGAAATCGTTGGACGTATTGCGGCCAAACAATGCAATATCACTGAGTTTAACGAAATTGATTGTTTTGAAAATCTTTTTTATCGTGAAAAATTAGGTTGTACTGCCTTAGGTAACGGTATTGCTTTGCCTCGAGCAAGGCTACCTAAAGGTACATCACCTGTCGCCGTTTTTCTTCAACTCGCCACGGCAATTGATTATGATGCTGCCGATCATCGTCATGTGGATCTAATTTTCGCTCTTCTTATACCAGAGGATCAATGCGCTAATTACAAAGACATTTTGGAATCACTTAGCGAAAAATTAACCGATAAAACGCTATGTAAACAACTACGCAATGCACAAAGTGCGGTTGAACTATGGCAAGTTTTTGAATATGCCGATCAACATAACGAAGAAGAGGAGAAGGACTAAATGGAGTTGATTGTCATTAGCGGACGCTCCGGTGCAGGAAAATCTGTCGCATTACGCGCCTTAGAAGATATTGGCTATTATTGTGTAGATAATTTACCTATTGATTTATTACCACAACTTGCTCATATTTTAGATAAAAATCAATCACTTGCAGCAATAAGTGTGGATATTCGGAATTTCCCTAATTCTCAATCCTCTTTGGAAGAAATCCTCACTCAATTATCTCTTGAACATTCGGTTAAAATTCTGTTTTTGGATACAGACCGCTCAACATTAATTCGTCGCTATAGTGATTCACGCAGGCTGCACCCTTTATCTGTACAGGGCTTATCATTAGAAGCTGCTATTGATGCAGAACGAGACTATTTAGAACCTTTGGTACAACAAGCCAACCAAATTCTAGATACAACCGAGCTTTCCACTCACGAATTGGCAGAACAATTACGTAGTTTCGTGCGAGGTAAATCGGATAAAGAACTCAAAATTGTATTTGAGTCTTTTGGCTTCAAATACGGCGTGCCGTTAGATGCAGATTATGTTTTCGATGTCCGTTTCTTACCCAACCCCCATTGGGATCCCGCATTACGCCCTATGACAGGATTAGAACAGCCTGTGATTGAGTTTTTAGAACGCCATACAGAAGTACATAATTTTATCTACTTAACAAGAAATTATATTGAAACTTGGCTTCCTCTATTGGAAAAAAACAACCGTAGCTATCTGACAATTGCCATTGGTTGTACAGGTGGTAAACACCGTTCCGTCTATATCACCGAGCAACTGGGCAATTATTTCAAGGCAAAAGACAAAAATGTCACAATCCAACATAAATCCTTAGCAAAACATAAAAAAGAGAAATCTTAAGTGATCATGCTTGTTGATAATCTTAGTAACAAAGGGAGCTACTTCCCTATTCCATAAGCCTTCAATTTATTTGCAATCGCCGTATGCGATACGCCTAAACGTTGAGCAAGTTTTCTCGTACTCGGAAATTCCGCATAAAACTGTGTCAGAATGTGGCGTTCAAAATCCGACATAATTTGATCCAAAGTCAGTTGAGAAAATTGATGTATATCGGGAGAATGATAGTTTTTTCGAGATTGATGGGGAGTTAAATTCAAATCTCTAATCTGCAAAATGCCGTTTTCTGCCAAAGAACAGGCGCGATACAATGCATTATGCAGCTCACGCACATGACCTTGCCAGCTGTAATTTTGCAAAAATTGCAAAAAATCAGACTCAAAGTGCGGTGGAACTATGCCAAGATTTTGGCTAATTTGCCGAATGAATAAACGGGTTAATGGTTCAATATCTGCTTGCCGCTCATCTAACCCCGGTACATTCAAGGCCAATACATTTAAACGATGAAATAAGTCACTACGCACTTTTCCCTCTGCCACATAATGAGACAATGGCACTTGCGATGTACAAATCACTCGCACATCAGCATAATGCTCCTGTTCTTCTCCAACACGGCGAAATGTGCCATCATTTAGAAAACGGAGTAATTTGGCCTGTAAAGGCAACGAAAGTTCCGCAATACTGTCTAATAGTACCGTGCCACCATTGGCATATTCAAAAAAGCCTTGTGTACTTTGTTCACCTTTTGCCTGCCCAAACATTTCACTTTCCGCATCATCTGCGGGTAAACCGGCACAATTTACCGCAATAAATTTATTGTTTTTTCTTGCTCCGAACAAGTGACAGGCTTTGGCTAGTAAATCTTTCCCAGTACCTGTTTCACCTTGAATGAGCAAAGGTGCGTCAAGCAAAGCAAATTTTTTAGCCGTTTCCAATAACAATTTCATTTTAGGGCTAAATGCCGTTATCTCATCAAATGTTTGTGCAGAAAAGTGCGGTGTATTTTGCATCATTTTTATCAGTTCCAATAAACATCAATGAATTATCAACGAATTCTCATCATACTCGTTTTCTGTCAAATTTCAATGTCACCAGTAAAGTGTTATTTACACTTTTGATCTGGGCTTGAACTGGTTTAATAACATTGTTTTCATTTGCCCCAATAATTCCTGTTGGATATGGCTTAAACGCACTCTCTCATTCCGCTGAAAAACCATAGGACGACAAAATTCAATTGCCTTAATCCCTAAACGAGCACTCAATATTCCAACACCAATGCCTTGTGCTGCACGAGCTGATAATTTTGCCGTCAAATCTTGAGACAGCCAATCCATTCCCATATCCTGAATCAGTTCCACCACACCGGTAAACGCCATGTTCACTAATACCCACTTCATTAACTGCAAACGGCTAAAATAACCTAATTCCATGCCATATAATTGGGCAATTTGATTAATCAGGCGAATATTCCGCCATGCGACAAAAAACATATCCACTATAGCCAAAGGACTTACAGCCACTAGAGCCGCACTCTCTACAGCTGTTTTAATCACTATTTTTTTTGCTTTTTTATCAATAGATTGCAAGACATTATAGCTAAACAATAAGGCGATTTCTTGTGCCGAATGTGTCGGGTTAAGTTGCTTTTTCCAGCGGATAAAATCAACTCCTTGTTCATCTACCCCTCTATTTTTTGCAATCTCAGTACAAAATTGCGTTGTCTGATCAGCCGTTAAAACGGCAGCCATTTGTACCGCACTTTGGCTATTTTCGCCGATAAATTGACGACTTTTTTGCTGGCATAACATGTGCTGACGTAAATAACGCAATCGCCATAATTCTTTGAACAACACAGACAATCCCAACATCACAAGCCCAAATCCCACCAATGCAAAAGCAAAATAAATCCATTGCTTTGCCAACCAAGTATCTATCAGCCATTGCAGCGATTGCGCTATACTTGCAACTAAAAACAGTAACACAATTGCCATCATCAACTTTGCTCCCCAGCCGAATCCAGCCTGCATACTACGGTTAAATTGATTTTCCAATAATTGTTCTTCTAATGGATGATTGTCAATTTCAATATCCACTCCATTTTGCTCAAATTCTTTTTTCTCCTGAAAATCCATCGATGAAATATCAACATCTATTTGATTAAATTGAATTTTTTCTTGCATTTCACTAATCCAGTTTATCTGATAATAAAAATTGTAACACCGCATCCATACGTAAGTGCGGTATATTTTCCCCTTGTTCTATCGGCTGTGGCTCAAATTGATCGAATTCAAAACGATGATGTTGCCAAAATTCGGCTGAAGGTAATTTGGCCGGTACCGAACCGGGAAAAACAGTCACTTTTTGCAAATCCGATGAACGTACACCTTGAATAGCCTTAAATAAGTTACTATTTTGCCTTACATTCACTTGTCGGGTAGTCCGAATTGCGGAAATCGCCGTGTATTCCGTTTGAATATCATCAATTTCATCATAATGACCGCTCTGTTGAACTAATTGCCGCATCAGACTAATTAAATTCGGTAATTGATCAGAAGTAATATGATCCGCTTTTGTTGCAATAAACATTAATTTATCAATCCGAGGCGAAAACAGGCGTTGCAATACATTCCGTTTACCATAACGAAAGTTATGAAACAATTGTGTTAGTCCTTCCTGCATATCTTTAAATGCCTGATAACTGTGATTCAATGGAGTTAAACAATCTGCCAAAATCACTTGGCGATCAAAACGAGCAAAATGATCACGATAGAATTTTTTTACAATTTTATGACGATAAAAATCATAACGCTGATTTAACAAGGCAAAATAGCTGTTCGAATCTGCCTTTCGCTGCAAATTCCCCCATTCTTCTTCGCTCAAATTAAGTAGCGGAAAAAACTGCAAAGCTGGAGTATCTGCAAATTCACCGGGCAACACAAATCGACCCGGCTGAATAAAATGTAAACCTTGTTGTTTGCATGCAAATAGATAATTCGTATATTGTTGCGCAATCTCCGCAAGCACATTTTCATCTGCCGTCGCCGTTAAATCTAAAGCTGAAATGGCTTTTTGCCAATCTGTTGCTAATATTTGGCGAGTTGAATTAAAAAAGCCGGCCATTTGTTGGGACCATTGGCGAAAATCTAATGCTAACAAAGGTAGATCAAGCAACCATTCACCGGGATAATCAAAAATATCTAAATACAGTGTTGATGTGCTTTTCACATAGCCCGTGAAGCCTTGGGGACGATAACGAATAGCCAATCGGGTTTCACTCAGACCTCGGGTAGAATCCGGAAAGTGCGGTGGATTTTCGGTGAGTTTTACTAAATGACCGTCATAATCAAAACGAGGGATACTCAAATCTCTTTGTGGCTCTCGTTTAACACGAATAATCTTTCCTTCTCGTGTGGCAGAAAATAACGGCAAATGATTCTCTTTAGCATGGTTAATATGCAGTAACTGATTGATTAAACTGGTAATAAAGGCTGTTTTTCCACTTTGACTTAGCCCTGTTACGGCAATCCTTAAAGTACGATCTAAGCCATAATCCATAACCTGTTTCAGTTCTTTTTGAATACGATGCAACATTTTATTTTTAATCTTTGACTAAATCCTTTAAAATTTAGCCTAATTTATCACGAATAACTGAATTTATGCTGAAATTTTTAACCGCACTTTATTTCTGCTTTGTCGCATTATTTGCACAAAACAGCGTTGCCGCACCTCGTGTGCCTGAAAGTGTGACACAAAACAGTTTGGTTTATTGTACCCATGCTACCGGTTTTTCTTTCAATCCACAAACGGCAGATGCCGGAACCAGTATGAATGTGGTCACGGAACAAATTTATAACAAGCTGTTTGAAATGAAAAATAACAGCCCCCAAGTCGAACCATCCTTGGCGAAATCTTACCAAATTAATAAAAACGGAACGGAAATTCGTATTCAGTTACGGCAAGATGTACAATTTCATCATACGCCATGGTTCACACCAAGCCGTAATTTTAACGCTGATGATGTAGTTTTCTCCCTTAATCGCGTGTTGGGACATAACACCTCTTTGCCTGAATTTGAGACAGTAGAAAGCGAAAATTCTCAAAATCCGCAATACCAAATTTACCTTGAACAGGCTAAAAAAGTCCGTTTTCCTTATTTTGACAGTATTAAATTGAATAAAAAAATCAAACAAGTAGAAGCTATCAGCCCTTATGAAGTAAAGATTACCTTATTTTCTCCCGATTCATCCGTGCTTTCTCATCTTGCCAGTCAATATGCTATCATTTTTTCTCAAGAATATGCTTTGCAACTTAATGCCGATAATAACCTCAATCAATTAGATAATTTACCTGTAGGAACAGGCCCATATCAACTTAATCACTATGTTCAAAATCAATATGTAAGACTGATTAAGAATCAGAATTATTGGAAAAAAGATGCCAAAATCGAGCATATTATCGTGGATTTATCCACAGAAAATACCGGGCGGTTAGCTAAATTTTTAAACGGTGAATGCCATATTTCCGCTTTTCCCGATGTAAGTCAATTGGGTTTATTACAAGCTCACGGAGACCATTTTCATATTCAATCGACAGAAGGTATGAACTTGGCATTTCTTGCTTTTAATTTTCAAAAGAAAAGTATTCATGATATAGCTCTTCGCCAAGCTATTGCTCAAGGTATTGATCGTAAACGAATTATCGAAAAAATTTATTATAATACCGCCAATTTAGCCAATAGCGTTATCCCTAAAATTTCATGGGCAAGTGATGAATTTATTGCACATAAATCCTACGATTATCATCCCGAGCAAGCTAAAGCATTCTTAGAGGGGAAAAACCTCACTTTAACCATGTGGGTCATGACAGAAAATCAAGTATATAACCCCGCCCCCCTGAAAATGGCAGAGCTGATCCGCGCTGATTTGGCGAAAGTGGGAATTGATGTAAAAGTACGCTCAGTCACACGCAATTATATGATTGAACAACTTAAAAATCAGACTGAAGAATACGATATGATTTTAACCGGTTGGCTCACCGGCAATCTGGATCCTGACAGTTTTATGCGCCCAATTTTAAGTTGTAGTACGCAATTTGATATTACCAACTTGGCTAATTGGTGTTATCGCCCGCTAGAATATGTGTTAGATCAAGCACTGAATACAGAGGATCCCTTTTTACGCAGTTATGAATACAAAGAAGCACAAAAAATGCTGATGAATCAACTCCCTATTATCCCTATTGCCCATGTTAAGCGGATATTGGTGGCGAATAATCAGGTAAAAGGTTTAGAAATGACTCCATTCGGTAATATTCGTTTTGAAAAATTAAGCATCAAAAAAGGAGAGAAAAAATGATTATCTCTCTAATGCGTCGCTTGATTTTAACCCTTTTAACACTCATCGTGCTGTCACTGCTTAGCTATCATATTTTGCTTCGCGATCCGCTAAATCAAGTATTTTCTCAACCGCACTTTTACTCAGGCTACCTAACCTATGTCAGCAATTTACTCTCTGGCGATTTAGGCATTACTTATAACGGTGGAAAATCCTTATTAAATATAGTATTAACTGTACTCCCTCCAACCCTCGAGCTGTGTTTTAGTGCCTTACTGATTGCTGTTTTATTTGGTTTTCCTTTGGGTTTTTTAGGCGCAATTCATCGGCAAAACTCCTTTGGCAAAACCATTAATGTGATTTCCTCCCTGGGAATTTCAGTGCCGGTATTTTGGATTGCACCTATCTTGCTGTATTTGTCCGCCTTATATCGTTGGGAAATATCCGCTGTCGGTCAATTTAATTTACTTTATGAAATCCCAACAATCAGTGGATTTGCTATCATCGATGTGTGGTTTATCAATGTCCCTTATAAAATTAAGGTAATTCAAAATGTATTACAACATTTAGTTTTACCTACGTTGGTACTGGCTATTACGCCAACAATGGAAATTACCCGTTTGGTTCAACAAAGGGCTATTTGGGTATTAAATCAAAATTATGTCAAAGTCGCCGGCACGCACGGTTGGTCTATATGGTCAATTTTTAAACGACACCTTTGTCGTAATACCTTGCCTGTCATTATTCCACAAATGAGCCGTTTAGTTGTATTGGTGCTGACACAATGTATGCTGATTGAAAGTATTTTCGGTTGGTCAGGTATCGGACGTTGGATTATTGATTCAGTAAATCAACAAGATTACAACAGCATTTCTGTGGGGGTTATTGTCATTGGTTTGTTTATTATTTTAGTAAATACACTAACAGATTTAATCTGCTTCCTGCTGGATCCGTTCAATAAAAAGGGGTGGTATGCTCGATAAAGAACCGGAAGATTTCCGCCACACAAACCGTTTACGAGAAATTTGGCAATTATTACAAAAAGACAAACTTAGTCTGATTTGCTTTTACGTTTTTTTCGGCCTAATTTTGACCGCACTTTTTGCGCCTTATTTATCACCCTATGCCACAGACCGCCAATTCGTAGAATTAGAATTGCTTCCACCGTCTTGGTCAGAAAAAGGCACGGTCAGCCACTTCTTTGGCACTGATGATATTGGTCGTGATTTACTTAGCCGTTTAATTCAAGGCGTCACCTACACCTTTGGTAGTGCAACAATTATCGTGATTTTTACCGCACTTATTGGTGGTCTCTTGGGTATTTTAGCAGGCATGTCGAAAGGTATTAAATCACGCATTTTAGGGCATTTCTTAGACTCATTTTTAGTGATCCCAGTTTTGCTTATTGCAATTATTATTGCCACATTGATGGACGCTGGGCTAATCAATGCCATGTTGGCTATTATGCTGGCATTATTACCACAATTTATTCATGATATCCATGATGTCGTAAAAAGCGAACTCAAAAAAGAATATGTACTCACCTTACGACTTGAAGGCATTAACGACAACACTTTACTGAAAAGCACTATATTACCCAATATTCTTGTGCCTTATATCCGACAAATTACCCGAGCCTTTACTATTGCCATTTTAGATATTAGCGCCCTGAGCTTTATCTCTCTTGGCGCACAACACCCAACACCTGAATGGGGAGCAATGATTCGCGAGAATTTAGATTTGATTTATCTTGCACCTTGGAATGTCATCTTGCCGGGGTTAGCGATTGTATTAACCATGCTGGTTGTCATTATCCTCGGCAACGGGCTATGCAAGGCCATCGAAAAATATGACGAGTAAAAAACATGGCATTACTTGATATTCGAAATTTAACCATTGAAGTAAACACGCCTAATGGCAGAGTAAAAATTGTCGATAACGTCAATCTAACCCTAAATGAAGGCGAATTTTGCGGTTTAGTTGGAGAGACCGGTTCAGGTAAAAGCCTGATTGCCAAAGTCATATGCAATTCTGCTAAAAGTAGCTGGAAAGTGACTGCCGACCGTTTTCGTTTCAATGATATAGAATTACTCAAACTAAGCCCCAATAAGCGCCGTAAATTGGTCGGCAAAGAAATCTCAATGATTTTCCAAGATTCTCTCAGCTGCCTTGATCCAAGCCGAAAAATCGGTATTCAAATTATTCAGCATATTTCCTCTTGGAGCTTTAAAGGGAAATGGTGGCAATGGTTCGGTTGGAAAAAACGACGGGCAATTGAATTATTGCATCGTGTCGGCATTAAAGATCATCAAGCGATCATGAATAGCTATCCTCATGAAATCACCGAAGGTGAAGGACAAAAAATTATGATTGCAATCGCTATTGCCAATCAGCCTCGTTTACTGATTGCCGATGAAGCCACTAATGCTCTCGAGCCGGCTACACAACTACAAATTTTCCGTCTGTTATCCAGCATGAACCAAAACAACGGCACAACAATATTACTGGCAAGTAATGATATCACCGGTATAGCCGAATGGTGCGATCGTTTTGTCGTGTTATATTGTGGACAAAATGCGGAATCAGGGCCAAAAGACAGTATTTTAGAAAATCCACACCACCCTTATACAATGGCATTACTGTATTCCATGCCGGATTTCAGTCGTCCTTTAACTCCAAAAAGTAAACTCAGCACCTTAAAAGGTACAGTACCATTACTGGAAAATATGCCTATTGGTTGTCGTTTAGGGCCTCGTTGCCCGTTTTCACAAAAGAAATGTGTCAATAAACCACCACTGCATTATATTAAACAGCACGAATTTGCCTGTCACTATCCCCTGAATCTGCGGGAAACAGTACAGAAAAAGGACAAAGAAACGACATCACCACTCACACTCAATATTAGAAATACGGATTAAATCATGACCACCTTGCTACAAGTCGAAAATCTCAGCAAAACCTTCAAGGAAAGACATTCTTTTTTAAGGGATTACAGCCTAAGTGCGGTCAAAAATATCAATTTTTCGTTAGAAAAGAAAAAAACCTTAGCCATTATCGGCAATAACGGAGCAGGAAAATCCACATTAACCAAAATGATTGTAGGCATTACCGAACCTACATCAGGTAATATTCTATTTAAAGGCAAACCTCTCCAATTTGGCGATTACAACTTTCGCTCCAAACATATTCGAATGATTTTCCAAGATCCAAACACCTCCTTCGACCCCAAATTAAATATCGGTCAAATTTTAGATGCCCCCCTAAAACTTGCCACAGAGCTTGACGAAGAGCAACGCAATGACAAAATTTTCAACACTTTACGTTTAGTCGGGCTTTATCCCGATCACGCTAATATTAAAATCCGTACACTTTCACTCAGCCAAAAACAGCGAGTGGCATTGGCCCGAGCATTAATTTTAGAGCCGGAAGTTATTATTGCCGATGACATTATCGGCACATTAGATTCCTCCGTAAAAACCCAACTAACCAATTTAATGTTGGAAGTACAAGAAAAACTCGGCATAGCCTATATTTATGTGGGACAACATTTGGGTATAATCAAGCATATCGCTGATGACATTTTAGTAATGGATAATGGTGAAATGATTGAATACGGCAATGTCAAATCAGTCTTCACCAATCCACAACAAGATCTCACCCAACGTATGATTGAAAGCTACTTTGGCCAAACATTAACAGAAGAAAATTGGGCATAATAAAGGGCGAAAGAATTCGCCCTTCTGGTTATTTATCACCACATTCAAAGATCTCACCTTTAACCCAATAACTATAAATATCTTGACTTTCGATATTCTGATTTTGACATTTATGCCCTTGGGCACAAAAGGCAATTTGATCAACAATTTTTAATACAGTTCTTTTCTTAGAATTTCCAACTACTTCAACTGCATTATTACGTAAATCATTCATTGCTCCTTCTCTTATTGAAAGTAATGTTCCTCCAATAATAATTTCCCCTGTAATAGATTGTTTCTCATCTTTACCTTCAATTTCTCCTAGAACTTTACAACCATAAGGGGTAGTTTTCACAGTAGAAATACCTTTTGCATTTTCATTTAAAGGTTTTGGTACAAAAGGCTTCGTAGCACAACCTGTTAATACGGTAGAAAATCCTAATAAAATCCCTAAATACAAAAATTGTTTCTTCATTTTTTCTCCTTAGTTGAATTAATTTAAATTAATTATAGATCTAAAACGCCTAAAACCTCAACTAAAAAAGATGAATTAAAACAACCTTTAAGATCCTGTTACTCACAACGAAATTTTTATCTACTAGCCATCTAAACTTTTGAGGCTTTTATACAAATGGATAAAGAGAACTTTGCTAAACAATTTGGTAAAAATATTGCAAAATACAGACAGAATCTAGGATTAACACAGGAACAACTTGCCGAAAAAATTAATTTAGGTAATGAAGCTATTTCCAGGATCGAGCGTGGAGTTACATTACCTAGTTTAATGAGAGTACTTGATTTCGCTGAAATATTTCAATGTAGCATCGCGGATTTATTAACAATAAAATCAACTAAAAAAGATGATATTGAACATATAGCTTTCCTTTTACAAGATCTTTCTGAAAAAGATCGCTTTTTTACCATCAAAATATTGGAAGAGTGTATTAATCATCTTAAAACTAAATCTTAACTCACTACACACTTACTTTATACACCTTAAACTTACCATTCTTTGCCAGCACTTGATGTTGTCCGAAGTGTTTGTCTAATAGGTCTGGGTAAGGTAGGAAGGCATTGGCTACAATTCGTAATTCGCCACCGCAATGCAGGTAATTTTTGGCTTGAGCGATCAATTCCCCTACGGCACGATAAGCCGTATCAATACCATCATGAAAAGGGGGGTTGGAAATAATCAAGTCGAATTTCCCTTCAATATGGGAAAATACATCGCTCGCCACGACTGTGCCGTGAAGCTGATTTTCGCTTAATGTGCGTTGGCTGGAGGCGATTGCTATTGCATGAATATCACTCATCACTAATTCCACTTGAGGATTTTTCTGTTTAATCTCCGCCCCAATAACACCCACACCGCAACCTAAGTCCAACACTCTGCCCTTAATCGGTTGATTCAAAGTAGAAAGCAATAATGCCGTACCACCGTCCAATTCCTTGGCACTAAATACCCCGGGTAGGCTGAACAGGGTTAAATTTTCTCCAACTTGATAAGTTTGCCAATAACTCTGCAGATCAAAATGCGGCCGTTTTTTCAAACAAAAATGATACAATCCACAACGTTTGGCCCCATCAATTTTAGCAATCTCGCCAAAAGGCGCTAACATTTTTTCTGCTGAACGCACACCACAACGATTTTCACCAACAATCAACACTTCCTGACCTATAGGTGATTTTGCTAAAAGTTGCATTAATTGAAATGCCACTTCCGCTTTATTCTTCGTCCAATAAAAAACAATTAATTCAGCTTCCCCCTCAAAAACAGGAGAAAAACAAACCGCACTTTTATCTTTGGCATAATCAAAATAATAGGACCAAATCGCCGCAGAAATACAATCAGCTTTGATTTGTTGAGGAAAATCGTCCCCTATGCCACCGGCAAATAATACTTTTTTTCCACTAAACCACGATAAATGCCGAGTTAAAACTTGGCTCTCAATAGAAATCACGTTGATAATCCTGTGTAATCCGCTAAAATGACCGCATTATAGTGGAAAACCAAGCACAAATGAACCGACGCGATTTATTGTTACAAGAAATGGGCATCAGCCAATGGCAGCTTCGCCGCCCCGAAATGTTAAAAGGTGCGGTAAATATCGTTGTGGGCGAACAAATTCGATTGATTGTCGTTTGTAAAGAAAATCAGGAAAAACAACCCATTATACAAGATTTGTTGCGTAGCGCCGCCATTTCCGGCACTGAATTGTTGTGGATTAATCAAGAACAGGCTCAGCATTTATCACTCCAACATCCTTGCCATTATTGGTTTTTTACAACAAACAGTGAAAAAAATGACCGCACTTCGCCCATTGAAAATCAACTATTAAGCTATTGGGAAGTAAATCTCACCGAACTCAAAAAAAATGCTTCACAAAAACGGGCATTTTGGCAACATATCCAGCAACATTTGTTAAGAGACGATTAATGCTACAAATTTCTCCTATTTTAACGTCTGATTTAGATCGTATTTTTGCCATTGAACAAGCAGCTCATTCTGTACCTTGGTCTCTTGGCACACTGAAAAACAGCCAAGGTGAACGCTATCATAATTTAAAAATTTGTGATGATAACAACATTATCGGCTTCGCCATTTGCCAATTTGTGCTGGACGAAGCTAATTTATTCAATATCGCCATTGATCCAAGCTATCAAGGAAAAGGCTTTGGTGAAACCTTGCTACGACGTTTAATTACCGATTTACAGGACAAAAATATTGCTACACTTTGGCTGGAAGTCCGCCAATCTAACCCCGCACAAAAACTCTATGAAAAACTGGGGTTTAATGCAGTGGATATACGTAAAAATTACTATCCTACTCTTGATGGTGGGCGAGAAAACGCAGTGATTATGGCGTTATATTTAAATTTTAAATCATTCAACGCTTAACTTTTAGGGCAAAGTTGTGAAGAAAATCACCATTCACAGCATTTTCTTCCTTCCCTGTGCGGCTTTTAAGTGATAACGCCGGTTTATTTAAATTATCAACAGCCCCTATCACTCTTCAACAAGTATTCATTCATGACGGCAAACCAATCTTGTGTTTTTTGATTAATTTCCGTTAAATTAAGTTGAGGTTGTTGGGCTAAAATGCGTTGCCAGTATAAATCCGAACGGTTACCGTAATTATCCCCTTTTGCTATTTTCTCTATATGTTCCTGCTGTATTTTCGGATTTTCTACTGATTTTAAGAATTTTTCATTGTCTTGAGTTACAGCTAAAACTAATCGTTTTTGGGCAGCCAAATAATCTGTCACATAGGTTTTCAGAAGTAAAAGTGCGGTGTTTTTTTCCAAGGTTTTAAAACTGTATCTCACCGCCTGTTCCTTTTCCTTACAATAAAAAACAGGTGGTTCGACACTTTCATTAGTCACAACTTGCAACAAATAGATTAACCAATTTTCAATCGCATATTTATCCTTAAAACGACTAATACGCCAACTAATACGCTGTTTGGATTGCGCCAATAAACAATCAAGATGCGCCTGTAAAGTCAAGATATTTTCTTCAAGTTCTAACCTGAGTTCGACAACTTCACTAATAAAATCCAACTTCAAATAAGGGATTAACGCAGCTTGGAATGATTGTACTTCTTGCGATAAAAATTGCTGATAAACTTCACCAAAATGCTCTCTCGGTAAAACCCCCTTAACCGTTAATTTTTCAAAATAGGATTGGAATTCATGCGGATCCATTTGTAATAATTCATCACGAATTTGATAAGATTGAAGAGCATCCAATTCAAAATTTTCACTATCATTGATAAGTTCAGTTTGTTCTCTAAAATAAACAGCTAATTGTTTTTCAAAGAAAAATTTCACGGGATGCTGTACAAAAGCAATGATATCGGCAAAATTAATAATATGTGAAATTTCCCCCTGTTCAATTTCCCATTCTTGAACAAAATCAACCGCACTTTCTGTCGCTATATTCGTTTGGTGATTAAGTAAAGGCAACCACTCTTTAGCAAAAGTGTGGTGTGTCTTTTCATTGAAATTATGCGGACTAAAAACCTGCATGGAATGATATTGCACCAATGGTTTTAATTTATTGTTTGTCCGCCCTTTTTCATCCATAGCTGGCGGCACAAAATCTAAATTATCCTGTAAATAATCCAGCAACTGGCTAACCAATACCGAGGGTTCCCGTTCAGTGTTATCTGTAATAGAACGTCCTATATAACTGATATAGAAATACTCTTCAGCCGCTAATAAGGCTTCAAGAAATAAATAGCGATCATCATCTCGTCTGGCTCGATCACCTTTTTGATGATGATACTGCATTAAGTCAAAGCCGTTCGGACTGTGTCGGCGAGGGTAATCCACTTCATTCATACCCAATAAACAAACAACTTTAAACGGAATAGAACGCATCGGTAATAATGTGCAAAAATTAACCTTACCGGTTAAAAAAGTCAGTGCCTCTTCTTGGTTATCCAGTTTTTCTGTGAGTACTTCAACAATGACTTCCGGTACAATATGCTCTGTTACCTGTAATGATACAATCTGCTCTGCAATATCATTAACTCGTTGTTTTAACTCAAATAATATTGTTTGATTTTGATTATCTTCGGCAAAAAAATCATCGATCATTTGCAATAAATGGGTTCTCCATTGTTCTCCGCTATAAGCAGATTGCAACAATAAATGCCAATGCCGTAACTGATCAATAAAAGCCGCCAATTTACCGGCTAATTGGCCTTTCAATCCTTGGCTATTATCAAAACCAAGGCTATCTTGCCAAATGCCGTGTTCCTCTCTCATAGCATTACCTAACAATAAACGCTCTAATCCCGCTTGCCAAGAATTGTAGTTAGTTTGTTGGTTTTCTTTATTTTTTGCTAAACCAAAACGAATACCGCTATTTTCTATCCAAGAATGAATTTGCCCCAATTCACTTGCTTCAATTTCAAATTTTTTACGTATTGCAGGTACTTCTAGTAATGCAAATACCTCTTCAGCGGTAAAATAACTCTCTTTTAATGTCAAAAGCGTTAAAAAAGTACTCACTAATACATCAGATGCCGATAATTTATGATCGGAAATAGAGAAAGGGATATATCTATTATCAAAATACTGCCCAAAAACCGCATTCACATAAGGTGCATATTGTTCAATATCTGCCGTCATAACAATAATATCTTTCGGTGTTAAATCGGTATTTTGGGAAAAAAGTTGCAATAGGTAATCGTGCAATATTTCTACTTCCCTCATGATTGAATGGCAAGCATGAATGGAAAGAGAGCGATCACCTTCAATCCTATACAAACTAGTTTTTTTGCTTGGTTGGAGCTCCAAAATGTGTCGTTGGACTTGATTAAGTAATCTACTGTCCCGTTGTTCCACAAAGGAAATAATATCTTGTTCAGGCTGCATTTCGGTTAATAAATACAAAAAATCACGCCCTAATTTCCCCCAACTTGCTAATAAAGGATTCCCCACCAACAATCGCTCATTTTCTTGTGTTTGCTCAAAAGAACAAAGAAAATCCTTTGCTTGTTTTTCACTGAGTAGGGCGATTTTTTGTTGATTTTGATAAAAAGTGCGGTATCTTTTTTGTAAGAATTGTGGATCAACAATATCCCCCCAATAATGTTTACTCGGGTTGGTAAAAAATAAATGCACTTCGCAATAGCGACTTATAGCTTGTAAAGAAGTTAAATAGGCTTTTGGTAAAGCAGAAATACCAAATATAAACAAGCGTTTGGGCAGACTGTTAGGCTTTCCTTCCGATAGAAGCGATAAATATTGTTGATGTAAGAAAGCACGATGCTGCAAATCAGCACATTGGGTTATTTGTCGAATTCGCTCTACCAAAGCACGCCACAACTCTCCTTGCCAGTAAATATCCTTTATCAATTGCGCCTTTAAATGTAAATTCTCATCATGTAAATTTGCTACAATTTGCTGAACGATGAGTTCGTCCTGATGTTGTTCCCAATGTAAAATCCAATCAGGGCGATAAACTAAATATTGGTCAAATAAATCGGCAATTTGCCGTGCCAACTGATAGGCTTTTTGTTGATAATTTACTGAGCCACGCAAATAATCCTTCACCACAGACAAATCTAACTGTTGAATAATGCCAAGCAAATGCCAGCTCATCGCCTCTTTACTAAACTGATTTTGCTCGGAAATCGCCGTGAAATTTTCCATATATTGCTGCCATAAAAAACTGGCTGGCATAGGAAAGTTAATATTCGCAGCCACGCCTAATTTTTCTGCAATTTGCAATTGTAGCCATTTCGCCATACCGGGACTTTGTACCAATATGGTTTCTGATTCAAAGGGATCCGACAAAGGATCTCGATGAATCAAATGCAATAATATCTCTTTTTGCGTTTCAAGATGATTGGAATGGTAAACGGTCAGCACAACAATTTCCTTAACAAAGCAATTAGGTTTATTTTCCCTTGATATATTGCATTTTACAAGGAAATTTCACCTCGCGGATAAACTACTACCACTTTTTCCCCCGTACAATTTACCATAAAACCTTGCTGATTAAGTTGTACCCTATTTTCACAAGGCAACCCTAGAAATTGACGCTGATGTTGATTTTGAGCGATTTGAATTGCTTGAAAACGTTGATAAATTTCTACCGCACTTTTTCGCTGATGGGCAGCCCATTGGTTAAGCGCCAAAAAGAGAGTGCTAAAAATACTGAGAGTGACCAACAGTGAAATCAGAGTCATTCCTTTGTTATTGTTTAACATCATACCAACTCTTTTCTCCCCGTTCCCACCGACTATAACGCTGTACGATATCAGTGACCGTAGCCTTTCTGTATGCCAATGTGATCCCATTGTCTTTAGTCAAATTGCCCTGCGTAATCACTGCTCCACTGATTTTTCCCTTGCCACTAATATATAAATCGCCCTCAGCGACAACCACAGCATGAAGATTCCCATTGAGTTGCCATTCAGTTTGTGTTTTATCAAACCAATAAAGGTAATTTGCTTTATCCTTAGGTAAAACTGGTGGAGGAAGCTGAAAGTGCGGTGCAAATTTAGTAAGATTTTGTTGATCAATAAAATGTGTAAACGCTCCCTGATTTACTCCTACTTTCGGAGCTTGTAAAAATAAAGCGTAACGTTTACACCATAAATAGTGGGTTATACTGTCATTCAATCTTCTCGCTTCAATGGGTATTTTGACTGCACTTCCTTTAAAATCTAATTCTACATTCGAGCAAATAGTCTCCAAATTATCTTGTGATACCTTCTGCAAGGTTAAATCACGTTCTAAATATTGTCTTCTTTGCGAGGCTATTGCAGAATGCAATCCTATAACATCATCTGAAAATAACATTGAAATCAATAAGATAGAAGAAATTAATATTAACAAAGTTAAAGTCATTATGCCTTTGTGATACTTATTCATTCTGCCTCCGAATTAAATATTGGCACAATCGCAGCAGTTTCATATTGTATGTGTGGAAATTGCTTCAACACCACTTTTAAATAAATTTCCACAGCTTTATTTTCAATTAACCACGAAAATTGCAATGCCACGACTTTATATTCACTGTCATCCATTAAATCTGCCCACCCACCACCATTACAGGCAGATTCTTGTAAATAGGATTGACAATCGGATTTTTGACAAGCTGCATTAACCGCATTTTTATAACTTAAACGTGTTTCAATCATGCCTTGATTGAGGCGATAACCAAATAATTCCCGCTCAATTTCCTCCGTAGCATTTTTCTCATTCTGTATACATGCTGTATGCTTGGTTTTCTTCCCCAAACAACCACTTTCGTCCAAATCATAAAAAAACAGTACACAACTTTTTTCACTGCTATGGGTAGCTTGAGAAATAACAATAGATTTTCCGTCATCTGTTTCAAATAAAACAAAATTATCCTGTTTCACATTGTCTGATACTGCACGAAATCCGCTACGCCTTAAATCTTTAGACATCAAATGTAATACACGCTGTGTTTCTGTTTGTAATTGTAAACGCAATAAAATTTCACGATTGTGTTGCTGGACGTGCTGGTAAAAAGCCAAAATAATAAGCATTAAAAAAGAAGAAAGGGATATAGAAATCATTAAGCTTACTAAGGTTTGTCCACGGTAAAACATATTAAGCCTCATCATTTACACAGGCACTTGCCACCTGATAATCTTTCAATTTCAAACTTCCTACATTGAAAAAGGAAAATAAAGTACGACTATTTTCTGCTTGAAGAACAAAGCAAGTTGATGATGAAGTATCTCTAATACCACTCAAACGAGTCACTTCTTGTGGATAATAACGTTTGCTGACCAACATGGTTTTTTCAGGAAAATAGGGGTAATAAAAATAAGCCTGAGCTTCCTTAGGACAGATATTGGGATTGAAACAATCACATAGTTTATCTAACTTAATTTGTGCTGTAATGCACCAATGCTGGGTGTTTATATTACGGTTCGGAATTAAAAACCAAATTTCACTGGAATTTTCTACTCTAGCTTGAACTTGTCTCAGAAATAAATAGAGTTTTTGCTGCTCCTTTTGCAAAATCAATTGGCTATTGGCTTGTTGCCAAACAGGTAAAGCAAATAATGTTGTAATACTCATAATCAACAAAACTATTAGGCTTTCTAATAATGTAAACCCTTTATTTTTCATTAAATCAACCTGATTTTTAACCGCACTTTGATAACTACAAGAATAGTCAAAAAGTAATACTTCGAAAATAAAGAAAATAAAAAATTGGGATCAGGATCGCAAAAATAATATTTTTAATGAATTAAGAGTTGAGAAATTAAATGGTGGGTCGTGAAGGATTCGAACCTTCGACCAACGGATTAAAAGTCCGCTGCTCTACCGACTGAGCTAACGACCCGAATGGGAATTTTATATTGCGTGGTGGGTCGTGAAGGATTCGAACCTTCGACCAACGGATTAAAAGTCCGCTGCTCTACCGACTGAGCTAACGACCCACTATTCGTTGTTACAAACACCAACAGTGTTGATAACGGTTGCCTATGATACTGATTTAATTTTAATAATCAATAAAAATTTATCTTTTTTTGTTTATTTGAACGAATAACCGCCAATTTAGCATTAAGAATACTATGGCCATATAAGACTTTCTATTTCTATATAATAAAAGCCATAAAAAAACCGACTTTAAAAAGTCGGTTTTTATACGCTTTGTTAGAATTAGTATGCTAACACTGCACGACGGTTTTTAGAATATGCAGCTTCATCGTGACCTAATACTGCAGGTTTTTCTTCACCGAAAGATACAGTTGAAACATTTGCAGCGCCTTTAGTTGCTAAGTAGCTTTTTACTGCATCTGCACGACGTTGACCTAACGCAATGTTGTACTCTGGTGTACCACGTTCGTCAGCGTGACCTTCAACTAACACTTTGCTACCTGCAGTTGCTGTTAAATATGCTGCGTGTGCATCTAATAAAGTTTGGTATTCACCTTCAACTGCATAGCTATCGAATGCGAAATAAACTGTGTTATAACGTTGTTGTAAATCTTCAACAGAATAACCACCAAATTTTGCGCCGTTAGCAGAAGCGTTGTTGTCAGATGAAGAACAAGCAGCTAATACTAAAGCAGGTGCAACTAACAATAATTTTGCTAATTTCATTGATTTCTCCTAGTTTTGAGTTAAATATGGCGACCAAGCTGGGAATTTAATTTGCCCATCGCTTCCTGGTAACCGAGCTTTAAAGCGTCCATCAGCGGACACTAATTGTAGCACTTTTCCTAGCCCTTGGGTAGAACTATATATAATCATAATTCCATTTGGTGAAATACTTGGACTTTCATCAAGGAAAGTAGAGCTTAACACTTCAGTTGAACCTGAAGCCATATCTCTTTTCACAATACTATCACCAGAAATCATCACTAATGTTTTACCGTCAGCACTCATTTTGCCACTATAACTACGACCACCAGAGCCTAATAATGATGCTCCGCCACCGGAGGCACTCATTACATAAACTTGAGGTGAACCGTTTCTATCGGAAGTGAACAAAATACGACCGTCAGGAGTCCAGCTCGGCTCAGTATTATTACCTGCTCCACTAGTCAACTGAGAAATCTGCCCACTACCCAAATTGATTACATAAATATTTAATAAACCATCTTTATTTGATGAAAAAGCCAAGCGACCTCCGTCTGGAGAAAACGCCGGCGCACCATTATGCCCCTGATAAGACGCAACAACCTTACGAGCTTGAGATGCTAAATCCTGAACAACCAATTGGGATTTTTTATTCTCAAAGGATACATAAGCCAGTTTTTTACCGTCTGCTGACCAAGCCGGAGACATAATAGGTTGATTACTACGATTAACAATAAATTGGTTATAACCGTCATAATCAGCAACACGCACTTCAAAAGAACTATTATTTTTTTGCACAACATAAGCAATTCGAGTTCTAAATGCGCCTTTAATCGCTGTTAATTTTTCAAATACTTCATCACTAACTGTATGAGCACCATAACGCAACCATTTAGCTGAAACGGTAATAGAATTTTGAGCAAGTACAGCCCCTGGTGTACCAGATGCACCAATAGTATCTACTAATTGGTAAGCAATATTATAATCACTCCCCATTACTGAGACTTGTCCAACCACTACAGCATCAATACCTAAAGATGCCCAAGCATCAGGTGTAACTTCAGAAGCTGAGCCGGGTTGTTGAGGCATTCTATTCAACGGAATAGGATTAAATTTACCACTATTCCGTAAATCAGCAGAAACAATTTCTGCAATATTTTCAGGTACCGAACCGTTAGATTTAAAAGGCACTACAGCAATTGGACGTGCACTATCAACACCTTGATCGATGACAATACGCACCTCATCAGCTTTTGCCACATTCATCATCAATAAGAATGTTGCAAATACACTCATAATACGAGCAATCAATTTCATTATTCCACCTATTTTAGGATTATGTATGTTTAACTATTTAATATCAAAATCAATGACTGGAGATTTATACTTATTGTATACCGCATCCGATGGCGCAGCAGGCACTTTCTTCGTTCTTGCAACCGCAGCTAATGCAGCCCCACAAATATCATCAGGTCCGGAAATTCGTTGATAATTAGAAATTGTACCATCACGTTCCAACCAAATTTGAATTCTGCACACTTTACCTGCAAAACTTGGATCTTTCAAGAAGCGACGCTGAATTTCTTTTTTAATCACTCCTGCATATTGATCTCCAACCTTGCCACCATCACCAGCCCCCATTCCGGCCCCGCTTCCTTGAGAACCTTGCTTATTTGCATTTCCTCCCTTAGAAGCACTACCTCCGCCAATATCGCCTCCATTCATAAAATCATCTAAGGCTGCTTGTTCGGCTTGACGTTTTGCTTTTGCCTCAGCATCTGCTTTAGCTTTTGCTTCTTTAGCTGCTTTTTCTTTTGCTTCTTTTTCAGCTTTCTCTTTAGCTTCTTTTAGCTTTTGCTGTTCAGCTGCTTTCGCTTTCGCCTCTTCTTCAGCTTGTTTGGCTGCTACCGCCAAGCGTTTTGCTTCAGCTTCTTTTGTCAAACGAGCCGCTTCAGCAGCTTCTTTAGCTTTTGCTTCTTCCGCTTTTTTCTGTTGCTCTAAAGCTTCTTGGCGAGCTTTTTCTTGTTTTTGACGTTCTTGTTCTTGCTTTTGTTTTTCTAATTGTTGTTTTTCAACATTTTCTTTCGGTTTTTCTTGTTCTTTTGGCTCAGGCTGGGTTTTAGATTTATCCGTTTGTCCTTTTTTCTGTTGTTGCAAACGTCCATATTCTTGCGCTGCGGATCCTGTATCCACCATAACAGCACCAATCACATCGCCTTCTCCTTCACCGCCACCCATAATTTCGACAGTGGTGTAAAAGGATCCCAAAATCAACAAGCCAAATAAAATTAAATGCAAAACTATAGAAGTTGCAAATGCATCAAACCCTTTTTTTTGTCGATTATTTTTCACATTATATCCTACAACTAAATTGGATCTGTCATTAATCCGGCTTTATCAATACCGGCTAATTTCAACAAACTCAGTGCTTTAATAACTTCTTCATAAGGTACGCTCGCTGCACCACCTACTAAAAATAACGTATTCGGATCTTTTTCAAATTCTGCACGGGTCATTTGTGTCACCATTTCTTCTGTTAGACCTTCAGATCGATCTCCTGCAATCGAGATAGTATATTGCCCTACGCCAGCCACTTCTAAAATTACCGGCGCCTTATCTTCATTGGAAACTGACTGACTTTGTACAGCATCAGGTAAATCAACTTGCACACTCTGGCTAATAATGGGTGCTGTTGCCATAAAAATCAGTAATAATACTAACAATACATCCAAAAACGGAATAATGTTAATTTCAGATTTTATCTCTCTACGCTTACGGCGGTATGCCATATAAACCTCAAAACTTATTCAAAATTGACCGCACTTTTCTTACTCAAAGATATGCCGCCATCACAATGATTATTGGTTTTTACCGAACACTTGACGGTGTAAAATCGTGGTAAACTCATCAATAAAGTTACCGTAATTTTGCTCTAATTTGTTCACTCGCAAACTCAAACGGTTATATGCCATTACCGCAGGAATAGCCGCAAATAAACCGATAGCGGTAGCAATCAAAGCTTCCGCAATCCCGGGAGCAACCATTTGCAAAGTAGCTTGTTTTGCGCCACTAAGTGCCATAAACGCATGCATAATCCCCCAAACTGTGCCAAATAAGCCGATATATGGACTAATAGATGCCACAGTTGCTAAAAAAGGTACTCGTGTTTCCAAGTCCTCTACTTCACGGTTCATTGCTAAATTCATTGCTCGCGTCGTGCCTTGAATAATCGCTTCCGGTGCTTCAGGATTTGCCTGTTTTAAGCGAGTAAATTCTTTAAAACCTACATAAAAAATTTGCTCGCTACCACTTAATACTTCACGGCGATTTTCCAGCCCCTCATATAAGCGGTTTAAATCTTCACCTGACCAAAAACGATCCTCAAATGCTGAGGAATCTTTTAACGCCGTGGTTAAAATACGGCTACGTTGGATAATAATTCCCCATGAAATCACCGAAAAAGAAATTAAAATTAAAATGACAATTTGAACAACAATACTCGCCTTGAGAAATAAATCCAAAAAGTTTAAATCAGCGGTCATTAGTAACTCCGAGAAAATACACTACTTATTTTGAAAGGCTGCTTTGACATATTCAGGCAATGCAACGGGTTTCATTTTACCAAGATCAACACAGGCTACTTTAACAGTAGCCACGCTTAATAACTGTTCTGCTCTTTTTAACGTCTGAGTGAATACGACGGTTGCTCCTTTGAGTTCAGAAATCAAGGTTTCAACATCTAGTAAATCATCTAATTTTGCCGGAATGCGATAATCAATTTGCATAGATTTAACGACAAACGCCAACTGGCTTTCTGCTAACAATCTCTGTTGAGAAATGTTCAGTTCACGTAAAATCTCTGTCCTTGCTCGTTCAAAAAAGTGCAAATAACGGGCATGATACACTACACCACCTGCATCGGTATCTTCATAATAAACCCTTACAGGGAAGCGAAATACAGAGGACAATAGCATTCCTTATTGATAATTATGTATTAGTGAAAATTTGCGTATTGTAGGAGCAGTTCAATAGATTAGCAAGCCCCAAATGTAAAAATATTTTGAAAAGTGCGGTGAGTTTTCCCCTCGTTTTACATAAAAAAATCCTCGCAAAAAGCGAGGATTTTTCATTATCAAATCATTATTGTGCAACAACCATTTCTGAATCTTCTTTAGTCATTGGTTTTAATAACGCAAAGAATAGAACGATACATAAAATAGTCGTAGCGAAACCAAGATAAACTGACAATTGGTAATCTAAACCAAAACCGATCTTATTATAGAATAAATAAGTTGCACAAACGGTTGTAATAAACCATGCAGGAATTGAGCAAACCCAGTGGAATTTGCCTGTGCGGTATAAATAAGCCGCCGCTGTCCATAACATAACCATAGCAGTCATTTGGTTTGCCCAAGTGAAATAACGCCATAATACGCTGAAATCCACTTTAGATACGGCATAACCTAATGCAAATAATGGAATTGCAATCATCAAACGTTTTGATAAAGAACGTTGTTCAATGTTAAAAATTTCGGCCAATTGCAAACGTGCTGCGCGGAATGCTGTATCACCTGAAGTGATTGGCAATACTACCACACCTAATACGGCAAAAATACCACCGATGAAGCCCAAGAAATGAATTGAGCTGTCATACACTACTTTAGATGGCGAGCCTGCAGAAATGGCATCTTGTAAGGCTTGTGGGTTTTCATAGAAAGCTAAACCAACCATACACCATACTAACGCAATCACACCTTCAGCAATCATTGCGCCGTAAAAAATAAAGCGACCTTCTTTCTCATTTTCTGCACAACGTGCCATTAATGGTGTTTGTGTTGCATGGAAACCGGATAAAGCACCACAAGAAATAGTTAAGAATAACAATGGCCAAATCGGTACATCACCCTTCACTTGGAAGTTTTGCGTAAATTTTTCCCAAGTTAAACCTTGACCGTCTTGATTTACAGTACGGAAAAACTCGATTGGATCAGCCGCACTCAAATGTGAGGTAATCAAGCCATAAACCATACCGACAGACATAAAGAGCAACAATGCACCAAATAACGGATAAACACGACCGATAATTTTATCAATCGGTAACAATGTCGCTAAAATATAGTATGCAAAAATAATGAATGTCCAAAGCGCAATAACCGTTGGTTTATCCATTCCCCAAACAGTCAAACCTTGTGCTGCTTGAGACGCTTGTTGGATTTCTTCCGGATTACCTAACTGAATTGCACCGGAACTCGCTCCTAGAACATCCATCGTAATGGTGCTTAACAATTGAGCAGGGCTTGCAACAAACACCACACCAACCAACAAGAGCAAAATTAATGCCATAAGGTTGATAAAGAATTTCACCGGACGGCCTAAAAATTTACCAGCCAAGAATGGCATAGAAGCACCGCCATGGCGAATACTCAACATACCGCAGAAATAATCATGCACCGCACCTGCAAAAATACAGCCAAGTACAATCCACAACATTGCTACAGGCCCATATAATGCACCTAAAATCGGGCCAAAAATCGGACCTGTACCGGCAATATTCAATAATTGGATCAACCAAATTTTTGTTTTAGACATTGGCATATAATCCACACCATCATTCACACTGTATGCAGGTGTCTGACGTTGTGGCTTAATCACAAAGATTTTCTCGATGATTTTGCCGTAAATAAAATAGCCAAGAATTAAAATGGCTACACAAAAGAAAAACCACAACATGGGGAAACTCCTATAAAATAAAAAAACCGATTTTTATTATCAGTAAAAATCGGCGGAATTCTATGTGTTTGTAAAATTAAAGTAAATGAAAATTTAACAAAAATGCAGATTAAATACTCAGTTTGTGAAATAGATCACATTTATTCTGCTGTTTTTTCTTTATTTTGCGAAATATCTTCCTTTTCGGGATCAAATTTCACCGTTGGTACACAACCACGGCAAGCCCCTTGATTTACGCCTAATTCCTCACAAAATTGGCTATATTTGTCCAATGCTTTACGAAATAAACTTTTTTCTTTGTGTTGCTCTGTCATAAACAATTCCCCGTGAAAGATAATACAAAATATTAAAAAACAGTTAATTATTTTGCAACAATAATTTTATCTTTAACCTCATTGCTTGAAGTTGTGCTTTTTTCTCTTTTATTGTCGAAAACATCTCAAAAAACGCCTTTTCATTTTGTTTGGTTTGCCTCAACAAACGCAAAATTGCCGGCCGGCTAGAATAAAAAGTGCGGTTATTTTCCACAAAATTTTGTACTTTTTGTTGGTCTTTTTCTCTAAACTGCCATGGATTTTTCACATCCTCTTCTTCAATCCAGATTTTCAAATCGTGGTTTCGTAACACTAAATCACGCTGAAAATCAACCGCACTTTTGGCAATTAATGGGTTTCCTGGCGACTCTCTTAAAACTATTGCAGAATAACACCCACTACTAGCTTCTCGATTATCCCCTATTTGGACTAATTTAAAACCACACTTTTGCCAAAAGGAGGCCAATTCGGGTGTATATCCAAAACTGGCTGAAAAAAAATCCACCTGTGATTGTGCAATTATCTGATTAATCATTTTCTGCCCTAAACCTTGTCTCTGCCACTTCGGTAAAATTGCAATACGGGAAATCCGTAAGGATTTCTGCCTTAAGAAATCAGCATCTAAATGCTCGTGAGCCAATTTTTGTGCTGCTAAATTACCTTTTGGTCGGCGACAACCTTCACAAATTTGTGCAATTAACCCTTCATCCTGCAGCCCTCCTTCTTCAACCAACCAAACGACACCGATAAATACTCCACCGGCTTCTGCCACCCAAAACTGCTGTTTGGGTGCATCTAATAAACGACGTAAATCTAAAGGTGATGTACGGTAATGTGCCAAGGTTAATAATCCATAAAAACCCTCAATCTTATTAGTCAATGCCTGCTGCGAAACTGGAAAAATATTGACCGCACTTTTTGTCACAATATCAGGCTGAATAAGTCGTTTGTCAGCTTCCAATAACAATAATTCATCAATAAATCGCTCTAATTTGTCATTCTCAGACCAACGTAATGGTGTTGTCAGTTCAAATTGCTTAAAAGTGCGGTGCAAATTTGGCAAGAACTTAAGTAAAAAACCTCGCCCTGTACCTTCATAACTATGAATTGTTGTAGTACACAAAATATGTTTAAACGGAGACATCAGCTGAAAAAGTAAAGGTAACGGAAGCATTGCCGCTTCATCAATTAACAACCAATCTTCGTTAAATTTGGTGGGATATTGTTCAATCTGATGACAAAGTGCATCAGGTGCTATAAATTCAATGGGTGTCTCTGCAAAAACCTGCAAGGTTTTTACCGCACTTTTATTCGGTGCAGTGAGCCATATTTTCTGTCGTGGATTTTCGCTTCGCAATTGTTGAGCCAACAGCCCGGCTAAGGCAGATTTTCCTCGCCCTCGTTTAGCCGTTAATATAAAAATCTCTGCTTTAGATTGTAAAATTTGCTGAATAATGTCATCTTGTGCCGGTGTTGCTACCAAACCGGCTTGCCCTATCTTTATTGTCCCTTGTGCTACATGATTGCCCAAAGAGAGTGTTTTTGGCGAAAAATACTCCTCTAATAATCGATAAAAATGCCGATAAAAATTTGGCGTTGCAATAGCTTGTGTTTCTCCACACCAACGTAAGCTGTCTAAATCTACTTGCTGATTTTTATCCAGCCACAATGTCAATTTTCCACCTGCTTTTAATGTTCCTACCGCAATCGCAAGTGCATCTAAATTGATTCCTTGACGACAATCATAACCAATCTGTGTAAATTCCTGCCCCAATAAATTTTTTGCTTTGCTGATATTTTCTTCACACAAAAATACCGCACTTTCAGGCTCATCAGGCAAAAAGTACGGTGGCTTGTCCGTAAAAATCACTTCAAGTTGGCGTTCTAACATGCTTCTTCATCGTAAGAATAAGGATCTTCAAACCCCAGTCCTAACATAATTTCTGTTTCCAAGGCTTCCATTTCTTCAGCTTCAAGATCTTCTATATGATCATAACCTAATAAATGCAGGCTACCATGAACCACCATATGTGCCCAATGTGCTAATAAAAGCTTTCCTTGTTCATGTGCTTCTTTTTCCACCACCTGACGACAAATCACTAAATCCCCCAACAACGGTAATTCCACTTCATCAGGGCATTCAAAAGGGAACGACAATACATTAGTTGGGCGATCTTTACCACGATAAGTTAAATTTAAATGATGGCTTTCCGCTTCATCAACAAGGCGAATGGTAATTTCAGGCTCAAGATTTTCTGCTCTTACTGCCTGTGTTGCCCAATGGGTAAATTGCGCTAAAGTAGGTAAATTTTCCTTGTTTTCTGTAGCAATTTGTAAATCTATAATAACATTTTTCATTTAATACTCTTCAAGATGAAATGTGCTAATGACCGCTATCACGGCTTTTTGTAGCAAAAGGTGGTTTAGCAAACCAAACCAATAGCACCAAAATTAAAAATAAAACAGATGACAACCAAAAAATTTCATTTGCTCCTAGAATAAAACCTTGTGAAGTAATAGCACGCGCCAAAAAAACCGCGCTTTGTACATCACTTAATCCCGACGTCTCCATAACATGAAAAAATGCTTGGGCATTTGGTGAATAATCAGTAATGGATTCGGTTAAACGGGTATGATGAAAGGCTTCACGGCGATACCATAAAAAGGTGGTAAGGGACGTGCCAATAGAACCTGCCAAGGTGCGTAAAAAATTAAATAAGCTGGAAGCTGATGCCATTCTTTCCGGCGGTAAGCCTGAAAGGGTCATTGTGGTTAAGGGCATAAAAAAACAAGCTACAGCTAAACCTTGTATGACTTGTGGAAAAACAACATCCCAAAAGGTCATATGGGGTTCAAAGGTCACTGCACGCCAATAGAAAGTAAGGGCATAAGTCATAAAACTTACTGTCACCAAAATCCGCATATCGATTTTATGCCCAAACTTACCAATCAAGGGAGATAATAAAATCGGGAATAAACCCACAGGTGCTGCAGCTAGCCCTGCCCAAGTTGCGGTGTAACCATAAACCTGCTGGAGCAATAAGGGAATTAAGACGACCGAGCCTAAATATACCAAAAAAGCTAAACTGCTACATAAACTCCCCACCACAAAATTACGCGATTTAAAGAGCGAAATATCCACAATCGGATGATCATCAGTAAGTGTCCAAATCACCAAGGCAACCAATGAAATGACAGAAATAATCGCTAATGCAATGATTTCATTAGAATTAAACCAATCTTCTTCTCGTCCTTGATCCAGCATTAATTGTAAACAGCCCACACCTAAAACCAGTAAAATCAAGCCCACAGTATCAACTTTTTGCCGATAAATTTTACTTTCACGTTTACCAAGATATTTCCAGGCCATAAATACCACGGCTAATCCAATAGGCACATTAATAAAAAAAATCCAGCCCCAATGTAGATTATCACTGATCCAACCGCCTAAAATCGGGCCGAAAATAGGAGCAACCACAATCGTCATCGACCAAAACGCCAGTGCCATACCTCGTTTTTCAGGCGGATAATTATTCAATAATAAACTTTGAGAGAGGGGGATTACCGGGCCCGCCGACAAGCCTTGTAATACCCGACATAGAATCAACATTTCTAAATTGTGAGAAATCCCACATAGCCAAGAAGAGAGCACGAATAAAAAAGTAGCAACCAAAAATAACCGCACTTCCCCAAAACGCTTGGCAAGCCAGCCTGTAATCAGAATGGCCACCGCATTCGCCACACCAAAGGAGGTTATCACCCAAGTGCCTTGACTAAAAGAAGCCCCCAAATCGCCTGAAATAGTGGGAATTGCCACATTTGCAATGGTGGAATCCAGTACTTGCATAAATGTCGCCAAGGACAGGGCAAAAGTGGTGAGCAATAAGGGTATGCCTTGCAAGGGTTTCATTTCAAATCCTAACGACTATTCTGTTGAATGATCAAATCAATCTCATTTTCTACCGCACTTTGATCGTATTCTAAAGCCATTGTGGCATATAAAGCCGGCTTATGTTCTGCCGGTTTCAGCACTTCTCCATTGCTATTACTTACATCCACTTTGACGACAGAAGACAAACCAATTCTCAACGGGTATTGTTGAATTTGCTGAGGATCTAAACTAATACGCACCGGGACGCGTTGCACAACTTTAATCCAGTTACCCGTAGCATTTTGAGCAGGAAGCAAAGAAAACGCACTGCCGGTTCCCATATCAATGCCGTCCACTTTACCGTTAAATTCCACCTCATCGCCGTATAAATCCACCTTCAGAGTAACCGGCTGACCAATTCGCATATTTTTCAGTTGTGTTTCTTTAAAATTGGCATCAATCCACATTTGATTTGGTGAAATCACCGCTAATAACGGACTACCTGCCGAAACTTTTTGTCCTACTTGAGCAGAACGACGAGCCACATAGCCGTCAATTGGGCTTGTAATGATACTGCGTTGCAAGTTTAACCAAGCCTGTTTGAAATTGCTCATTGCTTTTTGCATTTCGGGTTGTGCTTTTAACGGCAATTCAAGTAACAAAGCTTGATTTGCTGCCAGTTGGTTTTTCACTGCGTCCAACTCTGCATTGGCAATAACCACTGCATTTTTGGCATGGAAATAACTTTCCTGATCAATAGCTCCACTCCGATTTAATTGCTCTCTACGGGCTAAATCTCCTTTAGCTTTCTCAAGCACGGCCGTTTTCATTTTAACTGTGGCTTCTAACTGTTTTATCGTAAAACCAAGCTGTGAAAGTTGACGAACAGTAGTCGCTAGACCGCTTTTGGCCTGTTCAAACGCCAACGTCAAATCTGTGTCATCAAGCACCATCAACACATCACCGGCTTTGACAAAATCCATATTATCCACATAGATTTTTTGGATATTACCATTCACTTGAGAAGACACCATCACTTGATTCCCCCCCACATAAGCATCATCGGTCTTCTCAATACCTTTCACAAACAAAAACCAATATAGTAATGAGCCAATTATTACCCATAACAAGATCAATGCAAAAATCCCTAAGGCTTTTCGACGAGATATTTTCTGGTTTGGCTGTGCCTGTTCAGACATGATGTATCCTCAAATTCATAAAGACAGAAAATCTTATTTTATACCCAAAACCGTTGAAAAATCTCATCAAGATGTTGAGTTAAAACAGGTTTTCCTAAGATTTCTTCATTTTCCCAAGCAGAAAGCAACATTTCAGGGCTGAATTGTCTTTGTAATTGCATTGCGATTGGTTGATAGCTAATATGCCAAGGCTCTCGCCCAATCTCTTTATTTTGGCAATCCATGAAAGGCAAATTAAAATCAAAGTGCGGTAGTTTTTCAGCAAGAAATTCACTTAATTCAAAAAAATAACCACCTCTCTGATATTCCCAAGGTTCAAGCAATAAACTCGTATTTGACGGTAATAAATCAGGATCAAAAAAATCAATTTCGCTCCCCCAATGATGACGGCTAGCCCCAGGTAACGCCGACCAGCGTAAAATCGCCTGTGCTTTTTCCCAGTCGGAAAGTCGAGCTAAATCAATGGATTCACCAAGATCATTATGCACTTTTCGCTCACCGTTAAATTTACTGTTCCAAATTAACTGCTGACGCTGAAAATCCCGGAACGTGCTGGCAGGTTGCAAATTAAAGCCATTTTTGACCGCACTTTGTTGCAACCCTTGAAAGGCTTTCAAGGCTTGTGACTGAAGAAAATGATTTTTCGAATGTGGGCAAGGAAAATGCACAAGATGTTCGCAGGATTTACCGGTTAATTGAGCCGAGGTTAATTTTAACATGTTTTAATCCAACAAATTCCGTAACATTTGCTTATATACTTCGCCTAATGTGGCTAAATCATCAATATTGACGCATTCATTGACTTTGTGAATAGTCGCATTCAATGGGCCCAATTCCACGACTTCACCGCCCATTAAAGCGATAAATCTAGCATCAGAAGTACCACCTCCGGTGTCTAATTTCGGCGCAATGCCGATAATTTTTTCCACTGCTGAAACCGTGCTATTTACCAATTTATTCGGCTGAGTTAAGAAAGGCTTACCGGATAAATTCCATTCAATACGATAATTTAAATGGTGTTTTTGCAACATTTCAGTCACAGTATTTTTAATAATTTCGTCTGTCACTTCCGTACAATAACGGAGGTTAAATTGCACATAAAGCTCGCCCGGAATCACATTATTACTGCCCGTGCCTGCGTGAATATTGGCAATTTGTAAGCTGGTGGGAGGAAAAAATTCATTGCCCTTATCCCATTGGTAAGTCGTCAATTCCTGTAAAAAAGCAGCCGCTTTATGCACCGGATTTTCCGCTAAATGAGGATAAGCCACATGGCCTTGTATCCCTTGAATATAAAGATTTGCTGTTATTGATCCCCGCCGGCCGTTTTTCAAAATATCGCCTAATTTGACCGCACTTGAGGGTTCCCCCACTAAGCAATAATCAATTTTTTCACCCCGAGCCATCAAAGTTTCCACCACTCGCACCGTGCCGTCTTTGGCAGCCGCTTCTTCATCAGAAGTGATTAATAAACCGATTTTACCGATATGATGTGGATTTTCCTGCACATAATGTTCAGCCGCCACAACCATGGCCGCCAGTGATCCTTTCATATCGGCAGCACCTCGTCCATAAAGCATATTTCCCACAATATCTGCAGCAAAAGGAGGATAAGTCCATTGACTTTCATCACCTGCCGGCACAACATCTGTATGACCAGCAAAGGCTACTACGGGTTCACCTTCGCCATGGGTTGCCCATAAATTTAAGGTTTCATTAAAAGGCAACCATTCCAATTTAAAACCTAACTTTTCCAAACGCTCGGCGATAACTTGCTGACAGCCTTGATCATCAGGGCTAATTGACGGCCGGCGAATTAAATTTTGAGCTAAATCGACAATCTGTGTTTTCATTATTGCTATTTTTTTGCTAGTTGTTCTGAATACGCTTTTTCATTAAACCCAATCAAAGCAATACCCTCTTGCAAAATAATCGGGCGCTTAATCAAGGTCGGTTGTGCCATTAATACCTGAAGCGCGGTGGTTTTATTTAATGTTTGTTTGATGTGTTCATCGAGATTCCGCCAAGTGGTACTACGTTTATTCACCAAATTTTCCCAACCGAATTGGGCCTCTGCTTGAGTTAAAAACTCCTCAGTTAAGCCTTCTACACGATAATCATGTAAACCATGTTCAATACCTTTTTCAGAAAGCCACTGTAAGGCTTTTTTGACAGTATCACAATTTTTTATGCCATAGACTATGATCATACAACCTTTCCTCTTCTAATAAGATTCGATTAGTATAACGCAAAGTGCGGTCAAAAACTTGAGGATTTTTGACCGCACTTTGAGAACTATGGAAGCATAAAATCTACACCTCCACTAATAGAATGAAGCTTACTTCAAATCTAAGGGTTTAATCTTCCAGATTTTTTCCGCATATTCCATAATCGTACGGTCAGAGGAGAAGAAGCCCATATTAACAATATTTTGCAATGCACTCTCAACCCAACCGGCTTGATCTCTGTATTTTTCATCAACTCGTTTTTGTGCTTCTACATAACTGCGGAAATCTGCGAAAGACTGATAATAGTCATGTGAACGTAATCCATTGAGCAAATCTTGATAACGATGTGGATCTTTCGGGCTGAATTTACCACTACTTATTTGATCAATCACTTGACGTAATTGTTCATCTTCTTGGTAGATATTGAATGGATTGTAGCCGTTACGGCGTAATTCTTCCACTTGTTCAACTGTATTACCGAAGATAAAAATATGATCTTCACCCACATTTTGCAAAATTTCCACATTTGCACCGTCCAATGTCCCCAATGTTAATGCACCATTGAGGGCAAATTTCATATTACTTGTGCCGGAAGCTTCCGTGCCGGCAAGGGAAATTTGCTCGGAAATATCCGCAGCCGGAATAATGAGTTGCGCAAGGCTGACACTGTAATTCGGAATAAAGACGACCTTCAATTTGCCCTGCAAACGCTCATCCTTATTAATGATATTGGCAACATCGTTGATCAAGTGAATAGTTTGTTTTGCAGTGTGATAAGCAGATGCCGCTTTACCAGCCAAAATAAACACTCGAGGTGTCCAATCTTTTTCCGGATTGGCTAACATGTCATTGTATCGAGCCACAATGTGCAATAGATTCAATATTTGGCGTTTATATTCATGAATACGTTTTACTTGCACATCAAATAAAGCATTCGGGTTAATTTCCACACCCAACTCACGCTTGATATAATCTGCCAGTTTCACTTTATTACGATATTTGATGTCGGCTACCGCTTGTTTTACTTCCGGATTATCAATATGTGCTTTAAATTGCTCTAATTGAGCTAAATCACGTCGCCACTCAGTGCCGATATAATTGTCAAATAAAGAAGATAATTCCGGGTTTGCCACAGCAATCCAACGACGAGGCGTAATACCGTTCGTCACGTTGGTAAAACGTTCCGGATAAATACGGGCAAAATCAGCAAAGGTAGAGGTTTTCATCAGCTCTGAATGAATCGCTGCAACACCATTGACTTTATTTGAACCTACAACAGACAACCACCCCATACGCACTTTTCTGGTCTCCCCTTCTTCAATAAGGGATACACGGCGGATAAAATCATTATCTGTAGTCACATATGTTCTTACATACTCTAAGAAATAATCGTTGATTTCAAAGATAATCTGTAAATGGCGAGGGAGAATTTTCGCCATCATATCCACCGGCCAAGTTTCTAAGGCTTCAGACATTAAAGTATGGCAGGTATAAGAGAAAATACGACGACACATATCCCAAGCCGCTTGCCAGCTATAACCTTCTTGGTCTACCAAAATATACATTAATTCCGGAATGGCTAAGGCCGGGTGCGTATCATTTAGGTGAATGGCGACTTTGTCGGCTAAGTTGTCTAATGTGCCGTGAGTACGACGGTGGCGTTTAATAATGTCTTGTAAAGACGCAGACACCAAGAAATACTCTTGACGTAAACGCAATTCACGACCTGCTGAAGTAGAATCATCAGGATACAATACTCGAGAGACATTTTCTGTCGAAGAGCGGTGTTCTATCGCACGGAAGTAATCGCCACGATTAAAATCAGCCAAGCTAAATTCTTCACCGGCATGAGCGCTCCACAAACGTAAGGTTGTTGCCGAGTTATTTTCATACCCCGGAATCATTTGATCGTAAGCAAGTGCAGTAATTTCTTCGGCATTTTGCCAAACGCATTTTTTACCTTCAAAGTAAATATGGCCACCAAAACGGATATTAAAACGTTTAGACGGGCGAATAAATTCCCAAGGTGCACCTTTTTCTAACCAGGCATCAGGTTTTTCTACTTGGCGACCTTCCTCAATATGTTGTTGGAACATGCCATATTCATAACGAATCCCATAACCCATTCCCGGAATGCCAAGTGTGGCAATAGAATCCATAAAACAGGCAGCCAAACGACCTAAGCCACCGTTACCTAATCCGGGATCGACTTCTTTTTCCAATAAATCTTCTAAATCAACATGCAACTCATTTAATGCATCTTTTGCCAAACTATAAATACCTTCGGCAATCAATGCATTAGATAATGTACGCCCGATTAAAAATTCCATGGAAAGATAATACACACGGCGTGTTTCTTCTGCACGAGATTGGCTGGCTGTGGTAATCCAGCCTTCGGTCACTAAATCACGCACAGCATATAAAGTCGCATTTAACCAATCACGCTGACTGGCTTCATTTGGTGAGCGCCCGATTAAGAATATCAGTTTATAAACAATGGATTTTTTCAAGGAGTCCACTGTTTCACCCGGTCGATTATAGGAAAAAGGGAAATTGGAAAGTTCTTCAGTCATAATATTACCTTTTAAAAACGGTCTAAATTTAAGCCTGTGGGATTGTATCTTTTTTCACTAAAAAAACAATCTTTATTAAGGCTTATTTCAAATCTACGCTAAAACTGACCGCACTTTTATAAGACTAAGGACAGGAATTATCCTGCCCCAAATGATTAAATTCGTTGATACAATGCTTGATAACGCTGAGCGGCAATATGCCAACTAAAATCTTGTTCCATCGCCGTTGCCCGGACACTAAACCAAGAACGTGGTTTTTGCCATAACTCAAACGCATTGTTAATCGCATATAACAAACCATGACGGTCAGCATGATTAAATACAAATCCTGTGGCAAGACGGTTTTTCAAATTTTCTTCGTTACAATCTACCACTGTATCCGCTAAGCCTCCGGTGGCTCGAACCAATGGTAATGTTCCGTATTTCAAACCATAAAGCTGGGTTAAACCGCAAGGCTCAAAACGGCTCGGTACTAAAATCACATCACCGCCGGCAATCAATAAATGGGAAAGGGCTTCATCATAGCCGATTTTTACCGCCACATTTTGTGGATAAATTGTTGCTAAATGTTGCAACCATTGCTCAAAGTGCGGTGAGCCTGAACCAAGAATTGCAATTTGTCCGCCACGAGCCACAATATCAGGAATACAATCTAATAATAAATCGACGCCTTTTTGCTCAGTTAAACGAGTTACCATCACAAATAACAGACGTTCAGGTTCCTGTGGCAAATTGAAATAGGCTTGTAATTTGGCTTTATTTTGCTTTTTATTAGTCATTGAGTTGAGTTTGTAGCGATCTTGTAAATAAGGATCGCTACTCGGATTCCAAATTTGATCATCAACACCGTTTAAAATACCTGACAATTTTCCTTGATATTGTAGGGTGCTTAATAGCCCTTGCAAACCATAAGCAAATTCTGGAGTGGTGATTTCTTTGGCATAAGTTGGACTTACTGCGGTGACTGCATCAGAATAGTACAAACCGGCTTTTAAATAAGACATTTGCCCGTAAAGCTCTAAGCCATTAACTTGGAACATTTCCAATGGCAAACCTAATTCATATAAATGATAGGCAGAAAATTTCCCCTGATAAGCCAAATTGTGAATGGTAAAGACTGATTTCGCCGGTCGTCCTTTAGCTGATAAATAAGCCGCTGTTAAGCCTGCATGCCAATCATGAGAATGTACTACTTCCGCACGCCACCAAAAATCCAAACCTGTCGCTAACTCAGCCCCAACCCAGCCTAATAAGGCAAAACGCTTATAATTATCGGTATAATCATTGTACCATTGATCATGATATGGATTACCTTCCCGAGCATACAAATGCGGTGCATCAATGAGATAAATGCCAATGCCCTTATACATACCGTAACGTAATGTAATATGGCCGGCAAAGTTATAAAAATCGCAGACTAAATGAGTCTCCGTAATACCTGCCATAATCGCCGGATAAGCAGGCAATAAAACTCTCACATCCATTCCGGCTTGCTGTTGAGCAAAGGGCAATGCCCCCATAACATCCGCCAAACCTCCGGTTTTAAGCAAGGGATAAAGTTCAGAGCAAACGTGTAATACTTTCATTTAATATTTCCTGAAAAAAAGCGGAAATAGGGCATATTTCCCTATTTCCGATAAACTGAATTTAATCTAAATGCTGTTCAGATTCGACTTTCTCACCACTGAGTTTTTTGAGCATAGCTGCCGTCACTAAAACCACTTTACCCGTACTACTTACACGGAAACGTTTTTTGTCCTGCTCCATATCAATACCGATGTGCATACCGTCCGGAATAATCGCATGGCGATCTATAATACAGTTACGCAACCGACAATTTTTCCCAATAGTGACTTGTGGCAATACAACACTGTGTTCCACAACAGATCCCTCGTTCACTTTGACTCGATCAAATAAGACCGAATAACTGATAGAAGCATCGGTAATCACACAACCACCGGAAATCAATGAATTATCCACCGGTTTCACATCAGCATTTTTATAGAAAAATTTTGAAGGATAAGTTTGTGTCGGATTTCCTCGAATCGGCCAATTTTGATCGTAAATATCCAATTGTGGATGTTCGGAGACCAAATCAATATTTGATTGCCAAAAACTATCTAATGTCCCTACGTCACGCCAATAAATTTCCCCGTCGGTATTCCGTCCCATACAAGAACGGCTAAATGGGTGTGCGTACAACACATTTTCTTCCAAAGCCTTAGGCAGAATATCTTTACCAAAATCGTGCGAAGTATTCGGCGTGCGCACTTCACGATCTAACACATCATATAAATAATTGGCATCAAATACATAAATTCCCATTGATGCTAAGGAAGTATCCGGTTTACCAATCATTGCAGGCGGATCTTTCGGTTTTTCCACAAAAGATTTCACTTTCAGATTTTCATTTACTGCCATGACACCAAATTCTGACGCTTCTTTACGAGGTACTTCAATACAACCTACTGTACATTTCGCTCCACTGGTCACATGATCCAACAACATCTGACTGTAGTCTTGTTTGTAAATATGGTCTCCGGCCAAAATTAAAATATATTTTGGGCGATAGTGATCACGAATAATCGCCATATTTTGATATACCGCATCTGCAGTACCACGATACCAAGTAGAATCATCAATTTGCTGACGTGCCGGCAACATATCAATGAACTCACCTCTCTCTTGTGGCAGAAAAGACCAACCTGTTTGTAAGTGACGTAACAAGGAATGAGCCGCATATTGCGTCACTACCCCGATACGATTTAACCCGGAGTTAATGCAGTTAGATAAAGCAAAATCAATAATTCGACGATTACCACCAAAATACAACGCAGGTTTCGCACGTTTATCAGTTAACTCGTGTAAACGAGAACCACGCCCACCGGCTAAAATTAATACCAAGGTTTCTTTTACCAACTCATATTTATTCGGTAAATTTGTAATACTGTTACTACTCATTTTTGCACTCCCTTTCTATTGGATTAATACCATCTCGGCATCAGACCGATAATTTTTTTGCAAAATACAAAAACCGAGATTACCTACAACACAATGATTTTCTTGTCGTTCTATATTTGCAATGTGATACATAAGTTCCCATTCCCCTTGTGGCAATCGGAAACCTTGTAATTCTGCTTTCGCATTAATGAGAAACAACCAACGCCCGTCCAACTCAATCTGTATAGCTTTACTTTCTTTCTGTTCCCAATCGGCTAAACTCATTGCATCCCCATTTGCATTCAACCAGCGAACATTTTCTTCACTCCACCATTGATTTTGCCGTAAACTTTGAATTTGTTTACGCAATTTCAACAAAAATTTCACCGTATTTAATAAAGTGCGGTCAATGTTTTCCCACTTTAACCAAGTAATTTCATTATCTTGGCAATAGGCGTTATTGTTGCCAAACTGCGTGTTACCAAATTCATCACCCGCCAGTAACATCGGTGTGCCATTAGCAAGCAATAAGCTACTCAACAACCCTAGACTACTCAAAACTCTGGCTTTCTCCACCGCACTTTTTTCCGCTTCCGGTAGATTTTCTAGGCCTTCAACGCCGTGATTATAGCTGTAATTCTCATTCCGCCCGTCCCGATTATATTCGCCATTAGCCTCATTATGTTTATGGTTATAACTGACTAAATCCCGCAAAGTGAAGCCGTCATGCGCGGTAATAAAATTGATTGAGCGGTGTGGCTGACCACCCTCTTTACGATAAATATCAGATGAACCTGCAAAACGCTCGACAAATGCGCCCAACTCCCCACTTTTCCATAACCAAAAACGGCACATGTCATCTCGGAAACGATCATTCCATTCTGCAAAATGCAGAGGAAAATTGCCTACTTGATAACCGCCATCACCAATATCCCAAGGCTCGGCAATAAATTTACAATTTTTTAATACAGGAGCTTGTAGAATTTGCTTAAAAAGCACCGCATTTTGGCGATATTCCGGTGTTTCACGCCCCAAAACAGTAGCCAAATCAAAACGAAACCCATCAACTTGGCATTCTTCTGCCCAGTAACTCAAACAATCAATAACCCACTGACGGCTGACAGGATGAGACAAATTCAACATATTGCCGCACCCGGTCCAATTAATATAATCACCTTTTTTCTGCCAATAATAAGTGGCGTTATCAATTCCTCTTTGACTAAACGTCGGAAAATCTTGCTCGGATTCTGCCGTATGGTTAAATACCACATCTAAAATTACTTCAATACCTGCTTGGTGCAAGGCTTTAACCATAGATTTAAATTCTGTTAAGGCAGACATTCCGTCAATATTTGCTGCATAATCACTTTCCACTGCAAACATTGCCAAAGGGCTATATCCCCAATAATTTGTTAAACCTTTTTCCTGTAAATGTGGCTCATCAATGTGATAATTGATCGGCAATAATTCCACCGCAGTAATTCCCAACTCTTTTAAATAAGCAATACTTTGAGGGCGGGCAAGTGCCGCATAAGTACCCCGAATTTCTTCAGGCAACTGTTTCTGCAATTGACTAAAGCCTTTGACATGTAATTCATAAATGACTGTCTCCGACCAAAGCCTTTGCGGTTTTCGCACCCCACTCCAGTCAAAATCCGTTGCAATAATTTCCCCTTTCGGCGCAACCATTGCATTATCCCGTTCATCGGTTAATTCAAACCAACGGCGCTTTTCCGCCGAACTCAAATCCGGCTTGCCGATAACAGATTTCGCATAAGGATCGAGCATTAGTTTTTGTGGATTACAATACGGATTTTCACCGCTTAAGCGATAACCATAAGTTGTACCTTGTGGAATATCCGATAGCCACAGATGCCATACATCACCACTGCGAGCCATTACAAAGCGTTGTTCCGGCATATCGGGCTCAAACAAACACAATTCCACCTGTTCTGCTTGAGAAGAATAAAGCGCAAAATTATAGCCTTGAATACCCTGTTCTGCCTGCCTTGTGCAGCCCAAAGGAGTAGAAGTACCTGTTAATAGCTGTTTCATTGGCTATCTTTCCACAGGTTTATTAGAAACACTTGATTTTTTAACCGCACTTTTGGCTTTAGTCGATACAACTGCTTCCTCTATTTTTTCTGTATCAACATCATCGACTTTTTTCCAGCGTAAATAAACCGTTGCCAATGGCGGAATAGTCACAGATAAAGAATTTACTTTGCCATGACTTTCTACTTTTTCCGTTTCTACCAATCCCTGATTTCCTACATTAGAACCTTGATAATGAAAAGAATCAGAATTCAAAATTTCCTCGTAAAAACCGGATTTATTCACTCCAAAACGATAATTCTCTCGTACTACCGGTGTAAAATTACTGATCACAATAATTCGCTCGCCACTACGGCTACGACGTTCAAAGACAAAAACGGAACGTTGATAATCATCAACCACCAACCATTCAAAACCTTGCGGATCACAATCCAATTCAAATAATGGGGCATTTTGCCGATAAGTGCGGTTCAAATCTTTGACGAATTGCAATACGCCTTTGTGCCAACTCCCACCGATATTTTCATCGAGCAAGAACCAATCCAAACTTTCTTTGTAATTCCACTCTCGTCCTTGCGCGAACTCATTACCCATAAACAACAATTTTTTACCCGGATAACCCCACATGTAGCCATAATAGGCACGCAAATTAGCGAATTTCTGCCACGCATCACCCGGCATTTTTCCAATTAACGAATATTTACCATGAACAACTTCATCATGTGACAGGGGCAATACAAAATTTTCACTGTATTGGTACACCATTCCAAAGGTCATTTGATTATGATGATATTGACGATACACAGGATCTTTTTGCATATAAGACAGCGTATCGTTCATCCAACCCATATTCCATTTATAATGAAATCCTAAACCACCGTCCTGTGGCGGCAAAGTAACACCGGCAAAAGAGGTGGATTCTTCCGCAATAGATATTGCGCCTGACATTTCAGTACCAATAACGTGGTTTGTGTGTTTTAAAAATTCAATCGCTTCCAAATTTTCTCTGCCACCGTATTTGTTCGGGATCCATTGTCCCTGCTCACGGCTATAATCCCGATAAATCATCGAAGCCACAGCATCAACACGAATCCCGTCTAAACCAAAGCGTTCTAACCAATACAAGGCATTTGAGGCAAGGAAATTTTTTACTTCATGTCTGCCATAATTATAAATTAGCGTATTCCAATCTTGATGATAACCTTCTTTTGGATCCGCATGTTCATACAATGCAGTGCCATCAAAAGTGGCTAAGCCATGGCTATCACTTGGGAAATGCCCCGGCACCCAATCTAAAATAACGTTAATACCGGCTTCGTGAGCTTTCTCCACTAAACGTTTAAATCCCTCTGCAGTACCAAATCGGCTGGTTGGCGAATATAATCCGATAGGTTGATACCCCCAAGAACCGTCAAAAGGAAATTCAGACAACGGTAGAAATTCAATATGAGTAAAGCCCATTTCTTTCACATAAGGAATCAGCTCATCAGCAATTTGATCATAATCCAACCAGAAATTATTTTCTAAATTCCGTCGCCAAGAACCCAAATGGACTTCATAAATCGAAATCGGCTGATCTGCTTGATTAGCTTTACGGCGCGCTTCCGTCATCGGTACTACCCTTTGTAATTGACTGACCTGAGATGCGGTATCAGGACGCAATTGTGAGCCGAAAGCGTAAGGATCAGCTTTTAAACGCAACTGCCCTTGGCTATCAATTAATTCAAATTTATACAACTGACCCAAACTCACTTTAGGCAAAAATAATTCCCAAATACCACTGGCAGAGTGAAAACGCATTGGATGTCGACGCCCGTCCCAGTAGTTAAAATCACCCACAACAGAAACACGTTTGGCATTCGGAGCCCATAAACGAAAATTAACACCGGAAACCCCATCACACTCACCAAAATGTGCTCCTAACACTTCATAAGGGCGATGATGTGTTCCTTGTGCTAACAACCAATGATCTAACTCTTGAATCATAGGGTGAAAACGGTAAGGATCTTCGATTATCTGCTGTTCGTGTCCCCAATGTACAGCCAATTGATAAGCGAAAAACTGATGACAATTGGGTATCACCACAGCAAAAAAACCTCGTTCATCAAGGCATTTCATCGTCCACTTTACTTGGTTGTCGCAATGAATTACATCTACTTGAACCGCTTCCGGTAATAATGCACGAATTTCAATCCCTTTATCCGTTTCGTGCATTCCCAACACAGAAAAAGGATCTGAATGGGTTCCGGTAAAAAAAGCATCAATAATCTCTTGTGAAATTACATTTTTCATCATATCCTCGCTTATGCCCTACGTGCCAAGTGAATTTCACTAAGCAAGTTGATAATTTGCTGATCAGAAATAATTTCTTCGATAGAACGAGTCAATTTTTTTCGCCAATTTGGGTATTCGGTGGACGTACCGGGCAAATTAAAGCTGATTTCCTGTTCAATTAAATTTTCCAACTGAATACCAATTAATTGGCTGCGGCTATCTGCCAAATAACGATGTATTACCCAATTTAAATGGGTGTGCATTGCCATTGTCATCGCATCGCCTTGATAATCCGCTGGCAAATAACCATCTCTATGCAGACTATCTAACAAAGCTTGTTTATCAATCACTCGCTGATCGTATTTTTGACGTAAAAAATCACCTTGCAAAATACCTAATTGGGAGAACAACTCTAAATCAAGGCAATGCCAAAAACTCGATAGCGACGGCAAGTCATGCGTCCCTAATGTTGCAAACGCATTCTGTGGAAAATCTGCTACTAATGGAAATTGGCGATGACGTTGCTCAAAATACAATACAAAATAGGAAAATAACTGAAACTCGTGTAATTTTGACCGCACTTCATCCGGCACAGTGCCGAGATCTTCCCCTACGACCAAACATTGATGGCGTTGGCTTTCAATAGCTAAAACCGCCATTAATGCTTCTAAAGGATAATGCACATATAATCCATCCGCAGCCGTTTTATGTGGCGGAATTAACCATAGGCGGAATAACCCCATAATATGATCAATACGCAATACGCCAAAATACTGCATATTGGCTCTCAACATATCAATAAAGGGTTGGAACCCTCGAGATTTCAATTCAGTCGGATTATAAGGCGGAATATTCCAATTTTGTCCCACAGGGCCTAGTGGATCAGGCGGTGCGCCCACTGAAGCCTCAGTAAAATATAATTCAGGATCACTCCAAACATCACAACTACCTCGAGAACTACTGACCGCTAAATCACCATAAATCCCCAACGTCAGACCGATTTCTCCACAAAATGTCTGTAATTCACTTAATTGCTGTTCTACCAACCATTGTAACCATGCAAAAAATTCAATACGTTCCTGATGAGTTTTAAGCAAATCACGACGGGCTTTTTCCGTTAAATTACGCCACTCTGCACGCCAGCCTAACCAACCTATTTGATCTTCACTTTCAGGGAACTGATGATGTTCCTGTTCATCCAGCACATTAAATAAACCTTGATATAACAAAGGTTTACCTTGCTGTTTAAGATAGGCTAAAAATGCCTTGCGACGAGAAATAATTTGCGCCGATTTACTCCGTTTGGTATAAGCAAAAAGCGTTTCTAATGCATTGATTTTAAATTGTTTTACCTCTGCATATTGCACAACATCGGAATGACGTAATGCCGTCAATTGTTGATCAATTTCAGGCCGGTTTAACCATGTTTGTAAACTCTTACACAACCTAAATTCAGGCAACAAATCTACCGCTAAATACAGAGGGTTTAACCAACGGCGAGAGGATGAACTATAAGGACTGGCCCATTCAGGCACTGCTGGGTAAAGTAGATGTAAGGGATTAATTCCCACAAAATCTGCACCAAATTTAACCGCACTTTGAGCTAAAAAACGCAAATCGGCAAAATCACCTATACCCCAATTTCGCTCAGAGCGTAAACTATAAAGCTGTACATTCAAGCCCCAAGCTTTATGTTGTTGAAACAAAGGAGGCTGATAAACAGTTTGCGGAGAAATGATCAAACGAACCCGATATGTGGTTTCTGCAGACTGAATATCTAACTGGTAATAGCCATAATCTAAGAGAGGAAGAATCAATTCATCAACCCTATTTAGGGTCTTTTCAAGGTGTTTTTTACCTTGTTCATCAAAAAGTCGGCAAGAAATAACTTGGGAACGGAAAGCAAGGCGGGATAAGGCATAAATTATCGGCTCATTAGCTTTAAAAACTACGACATCATCAAAATATCCCTCTGATTTTTTGACTTTTTTGGGCTGTAATAAGTCAGCAAAATACGCAATACTCTCTTCTTTAGCGTAAATTAAATTGCCCTCAATATCATAATGACTTAATGCGATACCTAACTGCTCGGCTTGTTGTGATAACTGCGATGTTATATTCATTTTGAACAACCCAAAATAACAAAATCACTTTAGCTCATTGTATCCGGATCAATAGTAATTACAATGACTTTATTTTTAATCTGTGATCTCGGTCATAAATAATTTGGTGCTTATCTTCTCGAAGGAAAATAAAAAATAAAATTCGCCTCTGAACTTAAATAAGCTGAGCCTTATATAATACGAAATCTTATTTTGGCAAGTGGATTGATACCTTTTGAACAAAGGATTCTCCGCTACATTCATTACTACAACAATGAACGTACTCAAGTGAAATTAAAAGGACTCAGCCCTGTAAGATAGAGAACTCAGTCCTTGCATTAAATGAATCTGGCTTTTTGGGGAACAGATCAGATTATTCTTGTTTATTTTTCCGGCTTAAACACTGCCATATAATTAGCTTCTACATTTTGATTTAATTTAAATGTGCCACAGAGCGGATTATAATGATAGCCTTTCATATCCACACATTGCAATTTTTCCGCATCGCACCAAGCTAACAGTTCTGCAGGTTTAATGAATTTATGGTAATCATGTGTTCCTTTGGGAAGTAGTCTTAACACATATTCTGCCCCCATCACCACCAATGCCCAAGCCTTTAACGTCCGATTAATGGTTGAAACAAATAAAATCCCATTCGGTTTTAACAAGCCACGACAAGCAGCAAGAATAGATCGTGGATCAGGAACGTGTTCCAACATTTCCATACATGTAATTACATCAAATTTCTCTGCATTAAATTTCGCCTCATCATTGCCATAAAGTGCGGTCAATTTTTTCAGCGTTTCTTCAATAGTTGCTTGTTCATAATAAACTTGTACATTTTGTTCAAGCGCATGTCGGCGAGCTACTTCAAGCGGTGCAGAGGTTATATCAATGCCTGTCACAATCGCTCCTTGCTTTGCCATCGCTTCAGATAGAATACCGCCGCCACAACCAACATCCAACACTTTTTTACCCAAAAGCCCACCACTCTGCGCCTGAATATAACGCAAACGAATTGGATTAAGTTGATGAATTGGCTTGAAATCACCATTCGGCTCCCACCAAGTTGCTGCCATTTTCTCAAATTTATCCAATTCGGCTTGATCAATATTTTGCTGTATCATAACAATTCCTATGAATTAAAAATACCGAGTTGCTCCCAAATCGCATCGATTTTTTTAACTGTGCCAGGATCTTTCTGAATAGGGATACCCCATTCTCTTTGGGTTTCTCCCGGCCATTTATTAGTCGCATCAATACCCATTTTTGATCCCAATCCGGCAACTGGAGAAGCAAAATCCAAATAATCAATCGGAGTATTTTCCACAATGGTACAATCTCTGGCGGGATCACTACGAGTAGTCATAGCCCAAATCACATCTTTCCAATCCCTCGCATTCACATCATCATCACAGACAATCACAAATTTAGTGTACATGAATTGACGTAAAAATGACCATACTCCCATCATTACCCGTTTGGCATGTCCGGCGTATTGTTTTTTCATTGTCACCACAGCTAAGCGATAAGAACAACCTTCAGGTGGCAGATAAAAATCCACAATTTCAGGAAATTGTTTCTGCAAAATCGGAATAAAAACTTCATTTAGCGCCTCTCCCAATACTGCCGGTTCATCAGGCGGTCGTCCTGTGTAAGTAGAATGATAAATAGGGTCTTTACGCATGGTTATATGAGTGACAGTAAACACGGGAAAATATTCCTGTTCGTTATAATATCCCGTATGATCGCCGTAAGGTCCTTCAAGAGCAGTCTCATTGGGATCAATATACCCTTCTAACACAATTTCTGCTGAGGCCGGTACTTCTAAATCATTGCTGAGCGATTTTACCACTTCCGTTTTATTCCCACGCAAAAGGCCGGCAAAAGCATATTCGGACAGTGTATCAGGAATAGGTGTAACTGCCGCTAAAATCGTCGCTGGATCCGCCCCTAATGCCACAGATACCGGAAATCGCTTATTTGGATAGCTTGCTTTCCATTCTTGAAAATCCAATGCACCGCCACGATGCGACAACCAACGCATAATCAATTTATTTTTGCCAATCAATTGTTGGCGATAAATACCTAAATTTTGACGGCTTTTTGAAGGACCTTTCGTGATTGTCAGCCCCCAAGTAATCAGTGGAGCAATATCATCCTTCCAACATTGCATAATAGGCAGTTTATCTAAATCAACCTCATCTCCCGACCAAACGACCTGCTGACAAGGTGCTTTAGATAGTGTTTTCGTCGGCATATTCAACACTTGTTTCCATTGTGGCAATTGTTCAAAGAGATCTTTAAATCCTTTCGGTGGCTCGGGTTCTTTTAAAAATGCCAGCAATTTACCTAGATCTCGTAAAGAAGACACATCTTCCTGCCCCATCCCCATTGCAACCCGTTTAGCAGTACCGAATAAATTACATAACACCGGCATTGTAAAACCTTTCGGGTTTTCAAATAATAATGCAGGGCCACCAAGACGCAAAGTGCGGTCAGCAATTTCCGTCATTTCAAGATAAGGATCAATTTCTGCCACAATGCGTTTTAATTCGCCTTGTTGTTCAAGTAAATCAAGAAAATCCCGAAGATCTTGGTATTTCATCTTATGCCGCCTGTGTTTCCTTTTCCGCTTGTTGAATTAACCATTCACAAGGAGTAAAGCGCTCGCCATAAAGTTTAACGTGGGCATTAAGTTCAGCAACGATATTTTTTGCCCCAATTTTCTCAATATAAGCATAAATTCCCCCACGAAAGTCAGGAAAAAATGCACCCAATACAGAAGCAACATTACCTTCTTCTGTAGAACGAATCACCTTTTCCTGCAAACAATACGCTGCTTCATTAATCATCATTAAAATACAACGGCGAACAATTTGCTCAGCTTCCAAATCATTGGCAGCAACGACTTCCAACACATAATAAATACTGCCGTCCTCCGCAGTACGTTCACCTGTTTGTGAATGATAAAGATAAAAACCACGGTTATTCTTCTCGCCTTTCCGCTCATCTTCCATTAAATACTGCATTTTCGTCGGCGGCATAAAGCGTGTTCCCAATTTTTCCACCAAATTCGGCAAGGATTTCATCAATACATCTAATCCCATATCGTCGATCATTGCTAACGGACCGATAGCAAAACCAAATTCCTGCAAAGAGCGGTCAATAAATTCAATGGATTCACCGTCAAGCAAGCATTGTACTGCTTCCAACAAATAGGGTGTTAAAATTCGATTGACGAAAAACGCCGGAGTATCTGCCACCAAAAACGGTATTTTGCCTTGTTGGATAGCAAAATGGATCGCCGTAGCAATAGTGTGTTCACTAGTACCGTTGTGCGGAATAATTTCTAACATTTTTCGTTCTGAAACCGGACTAAAATAATGAAAACCAATCACATGTTCAGGACAAGGCGAATTTTGCGCGATCTCCCCTACAGATAAGGTTGATGTATTGGTAGCATACACGATATTCTTGCCAAAATAGGCAAAGGCTTCTTGCAGCATTTGTTGTTTAAGGGCAACATCTTCATAAACCGCTTCAATCACAAAATCGGCAGAAGGCTTTCCGATAAAGCGCTCACCGCCGGAAATCAATTGCATAGTTTGACGCATTTTCCCTTCGGATAAATTGCCTTGCTCAACCTCTCGCTGTAATAAAATACTGGTACGATAAAGTGCTTTTTGAATTTCAACCAAATGGATATCTTTTATCCGCACAGGTAAATTTGCCCGATGAGCCGTAATATACGCAATACCTGCACCTAAATAACCACTGCCTAAAATTGCCGCATTTTTCACATCTCGCACATCACCTCGCGTTTTATACTGTAACTTCATGGCTCTGGTTGTACGTTCTAAATGGCGTAATACCCTCGATTGTTCGGTAAAAAATAATTCACACAAACTGTCACGTTCAGCCTGTAAGCCCAACTTACAATCGGTTTCTTGTAACACTTTCATTAAGGTTTTACCGGCCGGATAGTTATCAAAAGCTTTTAGAGAAATATGGCTTTGAACTTTTTCTAAAGCCTGATTACGAGTCAAAGGCGTGACTTCAAGGAAATTTTTCGTTTTTCGCCAATAGTGTTTGATTTTAGAAAGGGGATATTCCGTTGTTACAGTTAAAGAAATTGCGGAAAGTGCGGTAGATAATAGACCGCTTTTGGAAGTCATTTGATCGATCAAACCTAATTCTAAAGCACGTTTCACATTGATTTTATTGCCGGTAAACAGTAATGGTGCAGCATCTTTCAACCCAATCAAACGTGGCAAACGTTGTGTGCCTCCGGCAAATGGCAATAATCCTGACCGCACTTGAGGCATTGCAAATAAGGTATGCTGATCGGTTGTTGCGATACGTTGCCGACAAGCTAATGCCAATTCCAAGCCAAAACCATAACAATCACCGTGAATAGCCGCAATTGTTGGCACTTTTAAGTGCTCGATTTCACGCAAAACAGCTTGCGTTTCTAAAGCAAAATCAGCGATTTCTTTTTCTGTTTTACCTTCCAACGCCGTCCAATCAAATCCCCGAATAAAATTATTTTCTTTTTTAGAAATAAAAATCAAGCCTGACAATTTTTGGTAAATGACCGCACCAATGACTTCTCGTAATTGGGTAATAATTTGACCGTCAAATAAATTAAAAGTACGATCAGGTGTAGATATTTCCACCACCGCAATATTGTCTTGCACCGATAAGGAAAACGGCGATATTTGTTGCGTAACCTCTGACATATTATTCTCCCCTTATTCCGTTTCCAAGACCATCGCAGCGCCCAATCCACCTAAACCACTGGAAGCCACTAAAGATACCCCACCACCACGACGTTTTAATTCAAATAACGATTGAATTAAAATTCTCAGACTGGTCACCGCTCTTGGATTGCCGTAAGCCAAAGATCCGCCAAGCACATTTAATTTATCCATATCCACCATACCCATCGCTGAAGTGCGGTTCAAATTATGGCGAGCAAATACCTCATCTTCAAATAAACGCAAATTCGCTAAGGTTTGAGCTGCCGAGGATTCATGCATATCAATTAAATCAATATCAGATAAGGCCACACCGGCACGCTGCAACGCCAACGATGAAGCATAAGTCGAACCAATCAACATATTTTCCCACACATCATTTGCCGTTATTGCATAGCTACGAATATAGCCTAAAGGCGTTAATCCTTCCGTTTTAGCAATATCTTCACGCATAAGCATCACTACCCCGGCACCATCACAAGCCTTAGCAATATTCCATTCTGTCACCGTGCCGTGTTTTGTATCACTCAATGGCTTGAGATTTTCATAACGATGTGGTTTTAGAGATTTTTCAATCAGATTATCTGCGACAACAACATTTTCATAAGGCTGTGGAAAGGAGATCATCACCTCATCCCTTAACAAACTATCCTGCCAAGCCATTTGTGCTTTAAGATGAGAATTCGCAGTGAATTCATCTTGTGCCTGTCGGCTGATTTGGAAGTTTTTGGCCATTTGCTCTGACACATCTGCGACCGAAAATTGCGTAATATAATCTCGTAAATTCACAGCATGTGGTTTCATATCACGCCAAGAAAACTGCTTTAATAACTCAAAACGGCGTTCCCACGTCGCTGCACGCATAATTTCTTTAAATAATTGCATCATTCGAGGATTTAAACTAATCGAGGAATTCGAAATAGAATCCGTACCGCCGGCAATACCGGACAATACTGAACCACTCACAATAGCACTGGCCACATTGGCTACACTTTGTAACCCCGTAATACAGGAGCTACTCACCGTATAAGCCTGAACATGAGAAAGCCCCAATGTCACTGCAATTTCACGTGCCACATTCGGCACATCAGGGTGTTGAATGACCTGCCCGAAAATTAACTGTTGAATCAAAGTGCGGTCAATTGGGAAGCGATTTAATAATTCATTTGTGACCATCGTTCCAAGGTCGTTGGCAAACACTTCTTTAAAGCCTGTATCACGGCGGTTAAAAGGGGTTCTCAAGCCAGCAACAATCGCAATCCGATGTCCATCTGCCGTTTTCAATTTTTGTTGTGTCAGCATAAGATTTTCTCAAAAATAAATTTGCATAATAATGCCTGTTTTCGGGGAAAAATGCACGTTATTTTCTGCTAAGAATTTGTGATCAAGCACAAGATTAGGTACAATCCTGCCAATTTAAGATTTTTACAGAATACCTTTATGACAAAGAAAAAAGCCAAACCTCAATCTAATACTATTGCCTTAAACAAGCGTGCCAGACACGAGTATTTTATTGAAGAAGAAATCGAAGCCGGCCTGTCCTTACAGGGCTGGGAAGTAAAATCAATGCGTGCAGGCAAAGCCAATATCAGCGACAGCTATATTATTTTTAATCAAGGGGAAGCCTTTTTATTCGGTGCTACTATTCAACCTTTATCAGTTGCCTCGACACATATTGTTTGCGACCCGACACGCACCCGTAAGCTCTTATTAAATCAAAAAGAATTAGCCACATTATTTGGTAAAGCTAACCGTGACGGTTATACCATTGTGGCACTATCATTGTATTGGAAACAAGCTTGGGCAAAAATTAAAATCGGCTTGGCTAAAGGGAAAAAACTGCATGATAAACGGGAAGACATTAAAGACCGTGAATGGAAATTGCAAAAAGAACGCATTATGAAAAATGCCCAACGTGGTTAAGCCTTGAAATTTTGTCTCAACAAGCCAATATCATAAAAACACACGAAAAACTGACCGCACTTTTATTAGACTTAGCAAGTAATTTTCGTTAGACTTATCACAATTTTTTAACAAAAATACGGAGAATTTTATGTCCTCTCAAGATCCTTGGGGAAAACCGGGCGAGAGCCGTGATCAATCAGAACAGCCTCGTCAAAATGAGCCACCCAAAACTACACGCAATGTGCGTTCGGAACAATCGCCGCCCGATATTGAAGAAATCTTCAATAATTTGCTAAAAAAAATGGGGGGCGGTAATAAAGGGAACGGCAAAAAGAGCGGTCAAAATTTACCGAGTTTCGGTAAATTATTGCCATTAGCCACTGTAATCGGCATTATCATTTGGGGAGTAAGTGGGCTTTATACCGTGAAAGAAGCCGAACGTGGCGTAGTGACCCGTTTCGGTCAGCTTCACCATATTGTCCAACCGGGTTTAAACTGGAAACCGACGTTTATTGATCAAGTGCGTTCAGTGAATGTTGAGCAAGTAAAAGAACTCAAAACCCAAGGTGCGATGCTGACACAAGATGAAAATATGGTTAAAGTAGAAATGACCGTGCAATACCGTATTCAAGATCCGGCGAAATATTTGTTCAGTGTAACCAATGCGGACGATAGTTTAGGCCAAGCAACCGACAGCGCTTTGCGTTATGTCATTGGCCACATGTCCATGGATAATATTCTCACTACAGGTCGTGCTGTAGTACGTGAAAACACTTGGAAAGCCTTGAACGATATTATTAAACCTTATGATATGGGATTAGAAGTCATTGATGTGAATTTCCAATCCGCCCGTCCGCCGGAAGAAGTGAAAGATGCATTCGATGATGCCATTAAAGCCCAAGAGGACGAACAACGTTATATCCGTGAAGCAGAAGCTTATGCCCGAGAGCAAGAGCCGATTGCTCGTGGTAATGCTCAACGTGTGGTTGAAGAAGCCACTGCTTACAAAGAACAAGTGGTTTTAGCTGCACAAGGGGAAGTGGAGCGCTTCCAACGTTTATTACCTGAATTTAAAGCCGCACCGGACTTATTGCGTGAACGCCTCTATATTCAAACGATGGAAAATGTCATGGCTAAAACACCAAAAGTGATGTTGGATAGCACTGGTGGCAATAATTTAACTGTGCTACCGGTAGAGCAATTATTACGACATAAATCCACAACACAATCTGTTCAGGCTGCTACACCGCAAACGCAAAGTGCGGTGAATAATCGCGTCGTTTCTATCGAAAAAACCGTTCCAGATGCCACACCAAATAGTCGTCAAGGGAGATTTAACTAATGCGTAAATTTTTAACGCCAGCCATTATTTTAGCGGCAGCAGTAATCTATTCCAGTATTGTTGTGGTAAACGAAGGAACTCGTGGCATTATGTTACGTTTTGGCAAAGTCCATCGGGACGCAGAGAATAAAGTCCGTATTTATGAACCGGGCTTACATTTTAAAATTCCTTTTATTGACAATTTAAAAGTTCTCGATGCACGTATTCGTACACTTGATGGCCAACCGGATCGCTTCGTTACTGTAGAGAAAAAAGACCTTCTAGTGGATTCCTATGTCAAATGGCGTATCAGCGATTTTGGCCGTTTCTATACCTCAACCAGTGGTGGCGATTATACACAAGCGTCCAATTTATTACGCCGTAAAGTCAATGACCGTTTACGTTCCGAGATCGGTACTCGCACGATTAAAGATATTGTATCCGGTACTCGCGGTGAATTAATGGAAGGAGCGAAAAAAGCCTTAAATACAGGACAAGACAGTACTGCTGAATTAGGTATTGAAGTTATTGATGTGCGAGTGAAACAAATCAATTTACCTGATGAAGTGTCTGCCTCTATTTACCAGCGTATGCGTGCCGAACGTGATGCCGTAGCTCGTGAACATCGTTCACAAGGGAAAGAAAAAGCAGCTTTTATTCAAGCTGATGTTGATCGTAAAGTAACATTAATTTTAGCAAATGCTAATAAAACAGCACAAGAATTACGTGGTTCAGGCGATGCTACAGCAGCAAAAGTATATGCTGATGCATTTGGTAGCGAACCACAATTCTATAGTTTTGTACGTAGCCTTAAAGCCTATGAAGCAAGTTTCGCCAATCCGGATAATATGATGATTTTAAAACCGGACAGTGATTTCTTCCGCTTTATGCAAGCACCAAAAAACTAATTATCAATGCTGACAAGTAAGGGCGAAAAATTTTCGCCCTTACTTATATCTATATTTTACCTTGCCTCATTTACTCTTCGTTCGATTCTTCTGATTTTTCTACCGCACTTTGAATTGTTAAAAGCACTTCAGCTGAGATCATTCGACGGAGAATTTGATCTAATTCTGCTAATTTTTCCATATCAGCATGACCTTCTTCACCAAAATAAGCGTTTTCCTTCAAACTATTAATAAAGGCTGAAAATACAGCTTTATCAAAAAATTCCGGTGCATTAATACCATGTAGCACAGAAAGACGCTGAGCCACAGACTGGCTTTCTTTCTCCAAAATAGAACGAGACATAGTTGGCTCATTTAATAACAGGCTTACTGCAATTTGATAACGCTGTAGGATTTCACGCACACCGGCCGACCAAAGTTGTAATGCCCGAACCCTTGGGCGGTTAATACTAAGGAAATTTTCACTTTGCTTGATTAAATCCTGTCGATGTAACTCATTGATAATCAAATGAACATAGCGTTTTATCTCCGACTCATTCATGTGTAGGAATAATTCACCTTTGAGAAACGGATAAATTTTAGACACTGCATCTAATACTAAATCTTTCTGAATAGCTTCATAATGTAACACTATACTTGCCACTAATGAAGGTAAAACAAATAGATGTTGAATGTTATTGCGATAATAAGTCATCAATACAGCAGAATTACGCTCTAAACGCACAATTTCACCAAAATTATCTTTTTCCTGAATAATACCAATACGATCAAGGCTCAGCACATGATCCAGCATCTCTATTGCTGTTTCATTTGGCACAATCATATCTACAGAATAAGGCACGTTTTGTAGCATTTGTTGGTAGCTTTCAAGTTGTTCAAGCAATTGTTGGCGAGATAAGGCTCGCTGACGAGAAGATAACAATGCCGTTCCGGTCAAATTCATTGCATTGACTGCCGCAGCATTATTAATATTCACCATTACTTGATGAGACAATGTATCCACCGCATTGTTAAACCAATGGCGCTCTTCTCCCTGCTCTTTCCATTGAGGATAATGCTGATTGAGATAATTATTTAGCGTAATCGGCTCAGCAAAATTCACATAGCCTTTCCCCATATTACGCAGTTTTTTAATGACACGTAGAACCAATCCGGCATTTTCTTTTTCTTTGACCGCACCTCGTAATTCTTTTGCGTAAGTATCTACTTCTAACACATGCTCATACCCTACATAAACAGGGACAACAGAAATAGGCCTACCTGCATCTTGTTGCAACGCTTGTAACATCATTGAAACCATACCCGTTTTAGGGGCAAGTAAACGTCCTGTACGTGAACGCCCACCTTCAATAAAGAATTCTACTGAATAACCTCGATGGAATAATTCCGCCAAATATTCACGAAAAATCGTCGAATAAAGGCGATTTCCTTTAAAAGTACGGCGAATAAAAAATGCACCACCACGGCGAAATAATCCACCTACAGGCCAAAAGTTAAGGTTAATCCCTGCGGCAATATGCGGTGTAACCAACCCTTGATGATACAATACGTAAGAAAGTAATAAATAATCAATATGGCTACGGTGGCAAGGAATATACACAATTTCATGCCCTTCCAATGCTAATTTGCGTACGCGATCTGCATTCTGTACTTGAATGCCCTGATAAAGTTTATTCCATAACCAACGTAAGAAACGATCTGCCATTCGCATACCTTCATAACTTACGTCTGCAGCAATTTCATCGAGAATTTTCTCAGCTTCTTTAGTTGCTTTTTCCCGACTCAAATTTTTGCTTTTCATCTCATCTTCGATGGCTTGCAGAATAGCCGGAGATTGCAATAATTTATGAAACATCGCCTGACGGTTTGGCAATCTTGGGCCTGTCGCCGAAATACGTTGTTTAGCAAAATGCATCTTCGCTACTCGAGCTAACTTATGTGCAATTTTTTCATCAGAACCATGTTCAACCACCATATAACGCAATGAGACCGCCTGAGAAAAACGTACAAAAGTATCACGCCCGAACCAAATTGCAGAGAAGGTTTTTTGAATACCGTTCAACAAACGTAAATTAGGTAAACCGTTTTTATCTTCCTGCCCCGGAGAACGCCCCCAAAGGACAGAAACAGGAATGACTTGCACATCTAAATCACTAAAAGTGCGGTGTAATTCAAGGTAATTATTAAAAATTGTGATCGTTTCTTGCTTCGCCACCTTAGATTTAAAAAAACGTCGTCCCTCATCTAGAAAGACAAAACGAGGAAAAGACTTGCCGTTAATTTCATTATTTTCCAAAGGGTCGGGTAAACCTACCGCTAAACAATTACGACGTAGAACAACCAAGTCTGTTTGTGAGGTATAAGGCAGCACATAAACTACCGGCTGATGAAGATTTAATTGTAATTCCTCGGCAGGATGATTGGGAATTGCATTATTTTTTACCAATAACGACAAAGGTAATTCAAGAATTTTTCGGTATAAATTGAAACACGTTGACATAATGATACAGCCTATTTGGTTATGTATTTTATACATTTTAGCATAAATCCTATGAAAAAATCCGCATTCTGCAATCATTTAAAATAAATAGTTGTAAATTATTTCAGCTTGTATATAATGCCAATTAATTTGTATAAAAAAACAGAACAACTAATTAAAGGAAAAGCTATGAGAATATTAAATCGTAATTTAACTGCTCGTCAGCAAGAAGTCTACGAGTGTATTAAACGCCATATTGATACTACAGGCGTTCCACCTACACGGGCAGAAATTTCCAAAGAATTAGGATTTAAATCACCCAATGCAGCAGAGGAACATTTACGGGCTTTAGCACGCAAAGGGGCAATTGAAATGTCTGCCGGCATGTCACGAGGAATTCGTCTACTCCTCGAATCCGATAATGAGGACGAATTAGAAGGGCTACCTTTAATCGGTCGAGTAGCCGCAGGTGAACCTATTTTAGCCGAACAAAATGTCGAATCTACCTACCGAGTTGATGCCAATATGTTCAAGCCACAAGCAGATTTCTTATTAAAGGTATATGGACAATCCATGAAAGACATTGGTATTTTGGACGGTGATTTATTAGCTGTACATAGCACAAAAGATGTGCGGAATGGGCAAGTGATCGTCGCTCGAATTGAAAATGATGTCACCGTAAAACGTTTTGAACGAAAAGGTGATATCGTTTATCTGCATGCAGAAAACGAGGAATTTGAACCTATCATCGTGAATTTACGAGAGCAAGAAATGTTTGAAGTAGAAGGCATCGCCGTAGGCATTATTCGTAATAATGCATGGATGTAAAAAATAATATCGTCATTAAAATGCGGTCAAAAAAATTCATATTTTGACCGCATTTTGTATAAAATATTAAGAGATAATATTTATCGAAAAAACAATAAATTAAGTACTTAAAGTACTAAAAACCCCGATAATAACCATAACCAATACTCGGAGAAATAATAACAGGTGTTTGCACTCGTCTATAAATCGTTTTAGGTTTACTATCACTAGCATTAAGCGGATGTTCCACCACCGCAGATGTCTGTTTACGCTGACTCACCGGAATAGTATTCCCACTGGATACCTGAGCTTGATAATCTGCTACTGATTTTAAATCTAAAGGGATATTACTTTGCATGCCTTCAGGTTGTGACGAACAGGCGGTAAGAAATAATGCGGACGAAATAAACAAGAATTTTTTCATTAACCTTTTCCTTATTTGTTTTTAATACAGAGTACTTTCTTTAATTGGAACGTTTTTTACAAACTACATTAGAGAGTATTTTACTACGTTCTTCAATATTCACTTCTGCAAGTTTATTGCCAAGTTTTTTATCTTCTTCTTGAACTTGTTTCAATATCTCTTGATCATGAATATTAAAAACAGGGATATATTTCATTGCTTTCGGATTTTTACCTTGCACTACTTCTGCATCAGCAATATTTAAATAGTATTCCTCGTGGGAATTTTGAGTCATATAATAAGTAGAGGCATCTGTCACTTGAACCCCATTTCCCTGCTTAAAGCCATAACAAATACCTGCATTTGATTTAAATGTTGTATGGCTCACAGAATCTTCATTAATTTTAAATACTTCAAATTCAACACTATGACCTAATTCATCAGCATCATTTTGATACACATTTGGATTAAGTTCTTGATTTGAAGACATCATGTATTTAGGGGAAGCCTGTTTAGCAGAATCCTTTAATTTTTTCTCAAGAATAACATTGGCGTAGACAACGTTGCCACATAACAATAAAAGCAACAACGTTAAAAATAAGTTGTTTTTTCTTGCGTTATTTTTCATTTTATTCCCTACTGTCAGCCTTTAGATAGTTAAAATACTCACCATTAAAGAGACTTCTTTATTTCATATAATTCCAATGGTAAACCATCTGGATCCTGAAAGAAAGTAAATTGGCGACCTGTTAATTCATCAACTCGAATCGGCTCACACTCAACACCATTTTTAGCCAAAAAATCAACCGCACTTTTAATATGTTCAACCTTGAATGCCAAGTGACGTAAACCACAAGCTTCCGGCTGTGTTAGCCTTTCCGGTGGATTTGGAAAGGAAAATAATTCTATCTGACTACCATCCGAAAAGCGTAAATCCAATTTATAACTTTGACGGGTTTCACGATAGGTTTCACACAGAATTTCTGCACCCAAAATCTGTGTGTAAAAACGTTTTGAACATTCATAATCCGACGCAATAATTGCAATATGGTGAAACCCTATAAACGGAAAGCCCATAGTAAATCCAATACATGATATACTTAAATTGAAATTAATCTTAATTAAGATAGCCTGTAAAGTCAATCAAGAGGATAACTGGCACGCCCTAAAGGATTCGAACCTTTGACCCACGCCTTAGAAGGGCGTT
>JAUNED010000033.1 GCA_030525745.1 Lonepinella koalarum | reverse complement strand
ACGAACATAACGGAAACTACGGCTACCGCCGCATCACGTTGGTATTGCGTAGAATGTGGGGTATCAATCACAAAAAAGTCCACGCGATAATGCAAAAATTGGGCTTAAAAGGGAAAGGCAACAAGCGAAAATACCGTTCATACCTAGGGGAAGTGGGCAAGATTGCGGACAATCTGCTCGCACGGAATTTCCACGCCACTAAGCCCAATGAGAAATGGGTAACGGACGTGAGTGAGTTCAAATGCACGCAAGGCAAGCTCTATTTATCGCCCGTCAAAGATTTATTTAATGACGAAATTATCGCTTACGATGTATCTCGTACCCCAAATTTTGAGCAGATAACACGAATGATGACACAGGCTGTGACAAGGCTTGACGGAGCGAGCCCAATACTGCATTCCGACCAAGGTTGGCAGTATCAGATGGCAGGTTTTAGAGAAATTTGCCGACAAAACGGCATCACACAAAGTATGTCAAGAAAGGGAAATTGCCTGGATAATAGCCCGATGGAAAGTTTTTTCGGACGGCTCAAAACAGAATGTTATTTTGGCAAGCAGTTTGACACCTTCGAACAGCTTGAACAGACAATTCACGATTATATTCATTATTACAATAATGAGCGTATCCAAGTGAAACTAAAAGGACTAAGCCCTGTGGAGTACAGAACTCAGTCCTTGAATTAAATGAGTCTAACTTTTTGGGGTCAGATCATACTGACCATCCGCTTTTTATTTATGTATCAATGCCTTTAGAAATATGACTAATCTATTTTGGCTATACCTAAATGGGCATAGGTTCTGCTAGTAGCAATTCTGCCTCTTGGTGTGCGTTGTAGAAAGCCTTGCTGAATCAGATAAGGCTCTAGCACATCTTCAATCGTATCTCGTTCTTCGCCGATAGCTGCGGCAAGATTATCTAACCCAACCGGCCCGCCATCAAAGCGTTCGACAATCGCTTGCAACAGTTTAATGTCCATAAAATCAAAGCCTTCCGAATCCACATCAAGCATTGCTAGAGCTTGTTTGGCAATGTCGGAGGTAATAATGCCATTATTACGCACATCGGCGTAATCCCGAACTCGGCGGAGTAAGCGGTTGGCAATACGGGGTGTGCCACGGGAGCGGCGAGCCACTTCATAAGCACCGTCTGCCGACAAATTGAGATTTAAGCAATCAGCACTGCGTTTGACAATCAGAGTAAGATCGTCCACTGAGTAAAATTCTAAGCGTTGTACAATCCCAAAACGATCTCGTAACGGCGAGGTCAGTGAGCCGGCTCGGGTAGTTGCCCCTACAAGGGTGAAGGGCGGTAGATCGAGCTTGATGGAACGTGCGGCAGGGCCTTCACCAATCATAATATCAAGTTGGTAATCTTCCATTGCAGGGTAAAGCACTTCTTCAATCGCAGGCGATAGGCGGTGAATCTCATCAATAAACAGCACATCGTAAGGTTCAAGGTTGGTCAGAATTGCCGCTAAATCGCCTGCTTTTTCCAGCACAGGTCCTGAGGTGGTACGAATATTGACACCCATTTCGTTTGCTACAATATTGGCAAGGGTGGTTTTACCCAAACCGGGCGGGCCGAAAATGAGCAAGTGATCTAATGCCTCTTCCCGCAATTTAGCGGCTTTGATGAAGATCTCCATTTGATCCCGCACCGATGGCTGCCCGACATAGTCGGCAAGCAGTTTCGGGCGGATTGCTCGGTCTATAACTTCTTCCTCACGCTTAGGCGAGGCACTGATGATTCTATCTGCTTCAATCATAATTTAATGTTTATAATGAATTTTTTAATGCTTCACGAATAAGCTGTTCGCTGGTTGCACCGGATTTATTCACTTTCTTAATCATTTTTTCCGCATCGGCAGGTTTATAGCCTAGGGCTATTAAGGCATCAAGGGCTTCATTTGCTGGTTCTGGCGTATTATTTGCCACAATTTGATCGTGCGATACTTCCACAAAGAAATCACTCTGTGCCATTCCTTTAAATTTGCCTTTGAGTTCCACCAATAAACGTTCTGCGGTTTTCCGACCGATTCCCGGAATTTTGGTTAATTTTGCCAGTTCTTCATTTTCAATAGCGGTGGCAAATTGCGACACCGACATTGCCGATAGAATTGCCAAAGCGAGCTTCGGACCGACACCGTTGGTTTTAATTAATTCACGGAATAGGGTTCTATCTTGTTTTTGGGCAAAGCCGAATAGTAAGTGAGCATCTTCCCGCACCACTAAATGGGTGAAAATAGTCGTCTCTTCGCCAATTTGTGGCAGGCTGTAGAAACTGGTCATCGGGAGCAGTAGTTCATAGCCGACGCCTTGCACGTCTAATAAAATTTCAGGTGGTTGCTTTTCAATAATTTTGCCGTGTAATCGTCCAATCATTTTTTTATCTCAGAGTTAAAATTGGCAGTAGCATAGCAGAAACTGTATAAAATAACACTGTTTTTTCTGAATGGAATTTGCAAATTTTTCGCTAAATTTAACCGCTTGTTAGCGGAGTAAGTGACTAAGTCCTTCATAAATCAGCATTAAGCCAAATAAGATGAAAATTACGCCTGAGATATTGTCAATATAGCGGCTGTATTTAGCATAGAACAGTCTGACAGGCCGGCGAGAGAAGAGTAGTGCCACCACACAGAAATACATAAAGGTGCTGACTACAAAGAGTAGGAGCAGTTCGACCATTTGTAGTGTCTCAGTAAAATTACCGATATAAGCAGAAACTACGCTGGTAAAGTAAACGCCAGCTTTGGCATTAAAGATATTAATTAATAAGCCTTTTTTTATTTCCTGCCAAGAATTTAACGGTATAAGTTGGGCTTTATTATCGGTGAAGGTGATATTTTCAGTTACCCGCACCATTTTGGAGCCAATATAAGCAAGGTAGCTGCCACCGATAATCATAATTGCATATTGAAACAGCGAGCCAATACTATTACTGAGCCAAGCTAAACCAAAAATTGCAAAGGCAGCCCAAAAAATAATGCCGAGCGAGATCCCCGTTGCGGCAAGTATCCCGCTTTTAATCGAGTGGCTGGCGGATTGTCTGACTACATAAAAGAAATCAGGGCCGGGGCTGATAAGCCCGGCAAAATGAATAAATAAAATAGTAAGCATAAATTTTTAAATAAAATAATACAAAAGATGAAGTGAAATCAGAGCAAAAATGGCTGCGAGAATATCGTCAAACATAATGCCTAAACCGCTTTCTAATTTTTCATCAAAATAGCGGATTGGGAAAGGCTTGATAATATCAAAAATGCGGAAACTGATAAATGCAAGCAGGTAGCCTAACAGATTATATTCAGGCAAACAGGTAAACATTAAAAAGATAGCAACGATTTCGTCCCAAACAATTCGCCCGTCATCGTGTACTTGTAGATCTTGGCTGGCTTTGGTACAAATAACACAACCAGCAATGAAAGAAATGAGAGTAAGCAAGCCGAAGAACAGGGCAGATTGTGTGATAGACCACAAAGCTATCGCTACAATTAGCCCGGCGAGGCTACCCCAAGTGCCGGGAGCAGGCTTTAATAAGCCTGAGCCAAAGCCAAAGGCAAAAAAATGAATCGGGTTTTTAAGATTAATTGGTTTCATCGTATTATTTTTTGAAATGATCAAACCCGCTGTTAGGCGGTAATTCCACCACTTCATTGTGGCGTAAGAGTGTCAGCCCTTCTTTAGCAGAGCGGATTTGCCCGATACAAGTGTAATTTACACCGATATTGGTTAAGGCTTTTTCGAGCTTATGTTTGTTATCATTTGGTACGGTAAAGCAGAGTTCGTAATCTTCGCCACCGGTTAATGCAAATTGTTCAGCTTGTTGTGCTGAGTAGCAATTTAGCAAGGCTTGCGAAAGTGGTAACTCTTCTAAATTAATCACTGCACCGCAATCACTGCGTTTTAAAATATGGCCTAAATCAGATAATAAACCATCTGAAATATCAATAGCAGCATTAGCAATAGAGGCGATAGTTAAGCCCAGTAAAACTCGAGGAGTTGGGCGTAAATGGCGTTGAATCAGGTAGCTTTGATCTTTATTCCAATCCAGTTGCTCGTTTTGCTGATTCAGTAGAAGTTGCAAACCTCCTGCACTGTCGCCGAGCGTGCCGGAAACATAGATCCAATCGCCTACTTTGGCATTATGGCGGAATAATCCTTTATCTTGTGGCACAATCCCTTGAGCTGTGATTGTCAAAGATAGTGGTCCACAAGTGGTATCTCCCCCAATCAGATCAACATTATAGTGATCAATAATCTCAAAGAAATGTTCACTAAATTCCGCTAGCCAATCGTGATTAATTTCAGGTAACGTTAAGGCTAAAGAGATCCACGCAGGTTCTGCTCCCATTGCGGCAAGATCGCTTAAATTGGTCGCTACACTTTTATAAGCGAGATCGGCTGGTGAAATAGTCGGGAGAAAGTGGGTTCCGCAGACAAGGGTATCGGTTGTGATCGCAAGTTGCTGATTCGGTTTGAGTGAGGTGAGTGCACAGTCATCACCGATAGAAAGTAATACATCTTTACGGGGCAGGCGTTGAGAAGCATTAAAATAGCGTTCGATAATATCAAATTCACCCATAAAAAATCTCCTGGAGCGTAATGATCAAAATCCCCAATTTATGTATAAATCGGGGAATCTTATTATTTTCTACCTAATGCTGGGGCTAATTTATCTAAAATGCCGTTAATGTATTTGTGGCTATCATCAGAGCCGAACACTTTAGCGACTTCAATCCCTTCGTTGATGACTACACGGAAAGGCACATCGTGTTCAAATTTTAATTCGTAAGTTGATAAACGCAAAATAGAACGTTCAATAGGATCAACATCGGACTCTTTACGATCTAAATAAGGGCGTAATGCTTCATCAATGGCTTCTACATTATCCACAACGCCACGGAAAAGTTTACGGAAATAAGGCATATCAACGCCTTTCATATCTTGATCGGTCACAAACGCCAATTCCACTTCTTCAACCATGTTTTGGGAAATATACCAAGAATAAATGGCTTGCACCGCACATTCTCTTGCACGGCGACGTGGGGAAATTTTCATAAAACCTCTAAATCTTTAACTCAAAAAATGACGGCTGATTCTATCACAGTTCCCCTCTTTTTGCTTGCCTTTATGATGTGCTATTTTGATTTTTTGCGGTTGCTGCTCTTTTCATTAGATTGAAGGATATAAGGCGTCACAAAAATGACTAGCTCTCTTTTACTGATTTTATCTCGAGTTTGGCTAAATAACCGCTTGATGAAGGGAATTGAGCCTAAAATCGGCACTTTATCTTCGCCTTTTTGGGTTAAATGTTGAAAAATACCACCCAGCACAATGGTTTCGCCGTGTTTGGCAAATACTTGCGTATTTAGCTCTTGTTTATCAATCGTAATTAAGCCACTACTGCCGGATTGGGAATTTGGCGAATTTTGGGTAACGATCAGATCGAGCAGAATTTGATTTTGGGTTGAAAGGTGTGGAACGACTTCAAGCCCTAATACCGCTTCTTTAAATTCGACATCAGTAGCTTCCGATTTGGTGTTGTACATCACATAAGGAATTTCCGTGCCTTGCTTGATACTTGCCGGCTTTTTATTGGTGGTTAACAGGCGTGGGCTGGCAATAATTTCCACACTATTTTCTTGTTCTAATGCACTTAATTCTAAATCAAGCACTCTGCTATTAATGGACGCAACCTGTAATACGGCAGATGCTCCACCAGTAACCGGAAAATTTACATTTAAGTTATTGGTGACATCGTTGAGTCCATTACCTTCCAGCTTTCCGCCAAATTTATAGTGCTCAGCCTCAGGGGAAAACATTCCCCAGCGAACGCCAAGTTCTTGCAGATGCTCGCTACTGATAGTGACAATTCTAGCCTCAATCGCAATTTGCTCGGTGGGTTGGTCGAGCTGTTTCACCAAATGTTCGATATTTTTAAGCGATTTTGCACTGTCTTTCACAATCAGGCTATTGCTTCTTTCATCAAAGTGAATATAACCGTTTTCCGATAAAAATGTCCCGCTGCCTTTGGTTAAAGATTCAATCACTTCTGAGGCTTTTGCATAATGCAGTTTTAAGGTTTTAGTGATTAATTTCGGTGCTGTTACAAGCGGTTGATTTTGCATATTATTTTGCAAAGTATTTATTGGGGAAATATTTACATCAGCGGGTTTATCTTCCTTTTTATGGATATAGACAATATCACCCTCTTGCGTAAGTAATAATTTATTCATTTTACTAATGGTTTTAAATATTTCATCAATAGATTTATTTTCGAGCCTGAGCGTAGATAGTGTTTCAATATTGCCATCTAAAACAATGTTTTTTCCACTTTCTTCAGATAAATAACTTAGTATGGAAGAAGTAGGGGCATTTTTTAGCGAAAGTGAAATAGTATTCGCTAGTACAAATGAGCAACTTAAATATAAAAGAATAAAAAATCTTAACATACAACCTCTATAATTTTATTGTGACTTCATAGGGGAAATTACAATCTTGGGTTAATTTCCAATTAATATAGGTAAGTGCTTTCAGATTAATGGTTTTAATTTCTATCTGCTGATGACTAAGATATTCTCCTTCTTTTAAGTCAAGAAGTTGGTTTTTCTCATCAATAAATAATGCTCTAAATTGATCGCTAATACTCACTAATCCTACTAATTTTAATTTCTCAAAATCAGTAGCTAAATTAAGCCTGGTTTTATCTTCAGCAATGTTGCAAGCGGTGATATTTTCTGAATTTTTTGCAAATTCAACCGAAGTTTCTGCCTTTTCTGGCTGATATAGGGTGTTTTGTTCACCAAAAAATGGATCGGCAGTAACAGTTAAACTGATAAAAGGTAGTGAAAAATAAAGTGATTTCATATTATTCCTTATTGGTGATGACTAAAATAGTATTAAGTTGTAGTTTTCTCTCTTCCTCTAATTTTGTTAAAGTAATATTATTAAATCTGATGTGAGTGAATTGGTTTAATTCATTAAGGAATGTAAATAATGAATTAGTATTTCCGATAATATTAAGCTCAATCATTTTTCCTTGTTCTAGGTTCCATTGTAAATGTTGGATAGTGAGGGAGTGTTTTGTGGCGATATCCTGGATCTGCTCATTAATATAGGTGAGGTTATGATCCTTATCTCTTAATATCCTCTCTTTCTCTATTAAATGTTGATATAAATGATTAGCCTTTTCCAGTTTGTTTTTTTGCTCTTCTATTTTATTTAGTGTTTGCTCTGTTTTAATTATGTCTAATATGTTGAGCCTAAGAGGGTAGGTTAATATAATTACTCCAATTAAAAATATGAATAAATAACGTTTTTGGTGAAGTGTCGCAATAATCTTAAATTCCCTATTGGGCGAAAGATATATCTCATTGAGTTTATTTGTGATTAACTTCATATTATTCCCCTTTATATTTGAGCGTGAAAATGAAGTGGATCTCATTTTTATGATTAACATTAATCTGATCTGTCTTAAGTTCAATCGGTTTTTGTTTAGATAAATAGGCTTCTAATTGCTGAAAATCTTGCTGGGTGTGGAGTTTGCCACTTAATCTTAGATAAAGAGAGTGCTCAAAATAGATTTGAAGAGCATTCAATCCTCCGTTTTTAAGAGGTAATTGCTCAATAATATTAAGCAACTGAGTAATTTGTTGTTGTTTTGCAACGGGTGAGTTCGGCTTATGATGGTTTTGCAAGTGGCTAATTTTATTTTCCAAAGCAGTGTATTCCGTTTGTTGTAGATTTAACTGGCTAACAAGCGGTTGAATTTCTTGCTGTTTTTGTAAATGATAAAAAAGTAAGGATAGACCGATCCCAATGAGTATCAGGGTAATCAAAAAAAGGTTTTTTAGCGTTTGCCAATGGGTTGTTACCCAATCTCGCTGTTTGTTATGGCTTAAATCAATCCCTTGCCATTCCATAAACTAGCTCCAAGTGCAAGAAAATAGAGATGTTGGCTTGCTAAATCCATTTCGGATTCGATTGCTGCTATCTTAGGTAGATGAATACAATTTTCAGGTTCAGTGTCAAGAAACTGTAGATTATTTTCACTAAATTGCACGATTTGGTGTTGAAACTTAAAACAAGGAAATTCAGGTATAGGTTGCTTATGGTAAAAGTGAGAAATAGCTCTCATATAACAATGCAATTCGCAATCTAAGATACAAGGTACTTCAGTGAATTGCTCTGCATAGCTTTTACGAACAGCATAGATCACTATTTTATTCAGATGAGGATGATTACTTTGAAATGTTTGGTAGTCAAAGTTGAGTAATTCTAGTGATAGGGGTTGCTCATTTTTTAGAATATGAAGCACTTTTTGGCGTAATTGAGTATCATCAAGACTTTTACTGAGAAAAACCGTTTTACGCCAAATATATGAATGAGCTATAGGTCGCACTATTAGAAAAGTACGATTGAGTTTATTTGTTTGTGGGGAAAAATGACCTAATTTAAAGTGGGGGGCTTGTTCGAGTAATGAGGCTAGCTCCGTTTGTTTCGAATGCCAAAAAAGACTTAGGTTTCCTGCTTCGTTTTTGACCAAGCAGTAGCGTTCTTTGTCTTCACTCAGCCCGATAAGAGTAGGCTGTATTTTGGATTTTGAAAATAAGTTAGGGTGTTTCATAATTCGTTTGAGCTGTAAATTTTTAGAATTAGTTATGCGAAGTCAGTATTTTTCGCTTATACTTAGTAGATTAATATTCGCTTTAAATTTATGTTTCGTCATTAACCAAAAGAGATTTTTTCGATGCGGATCGCAAAAATAATATTTAGTGCTTTACTTTCTCTATTTATTCTAGGTGGAGTTGTTGGCGGTGTAATTTATATGCATATCAAGGCAGATTTACCTGATGTCGCTACGCTTAAAGATGTTGAGCTACAACAACCGATGCAAATTTTTACTTTAGATGGCAAACTGATCGGTGAAGTAGGTGAAGAACGTCGTATCCCTGTTAAACTTGAAGATGTGCCGCCAATGTTGGTAAAAGCTATTCTTGCAACAGAAGATGCTCGTTTTTATGAACACAAAGGGATTGATCCGAAAGGGATTGTGCGTGCGTTGTGGCGTACCAGCCAAGGAGATACACAAGGTGCAAGTACAATTACGCAACAATTAGCGAAAAACTTCTTTTTAACGCCGGAACGTACTTATGAGCGTAAGGCAAAAGAGGCAATTTTAGCGTTAGAAATTGAGCAGGTTTTAACCAAAAACGAGATTTTAGAGCTTTACTTAAACAAAATTTATTTAGGATATCGTTCTCACGGTGTGGCGGCAGCAGCGAAAACCTATTTTAACAAAGCATTGAAAGATTTAACGTTATCTGAAATTGCGATTATTGCCGGACTGCCTAAAGCCCCCTCAACGATGAATCCACTTTATTCGGTTAAACGTGCGGAAGAACGCCGTAATGTGGTGCTTGGCAGAATGTTGGAAACGGGGGATATTACTAAAGCAGAGTATGAAAAAGCTAAGGCAGAACCGGTAGTCGCTAATTATTATGGAGCAACATTAGAATTTCGTGCTGATTATGTGACGGAAATGGTTCGCCAAGAAATCGTGAAACGTTACGGTGAAAATATTGCGTATAACAAAGGTTTAAAAGTATATGCTACTGTGCTTTCAGCCGACCAAAAAGCCGCACAAGATGCTTTGCGTGAAAATCTGATTGATTACGATCGCCGTTATGGATGGAGAGGAGCAGAAAAATTATGGACTGGGAGTTCAGCTTGGGATGATGAGAAAATTATCGATCATTTAAGTAAATTACCTAAATCAGAACCATTTACTCCTGCAGTTGTGACCCAAGCGGATAAATCAAAATATACGATTTTATTAGCAAATGGTGATACCTCGATTTTAAAACGCACGAATGCTTCCTTTGCTGCTAAAGGATTAAAAGCGGGTGAGCAAATTTGGGTTCGACAAAATAAAAGTAAAGAATGGGTGTTAGGGCAGATTCCTGAAGTAAACTCGGCTTTGGTGTCGATTAATAGCGAAAATGGGGCGATTGAAGCGATTGTGGGGGGCTTTAGCTTTGAACAAAGCCGTTTTAATCGTGCGACTCAGTCATTGGTTCAAGTTGGCTCTGCGATTAAACCGTTTATTTACACAGCGGCAATGAATAAAGGGTTAAGCCTTTCAACTACCATTAGCGATGCTCCTATTGTGATTAAGAAGAAAGGGCAAAAAGAGTGGCGACCTAAAAATGCCGATGGGGTTTATGGCGGCCCGTTGAGAACCCGTGTTGCATTGGGTAAATCTAAAAATATGGTGGCTATTCGGATATTGCAAATGGCAGGGATTGATTATGTTGCCGATTACTTACAACGTTTTGGTTTTAATCGGAATCAGTATGTTGCAACAGAGTCGCTTGCATTAGGTGCAGCCTCTTTTACACCACTAGAAATGGCTCGAGCTTACGCAGTATTTAATAATGGTGGCTATTTGATTGAACCATACATTATTGATCGAATTATTGATGCTCAAGGCTATGAGCTATATCAAGCTAATCCTGTTGTGGCTTGTAGTAACTGTGATAATCCGGTGGTTTATCCAGAACCGCAATATTTTGAGTCGGTGAAAATTCACGATGAAACTCAAGTGAATACAGGTACTACTAGTCCTACAAATAATGATGAAGAGAATGTCGTAGAAGATATTGGGGATTCAGAACCCGAATTACAGGAGAATAACGGAGAGAAAACCGCACCGAGTTTGATGGCGGAATCTTCCCATCATATTAAAGGATTACGTTATGCTCCTCGGGTGATTAGCGATGAATTAGCGTTCTTAATGCGTAGTGCGTTAGCTTCTGCAATTACAGGTGAGCCGGAATATGGTTGGAAAGGTACTAGCTATAAAATGCTCAATACCATAAAACGTCCAGATGTGGGTGGAAAAACAGGGACAACCAATAATGCTAAAGCAACTTGGTACGCAGGATTTGGTGCCGATATTTCTACAGTTGTCTATGTTGGCTTTGATGATAATAAAAAGATGTTAGGTAAAGGAGCTTCGGGAGCAAGTACTGCGTTACCAGCTTGGACAAGTTATATGAAAGTTGCTTTATCGGATAAACCTGTAGAAAAAAGTCTGATACCAAGAAATATTATTGAGGTGAATATTGACCCGAATAGCGGTTTTTTAGGCAATGGGCGTAAAGAATACTTTATTAAGGGAACAGAACCTACGAAACGTTATATTGTTGAGAGAGCTTATACTGAAAAAGCACCTCAAAAAACGGAGTCTGCACCACTACGTTTAGGATTACCGCCTCCGGGGGTGTTACAAAGTGGTGAACTATTCTAAATAATTAATTGCAATGATTACTTTCTTAAAAGTTGAAAAATAGAGGGATTTCTTGCGATAATAGCAACCAATTTTAATTTGGGCGATTTGTGAGTTATTTGTATATTCCTTAGTCAATAAATAAATTTTTATTGCGATTTTTAGAAGAAATCAGACCGCTTGTAGAACAAGCGGTCGTTTTTTCTTTTAATTTCACAAATCAAATGTTTGGTAAATTTTAAAATGAAGAAGAAATAATGGCTGAAAAACGTAATATTTTTTTGATTGGGCCGATGGGGGCTGGTAAAAGTACGATTGGGCGTCAGCTTGCTCAAACATTGGGAATGGAATTTATGGATTCCGACAGTGTTATTGAAGAAAGAGCAGGTGCGGATATTGATTGGATCTTTGATGTTGAAGGAGAAGCAGGCTTCCGTAAACGTGAAGAGCGTATTCTCAATGAATTAACCCAAAATCACGGTATTGTGCTTTCAACAGGTGGTGGTTCGATTTTATCTAAAGATAACCGTAATGTACTCTCCGCTCGTGGCATCGTAATCTATTTAGAAACCACGGTAGAAAAACAATTTGAACGTACTCAGCGAGATAAAAAGCGTCCTTTATTACAAACGGAAGACCCTCGTAAAACATTGGAAGAATTAGCAAAAATCCGTAACCCGCTGTATGAAGAAATTGCTGATATTACTATTCATACAGACGAGCAGAGTGCTAAAGTGGTGGCGAATCAAATTATTGATATGATGGATAATTTACAATAGCCAATTAAATAAGGAACTAAGATATGTTACAAGTCAATGTGGAATTAAAAGAACGTCGTTATCCGATTCTAATTGGTGCAGGGTTGTTAAATCAGCCTGCCAGCTATAGCCCATTAAAATCAGGTAATAAGGTAATGATCGTTTCAAATCCAACGGTAGCGGAACATTATCTTAGTGTGGTCACAAATGCTTTAACAGAGCTTGGTTGTCACGTTGATTCGGTATTGATTCCTGATGGCGAAGAATACAAAACACTAGAATCACTAAATCTGATTTTTACGGCATTATTAGAAAAAAATCATAATCGAGATACGACTTTAATTGCTTTAGGTGGCGGTGTAATCGGTGATGTATCAGGCTATGCGGCAGCATCTTACCAGCGTGGCATTCGTTTTATTCAGATTCCAACGACTTTACTTGCTCAAGTTGATTCTTCGGTAGGCGGGAAAACGGCGGTAAACCACCCACTCGGTAAAAATATGATTGGGGCTTTTTATCAGCCTGTTTCTGTCATTGTTGATACCAATACGCTTCATACTTTAGCTAAAAGAGAAGTCAGTGCCGGTTTAGCAGAAGTCATTAAATACGGTGCAATCTTTGATATTGATTTTTTTGAATGGCTTGAAAAGCATATCGATGATTTGGTCAGCCTCAAGCAAGAGGCACTTGAACTCTGTATTCAACGATGCTGTCAGCTAAAAGCGGATGTGGTTGCTCGAGATGAAACGGAAAAAGGCGATCGTGCATTACTAAACTTAGGTCATACCTTTGGACATGCTATTGAAGCTCGAATGGGCTATGGTGTGTGGCTGCACGGCGAAGCGGTTTCAGTCGGTATGTTGGAAGCGGCTGCCTTATCTCATATTTTGGGTGATTTAAGCATTGAAGAAGTTGCCCGCTTGGAAAAATTATTGGCTCGAGCCAATTTACCGACTATCTCCCCTGATGGTATGGAGCCTGAGGAATATTTGCCTTATATGTGGCGAGATAAAAAAGTGCTGGCAGGACAATTACGCTTAATTTTATTGAAATCACTTGGTGAAGCTTACGTTTCCTCGAAAGCCACAGAATCTCAAGTATTAGCCGCTATTGAGCGTTTTACCCAACGTTAATGTTTAAAATGAATCACCCTAAACATAGAGCCTTTCTAAAATGGGCTGGCGGTAAATATCGCTTAATTCCAGATATTCAAACCCATTTGCCAAAAAAGGCTTGTTTAGTTGAGCCTTTTGTTGGTGCAGGCTCGGTTTTTCTGAATACAGATTTTGAGCATTATCTTCTTGCTGATATTAATCCTGATTTAATTAATCTTTTTAATGTGGTGAAAGCAGATGTTGAGCAATATATTATCCATACAAAACAACTGTTTCTTCATCCACAAGCCAATACAGAAACCTTTTATAAAGCTCGCCGTGCAGAGTTTAATCGTGTAAAAGATATTTTTCGACGCTCGGTAATTTTTTTGTATTTAAATCGATTTGGTTATAACGGGCTTTGTCGCTACAATAGGAAAAAAGGGTACAATGTTCCCTTTGGTCGTTATAAAACCCATTATTTTCCGGAAAAAGAACTGCGTTTTTTTGCTGAAAAAGCACAAAAGGCAACTTTTGTGTGTGCGGATTTTGAACAGGTCTTTGAGTTGGCAAAAAATCAATTAACAGATTATGTGATTTACTGCGACCCGCCTTATGCTCCTTTAGCACAAGAAACGAATTTTACGCAATATGCTGGCGGTGGTTTTAGCCTAGAGCAACAAGGGCGTTTGGCAACACTGGCTTTAGAAATGAAAGGATTAGGCGTTCCTGTATTAATTTCAAATCACGCTACTGATTTTACTCGGCAGATTTATCAGTCTGCAAAAATAACAGAAATTCAAGTGCAACGTTCTATTTCACAGAAAGCTGATTCAAGAATGAAAGTTGCCGAATTATTTGCATTATTTGTGTAATACGCAAAATTCTTTAGAAATCTGACCGCTTGTTGGTTTAAGCGGTATTATTAGCCGATGGAGTATTAAATGGCAAATCAACAACAAGAACGCCAATCTTGGTCGAATCGATTGGCATATATTATGACCGTTGCGGGAGCAACAGTCGGTTTTGGTGCAACGTGGCGTTTCCCTTACTTAGTCGGAGAAAATGGCGGTGGTGCTTATGTTCTCCTATTTTGTATTGCGATGATTGTGATTGGTATCCCTATGATTTTGGTGGAGAATGTGATCGGTCGCCGTATGAGAGTAAATGCTATTGATGCTTTTACTGGCTCAGCAAATGGTAAAAAAATTGCCTCAGGCTGGAAAATTCTTGGCTATATGGGCTTGCTTGGAGCATTTGGTATTCTTGCCTACTATATGGTACTTGGTGGTTGGGTATTAAATTATATCGGTAGCCTACTGACAGGTACACTAGAACTGTCTGAACCCGTTACTGTAGATACGACCCAGCAATTCTTCCAACAAAGCATTTTTAATAGTCCAGCGACAATTATTGCTTATACAGCACTTTTTGTATTGGTGAATTATTTCATTTTAGTAAAAGGCATTGTGGACGGTATTGAGCGTTCAGTGAAATATTTGATGCCGATTCTGTTTATCTTCCTGATTGTGATGGTCATTAGAAATGTGACTTTACCAGGGGCTGCTGAAGGCATCTCTTTCTATTTAATGCCAGATTTTTCAAAAATTACCTCAAAATTATTTGTGTTTGTGTTAGGACAAGTATTTTTTGCATTAAGCCTTGGTTTTGGTGTGTTGATTACCCTTTCAAGCTACCTTGATAAGAGTGAAAATTTAGTAAAAACTGCAACTATTACAGGTGTGATGAATACGGTGATTGCGGTACTCGCAGGATTTATGATTTTCCCATCATTATTTAGCTTTGGTGTCGCTCCAAATTCAGGGCCGACTTTAGTATTCCAAAGTTTGCCGATTGTGTTCTCAAATATGTGGGGCGGCACGATTTTTGCGATTATTTTCTTTAGTTTATTAGTAGTGGCAGCACTTACTACCTCATTGACGATTTATGAAGTTATCATCACATCACTACAAGAAAAAGCCAATATCAGCCGGAAAACAGCGATTTTTATTACATTATCCGTTATTTTTGTGTTAGGAAATATTCCTTCTGCGTTAAGTGATAATGTACTGAAAGATATTCAGATTATGGGTAAGAGTATTTTTGATGCTTTTGATTACATTAGTGGAAATATCCTCTTTATTTTAACCGCCTTAGGTAGCGCGATTTTCGTTGGCTTTGTTCTAAAAGAAGAGGCGAAGGAGGAATTAGGTGCGGGTAAAATGTTTACCGCTATTTGGTTTAACTATGTTCGCTTTGTGATTCCGGTGATTATCTTGGTGATTTTCTTCAATTCACTCTAAATTCTATAAGCTGTTTGAATGGATTTTCAAACAGCTTTATTTTTAGTGACAAGCGGTTAAATTTTGCCGGGAATTTGTAATTCTTGCTTAATTAACCAAGCGTATTGGGGGAAATAAGAACAGTCAGGATAATCGTATTCTAAAATGATAAAAAATTAATCATTTATTTGATCTAGGTTAGCCCAAAATGATTAGAAACTGATATAATCCGACCGTTATCACTTTTAAAACTTTTAATCTAAAGAGGAACAAACTATGTCTGTTATTAAAATGACTGACCTTGATTTAGCAGGTAAACGTTTATTTATTCGTGCTGACCTTAACGTACCGGTAAAAGATGGCAAAGTAACATCAGATGCCCGTATCGTTGCGACTATTCCAACCTTAAAATTAGCTTTACAAAAAGGGGCTAAGGTAATGGTCACTTCGCATTTAGGTCGCCCGACAGAAGGCGTATTTGAAGAGGAAAACTCTTTACAACCTGTGGTTGATTACTTAAATGCGTCAGACTTAGGTGTTCCTGTACGTTTAGTTCGTGATTACTTAGATGGTGTTGAAGTAAACGAAAATGAAATCGTGGTGCTTGAAAACGTGCGTATTAACAAAGGTGAGAAGAAAAACGCCCCTGAGTTAGCAAAAAAATATGCGGCACTTTGTGATGTATTTGTAATGGACGCATTCGGTACGGCTCACCGTGCGGAAGGTTCAACTTACGGTGTGGCAGAATATGCTCCGGTTGCGTGTGCTGGCCCGTTATTAGCCGCTGAATTAGATGCGTTAGGTAAAGCATTAAAAGAGCCACAACGTCCAATGTTAGCGATTGTGGGTGGTTCAAAAGTTTCAACTAAATTAACAGTGCTTGATTCGCTTTCAAAAATTGCTGACCAATTAATCGTGGGCGGTGGTATTGCCAATACTTTTATTGCGGCAGAAGGCCACGCAGTGGGTAAATCATTATACGAAGAAGATTTAATTCCTGAAGCAAAACGTTTAGCACAAGCAACCAATATTCCTGTTCCGGTTGATGTGCGTGTAGGTACTGAATTCTCTGAAACAGCACCGGCAACGGAAAAAGCGGTGAGCGAAGTACAAGCAGATGAATCAATTTTCGATATTGGTGAAAAATCGGCAGAGCAATTAGCTGAGATTATCCGCAATTCAAAAACCATTCTTTGGAATGGCCCGGTTGGTGTGTTTGAATTCCCTAACTTCCGTAAAGGAACTGAAGTGATTTCAAATGCGATTGCAGAAGCAACTGCAAACGGTGCATTCTCGATTGCCGGTGGTGGTGATACCTTAGCTGCTATTGATTTATTCGGTATCAAAGACAAAATTTCTTACATTTCAACCGGCGGCGGTGCATTCTTAGAATTTGTGGAAGGTAAAGTATTACCGGCAGTAGAAATCTTAGAAAAACGAGCCAACGGCTAACAGTTACAAGCGGTCAAATTTTGTGAATATTTTGCAAAGTTTGACCGTATATTTTAACAATGTGCTTTTGCACATTTCATACAAAGGAAGCAAAAAATGTCATTATTAAACATCGTAAAACCGGGTGTGGTAACAGGCGACGACGTACAAAAAGTTTTCGCTTATGCTAAAGAACACAACTTCGCTATTCCGGCAGTAAACTGCGTGGGTTCAGATTCAGTAAACGCTGTGTTAGAAACCGCAGCTCGTGTGAAATCACCGGTAATCGTGCAATTCTCAAACGGTGGTGCACAGTTCTATGCAGGTAAAGGCATTAAGCCAGCTTCAGGTGCTCGTCCTGATGTATTAGGGGCGATTGCAGGGGCAAAACACGTTCACCAATTAGCAGTTGAATATGGTGTGCCTGTCATTCTTCACACCGACCATGCGGCGAAAAACTTATTACCTTGGATCGATGGCTTACTTGAAGCAGGCGAAAAACATTTTGCTGAAACCGGTCGCCCGTTATTCTCTTCACATATGATCGATTTATCTGAAGAGCCGATTGAAGAGAATATGGAAATCTGCCGTGAGTATTTAGCTCGTATGGATAAAATCGGTATGACCCTTGAAATTGAAATCGGGGTAACCGGTGGTGAAGAAGATG